>JAEUGW010000054.1 GCA_016795565.1 Opitutaceae bacterium | reverse complement strand
CTTCATCCAACAGCCGGCGCGCTTCCAAGCGGCGCGCCTTCAGCGCCTCCGCGTCCATCTTCTGTCCTTTTGGCATGCCCATGCCCAAAGGGTGCGGAAAGACCACCACTTGTCACTTCTTTAAGTAATCCTCAATAATGGCCCACAAATTAACCGCATGCCCGCCCACGACCGTGGGGGCGGACTCATGCTCGCACACGACCCGGAAATCGTGTGGCGTTGTCTGTGGCCGCGCGGGCGTCACTCAAAACGGACCCCGCCAAAGCCCACCAAGCGCGTCTTCTCGCCCTCTTTGATCCCCATTAGGCGCCGGTTGCGGGCCACGATTTCAGCCCCGCGGCCCTGTCGCAGCAATTCCTGGTCTTCCCGCCGGAACTGATCCTTCAGGGCAGCAACCTCCCGGTCGGCTTTCGTCAGATTAAGCCGCGAGAGTTTGTTGAGGATGTGCCGCACTTTCACGCTGGATACGGTAGTGGGAGACGCCGTCGGGTCAACTGCGGTTGCGAGCTGCGAGAACACCTGGGCAACAAATCCAACCTGGGCCGGTGAGACGACACCAGCCGATCGGCTGGGTTTATGGGTTTGGAGGAATTTCATGGGCAGGTGTTTACAATTTGACGCTGGAACCGGTTCGGATTGATCCGGCTGGGCTGCATTATCCAAGGACACATTGTCAACCGGCCGGGCTGTTGCGCTCAGTTCGATGTGAGGTCGACTGGGCGAACCGATGGTTGGAGCGCACGCGCGCGGACCGCATCGACAAACTCCGTCAGGGGCTGAATCTCCTCCAAGGCCGAGCTGGCGGTGCCCGGTGACCAGCTACGGCACAGGTTGCGGTGCTGCACGACCACGCGACAAGCGGCGCGCAACTCGCGCATCAATTGAAAGGTTTCCACGGACCGCAGCGCCCCGGCGACTGACGTGGACCGTTGCTGGCGGGCCAAGTGGGCCCGGATGCGTTTGCGCAGCGCGGCCGTCGATAGCTTTTCCGCCTCGGCATGCGCCAGCCACCACTCGATTTCGTTGGGATTGGCGAAAGCTAATCCCACCTCGCAGTGATGGGTCCAGCTCAAGGCGTCATGGCGACATGACACAGGGATGCGGGCGCAGACCATCTTCGCATTCCGCAGCGTGCCGGGCTCCAAGCCTGCCTCACCCGCGCAGGTAACAATCCGGCCACGATAGCTGTTTTCACCATAAGCCAGCGCATCGCCCAGCCAGGCGGTCAGCGTTTGCCTGGCCCCGGTCGTGGTGCGGGTCAGGCGGGCGAGATGGGTAACCAAGTGACGCCAAGTCTCCTGATCGAGCTGCGGGGTCAGAGCCAGACCAAGCCGGCCGGCGTGCGCGACGGCCGCGCCGGGCAGTTCCGCCACGAGTTGCTGCACGTCAGTTCGCATCGCGGTATGGCATGGGCCGGCGCGGGAGGTTTAGCCGCCGTTGCATTGCTAGGACCTGTTTCCGGAAGCCCTCATGCGAAAGCCCGTGCCTGCGGGCATAGGCGCGTAAGGTCACATGGTCGAATTCTGCAACGCCCGTGGCATGAACCAGCACATCGACGGCAAGGTCGCGATCCTTGGTGCTGGCCAGCTCGTAGACCAGATCACGCACGGCCTGCAAGGCGGCCTGCTGGTCGGGCTTGGCCTCGAGACCGAGCTTGGCCCGCAGCTCGTCCAACAGCCCCATCTGAGCACAATCCCTGAGCAGGTCGGCGACATTGTCTGCCCCCAAATAACGCGAATCCGGCGCCGTGGCGCCGGACCATGGCATTTGCTCACGTTTCAGTCGGTTCATTCAGGGTTTTGAAAAGAATAGCCTGATTTGGGAAAATTTCCAATCGCACCTGAACTGCACTCGATTCCGCCCGATCGCGCCCCGTTGGCCAGCTGACAGCGTCGGAGGCCGACGCGAGGCAGGGCCGCGCAGCCGGCAAGCCAGCGCCCCAAGTTTGGTAACGATCTTATTTGTCGCAGGTCAACGGCGCGTTTACTCGGCGCCGGACCAAAAACAAGTTTGCCGATTCCGCCAGAGCTCGCGTTGCTTGCCGGCATGAACGACCGGAAAGTGATCGGCTATCCGGTGACTGAGGCTCACGGTGGAGGACTAGGCCTCCATGACCGACCGGGTGAAACCATCCGCGGAGACAACGCCCCGGCAGGTCAGCCAATCGGTAAAATGCCGCAGCCAGTGGGCGCGGTCCTCGACGGTGCGAGCTGAGTAGTTGCGAGCACGAAGCCAATCCAGGTGTTGGAGGCGCAGGGCGGAGTAGGACCTGCACCAATGCCACTGCTCGCCGCGTTTATCTTGGCCTGCATCCCTGCTCGATCACCCATGATGCCATTTGTGGTGACACGATCGTAATCTCCAAAATGTTCAGGGCCTCCATCGGGCTTCAACGGGATACCCTCTTCGTTCAGATAGGTGTTCAGGCCGGTGAAGGCCACGTAGCCAGCCGCTCCATAGATAGCGCCAGTGCGAAATCCGTGTCGGAACTGTCCGCCTTGCAATTCGGCGCTTAATCCGCCCCCAACGCCGCCCATCGCCGACACCGCAGCGAGTTGCTTATAATACTGCCCAGCATCATTTGGAATTCTGCCTATGCCAAGCTTGTTAGCGATGCCACCTGTGATTGCTCCAATACCCGCGCCGATCACCCCGGACTTGAAAGCATCGCCTAGGCTTCCACCATTTAGCACAGATCCTGCAAACCCAGACCCGAATCCGGCGGTTGCGCCAACAAATGTAGCCCCACCTAAGGTAAAGGCAGAAGGGGTAAGAACAGCCGTCAGTGAGACCCCATACCCAACGCTCAAGCCCCCCATCGCCGCACCTGCCCAAACCGCCGCACCCGCAGTCAGAACCCCTGCTGCGACTACAGCCACGATCTTAAGCGCATCCTTCAGTTTAAAGAAGCCTGTCGGGTCTGTCGCACCTAGCGGATTATTTCCGACGTAGGAGTAATGATTGTAGCCTTGAGCGTCCTCAACTCCGTCTACGTTTGGATCAGCGCTGATAAACCTTCCCAGCACCGGATCATAGACGCGGCCGTTCATGTGAACTGTCGCATTTCACTCTCTCCCTGGTCCACTCAGGCATCCTTCAAATCCGCGACTTTTGAAAGAGAGCTGTTGATGGCGCGGAAATATTTGCCACAGATTTGTCAGTGAACCTGTTTTTGGCTTCACTTCGTTGCTTCTCTTTGCAGCGTATTTCTTGTTCTAACTCACTCGTAACAAAACAAAAACACGCGCACCTGAGCGAAACGCGTTGTTGGGCCTGAGAGGTTCGAATCCCTCCCTCTCCGCCACTTTTCTTTCGAAAGCCCAAAGAAAAGTGTCCTCCGTAGCCTTGGCGAAGGAGGACCTTACACAATCCAGGACGGCGCAGCCACGAACGGAGCGAATCACTCCCCTTCCCCGAGCCAACCCCTGTATTGCCTTCGGCCCGCCCCCCGGCAGAGTGGCCCTGCACGCACCCATGCCCGCGAAACGTATTGTCATCATCGGCGGCGGCTTTGGCGGGGTGAAGTGCGCCCAGACGCTCCGCCGCCAGCTCCGCCCGGGCGACGCCGAGCTGATCCTCTTCAACAAGGAGAACCACCTCGTCTTCAGCCCGCTCCTGGCCGACGCCGTCGGCTCCTCGCTGAGCCTCCACGATGTCATTGTGCCGCTGCGCCAGCTCCTGCCGGGCGTCCAGTGCCGCACCGAGGAGGTCAAGGGCGTGGACCTGGCCGGCAACCGGATCGAATACGAGAGCCACGACGGCCAGCCGCGCCAGCTCGACTACGACCACGTCATCCTCGCCTGCGGCAACATCTCCAACCTGAACGTCGTGCCGGGCATGGCCGACCACGCCTTCCCGTTGAAGACCGTCGGCGACGCCGTCGTCCTGCGCACCCATGTCCTCTCCGCGCTGGAAAAGGCCGAGGTCTGCGACGACCCCGAGAAACGCCGCTGGTATCTCTCCTTCATCGTCGTCGGCGGCGGCTACAGCGGCGTCGAGACCGCCGGCGAGATCAACGACCTGGTCCGCTCCAGCCGGCGCTTCTACGGCAATATCCGCGAGGACGACATCAGCGTGACGCTCATCCATTCGCGCGATCAGTTGTTGCCCGAGATCAGCCCGTCGTTGCGCGAGTTTGCCCGGAACAAGATGGAACAGGCCGGCGTCACCATGAAGCTCAACGCCCGCGTCATGCTCGCCACCGGCGAAGGCGTGGGGCTAAAGGATGGCTTCGTGCGCGGCGGCACCATCGTCTGCACCATCGGCAGCACCACGGCCCCGGTGGTGGACCGGCTCGACACGCCCAAGGAAAAGGGCCGCATCCTCACCGCGCCCGACATGCGCCTGCGCGGCCGGACCAACGCCTGGGCCATCGGCGACTGCGCCAACATCATCAACGCGCACGACCAGCAGCCCTCGCCGCCCACCGGCCAGTTCGCGGAGCGCCAGGGCCGGCAGTGCGCCAACAATGTCGTCCGCGCCCTCGCGGGCGAGCCGACGCGGCCCTTCTCGTTCAAGGTCCTCGGCCAGCTCTGCTCCATCGGCGGCCACAGCGCCGTCGCCGAGATGCTGGGCTTCAAGCTCTCTGGTTTCCTTGCGTGGTTCACCTGGCGTGGTGTTTACCTCTTCAAACTCCCGTCGTGGTCGCGCCGCCTTCAAGTCGGCTTCGACTGGGCGTGGCTGCTGGTTTTCCCGCGGGATCTCAGTTGCATCCGCACCGATGTCACCGAGCGCATTTCGCACGCCCACTTCGAGCCCGGGGACTACATCATCAAGCAGGGCGAGCCGCCGTCGGGCTTTTACGTCATCGAGCAAGGCGAGGTGGAAATCGTGCGGGCCACGCCCGAGCAGCCTGCCGGCGAGGTCATCGCCACGCTCGGCGCGGGCAATTTCTTTGGTGAGGCGGCGCTGATCAACAACCGGCCGCGCACGGCCTCCGTCCGGGCCCGCACCCCGGTGGAGGTCGTGGTCATGGGCCGCCATGTCTTCACCACCATCTCCAAGTCTCTCGCGCCGCTGCGCCAGGCCCTCACCGCCGCCATCACCCGCCGCTCCTCCACCGCCTGGCAGGAACGCCCGGCCGTGCTCGCCGCCCTGCGCGACTTCAAGCTGGCCGACTTCATCGAGCCCGCCCCCACTCCCCTGCTCAAGCCGACCGACACCCTCTACGACGTCACCCACCAGTTCGCGCGCAATCCTTCCGACTATTTCTTCGTCTCGCCCGACGGTATCCGCCTCGCGGGCATGATCACCCTCACCGATCTGCTCCGCGCCCAGAGCAACGGCGTGTCCCCCGAGACTCCGCTCGCCGACTTCATGAAAAAGGACCCCACCTCGCTCGCCGCCACCGACAGCGCGCTCATCGCCGCCTCGGCCTTCCGCGAGCACGGGTTCAAGACGATCCCGGTCGTGGCCGACCAGGCCAGCCGCCGCATCGTCGGCGTCGTGCGTGTCCGCAAGCTCATCGCCAAGGTGCTCGAGGTTGTGCCCCCGCCTACGGGAATGACGGCCCCGCCGCAATCGCCGGCGTAAGCAAACTCTACACACTCCGCCCTGACTTCCAGCCCATGAAACCTCCCCTTGCTATCATTCTTGGAATCGCCCTGCTGTCGGCCGGCTTTGCCGCAGGCTATTTCACCTTCCAGTCGCAACAGCGTTATCAGCTCTTTCTTCAATCATCTGCACTTGTCAAAATGGACCGTCTTACCGGAAAGACGTGGGCCTACGATAAGGCTCAAGATGGATGGCGCGTTATCGAAGATATTAAGCCAACCAGATTCGATCCGTATGCTGATATAGGAAGGCGCACAATTGTGCCTTGGATGGAGTGGCGTGATAGTTTTTACATAGCCATGGCCCAAGCCGAAATCAAAACTCGGGAGCAGTTAGAACTCAGCGAAATTCTGATGAAGAAATATGACACTCCGGCTCAGGAAGTTAATCAATTCGGCGACGCCGCAGTATCTAAGCCCTGAATGGGCGGTGTGAGTCAGGTATGTGTTATCATCCTGCATAAAGGAGATTGGTGCAGCATGGAGTATATCCCCTCTATGAAGAGTGGTGGTGCTCTGCGCGGGGGAATGTAGCCAACTTCGCATGTCGCATCGCGTCCCTATGATCCCAAACTCTGTTTGCCAAACGGGCGCTCCGGCGTAGCCTCTGCCGTTCACTGCCCGGCCGATGCAAGACCTCACCGACCTCTACCAGTCCGTCATCCTGGACCACAACCGCCGCCCGCGGAACCGCGGCAAACTCCCCACGGCCAACCGCGTCGCCCACGGCGACAACCCCAGCTGCGGCGACCAGTGCACCGTTTATCTGCGGCTCGACGGTGACCGTATCGGCGAGATTTCCTTCGAGGGTTCCGGTTGCGCCATCTCGCAGGCCAGCGCCTCGCTCATGACGCTCAACCTCAAGGGCAAGACTGTTCCCGAGGCCGAGGCCCTCTATGCCGACGTGCACCGGCTCGTCACCACCGGCAAGGTGGACGAGGACAACCTCTCCGACCTCGCCGCGCTCGCGGGCGTCCACCAGTTCCCCGCCCGCATCAAGTGTGCCACGCTCGGCTGGCACGCCGCCCTCAACGCCGCCAAGGGCGATCCCATCACCGCCACGACTGAAACCCACAAGGATTGAATGAACCTTTCTCTCGAGAGTGTGAAACGGGAGAAAGAGAACGTTTAAGAGAACGAGAACGATGACCCTCGACCTGACAAAAACCCGCGCTGATTTCCCGATCCTGCACCAGCAGGTGAACGGCCAGCCGCTGGTCTACCTCGACAACGGCGCCACCTCGCAGAAGCCGCGCCAGGTCATCGACGCGCTCGTCCGCTACTACGAGCACGACAACAGCAACGTCCACCGCGGCCTGCACGCACTCTCGATGCGCGCGACCGACGCCTACGAGGGCGCCCGGGCCCGCGTCGCGAAGTTCATCAACGCCGCCGATCCCGCCGAGGTTCTCTTCACGCGTGGCACCACCGAGAGCATCAATCTCGTCGCGCGCAGCTGGGGCCACGCCCACCTCAAGCCCGGCGACGTCGTCCTCACGACCGAGTTCGAACACCACTCCAATCTCGTCCCGTGGCAGCAGGCTGCGAAAGCCGCCGGGGCGACACTGAAATATGTGCCGCTGCTCGGCGCTGATGGCGAAGGCGGGCTGGATATGGCCGCGCTCGACCGGCTGCTCACGCCGCAGGTGAAGCTCTTCGCCTTCACGCACATTTCGAACACCCTCGGCACGATCAATCCCGTGGCCGAGCTCTGCCGCCGGGCGCGCGCCGTCGGCGCCGTCACGGTCATCGATGCCGCGCAGTCCATCGGGCACGGCCCGCTCGATGTGCAGGCGATCGGCTGCGACTTCCTCGCCTTCTCCGGCCACAAAATGTGCGGCCCGACGGGCATCGGCGTCCTCTACGGCCGCCGCGCCCTGCTCGACAAACTCGCGCCCGACGAGACCGGCGGCGGCATGGTGGTCAGCGTCACCTACGAGGGCGCCACCTGGAAACCCGCCCCCGAGCGCTTCGAGGCCGGCACGCCCAACGTCGCCGGCGCCATCGGCCTCGGCGCGGCCTGCGATTATCTCGACTCGGTCGGCCGCGAGAGGATCGCCGCGCACGACGACGCGCTGGTCAGGATTGCGATGGAGAAGCTCTCCGCCCTGCCCGGCATCCGCATCATCGGTCCGCGGAAGGGCGCGGAGCGGAGCGGACTCGTTTCCTTTGCCTTTGAGAATGTGCACGCCCACGACATCGTGACCTTCGCCGACGAGGATGGCGTCGCCCTCCGCGGCGGCCACCACTGCAACCAGCCACTGATGCGCAAGCTCGGCCTCACGAGCACGACGCGCGCAAGCTTCTACCTCTACAACACCGAGCATGAAATCGACCGGCTCGTCACCTCGCTCCGCCGCATCCAGAATTTCTTCGCCGGCTGAGCCGACTGCGGACTGGCCCGAACGCGGGCTTTACACTTCGCGCGGCGCAGGCATCACGATGCTTCACATACCTCCTAATGACCAAGCCCGATTCCCGCACCGAAAAACTTCTTGAAAAGACCATCTTCGCCAGCCGCTGGCTGCAAGCGCCGCTCTACGTCGGCCTGATCGTCGCCCAAGGCATCTACGTCTACCAGTTCTTCACGGAGCTGTGGCACCTGTTGCACTTCGCCATCCAGCATCCGGCGGAGGTCAAGGACCCCAGCACGCACATCATGCTTGGTGTGCTTGGCCTGATCGACGTCGTGATGATCGCGAATCTCCTCATCATGGTGATCATCGGCGGCTATGAGACCTTCGTCTCCCGCCTCCACCTCGACGACGAGGTGGACCAGCCGGAATGGCTCAGCCATGTGAACGCCGGCATGCTCAAGGTGAAGCTCGCCACGGCGCTCATCAGCATTTCATCCATCCACCTCCTCAAGACCTTCATCGAGATGCGGTCGACGGACATCACGCTCAACACCGAGGCCGTGAAATGGCAGATCATCATTCACGTCGTGTTCGTGCTCTCCGCCGTGTTCCTCGCCTGGACCGACAAGCTCATGATGGCCGGCGCCGCAACCCACACAACGGAGAAGCCGGCGCATTGATCGGGCTTCCGCAGCCCGAGTTGGATTGCCCCGGGGTTCCAACGCAGAGCCGGGGGCACCCCGCCCCAAACAATCTCTAAAGCAGTTCAAATTGAAGTATAGCCGGAACGGATTCGGGTGGGCGCCGGTTTCCACACCGGCGCCGGGGAGCGCAGCCTGTCGCCGATATGGAAATCGGCGACCACCTGTGGCTACATCTTCATTTGAACTGCTCTAAGCCGGGCTTCGCATGACGGCGTCCGCGCCTGGCGCGAGCACGAGTCCGCTCCGGCGCTCCGTCATGGGATTCGCAGCTGCATGCCGACCTTCAGGTCGGACTCGCTTTTCATCACACCCCGATTGGCCGCGTAGATATCGCGCCATTTGGTGCGGTTGCCGTAATATTGCTGGGAGATTTTGGACAGCGTGTCGCCCGGCTGCACGGTGTGGCGGCGGGCCGCCGGCTGGGGTTTGGCCACCGGCGGTGCCGGAGCCTGTGGCGTGGAGACGGTCCGGGGCGGGGCCTTGGCGGGAGCACGCGCGGACTCGGGCGCCGGTCGCGTGCGGACGGTGGGCATCGTTTCCACGGTGAAATTGATGCCGGGCGCAGCCCGCTCGTCGGTGGCCGAAGCGCCGTCGAGCCCGGTCACCGCGACCGCATTGCGGCCCGCCTTCACATCAACCAGCTCCTGCTTGAGCGCCTCGTTCTCCTGCTTGAGCTTGTCCAACGCCGCCACGAGGTCGACCCGTTGCAGTTGGTTCTCCAAGGGTTGGGCCGGGAGGGTGCGGGCGAACTCCCGGGTCGCCGCATCAATGCGCTGCCGGACCAGCGCGGCCTGCGGGCTGTTGGGCCGGAGCGCCAGGTATTTCTTGAAGTGGTAGATGGCCGAGAGCGGGTCATTGATGTGCTGGGCGTAGAGCAGCCCGGTCTCCAGGTGCGATTCCGCTGCATCGTCGCCCCGCTTCTCGATGACCTTCAGGAAGGCGGACAACGCCTCCTGCCGGCGGCCGGCCTTGAGCAGCGCCTGGCCCTCGCGATAGGCCGGCTCATCCAACTCGACCGCCGTTTTCACGCGATCCCCGCCGGTGCAACCGGCCAGCATCAGGGCCGCGAGCCCGAGCATGGGTCGCAGCCAGCGGGCAAATTTGGAGGAGCGCGGCAGCACGGGTGGAAATGATTTGAACGAGAATACGCGACCGCTAGGTTTGCGCCCGCGTTCCGCCAACACAAGTTTTTGATGCCCCTCTCCGATCAGATCATCCTCGCCCAGGCCCGCCAATGCCTCGCGATCGAGCGCGCGGCCCTGACCGCCACCGCCAAGGTGCTCGGCCGGGATTTCATCGCCGTGGTGCGGGCCGTCGAATCCGCCGTGGCCGCCGGGCACAAGGTCATTTTCTCCGGCGTCGGCAAGAACGCCCACATCGCCGAAAAACTCACCGGCACGTTCAACAGCATCGGCGTCCCGACGTGCTTTCTGGATCCGACCCAGGCGCTGCATGGCGACCTCGGATTGTGCGCCGAGGGGGATGTCGCGATCATGCTGAGCAACAGCGGCGCCACCGGGGAGATGCTGCGGCTGCTGCCGTTGTTCGAGAAGTTCGGCCTGGACACGGTCGCTCTCACCGGTGCGCCCGACAGCGAGCTGGCGCGCGGCGCGGACTACCGCCTGCTCTACTCCGCCCCGCGCGAAGCCTGTCCTCTCGCGCTCGCCCCCACGGCCAGCACCACGGCCGCCCTCGCCCTGGGCGATGCCCTCGCCATGGTGCTGCTGGAAAGCCGCGGACTGACCCGCGAGGACTTTGCCAAATACCACCCGGCGGGCACCCTCGGCATGACGCTCCTGCTCCGGGTGAAGGACATCATGCGCACCGGCGATGCCTGCCCGGTGCTGAAGGAGGCCGGGACCACCGTGCAAGCCGCCATCTTCGCCATGACCAAGGCCAAGGCCGGCGCCGTGGCGCTCGTGGACCGTCGGGGCAAGCTGAGCGGCATCTTCACCGACGGCGACCTGCGGCGCAGCACCCTGAGCGGCGGGGCCGGCTTCCTGACGGCCCCGGTCGGCGGCTTCATGACCCGCGGCGGCAAGACCGTGCCGGCCGAGGCGCTGGCCGTGGACGCCTTGAAGATTTTCCAGCAGTTCAAGATCTCGGACCTGTTCGCGCTCGATGCCAAAAGCCGACCCATCGGCTACATTGATGTGCAGGATCTGCCCAAGCTGAAGATCCTCTGACGCCGCCGGTTTATAGCGGCCAGACGAGGCCGTTATAGCCGCCGCACCGGCCCGTTCCGGATTGCAGCCGGAAGCCCCGCCTTGTTCAGTCTGGAGCCATGAACTTCCGCATTGAAACGGACACCATGGGCGAGGTGCAGGTGCCCGCCGACAAATACTGGGGTGCCCAGACCGAGCGCTCCCGCAACAATTTCCGCATCGGCCCCGAGGCCAGCATGCCCCGCGAGATCATCCACGCCTTCGCCGTGCTCAAGAAGGCCGCCGCCCTCGCCAACCACGAGCTCGGCGTGCTCCCCCTCGAGAAACGCGACCTCATCGCCCGCGTCTGCGACGAGATATCGGCCGGCCGGCTCGACGACCAGTTCCCCCTCGTCATCTGGCAGACCGGTTCGGGCACCCAGAGCAACATGAACGCCAATGAGGTCATCGCCAACCGCGCCCATGTCCTCTCCGGCGGCAAGCTGACCGACGCGAAGAAAGTGCTGAACCCGAACGACGACGTGAACAAATCGCAGTCGTCCAACGACACCTTCCCCACGGCGATGCACATCGCGGCCTACGAGGTCGCCGTCACGGTCACCCTGCCCGGCCTCCAGCGTCTGCGCGACAGCCTGGCCGGCAAGGCCGCCGCCTTTGCCTCGATCGTGAAGACCGGCCGCACCCATTTCATGGACGCCACCCCGCTCACGCTTGGGCAGGAGTTCAGCGGCTATGTGCAGCAGCTCGACAACGGCATGCGTGCCATCCGCAACGCCCTCGAGATGATCCGCGAGCTGGCGCTCGGTGGCACCGCCGTCGGCACCGGGCTCAACACGCCTGCGGGCTACGACGTGCTTGTGGCCAAGAAGATCGCTGAGCTCACCGGCCGCCCCTTCATCACCGCCCCGAACAAGTTCGAGGCTCTGGCCGCACACGACGCGATGGTCGAACTCTCCGGCGCCCTCAAGCGCGCCGCCGTTTCCCTGATGAAGATCGCCAACGACATCCGCATGCTGAGCTCCGGCCCGCGCTCCGGCATCGGCGAGCTCATCATCCCGGACAACGAACCCGGCTCCTCCATCATGCCCGGCAAGGTCAACCCGACGCAGCCCGAAGCCCTGACGATGGTCTGCGCCCAAGTCATGGGCAACGATGTCGCCGTCGGCATCGGCGGCGCCACCGGGCATTTCGAGCTCAACGTCTTCAAGCCCGTCATCGCGGCCAACGTGCTGCAGAGTGCCCGCCTGATTGGCGACGCCTGCGTGTCATTCGCCGACAAGTGCTCCGACGGCATCGAGGCGAACAAGCCGATCCTCCAGCGCCACCTGGAGAACTCGCTCATGCTCGTCACCGCCCTCAACCCGCACATCGGCTATGCGAAGGCGGCGGAGATCGCGAAGAAGGCGCACAAGGAGAACACGACGCTGAAGGCCGCCGCCATCAAGCTCGGTCACCTCACGGCCGAGCAGTTCGACGCCTGGGTGCGGCCGGAGGACATGACCGGCTCGCTCAAGCCGTAAAAAAAGCCCGCCGGAATGGCGGGCAACAAAGCGGGCGAAGGCACGCTTAGAAGCGGAATGCCACGATCTGAGGCATCGGGGTGCCAAACGCGTCAAGCTCCCGGCTAAAGCGCGAGCCACGATCGGCCGACTCCGCATTACCGAGGCGCCGGGCCAAGCGTTCCCGCACCACGGCAGGCGGCGCCGGCTCCGGGTTAAGCTGCCGGCCATCATATTGGGCCAGCAGACGATTGCGCCGCGAGGTCGGATTAGGCACGGAAGCGAGCTCATCCGTGGAGGCCGCCGTTGCCACCCGCACCGGGGGACTCAGGCGATTGCTGAGGACTTCCTTCCCAAAATCCGCCTCGGTCGTGGCGAGTCCGTTGTAGTTGTCCGCCAGCAAACGGGCGGATGGTCTCTCGGCCTCACCCGATCCCATCAACCGGGGCATCACCTCGGCCGCGGGCTCTGCGGCAACCGGAGTATCGGTCATCGGGTCGCTTCCCATCGCGGCGACCGTCTCACTGCGGTTGATCAACGGGGAGCTGACCGGAGCCGTCGGAGCCGCCACCTCGCGGTCGGCCGGGCCCGGGGAACCTGCCACCGGCACCATCACCGATTCCGATTGGGATGGAGCGTAATATTTCACGGACACCAAGGTGAACGCCAGTATCGCCGTGGCCCCGACCGGCAGATAAGCGCGGCGGACCAAAAGCTGCGGCAATTCCCGCCACCAAGGACGCTTTTCCAGCAGGGCCGCGAGTTGCTTCTGGCGCAGTTCGCGCTCGAAATCGTTCCAGAACTCCGCCGTCGGGCGCTCGGCGCGCTTGAGGTGCAGCAGGTCCTCGACGGTGACTTTGGGGCGTTGATCCATGGGGGGCGTGGTCTTCAGGAGCGGAGATATTTGCCAAGCTCACCCTGCAGGAACTGCTTGGCGTAGTGCAGACGGGAGCGAACCGTGCCCTCGGAGCAGCCCATGACTTCGGCGATCTCGGAGTGGCTGAGGCCGTCTATTTCAAAAAGGGTAATCACAGTGCGGTGTGGGATAGACAGTTTTTGCAGCGCTTCGTTCAATTTTTCCTTGAGCTCTTGCAGGCAGGCATCCCGATCCGCCCCTTTCTTATCGGTCAATTGGTCAATGACTTGCGTGTTGGTCCCGTCTTCCGTGATCTTCTCCAGGCTGAAAAAACTGCGCGCCCGATTCTTCCGCAGATGGCTCAGGGTGGTGTTGATGGCGATCTTGTAGAGCCAGGTGAAGAAGGAGCAATGGCCCTGAAACCGGTTGATCGACTGAAACGCCTTGATGAAAGCGTCCTGGGTCAGGTCCGAGGCATCCTCCCGGTTCGCGGTGAGATTGTAAACCACCCCAAAGACACGCTCGCGGTATTTGAGGATCAAGCGGTCAAAGGCGGCCACATCACCCGCCTGCACCTGTTTTACCACCGTGAAGTCCGCGTCCGCCTCCTGCTGCCGCTCGGGGGAGCTGGTGAGAGCCTTGGTGAACACCCGGGACAAATTCATGGTGGGGACGGTGAGATTATGGCCGCACCGGGGCCAAGCAAACGCAAATTATGGTGAAACGGGCGTCACCGCGAGCGCGGCGACCTGCGCCCGCAGCATTCCACCCAGTTGCCGCATAAGCGGAACCGGCGTGAGCTGGGCAAATGGCCCCAGCGCCGCAGCGGCCACCGCCAGTTCGGCCTCAATGGCCCGCACCACCCCGGTGGCGATGCCCAGCTCCTGCATGCGCTGCCTGCTGGCGGCGAGACCCAGCGGCTGCCCGCCGCGCATGGCCGCGATGATGGCGGCGCGCTCCCCTTCCGAGACCTGCTCCAGCAACAACATCAGGGGCAGGGTGAGTTTGCCCGTGGCGAGATCGGTGCCGAGTGTCTTGCCGATGCGCTGCTCCTCGCCCACGAAGTCCACCAGATCATCATACATCTGGTAGGCGATGCCCAGATGATGGCCAAAACGGTCGGCCGCGGTGGCAAACGCCAGGTCATGCCCCGACAGGCGGGCCCCGAGAAAGCAGGAGACGCGAAAGAGCTCGGCGGTCTTCAGGTCGATCATGCGCCGGTATTCCGCCAGGGTGATGTTGAGGTCACGCCGGCGCAGCGTCTGCATGATCTCGCCGGAACAGACCCTGCGGGTGGATTCGGATACGACCCGGCAGACCTCCGTGGTGGGAAACCGCGCCGCGATGTGCAGCGCCTGCGAGAAAAGCGCATCGCCGAGCAGCACGGCCGCATCCGGGCCGAACTCCCGCGCCGCCGTGCGCCGACTCCGGCGGATTTCGGCACGATCCATGATGTCGTCGTGCACCAGGGTCGCGAGATGCACCATCTCGACGACCGCCGCCGCGCGCACCAGGTCATCCGGCACCATCCCCTCGCCCTGCCAGCCGCTGACAAACACCAGGGTCGGACGCAGGCGCTTGCCCGTGGTGTCGAGGCAATAGGCCGCCATCCGGCGGATCTCGGGCTCGAACTGCTCCACCTCGTTCTGCATGAAGCGATCCAGCGCCGCCATGTGCGGGCCCACACGCTCAAACAGCCCGGAAAATTCCTGCGGCGGAGGTGGCGGGGTGCGGGAGGGAATCACGGCGCTGGGCATCCGCCGGAACCTAGTCCGGTCGTCCCAAATGGCTAACAAATACTGCACGGCGGTCTTGCCATGCGCCGAAGCAATCCCCTTTCGTGGAGCCATGGGACAGGACAATCCTTGGCTGCTCGTCAGCCTGCTGGTGGCCGGCGGCGTGGTCGCCAAGTGGTGGCGCGACGACTACCTGTCCGCCCGCCGGGGCGCCCCCCACCCGCGGGCATTTCCCGGTGCCACACCGGCCAGGGCCAGCGCCCTGCTGATCGCAGCCGGCGGCGCGCTGGTGCTGCTAGCCGCCGAAACCGCCGGTGAACACGCCCTCGGGCTGGCCGCGCAACAAACGTCGATCACCGCGCTCTTCGGTCTCTACACCCTGATGGCCGCTTTTGCCGAGGAACTGGTGTTTCGCGGTTATCTCGTGGTGGAGCACCGCGGCCGCACGGCGCTGATGGCCGGCATCGTCGGAGCCTCCCTCGGATTTGCCCTCCTGCATCCGTTCCTCTGGACCTGGCGGGACGGAGCCCTGCACCTGAACGGCGGTGGCAAGGCCTGGTTCAGCACGGCGGCGGTCTTCGCCGGCTCCCTGTGGTTCTATGCCGTGCGCTTCCTCCCGGTAAATCCCACGCGCTCGCTGCTGCCTTGCGTGGCCGCCCATCTGACGAAGAATCTGGGCGTCCTCGCCATCAAGTATGCCCAGGGCTTCGTGAGCGGCTGGTGGTAGGGATTGCAGCCGGACAAAAAAAAGACCGGCGGATCTCTCCGCCGGCCAGGCTAAACAGAAAGGAGTGGCGCGCCTTACTGCTTCGCCGGGGCCGCCGGCGCGGCATACACGTCGGTGCCCTTGGGGGCGCGGTAACCGGGCAGTTCGTCGCGGGTCAGGCCGGTGGCCGCGATGGCGCGGGGATCGAAGACATCCTCCGGGGCCCCGCCGTCCGCCGAAACAGTCCGGGCGGTGATGAAGATCAGCAGGTTGGTGGACACGTTGTTCACACTCTTGTTGGAGAAGAGGCGGCCCAGCAGCGGAATGCTGCCCAGCACCGGCACCTTGTTGCCACCGTCGGACTTGGAGTCGGTGATCAGGCCGCCGATGCCCATGGTGAAACCGTCCTTGAGCGAAACCTGGGTCTTCACCTTGCGGGTCGAGATGATCGGGATCTGGGCACCGCCGGCACCACCGAAGGAGGTGGAATCGGCCTGCTGGCTGACCTCGGGCTCGAGGTTCATCTTGATGACACCGCGGGCGTTCACCTGCGGGGTGACCTTGAGGATAATGCCGATCGGCTTGTATTGGAAACCCGACACCTCGAAGGTGCCGCGCTCGCTGTTGTAGGTGTAGCTCGGCACCGGGAATTCCTGGCCGATGTTCAGCACGGCCTCGGTGTTGTTGAGGGTGACGATGGTGGGGTTCGACATCACCTTGGTGTTGGCCTGCGTCTTAAGCGCGGAGACGATGATGTTGAAATCCGAGGAGGAGAAGACCGCCGTGGCCAGACGGTTGGTCGAGCCGGTGTTCGTGAGGCCGAGCAGGTTGCTGACCGCATTCGAGGCGGTGTTCGAGAGGGTGTTGCTCAGGGAGGTCGAGGTGCTGCCCGTGGTGGTCGGCGCATTGGTGGTAACAACGGATTGTCCCGTCTGGGCAGGGCTGGCGATTGTGTTAGTCGTGACGGTATTCGTGCTGTTGGCCGGAATTGCCAAGTCATTGACCACCGCTGTGGTAACCGTGGTGGCCGTGGGATTGAGCGGGTTGGTGGCCGTAGTCACAGTGGTCTGGGTGCCGGCAATGGAGCTGCCGATGGTGTTGGAGCCATTGCTGCCGATGGAGGAGGAACCGGTGCTGGCCGAGGTGTTCGAGCCGTTGCTGAAAGTCTGGCCCCGATCACGGTTGAAGGACTGGCGGATGCCGCTGACGCCGAACTGCATGCCCTGGAGCGAGGCCCAGTTGACGCCGATGTTGCGGATGTCGCGGTCGCTCACCTCGACAAACTTGGACTCGATCATCACCTGGTCGGTGGCCTTGTCGAGCTGCTCGATGATGGAGCGGATGCGGCCCATGCGGGAGGGGCGCTCGGTGATGACGAGGGCGTTGCTGCGGGCGTCGATTACGATCTTGCCGCCGGTCGCGGCATCAATGAGGCCGTCGATGGTGGGCTTGATGTCCATAGCCTTGGCATTGTTGAGGATGAACACCTCAGTGGTGCCGGGCTCGAGCTGCAGGAGCTCGTTGCTGACAATCTTGATGATGCTGCCGTCCTCGACGTAGGTGTAGCCCACCGGCGCGAGCACGACCTGGAAGATCTGGCGCCAGGTGACATCGCGGAGCTTGATGGAGGTCTTGCCGGTCAGCGTGTCGGGCACGACGAGGTTGAGCTCGAAGAGGTCGGCGACGTTGCGGAGGATGGTCTTGATGTCCTCGTCGGGGAAATCGACCGAGAGCGTGTCCTTGTCCCGGCTGACGGGAGCCCCGGTGGGCTCGGCGCCCTGAACGGTGGCGACCGGCGCGGCGGGCTCGGCCGGCGCGGCCGCCGGGGTTTCAGATTGGGCGAGGGCCGGCATGGTCAGTGCCGTGGCGAGGAGCGCGGTGAGGAGGGTGCGTGTGCTCATAGTTCGTTCCTTATTTGATGGTCCGGGTAAATTCCTCGCGGTTAAGGCGAAGGGTAAAGTTGGTCCGATCGATGCTGGTGATTTCTAGGGTGTATTGGCTGCCTTCAAAGGTAATAGTCAGGATGCCGCCGGCTTTGACCCGCTTTTGACCGAAGGACAGCGAGGCCTGGCCGCCGAGCACGATATAGCCGCTCGGCTTCAGGCTTTTGGCGATGGCCTCGAGCAACTCGCGATCCCCGCGCGGTCCGGTCGGAACCTGCGCAGTCGCGTCGCCGCCCGTGTTTGCCGTGGTGGTGCCGGAGGAGCGCCCCAGACCGGCTACGGTTTCAGCAAACGCCTCGGGATAGAATGGGTTTACGGCCAGAGGGACGATTTCCTGCGAGGCGAGGAGGGACTTGCCACGCTCCAAGGCTGCCTGGCGCTTGGCCGGGCTCAGCACGGTGTTGGCCGATGCCATGCCCAGCCCACCCGCCATGAGCAGAGCAGCACAAGTGACACGGATGAGGTTGGTTTTCATGGCTGTCCCAGAAGTTCAAGGCTGAGCGCGAGACTCATGCCCATGCCGGATTGCTGCGAGCCCTCGCTGGCCCCGGAGCTCTTGGTGAAGGTGGCGTTGGTGATGTGGCAATAATGCCGCCCGTGCTCCAGCCGCTGGAGGAACGCCATCACCTGTTTGTAGGAGCCCTGCACGTTTACATTGTAGGGTATCCCCACGAAGGGACCCTTGGCCGACTTGGGGATCGGGTTTTGCCGGACGTCCAGCAGCTTGACCTCATTCTCGGCCTCCAGCTTGTAAAAATACTGGAGGTTCACAGCCAGCTGGCCGGCGCGAACCAAGCGGCTTTCGAATTCCTTGGTGAAGCCCTGCATCTCGGCCACCTGCTCCGGCAGGTTTTTCGCGATGCCCACGTTGGATACGATGGTGGCCCGCTCCGACGATTTGGCCTCATAGTCCGCCTGCAGCTTGTCAATTTCGCCGCTGCGATAATAAAGCCAGCCGGCACTCAGCAGACAGATCAGGCCAAAGGCGAAGCCGATGGGCTGTTTCTTGATGCGCGCAACAATGTCGGCGAAGGTCATTATTTTTTCCCCTCCGTTTTGACTTTCAGCGAAATCTCAATGGCCATGAACCCCGTGCTCGGATCGGGCGTCAGCTTTTCGAGCGTGATGGGATCGAATACAGCCCCAAGCTTCGGGTGCGCCCTGAGCACATCCACGTAGCTGGAAGCAGCCCCGGCCGCCTGGTCACGGCTGCCGGCCACGACCCCGCGCAGGACATAAAGCTGATTCTTGCCATCGGCGGGCACCCGGATGTCGGCCATGTCGATCGATATCTCCTTGGGCAGGGTCTGACCAATCAGCATCACATACTCCGAGACCCCGATCGGCGTTTTCAGGAAGGCCTCGGTATCGGACAATTTCTTGTCCTCCTGGGTAAACAGCTGGGTCAGGCGCAGCGCTTCGGCATTTTTCTTCGCATTGCTGTCGATCTCGCTCTGGGCCTCGGCAATTTGCTCACTGATGCTGTGAATGCGAAATTCCCGGTAGCCGAGCCAGAGCAATAGCGCGACAGCCAGGGCGCCGGCCGCCGTGTTAATGAAGAAGGTCGTGCGCACGACCTTCGTGTCCGGCAACCGGTCAAAGTTGCGGAAGTTCGTGTGCCAGAGCGGCGCCACTACCGGCTGGGCGTCACTTTTTTTCGTCAGGGACAGCATTTTGGTATGAAGCGATCAGGGAGAATAGGCCGACCCAACGCTCCTCGGCGGAGCCCAGGCTCACACCTTCAGCCAGCGTGATATTGAGCGACCCAAGCCATGGCAGCACGTCCATTTTCATTACCGGCACACCGAGCGACCCCGCCATGGTCGTCCCCAGCCAGCTCAGCGTGGAGGGCAACTGGGTGCAGAACACACTGCCGATGGACTGGCCGGTCTGCACCTCATAGAAACCGATGGATGATTGCAGCTCCTTCAGGAGTTTCTTCACCAAGGCTCCGCCCATGCTGGTGAAATCAAACGTGTTGGAGTAAAAAAGCTTCTTGGCTGATTCCTCGTCCTTGAGGCCCAGTTCCTTCTGCACCACCGGAATCATCGCGGCGATGCCACTGGGAATAGGCCGGGAGATATCCACCCCATCGGCACTGAGGATGTAGCTTTGGGTCGACTCTTCGCCGATCTCGAGCAGCAGCACCGGGGATTTGCTCTGCTTGAATTTCAGGTAGTTGATCAACCCGCCCATCGTCGCCACCGTGCCGAGTTCCAAGCGCTCCGGATACACGCCCAGCTCAAGCAATTTGTCTTGGATCGTGATGATCTCCTCGGAGGGCAAACCGCAAAACAGCACTTCCTTCTGGTTCGCCTTGCCCAAGTCGTATTCCCCGCCGTCGTCAAAATTCAGGGCCTTGATGGTGTATTTCTCGGAATCAACCCGGAACTGCTGGGTGTAGATCTCGTTAAAATAGGTGGGATCCTTGACCTTCTTCACGTCCAGGGTGTGGCGCCGGATGATGCGCTTGGCTGGATAAACCCCGCAGGTCGCATGGGCATAGCCGCTCGAACCTTTGCCATCGGACCCCTTGATCCATTCGGTGAGCGCCCCGATGTCAGTCGCAGAGAACTCTTTGAGCTCCTCGACCACATAGGGCGCCTCCGGCTGGGATAGCCGGGCTACCAGCGTCGAGTGGTCGCCGACTTCAACGCAAAAGCCTTTCGATTTTTTCGCGAGAAACATGCCGGGGCAGGTGGTAGGTGGGGTGGGTTCTTACGGATTAATCAGCGCGGCGGGTTTGCTAAGTCACCACGCAGATTGGGTAAAACTCATTTGCAGGACATGCTGGATACGGGGCACTTACCCACCTGACAAGACGAAAACTACAATCCTTTCGCTGTGCCCCAACAGTTTCCCTAATGTTTTACTTTCTAACTATCTATCCTAGAACGCAAAAAACCCGCCACTACGGGCGGGTTTGCGGTAAATCGGCCTACTTGGGCCAAGGCGGCACTATTTCTGCCACGTGCGCTTCTTGTGACGGTTCGCCTTGAGGCGCTTCCGGCGTTTGTGTTTCGACATCTTCAGACGCCGTTTCTTTTTCAGGTTACCCATAGGTTTAAGAGTGGTTTGGGAGCGAAAAGTGCGGCCTCTGTTCTACCCTGTAAAGCCTTTTCCCTCGTCAAGGGCCGGCTTGCCATCCCTGCCAGTCACCCGATCCGGTCGCATACACGCCCAGTTCGATGGCCTGCTCGGGAAAAAAATGCCGCAGACAAGTCCCATAAGCCTCCAGCTGCGTCCTATACTCCTCGACCAAGCGTTGCACCAATATCCGGTCCGTCTCCCCCATTCGTCGGCGGTTGGTTTTCCAATCGACGACCAACAGCCTTCCTCCCGCCTCGTCCTGCGCCACCAGATCGATGACCCCATCCACCCAACCGGCCTGTCGCAGTGGCGCCACGACACTGACCTCGGTTAAAATCCGCCAGCGCGGCGAACGCAATTCCCGCCACAACCCACTCGCCCGCAACTTCGCGAGCTCGCTCTCGCCCCGCGGCGCAAAGTCCTGTTTCGCTGCGGCCGCCAGCCGGTCCTTCAGATAGCTTTCAAGCTCCACTTCGTCTGCGTGCCAGGGAAGGAACTCCATGGTTTCGTGCCACCACAGGCCATATTCGATCGGATCCTCGCGTCCGGTCGGCACCGGTTCGCCCTCCCCCGATTCGTGCCGAAGCGCGCGCACCGTATCCGGCTTTTGCGCCAGTTGGTGGGGCAGCAACCGCTGCGGGAAATCCACCCGCGCGCCACCCGTCGCGCCAGCGATCTGCATCGGTGCCCGCCGCGTCGTTTCAGGCCGGGCCGTCGGCAATGCAAAGCGGGTCTCCGCCACCCCGGGCAGCTTCGTCAGGTCCGCTCCCCACAAATCCAGAAAACTTCCCTCGTCGGCCGTCTCCCCCATCGGCAGCACGAGCACGCGACGTGCCCGCGTCAGCGTCACATAGAGCAACCGCACCAGTTCGCGCAGCCGCTCGCGCTCGCGTGATTCCTTCATCGTCGCCGGCAGGCTGGCGCCGTCAAAATACACCCGTTGCACCCCGGCCGCATCAGGCAACAGCCGCAGGCCGGTCTCGTCGCGCTTGCCAATCTCGCGCCACAACCCGATGGGGATGACCACCGGCCACTCCAGACCCTTGGCCGAATGCGACGTCAGCAGGTTGATCGCATCGTCACTCGGTTTCCCGGCGGGCCGACCGGCCTCCAGTCCGGCCAGCAATTCTCCCAGCCAGGCGCGCGGCCCCGCCCCTTCGAGACCGAGTTCCGCCGCGTGCGCCAGCAGCCGCTCCAATTCACTGTTCAGCGCTCCGCTCGGGTCAATCAGCCGGGCCTTCTCCTGCAACGCCGTTGCCTGCACCAAGTCGTGCACGAACCGCTCCAAGGGCTCGCCCTCGGCTTCGACGCGACTGACAAAGGGCCGCAGCACCTCCAGCGCCGTCCGCAGCGGCGCCGCATGTTTCTCCGGCGTCTCCCAGTTGAATTTCCGGTCCGGCCCGAGCTCGGCGGCGATCAAGGCGTCGCTGACGGTGAAAACCTCGCGCAACACCCCCACCCATTCAAAAGTGTTTTCCGGGTCGCAGACTGCCGCCAGCAGACCGGTCAGCCAGGCATAGGCGGGATTGTCGCCGTTGCGGTTCTTCCGCATTTGCAGGGCCGTCTTCAAACCGGCCGCCTCGAGTTCCTTGCGCGCCGTGACCAGCCACTCATTGCGCGGCGCGAGGATGCATACCTCGCCCCAATGCCGCGCCCCCACCCCGGCCGGCCCTTTTTCGCGCAGCCACGCGGCGACCTGCCGCACCTCCCCCGCCAGCCGGATCTCGACCTTGGTTTTGGGGGCCGCCGGAATCAGCGGCAGCACGCTGGCCGCGCCCGGCTCGTTCCGCGGCCCGGCCGCCAGCGCCTCGTAGTGAACCTGCAGCCGCGGAGCCGGGGCCCCGTCCGCCGGCGGCAACCCGCCATTGTGTTCCCGGGCCGGCCCGAAGGCCGCCGGCAGCGTGGCATTCAGGAGCCCGATCACCGCGTGCGGCGCGCGGAAAGTCACGTCGAAGGTTATCCGCTCGCCGCCGTCCCCGCAGGCAAATGCCTCGAGGTGCCTCTGGAAATTCCGCACGTCCGCCCGCGAGCTGTAGATCGACTGCTGCCCGTCGCCGACCATGCAGAAATGCCCCGGCCGCGGCCCGGCGCCGCCCCGCGCCGGCCAGGTGCCCAACGGCGCGCCCACCGGCCGCGTGATCTCGACCAGCACCTCGAATTGCTGCGGATCCGTGTCCTGCGCCTCGTCGAGCACGATGCGCCAGCCCTCGGCACGGATGCGCTCGAGGGTCGCCGCGTCGTGCAGCACCTCGAACGCGGCCTCCACCTGATCCGCATAGGTCTGCACGCCGCGCTCAAAGCGCCACGCGCGGTAGCGCAGCGCGAGTTCGCCCGCCAGCACGGCGCCGGCCTCCGCCAGCCAGGCCTTCACCGGCGCCAGGTAGGCCGCATAAAGCTCCTCGATGTTTGCCGCCGTGCCCTGCGGCTTCGGCAACGGCAGGAAGCCGCGCTCCTCCCGGAAACGCCGGCGCCATTCCTCGGCCTGGGCTTGGTTGTGTTTCAGCGGTTCCACGCCCCTCCCCTTGCTGGTTGCCGCGAGGATCATGGACAGCGCGCCGTGGGACGGCCCCGGGGGCGCTGCGGCGATCTTCGTCGCATGCAGCCGCACGGCCGTGCCGCGGTCGAGGTCGCGCGCGAGCCCGAAGATCGAATCGAGCGGCGCATGCCGCAAAAATGCCTCGATCTGCGCCGGCGCGAGCGTGGTGAACTGCATCGCATCCTGCTCCAGGAACTCCTCCCACAGCGCCTCCTCCATGTCCGCGCCCTCGATCACCGCCGGATTGAGGTTCAGCCCGAGTGCCTGGCCGTAGCGTTGCGCCAGCAGCAGGCAGAAGCTGTGGATCGTGCCGAAGAACGCGCGTTCCAGGTGATCGAGCGGCGCCAGGTCCGTCCGCCCCGCCTCCGCCAGCCGTCGCACGAGCACGGCCCGCGCGCGCTGGCCGATCTGGGCCGCGGCCTTCTTGGTGAAGGTCACGATCGCGGTTTTCCGCAGTTGCTCCGCGCCGCCCTCGCGCAGCGCCAGCGCCGCCAGCCGCTCGGAGATGGCCGTGGTCTTGCCGGAGCCCGCGTTCGCGCTCACGGCAAAGTTCCGGTCCCATTCATCGCGGAAGCGCTCGCGCGCCGCGTGGTCGGTCAGGCGCTCACTCATCGGTCACCTCCGCCGCCGCGGCACCGAAGGTCGCCGCAAACTTCTGCTCCAACAGCGCGTGCCGAATCGGCGTGCAGGCCAGCGGCCATTCATAGCCGTGCGAAAAATCCGTCCGATCCGCCGTCCGCGCGCCGTAACGGCCCGTTGCCAGGTGCCGGCCCAGTTGCGCCAGGGAGGCCAGCGCCTCGGGCAGCTCACTCAGGCCAAGCCGGGAGGGTTTGCCCGCATCCGGCTTCAACATCCACACCTGTGCACCAGCCACCCCGAGGGTCCCGACCGCTGCGAGATAGAGGCCGAGTTGCAGCGATGCGCCGCGCGCCATCGCCCGGGCCGACAGGCGCGCATCAGCGCCGGTCTTGAAATCCACCACCGCCACCTGCGCCCCCGCCCACTCCGGCCGGTCGCTCAACACGAGATCCATCCGGCCCGCGATGCCCAGCCGCTCATCCTCTCCGCCGAGCCGGATGGCGGTGCCCGCCGGCAACTTGGCTTCCACCGCGACAAACCGGCCCGCCGGCAGGCGGTAGACCTGGGCCAGCAAACCGGCCGCCATTTCCCCCAACTCGGCGTGGAAGGAATCCCAGTAGCGGTCGCGCGGCCAGTGGCCGCGCAGCTTCGCGAGTTCCGCCGCCAGCTTCGCGCGGGCATCCCCCTCGGCGGGCAATTCCCGGAAAATGCCCTCGACCGGAACTCCGCGCAGCGCCGCCGCCAGCACCCGGTGCACCAGCGAGCCGAGCGACTTCTTCCGCGCCCGCACCAAGGGGGCCCAGCCGACGCGCTGCAGCCGCAGCACGCCCTCAAACCACAGCTCCGCCGGATCCTGCACCGCCCGCTCGATCAACCGGGGCGACAGTTCCGCCGGCCGGGTCACCCGGGGGTCACCGCACAGGAAATGCTCGTCGAACGCCGCGCCCGGGTCGCGCCGCCGCCGCCAGATGTCGAACCATGGTCCAACCACCGCACCTTCCGCCGCGACCGGCGGCGCGGCTTCCCGCGCCAACCGGGCGAATTGTTCTTCCAAGCCCGCAGCCGCCTCCGCCGCCCCGCCGGCCAGCATCACGCGCTCCAGCCACGCATTGGGTGCCAGCTTCAGCTCCGGCTCCTCCTCGTCGAACAGGGCCGCGGAAAAACCCACGCCACTCCGCGTGTTGGCCGCGAGCTCCGCCCAACCCTGTTTCTCCACCCAGGCGCGGCTGTCGCTGGTGAGCAGCCCGAGGCCCGCCGGGACCCGCCGGTTCAAGGCCTCCCGCTGCTCGTCCGTCAGCCAGCAACCGGACTCCGTGCGCAGCGGCCAGACGCCGGCGTTGCTCTCCGCGAAGATGATGTCCGACCAGGCCAGCGACGCCGCGCGCCGCCAGGTGGTGAGCGTGACCGGCGCGAATAACCCGCGCCCCGGTGCGCCGGTCGCCGCGCTTTTTTCCGGCAGGAATGAAGCCAGCGCCGCCAGCACCACCTTGGCGGGAAACGCCCGCCGATCTTGCTGGGCATAGGTCGCGAGCGCCGGCCACGATTCGGCTGCCGACAGGCCGAAGCGCCCGCCCACGGTCGCGAAGCGCGCCAAGGCCTCCGCCAGGGTGAGCCGGTCCGGCCACGCGGGCAGCAGCAGCCCGGCCACGCGCGCCACCTCCCGCCACTCCGGCCGCTCGCGGGCCGCGAGGTCGGGCAGCACGGGCACCAGCTGGTGCGTCTGCCGGGCGTCAAAGACCCGCTCGCACACATCGCGCGCCAGTCCCGCCTGGAGCTGGGTGTGCCCGATCGCGTGCAGCAGCGGCCACAGTGCCATCAATTCCTCGAGACGCGCGCCGCGAGCGTAGAAATCCAGCAGGGCGCGCTGCAATTGGGTGTCCGCCGCCACCGGTCCGGCCGTTTCCAACAGGTCATTGAACGGCAGTCCGCGCTCCGCGAGGAGCCGCACCAGGCGCAGGTGCGCCGCCCCGGCTCGCGGGAAAATGACGGCGAGGTTGTCCGCCCCCGCCGCCAGCCGCCGGGAGATTTCGTCCGCGACCAGCTGCATCTCATCGGCGCGCGTGTGCCCGACCAGCAGCGTGGCGTCCCCCGCCCCGCCGCTTCCGTCAGTCCACAGGCGCGCGATTGCGGCGCCAGCCCCTGCCGCCTCAGGCGCGTCCAGCGGCAGGGCCTCGACCCCCAGCGCCTTTTCCCACGCCTCGACCCAACGCTCGTCTCCGTCCTTCCGGCCGAATTCCGGCCCGGGCAGCAGCACGGTGACCTCGCTAGCGTGCCGCGCGAGCGCCACGAGCGAGGCGAACTCGCGCCCGTGCTCCACGGCAAAGCCGTAGAGCAGCAACCGGCCGCCCAACCGCGGGGTGGCCGACGCGGGTGCCGTGGCCGCGGCGATACTTTGGCGCGGCGCGAAATCATATCCCGCCTGCGCCACACGTTGCTCCAACTCGCCAAAGACGTCCCGCAGCGGCGGCAGCGGAAAATCCCGCGCCGTGAAACCCGCCTGCATCAGCTCGTCAAAGGAGTCGAGCGCCCCTTCCGGGTCGCTCTGCAGGCTTTTCCAGAGGCCCCAGGCCGGCGCCTCCGGCGCGAGCGGCGCCAGCCGTTCCTCGATGAGCGCGCGCAGGTTGAGCAGCAGCAGTTCGCGGCCCAGCGCCGGACGGGCGGGCGGGGCCAGTGCGACCCATTTCTGGCGCGCGAGCCGGGGCGTGAGAAATTCCACCCCCAGCAGCGGCAGGCCCTCGCGCACGCAGCGCAGCTTGAGCGCGTGCGCCTGGCCGCGTGTCGGCACGAGCACGTAATCGCGCCGCAACACCGCGGGCGCAGCCAGCCACGGGCGCACGATCTCGCGCCAGGCGGCATCCCAGTCGCGGGCGAGGTGGAGTTCGCACTTTGGTTGCACGGGCGCGGCGATGAACATCAATCCCGCCGGCAAACTCAACCCTTCATCGGCCGGCGGCAGCCAACAAAAAGCCCCGCGGCGGTGGGGCGCGCGGGGCAAAAATTGTCGCTGTCGGTCCGCTTACTTCTTCGCGGGGAAGAGATGCTTGGCGAGCTGCGCCTTGTGGTTCGAGGCCGAGTTGCGGTGAATGACGTTGCTCTTGACGGCCTTGTCGAGGGCGGAGCTGTAGGCGATGGCGGCGGCGCGGGTCTTCTCGGCATCGGTGCCCTTGGCGGCGGCGGCGACGGCCTTGGCGAGGGATTTCAGGCGGGTCTTGGTGGCCTGGTTCCGGGCGGCGTTGCGGAGCGACTTGCGGGCGGCTTTGATAGCGGACTTGGTGTTGGCCATGGTGGTTGGAAAATTTGGAAGGGCGAAAGACCCAAAATCCCCGGGGTGAGTCAAGCGCTTTCCCGTTATGCTTCCGGAGTGGAACCCGGCCTCCGGACGGGTTGGTTGGGGCTTGAAAGCGCGTCCTGGGGCCGCCTCCACCCCCAGCATCCTGTAAAAATGGAGCGGGGCGCGCAGCTTTTGGCCGCGCGCCCCGCGTAGGGTCTAGTTTCGAAGCCGGTAAGCCGGATTCTGTCGGGTGCCGCGAACGGCACCGTGATCTTCATTTCTCTAGGCCCGCCCGAAGGCGGGTCTCCCCGGACTGCCGGCTTGCGCCGACGCCTGGGGTGCGACTAACCCGGGACTGTCCGACGGGCCGCCGAGTCCCCTATTTAGTCTTGCACCGGATTGGGTTTTTCGTGCCGCCGTCGTTGCCTTCGGCGCGGTGGGCTCTTACCCCACCTTTTCACCCTTGCCTCGCGGTTGCCCGCGGGGCGGTCTGTTCTCTGTGACACTTTCCGTCAGGCCGCCTTGAAGCGACCCGCCCCCGCTTTCGTGGGGAATCCCGCCCTGTGGTGTCCGGACTTTCCTCTCCTGGTTCAAAGAACGCGGAGCGAAGATCTGGCCCCGAAACTAGGACGCCCAATAGACCACCCGGCCGCACTGGTCGCAAGTGGCAATTTCCGCGCCGGTTTTCGCGGCGGAGACGATGTGGGGCGGCACCTTCAGGTGGCAACCGCCGCAGAGGCCGCCGTTTACCGCCACGCAGACCGGGTGCCCGGGCCTGATCGCCACCCGGTCGTAAATCTTCAATTGCGACGCCGGCACCGCCGGGCGGGCCGCCGCCACCGCGGCCACCGCCGCCTGATGCTCGGCCTGCAGCTGCGCCTCGCGCTCGCGCAGGATGCGGATCTTGCCCTCGTGACCGGAAATATTCTGCTTCAACTCGGCCTCGGCGGCGGCGAAGCGCTTCTTCGCCTCGTCGATCGCATACATCACCTTCAGCTCCTCCTCCTCGAAGCCGCCGATGGCCGCCTCGGTGGTCTCGATCTCGTGCGTGAGGGCCTTGTATTCGTCGTTCTTGCGCACCTCGAGCTGCTGCGTGCGGTATTTGGCGACCTTGCCCTCGGCGCTCTTGATCTCGACCTCGAGCAGCTTCTTCTTCGATTCCAAGGCGTGCCACTCGGCCTTGGCGGCCTCGATGGCGGCCTTCTCCGCCGCGATCCGCGCCTCGACCGCCGCGATTTCGCGGGGTGCCGCCTGCAGTTGGTGCTCGATGCCCAGTCGCCTCGTGTCGGATTCTTGCAGCGCCAGCAGGGTGGACAAATCGAGAGCAGCCATGGCGGCGACATTGCGGCGCGGCGCGCCCTGCGGTCAAACGAAACTTTCCGCCGCGAGGCCGGTCGGTATCGAGGACCGAAATTTGGCCTGAAACGCGCTTGTTGTCCGGACCGGCGACAGCCGTAATTTTCGCATAAAAAGAGGCTGTTTCTAAATGCTGGGCATCAAGGTTTTGAGCGTGTGTTTTTTACGCGGAAAATAACTCGGAAAATCGCGAAAAAACCCTTGTCGGCAGACCCGGTTTGCGTGACCTTTTTTCAACTCATTTTCGCTCTAAATGTCCGCCTCCGAAGAAGCCTCCACGCTCGCCAAATCCAACGCCGCCGCCGCTGACTACGACGCGAATAAACTGGGCCAATTGAAGGGCCTGGAGGCCGTCCGCAAGAAGCCCGGCATGTATATCGGCGGCACCGACGAGCGCGCCCTGCACCACTGCGTTTCCGAGGTCTTGGACAACTCCGTGGACGAGCATCTCGCCGGCCACTGTTCGAAGATCGAGGTCGCCATCCACGTGGACGGCTCCATCAGCATCCGCGACAACGGCCGCGGCATCCCGGTGGACATCAACAAGGATTCCGGCCTGCCGGGCGTCGAGCTCGTGCTCACCACGCTGCACTCCGGCGGCAAATACGGCCAGGGCGGCTACAAGTTCTCCGGCGGCACGCACGGCGTCGGCGCCAAGTGCGTCAACGCCGTCTCCGAGTGGTTCGAGGTCGAGGTCTCCCGCGGCGGCTCGGTCCACCACATGAAGTTCGAGCGCGGCAAGACCGTCAAGAAACTCGAGGTCATCGGCAAGGCCAAGGGCACCGGCACGCTCATCACCTTCAAGCCCGACGCCGAGATCTTCCGCGACACGACCGTCTTCAAGGCCGACACCATCGCCCAGCGCCTGCGCGAGCTGGCCTTCCTCAACTCCGGCCTCGAGATCGCCTTCACCGACGAGCGCCCGTCCACGCCGAAGACCGAGGTCTTCCTCTACAAGAACGGCGTCGTCGAGTTCGTGAAGCAGATCAACACCGGCAAGACCGCCCTGCACCCCGTGCCGGTCCGCATCACCAAGGAGCTCCAGACCACGCTCGACGACAAGCCGATGGAGATCCACGTCGAGCTCGTCCTCCAATACAACGACACCTACAACGACCTCGTCCTCTGCTACACCAACACCATCCACAACCCGGATGGCGGCACGCACCTCTCCGGCTTCCGCGGCGCCCTCACCCGCGCCATCAACCAGTTCTCCAAGGCCAATAATCTCCTCAAGGACAAGGATCCCCAGATCACCGGCGATGACGTCCGCGAGGGCCTCGCCGCCGTAATCTCCATCAAGCACAGCGACCCGAAGTTCGAGTCGCAGACCAAGGTCAAGCTGCTCTCCCCCGAGGTCGAGAGCATCGTCAGCTCCCTCGCCTACGAGGGCTTGATGTTCTACTTCGAGAGCAACACCGCCGTCGCCAAGCGCATCGTCGAAAAAGCCCTCACCGCCGCCCGCGCCCGCGAGGCCGCGCGCAAGGCCCGCGAAACCATCCGCAAGGGCGCCCTCCACGGCGGCGGCCTCCCCGGCAAGCTGGCCGACTGCTCCGAGAAGGACCCGGCCATCTGCGAGCTCTACATCGTCGAGGGCGACTCCGCCGGCGGCTCCGCCAAGCAGGGCCGCGACCGCCGCTACCAGGCCATCCTCCCGCTCCGCGGCAAGCTCATCAACTCCGAGAAGGCCCAGCTCGACAAGGTGCTCAACAACGAGGAAATCCGCACCCTCATCACCGCCATCGGCACCGGCATCGGCACCGGCGAGGACGACTCCGCCTTCAACGCCGACAAGGCCCGCTACCACCGCGTCATCATCATGACCGACGCCGACGTGGACGGCTCGCACATCCGCACTCTCCTGCTCACCTTCCTCTACCGCCAGATGAAGGGCATCATCGAGCGCGGCTACGTCTACATCGCCCAGCCGCCGCTCTACAAAATCAAGCGCAAGAAGCGCGAGCAATACGTCGACAACGACGAACAGCTCAACCGCATCCTCCTCGAACTCGGCTCCGAGGAGATCGTCCTCGCCCGCACTGGCGACTCCCACGTCTTCGCCCCGGCCGCCATCGACCAGATCGTCGAGATGCTCGGCGCCCTCGAGAAACTCGGCCACGGCATCACCCGCCACGGCGCCACGCTCGCCGAATACCTTGACCAGTCCGCCAAGGGCACGCATGAGCTCCCGCGCTACGTCGCCCGCATCCGCGAGGGCAACAAGGAGTCCCACCAGTTCCTCACCGACGACAAGGCCCGCGCCGATTTCCTGAAAAAGCAGGGCATGGACGCCGAGTTGAACGCCGCTGAAACCGGTGCCAACACGCCCACGGCCCAAGTCACGCGCCGCGTCACCATCCACGAGATCTTCGAGTCCACCGAGATGACCAAGCTCCTCAAGGCCCTCGCCCAGGCCGGCGTGGACACCGCCCAGTTCGCCCCGACGGACCAGGCCCGCTACACCATCACCGAGAACCCCGGCCAGAAGTCCGAGGCGAAGACCGAGCTCTTCTCGCCGCTCGACATCATCACTCAGATCCGCGCCAACGGCCGCAAGGGCCTCTCCATCCAGCGCTATAAGGGTCTCGGCGAAATGAACCCGAAGCAGCTCTACGAAACCACGATGGACCCGGACAAGCGCCGCCTCCTCAAGGTCGGCATCAACGACGCCGCCAAGGCCGACGCCCTCTTCACCCTCCTCATGGGCGACGAGGTCCCGCCCCGCCGCCAGTTCATCGAGGACAACGCGCTGAACGTGCAGTATCTGGACGTTTGATCCATCGTCCTCTAACTTGTAATCCGAATTGTTCCCTTAACGTCCGAACTGTCAGCCAAGGAGTCCAACGTGAAAACTCTCATCCCAGCCAAACGCCCAACTAATCGCCGCAGCAAACTTCGTCGCCTGAACACCCGCATGACTGCCGACGAGAGGGAGCTTCTCGCCGCTGTCCGCCTGGCTCAAGCCGACTATATCCGACGATTTCCGGAACCCGCTCCTTCCGCGGCTGAGCGCAAATCCCGTGCCGCCGCAGTCAAAGCCCTGTTTGCCGCCTGGAATGATGAGGACCGCCAGAACCCGCCTTCGCCCGCCGAATGCGAAAGCTACGACCGCATGCTGGAGCGGATGAACCGCGAACGTGCCGGATGATCCGCTGATGCCGCTCGTCCTCGCCATCGATTCCGGTCCACTGGGCCTGCTTTCCCATCCGGATCCGCAACGACATCCGGAACTCAACCGCTGGTTTGCCGCCCACTACGAAGCCGGCACGATCTTCGTGTTCCCTGAAATTTCCGACTTCGAGGTGCGGCGAAATCTCATTCTCGAACGGAGGCGCCGCTCGCTCCGCCGGCTCAACGATCTGCACTACTTCGGCCGCTACCTGCCCATCAACACGGCGGCCATGCGCCTCGCTGCGGCCTTTTGGGCTGATCTGCGCCGCACCGGTCGGCCTGTCGGCCACCCCAAGGAACTGAACGCCGACGTGATCGTCGCCGCCCAAGCGATCCAAGCCAAAGCCGTGCTGATCACCAACAACCCCAGGCATTTCCCGACACAATTGGAAACCTCCGTCTGGGCCGACCTCAAGCTGCCATGAACCGTCGCCCCTATCTACAGATTCGAGACGAACGGCTCGGCCCATCTACGCACGAGTTGTTCGAAGTCGTATCTCGTTCAGACGCCATCGGAATCGATCCGAAGAAATTGCGACTGAAGGGGCGCAAGTGGAAATTACTCAAAGCCTAACCTCGCTACTCGTTACTCGCTACTTTCCCCGTGTATACTCAGAACGAAAAACTCTCCTCGGCCAACATCACCGACATCATGCAGACGGCCTACATCGATTATTCGATGTCGGTCATCATCTCGCGCGCCCTGCCCGATGCCCGCGACGGCCTGAAACCCGTCCAGCGCCGCATCCTCTACGCCATGCTGCGCGAGGGCCTGGTCCACAACCGCGCCTTCGACAAGTGCGCCGGCGTCGTCGGCGAGGTGCTCAAGAATTACCACCCGCACGGCGACTCCTCGGTTTACGACACCCTCGTCCGCCTCGCCCAGAACTGGGTCATGCGCTACCAGCTCATCGACCCGCAGGGCAACTTCGGCTCCGTGGACGGCGACCCGCCGGCCGCCTACCGCTACACCGAGGCGCGCCTGAAGGACGTCGCCGAGGAGCTCCTCAAGGACATCGAGGAGGAGACCGTGGACTTCGCCCCCAACTACAAGGAGTCCACCACCGAGCCGACCGTCCTGCCCGCCGCGCTGCCGAACCTGCTGATGAACGGCTCGACCGGCATCGCCGTCGGCATGACGACGAACATCCCGCCGCACAACCTCTCCGAGATCATCGACGCCGCCTGCGCAATCATCGACCGCCCGGGCATCACCGTCGAGGAGCTGGTCCGCTACATCCCCGGCCCGGACTTCCCGACCGGCGGCTACATCAATGGCCGCGCCGGCATCAAGTCCTACCTCACCACCGGCCGCGGCATCGTCCGCATGCGCGGCAAGGCCCACACCGAGGAGCTCAAGGGCGGTGGCGAGCAGATCGTCATCACCGAGATCCCCTACAACGTGAACCGCGCCACCCTCGTGCTCCGCATCGCCGAGCTCGTGCGCGAGAAGGAGCTCGACGGCATCCGCGACCTGCGCGACGAGTCCGACGAGAACACTCGCATCGTCATCGAGCTCAAGCGCGGCGAGCAGGCCCAGATCGTCATCAACCAGCTCTACCAGAAGACCGCCCTCGAGTCCTCCTTCGGTGTCATCCTGCTGGCCCTCGACAAGAAGCGGCCGAAGCAGATGAACATCAAGGAACTCCTGGAGTGCTACATCGACCACCGCCGCGATGTGGTCACCCGCCGCACCCAGTTCCGCCTCAACCAGGCCAAGGCCCGCGCCCACATCCTCGAGGGCTACATCATCGCCCTCGATAACCTGGATGACTTCGTGAAAATCATCCGCGCCTCCAAGGACAAGGAGGAGGCCAAGGTGCGGTTGATGGCCAAATACCCGCTCTCCGAGATCCAGACCAACGCCATCCTCGAACTCCGCCTCTACCAGCTCACCGGCCTCGAGCGCGGCAAGATCGAGGCGGAATACCTCGAGCTCATGAAGCTCATCGAGGAACTCCAGGGCATCCTCGACTCCGAGGCCAAGCTCCTCGCGCTGATCAAGTCCGAGCTGCTCGTGCTGCGCGACAAATACGCCTCCCCCCGCCGCACCGAGATCATCGATGCCGAGGGCGAGCTGCGCATGGAGGACGTCATCCCCAACGAGGGCGCCGTCATCACCGTCTCCCACCTCGGCTTCATCAAGCGCACCCCCGTCGCCGAATACCGTTCCCAGAAGCGCGGCGGCAAGGGCGTCATCGGCGCCGAGACCTACGAGGACGACTTCGTCGAGAACCTCTTCACCGCCTCGACCCACGACATCGTGCTCTTCCTGACCAGCACCGGCCAGTGCCACGCCAAGAAGATCTACGAGATTCCCGAGGGCACCCGCACCGCCAAGGGCAAGTCCGTCGCCTCCTTCCTGCGCCTCAGCCAGGGCGAGAAACTCGCCTCCATGCTCTGCTTCAAGGAATTCTCCCCGGAGCACTTCGTCGTCATGGTGACCAAGGAAGGCGCCATCAAGAAGACCGCGCTCGCCGAATACGAGGGCGCCACCCGCGAGGGCGGCATCCGCGGCATGAAGCTCGGCGAGGGCGATGCCATCGTCGGCTGCGTGCTCACCAACGGCTCCAACGAACTCATCCTCGTTTCCCATCAGGGCCAGGCCGTCCGCTTCTTCGAGGGCGCGGATGAGGTTGAGGCGGCGGACGCGGCGCCCGACGCCACTCCGTCGGCCGAGGGCGAGGAAGCGGCGGGCCCGAAGGAAGGCCTGCGCGCCCAGGGCCGCTTCACCGGCGGCGTCACCGGCATGCGCTTCAAGAAGAAGGGTGACTACGTCCAGGCCCTCGAGGTCTGCGACAAGGAAGCCCGCCTGCTCGTCGCCCGCGAGGACGGCATCGGCAAGCGCACCGCGTTCGAGGATTACCGCCTCATCCGCCGCGGCGGCACCGGCGTCATCGCCATCGATCTCCCCGAGGACGGCTCCGTCGCCGTCGCCGGCGCGCTCAGCGTCCGCGACACCGACGAGGTGATGCTCCTCACCGCCAAGGGCCAGAGCGTCCGCACCCGCGTGAAGGAAATCCGCGAGACCGGCCGCGGCGCCAAGGGCGTCCGCCTCGTCAACCTGGAGGAGGGCGACAAGCTGCTCGCCATCGCCAAGGTCGTCGAGTCCGACGAGGAGGAGGCCGCCAACAGCAACCCGCCCGTCGAGCCGCCGCCGGCGACCTGACCCCGCCAACGACAAGGCGCGCCCCTCGCGGCGCGCCTTTTTCTTTCACCAGCGTGTAAAGCACGCTTGACATGTGACAAGTTTGCTTTACATCCTCATCGCATGACTCCCTCGCCTCACCCGGACAAACCCACCTCCCCCAAGATCAGCAAGACGCCCTATCTGCTCGCCTTGTTCACCTTCATTGTCGCCAACCGGTTTGCCGACCAACTGATCGAGGCCCAGCGCCCCCTTTGGCAATGGCTGCCGGTGGCCGGCGTGGCCGCCGCCGCCATGGTCTATGCGCTCTGGCGCGGCGAGATGGATTTCATGCGCAGCCAGGACGAGCTGCAGCAAAAGATCCGCACGGAGGCGCTGGCCTGCGCCTTCCCGATTGCCCTCGGCGTTTTCATGCTGCTCGGCCGGCTGGACGCCGTCGGCCTGGCCTTTATCCCGGTTCACGCCTTTTGGATTCCGGCCACGCTGCCCTACTTCCTGATCCTGGCGGGGCTCAAGCGCCGCTACCAATGAAGAACCAGGTTCCGGAACTCCGCGCCGCCAAAGGCTGGTCGCAGGGCGAACTGGCGGAGCGCCTCGGCGTCTCGCGGCAGACGATCAACGCCATCGAAACCGAGAAATACGACCCCAGCCTGCCCCTCGCCCTGCGGATCGCGCGCCTCTTTCGCCTGCCGGTTGAGAAGATCTTCTCGCTCGGCGACGAGTGAACGGGCCCCTCCGCCTGCCTCACCTTCCCCCGCACGACACCGCAACGCAATTTCGCGCGCCGCGCCGCCTACTCCGGCCTTGCAACCGCCCGGGGCGTGAGTCTCTTTCTGTCATCCGCCCCCTGCATGGCCGCCCGCCTCTCCAGCCTCCTCTCGCCCGAACGCATCAATCTCGCCCTCGTCAGCACCAAGCGCACCGCCGCCATCAACGAGGTGGCCAAGCTGCTGGAGAGTGATCCGAACGTCGCCAGCTTCCCGGGCTTCTACCAGGAACTCCTCGCCCGCGAGCGCCTCGACACCACCTGCCTCGGCAACGAGATCGCCCTGCCCCACGCCCGCACCGAGCACGTGAAGAAGATCGTCATCGCCGTCGGCCGCAGCGACAGCAGCGTGCACTTCGAGAACTGCGACCAGCAGGTGCGGCTCATGTTTGTGCTCGGCACCCCCAAGTCCAATCCCGGCGATTACCTGATGCTCGTCGGCTCGCTCTGCCGCCTGATCAAGGAGGCCCCGCAGCGCGAGGCGATGTTCGCCGCCAAGACCCCCGAGGAGTTCATCGCCACGGTGAAGGAGCTCGAGGACAAGGTCCTCGGCCCGGCGAAATAGCCGCACCCTGTGCGACGATCCGTGGAGGGCCCAGCTCCAGCTGGGCCGCGGCTCAGCTGGAGCTGAGCCCTCCATAAAACAACCGACGCGGAGCGCCGGTTCCACCTGCACGCGGGGCTTGCCACTGTCGCGCGGCCGCGCAGCATCGCCGCAAACGCATGATCCATTCCTTCATCTTCAGCGAGGGCAAGCTCGTGGGACAGGATCTCGAGCTCGAGGCCCTGCGTCTCGTCCACGGCGACAAGGGACTGATCGTGTGGGTGGACCTCGACAACCCCACCGACGACGAGATCAAGCACGTCCTCGAGGGCCTCTTCCAGTTCCACCCCCTCGCCATCGAGGACTGCATGACGCCCAGCCCGCTGCCGAAGGTCGAGGACTACGAGGACTATCTGTTCATGGTCACCCACGCGGTGGATTTTTCCCAGGCGGACAAGTTCGCCACCACCGAGCTCGATCTCTTCCTTGGCAAGGAATACCTCGTCACCTTCCACCGCACCCCCCTGCGCTCGGTCACCACCCTGATCGAGCGCCTGGCCAAGAATGTCGGCATCGGCCCGCGCGGCCCCGACCGCCTCGCCCACTCCCTGCTCGATCTGATCGTGGACAACTACGCCCCCATGGTCGCCGAGCTACACACCAAACTGGAGGAGATCGAGGACGCCGTGCTCACGCGGGATTCGGACAAGCAGTTCGTCGGCGAGCTGCTCGAGGTGCGCCGCGACTTCACCAAGCTCCGGCAGATCGTGCGGCCGCAACGCGACGTCATCGAGCGCCTCGCCCGCGGCGACAGCAAGATGATCCGCCCCAAGCTCCTCCCCTATTTCCGCGATCTGCGCGACAACCTCGTCCGCTACGAGGAGGCGGTCACCGGCTACCACGAGCGGCTGATGATGGCCTTCGACATCTATCTCAACAAGGCCGCCGGCGAGGCCAACGAGGGCATCAAGTTCCTCACCGCCCTCACTGCCATCACCCTGCCCGTGATGGTCATCGGCACCTGGTATGGCATGAACTTCGAGTTCATGCACGAGCTCCAGTCGCGCCACGGCTACAATTACGCCCTGGGCATCACCCTGCTTACGACAGTGATGATGGCGGTCTACCTGAAGAAGAAAAAGTGGTTCTGAGCGCCCGGTGCCCGCCGTGAATCCGGACATGCCCGGTCTTCTCGCCTTCCTCGCGGCCGCCGGGCTCGCGGTCGCCCGCACCGCCCGGCCGGACCTGCGCGGGTGGTGGGCCAAGCGCCGCGTCTTTCTCGCGCTGCTCGCCGCCGCGCTGCTCCTCGGCCAGCGCGACGCGCTCCGCGCCAATTTCCAGCTCTGGAATCCCGACGAAAGCCAGATGATCGCCGGCGCACTCGTCCTGTCCGAGCGCCCGGTTTTCTGGCGCGATGTGGACGGCACCACGCACGGCCCGCTCAACCAATGGCCGCTGCTCCTGCCCTCCCTCCTCGGCGCCCGCGTGGACTACACCTCGGCCCGCGTCGTCGGCGCGCTCCTGACCATCCTGCTGCTGTCCAGCCTGCTGGTCGCGCTGGCCCGGCGGATGCCCGAGGGCCTCGCGCGCCTCCTCGCCCTGCCCGGCTGGGCGCTGTTCATCTTCAACCAGGATCCCGAGATTTCCCAATACCCCAGCGAGCTGCCGCCCGCCCTGTTGCTGATGATCGCCGTGGCCCTGCTGCCCGCCGCCGGGCCGGTGTCGGCGCGGCGGCTGTTCGCCGTCGGCCTCTGTTGCGGGGCGGCGCCGTTCGCCAAGCTCCAGGTTGCGCCATCCGCCGCGTGGCTGCTGGTGGCCGCCGCCATCATTGCGTTCCGGTCGAGCCGGGGCCGCGGGCTGGGCGCGTTGCTCGCGGGTGCCGCGTTGCCCGCGCTGCTCTTTGTCGGCTCCGCCGCCGCGGCGGGGGCCTTCGTCGATTTTCGCATCCGCTACCTTGAGACCAATCTCCTCGGCTACGCCGCTCAGGGCCGGAAGTATTTCAACAACGAGCCGCCGCGACCGGACATGCTCTTCGGCTTCGGCTGGTTCCTCTGGCCCGTGGCCGGAGCCGCGGCCCTGGCCATCGTCGGGCTTTTCCGCGCCCGGACCAGGCCCGACCGGGGCTTCCTCGCGCTGGCCGCAGGGCTCGTCGCGACGACCCTGTTCGCGATTTATTTCCCGAACAAGCCGTTCGCCCATTACTTTCTCCTGCTCGTCACACCGCTGCTCCTGCTCCTCGGGGCGGCGGCACCGTGGCTCGGGGCGCTCCTCGAGAGGGCCTCCGCCCTGCGCCGTGCCGGCATTGCGATCGCGCTCCTCGCCGCGTTGGCCGCTCCGGTTGTGATGCATCACTTCCGGCATCCGGGCTACCTGCGCGCCATCCTGCCGATGCGGGCGGCGGTGCCACGCCCGCTCATCGAGGCGCTCCAACGCCACACGCGGCCTGGCGACGGCCTCGCCGTCTGGGGCTGGCAGCCCGCCCTCTACGTTTTCACCCAGACGGTCTCCGCCACGCCCGACCTCATCGTCTTCTGGCAGGTCGTGCCTTCCGCCCGGCAGGAATTCTACCAAGCCCGCTACCTGCACGCCCTCACCGCCCGCCCGCCCGTCGTCTTCGTGGACACGATGGGCCCGGCCGACTTCTTTTTCTTCCGCCGAGGCGGGGAGACCCAGCACGAGCGCTTCGCCGCCCTGCGTGATTTTATCGATGCGAACTACACCCTCGTGGAAACCGTCTCCGACTCCCGGATCTACCTCCGCCGCGATCTGACCGCCCGTTTCCCACCCTGACTGTGCCGGTGCCGCCGCACTCCCCGCTTGCCAGCCGGAGCGGCCCGGCAATCTTGCCCCGATGCGCTTATTGCCCCGCCTCACCCCCATCGCGCTGGGTGCTGCCGTCTGCCTCAATTCGCTGATTGCAGCCGATGCGCCGAGTGCCGATGAGCAGATGCTCCGCGCGCTCTACACGGCCGCACTCACCACCAGCCCGGCCTACGAGAATCTCCGCACGCTGGTCACAAAACATCCCGGCCGCCTCGCCGGCTCGAAAAACCTCGAAGGCGCCGTCCGCTGGGGCGAGGCCTTGCTCCAGGCCTCCGGCGCCGACCGCACCGAGCTCCAGCCCGTCACGGTGCCGCACTGGGAGCGCGGCGCGCCCGAGAGTGTCAGGCTGGGCACTCACTCCCTCGCCGCCGCAGCCCTCGGCAACTCCGGCGCCACCCCCGCAGACGGACTCACCGCCCCGGTCGTTGAGCTGCAGTCCCTCGACGCCCTCGCCACCGCCGATGTGAAGGGCAAGATCGCCTTCTTCAACCGGCCGATGAACCCCCGGCACATCTCCACCGGCCTCGCCTACAGTGAAGCCGGTGACCAGCGCAACCGCGGCCCGGCCGCGGCCGCCAAACTCGGGGCCGTCGGCGTGCTCGTGCGCTCACTCACCCTCACGCTCGACGATCATCCCCACACCGGCAACACCACCTTCCCGCCCGGCACCCCGCGCATTCCCGCCGTCGCGCTCAGCACCGTCGCCGCCGACCGCCTGAGCGCGGCGCTCAGGCAGGATCCGGCCCTGACGGTGGAAATGCAGGTGCACTCCCGCACCCTCGAGGACGCGTTGTCGCACAACGTCCTCGGCGAGCTCAAGGGCTCGGCTTTCCCGGAAAAAATCATCCTCGTCGGCGGCCACCTGGACTCCTGGGACATCGCGCCCGGCGCGCACGACGACGGCGCCGGCTGCGTGCAATCCATCGAGGTGCTGCGCCTGCTCAAGGCCGTCGGCTACACCCCGCGCCACACGCTGCGCGTCGTGCTCTTCACCAACGAGGAAAACGGACTGCGCGGCGCCACGGCCTACTCCACGGCGGCCAAAGCGAAGAACGAGATCCATGTGCTGGCCCTGGAGACCGACAGCGGCGGCTACCAGCCGCGCAGCTTCAACCTGGGCAACGCCGCCGGCAACGCCCACCAACTCGCCGCGCGCTGGCAGCCCCTCTTCGCCCCCTACGGCGTGGGCCATTTCCAGAAGGGCACCGGCGGCGCCGATGTCGGCCCGCTGCTCGCCCACGGCGCGACCGTCGCCGGCCTCACGCCGGACTCGCAGCGCTACTTCGACATCCACCACACCGCCGAGGACTCCCTCGACAAGGTGAACAAGCGCGAGCTCGAGCTCGGCGCCGCCGCGATGGCCGCGCTGGTTTATCTCGTGGACCAGCACGGGCTGTGAGCCCCGTGTAGGGGCGCAGCTCGTCTGCGCCTTTCAACCGACCCGGGCGGACACAAGGTCCACCCCTGCGCGAAAACCCTCAGAACAAATCCCCCTGCTGCAGCGCGCCGCGCTTGTCCGCGTCGAGCGTGCTCATCTGCAGCAACCACGGGATCGTCGCCGCCGCGCACTCCGGCCGCTTGAGCAAGGCCCGCAGCAGCAGCGCCCCGGCCAACGCATCGTAGAGCGCCGCGTGGTAGCGGCGCCGCTCCGGCGGGCAGTGCTGGCGCGAGGCGGCCTCCAACTCGGCCTGCAATCCCTGCCGGACAACCAGATCCTCCAGCCGCACCGACCCGAGCCGGGGAAGGAGCTGCGGATAAAGCCGGCCCGTATCAATCCACGGTCCCCACTCGTTCGCGAGCTTGCCCGGACGCGCGAAATCCGGCGATTGGCGCGGATAGGGCCACACCTTGCGCAGGAGTGAGTTCTCCACCGGGGCGAAGTGCGCGGCCAGCGGCCCTGTCTCCCGCAACCCCGCGAAGCGCTCCCACTCCGCCGCGAAATACGCCTGGCTGGCCAGCCCGTCGGCGCTCAGCCCGTGGACCTTGGTGTCGTCCGCCGCCACCGGTCCGGTCGCCCGGCACAGCCGCGTGTGCGCCGTGACGATCTCCCCGCCCAGCAGCGTCACCACCCCGAGTTCCAGGATGCCGCTCGCGGCACTGCCCTCGAAATCGATGAAGTGAATCTGTATGTCGGCCCAATGCATCAGAGTGCCGCCACGAAACATACCAAATACACGAAAATCAAAACCCCTCTTCGGAGATTTAGTGTGTTTTGTGTATTTCGTGGTTACCTCTGCCTTACCGCTTCTTCTTCCACTCCGCCGTGACGACGGACGAGAAGCCGCCGCGGGCTTTCCACTTCGAAATGATTGTCAGGCTGCGCGGCTTGAGCGCGTTGCCGAGGTCATCGCAGATCTGGTTGGTCGCCGCCTCGAAGAAGATGCCCTCGTTGCGGTAGGCGTGGAAATAGAGCTTCAGCGACTTCAGCTCGACGCACTTTTTGTCCGCCACGTAGCGGACGGTGATGTCGGCGAAATCCGGATGGCCCGTCATCGGGCACACCGAGGTGAACTCGTGGTGCGTGTGCTCGATGAGAAAATCGCGGTGCGGCGCGGGATTCGGGAAGGTCTCGAGGATGTTTTTATTGGCCATCTGGGTGTTTGGACAGAATGAACAAAATTCACAGAACGGCTGGGCCGGATTTTGTCCATTCTGTTAATTCTGTCCAAGTCAGGTTGCCGTCTCGGTGTAGCGCTGTTCGCGGATGACGGTGATCTTGATGGTGCTCGGGTAGTCGAGTTCCTGCTCGATCTTCAGGCGCAGCGTCTTGGCCAGGGCCTGGGCCTGGTCGTCGGTGACCACGCTCGGCTGCACCACGACCCGCACCTCGCGGCCGGCCTGGATGGCGAAGGCCAGCTGCACGCCGGGCATCGTCATCGCCAGTTTCTCGAGGCGGCCGAGCCGCTCGATGTAGGAGGTCATGGACTCGGCCCGGGCGCCGGGCCGGGAGGCGGAGATGGCGTCGGCGAGGATGACGAGCCCCGCGTAAACCGTCTCGGGCTTCACCTCGGCGTGGTGGGCGGCGACGGCGTTGACCACGATGTCGGTCTCGCCGTAGCGGCGGATGAAGTCCGCGCCGATGAGCGCGTGGCTGCCCTCATACTCGCCCTCGATGGCCTTGCCGATGTCGTGCAGCAGGCCGGCGCGCTTGGCCACCTGCGGCTCCAGGCCGAGCTCGGCCGCCAGCATGGCGCAGAGCTGGGCCACCTCGATGGAGTGGTCGAGGACATTCTGGTTGTAGGAGAAGCGAAAGCGGAGCTTGCCCAGGAGCTTGATGCTCTCGGGATGCAGGCCGGAGATTTTCAGGCGGTCCACGGCTTCCTCGCCGATCTGCGCCACGTGCAGCTCCAGGTCCTGCCGCGCGCGGCTGACAAACTCCTCGATGCTGGCGGGATGGATGCGCCCGTCCTTGATGAGCCCCTCCAGCGCGAGCTTGGCCACCTCCCGGCGCACCGGGTCGAACGAGGAGATGAGCACCATCTGCGGCGACTCGTCGATCAGCAGGGAGGTGCTGGTCGCGGCCTCGAAGGATTTGATGTTGCGGCCCTCGCGGCCGATGATGCGGCCCTTCATCTCCTCGTTGGGCAGCTGGACAATGGTGGCCGTGAGGTCGTTGTTCGGCTTGCTGGCCAGCCGCTGCATCGTGGCGACGAGGATGCGCTGGCCCTCGTGCACGAGATCCTGCTCGGATTTTTCCAACAGTTCCTTGCGCAGGGCGCGCAGTTCCTCCTGGCATTCGAAGACCACTTCCTCGCGCAGCTGCTGGCGGACCTCCTCGCCGTCGAGCGCGGCGACGCCCTCGAGGCGCTTGCGCAGGCTGCGGGAGAGGTCGCGCATGGCGTCGCGGGCCTGCCGGATGGCGGCGGTTTCGCGGGCGAGGCGCTCCTGCCGCTGCTCCAGCTGGTGATCCAGCAAGCCCAGGGATTCCTCGTGGGAACGGATTTCGCGCAGCATCAGCTCAATCTCGATCTTGCGGCGGTCGAAATCCCGGTTCAGCTCCGCCTCGCGGTCGCGGATCTCCCCCTCGGCCTGGTTGATGATTTCCTGCGCCGCGACGGCGGCCTCCCGCTTGGCCAGTTCCAGATGGGCGGCGGCGCTCTGCACGGCGAGGCGGCGGCGCTGCCGCGCCAGGAGCCAGACGCCAAGGAATCCGCCGGCGGCGCCGACCAGGGCGGCCAGCATCAAGGCCCACAGATACGGCTCGGCCGCACCGGGCGCGACGATTGGCTTGGTGGCTGCGATGAAGGTCAGCATCTCAGGGGTGGCGACCCTAGGTGCGCCACCCCGCTTGGCAACCTTACAAAGGGTCGGTTTTACAGATGGGGCAGCCCTGTAGCGGCCGGTCTATGACCGCCGACTATCGACTCACCCTCCCCTTATCCGGCGGTCATAGACCGCCGCTACAGAAACCGTTGCCAGCGACCAACCCGGCTGTTTAGTGGCGGGCTTCCTACCTCGTGCACCTGCTTCGCCGCTTCGACCTCGCCAGCTTTTTCAAGCTCACCACGCGTGAGCGCTTCGACGGGATAACTCCCGCGTGCCTCTTGGTGCTGAGCCTGTTCGGCGTTTTTTTCATCTACAGCGCCCAACTCGCGACCGAGCAGCACGACTGGACCAAGCAGCTGGTCTGGCTGGCGATGGGGGCGGTCATCTACCTCACGACCGCGCTGCTCGATTACCGGCTGTGGCTGAAATACGCGCACTTTGTCTACCTGTTCGCCATCGCGCTCCTGCTCTTGGTGCTGATTCCGGGCATCGGCACCACCCACAACATGGGGGCCCGCCGCTGGCTCGACCTCCCCGGGCTCGGTGCCTTCCAACCCTCGGAATTCGCCAAGATCGCGGTGCTTTTCGCCACCGCCTCCATCCTCACCGGCTCGCGCCTCGGCACGGTCAAGGACTCGCTCCAGGTGCTCGTAAAATTGGCCCTTGCGGTGGGCATACCCATGCTGTTGATAATCGCCGAACCCGACCTCGGCAGCGCCCTCGTGATCGCGCCGATGGTCTTCGCCATGCTTTACGTTTCCAATCTCTCGACGCGGTTCTTTGCCGGGGCCTTGGGCGTGTTCGCCCTCCTCGTCGGCATTGTCGCCCTCGATGTCTGGAACTACGCCAACTTCATGGAGGAGAACCACCTGGACTACATCAAGGACCGGGGTAAATACGAGAAACACTCCCTCCTCCCCCTGAAGGATTATCAGCGGGACCGCGTGCTGAATTTTGCCATGCCGGACAAGGTGGACCCCATGGGCATCGGCTGGAACAGCCGCCAGTCGCTCATCTCCGTCGGCTCCGGCGGCCTCACCGGCAAGGGCTGGACCGAGGGCACGCAGGCCAAGCTCGGCTACCTGCCGCGCGCCGTCGCGCACAACGACTTTATTTTCTCGGTCATCGCCGAGGAGAAGGGATTTTTGGGAAGCATCACCGTCATCGGATTGTTTGGCGTGGTGTTGTGGAACGGACTGCGGATCGCCGGGCTCGCCCGCGACCGCTTCGGCGCCTTACTGGCGCTGGGTGTCACGGTGCTCTTCGCCGTGCATGTGTTCGTCAACATCGCCATGACCATCGGCCTGATGCCGGTTAAAGGCATACCGCTCCCCTTCATCAGCTACGGCGGCACCTTCGTGCTCAGCTGCTGCTTGCTGCAAGGACTGGTCCAAAGCGTCTATCGGTTTCGGAGGGACTTCTAACATGGGTCTCCTGCCACGCCATATTGACCGTTTTGCCGGAATCTCCTGCACACAGCCTGCTGGACACGGGCGCCCCGTCACAACCACCCGGGACCAACCCCACCATGAACGACCAGCCCACCAACTCCGGCTCCCCTGCGGACGCCGCCTCACGCCATGAAGAAGAACTTCAGCAGCCCCCGCCCCAGAAGCACACGGAGCCCCTTACCGCCGAGCAGCTGCGCAAGGATTCCAAGGAACGCGCCGCCGACCGGCCCATCCTCCAGAAAATCCTGAGCATCTTCCGGAAGGAAAAGGGCACCTTCCGCGAACTCGTCATCAACTCCGAGCCCCTCGAGAAGCGCGTCGCGCTCCTCGTGGACGGCACCCTCGACCGCTTCGAGATCGAGCGCGAGTCCGACTCCCGCATGGTCGGCGGCATCTACAAGGGCCGCGTCAAGAACCTCGACCCCGGCCTCAAGGCCGCCTTCGTGGACATCGGCTACAACAAGAACGCCTTCCTCCACTACTGGGACATGCTCCCCGCCGCCGCCGACTCCTCCGTCGAGGTCGTCCGCGTCAACAAGAAGAAGGATGCCGGCCCGCGCAAGGCCGAGCCCACCGTGAAGGACATCCCCGGCCTCTACCCGCCGGGCTCCGAGATCGTCATCCAGGTCACCAAGGGCCCCATCGGCACCAAGGGCCCGCGCACCACGACCAACCTCTCCCTGCCCGGCCGCTACCTCATCCTCACCCCGTTCTCCGACGGCTGCGGCATCTCCCGCAAGATCGAGGACCCCGCCGAGCGCAAGCGCCTCAAGACCCTCATCAACGAGCTCACCATCCCCGAGGGCATGGGCGTCATCGTCCGCACCGCCGGCGAGGGCAAGAAGCCCCGCTACTTCGTCCGCGACCTCCACCTCCTCCTCGCCAAGTGGACCGAGATCCAGCGCAAGATGGAGACCGACCGCGCCCCCGCCTGCCTCTACCAAGAGCCCGACATCGTCGAGCGCACCGTGCGCGACTTCCTCACCGAGGACATCGACCGCGTGCTCGTGGACAACGAGGACGACTACAAGCGCACGCAGGAATACGTCGGCCAGATCTCCTCCCGCTCCAAGGGCAAGATCGCGCACTACAAGGACTCCATCCCAGTCTTCGAACGCTACAACATCGAGCGCCAGATTGAGCAGACCTTCCAGCGCCGCGTCCCCCTGCCCTCCGGCGGCGAGATCGTGATCGACGAGACCGAGGCCCTCATCTCCATCGACGTCAACACCGGCTCCCACAAGAGCCGCTCCGGCGACGAGAAGAACACCATCTTCCAGGTCAACATGGAGGCCGCGGTCGAGATCGCGCGCCAGATCCGGCTCCGCAACATCGGCGGCCTCGTGATCATGGACTTCATCGACATGAAGGAGCGCCGCCACCGCAACGCCGTCTTCGACAAGATGGTCGAGCTCATGTCGGAGGACAAAGCCAAGACCCACATCCTGCCCATCAGCTCGCTCGGCATCATGCAGATGACCCGCCAGCGCCAGCAGGAGTCGCTCTCGGCCAACCTCTACACCAGCTGCCCCTATTGCCGCGGCCGCGCGATGGTGAAGTCCGCCACGACGATGTCCGTCGAGCTGCAACGCAAGCTCTCGTCCGTCGCCCGCCGTCTCCAAGCCCGCAAGGACGGCAAGGAATACTCCCTCCGCGTCCACGTGCACCCGTCCATTCTGGAACGCCTGCGCTCCGAAGACTCCGAGCTGCTCGTCCGCGTCGAGAAGACCTACGGCGTGAAACTGGCCTTCCGCGCCGACCCCAACTACCACGTCGAAAACTTCAAAATTATTAACGCCAACACCAACGAGGAATATCGCTAAGCAATCGTTCTCTTTCTCGTTATCCTTCTCGTTCTCCCAAACGCTCGGCCTAACCGCCGGGCGTTTTCTTTTAGAACGTCGAGAACTCTTGTCCGCCGTAGGCTCGGCGAAGGTGGATCAAGATCATCAACGCGAACACGAACGAGGAGTATCGTTGATTGTCATCGCGAGGCGGCTCTGCCGCCATGGCGATCTAGCTAGAGCAGTTCCAAAAAAGGTGTAGCCACAGGTGGTCGCCGATTTCCATATCGGCGACATGGTGCGCTCGCCGGCGCCGGTATGGAAACCGGCGCCCACCCGAAACCGTTCCGGCCATACTTCAATTTGAAGTGCTCTAACTTCAGCGCCGGTCATGCGACCGGCGCTATTGTTTGGCCAAGATCATCACTTGTCCGCCGAAGCCTTGGCGAAGGAGGAACGCGAACACCAACGAAGAGTATCGCTAAGCAATCGTTCTCTTTCTCGTTATCCTTCTCCTTCTCCCAAACGCCCGGCCTCACCGCCGGGCGTTTTCTTTTCCGCCTCGTCCTGGCTCAACCGCCCTTCGCATCTCCACCACCTTGCGGCGAATACCTTTGTTATTCACCGCATTCTATGCGGTGAATAACACTTGTATTCGCCGCAAACATTGCTCAATTAATTGGCCATGGCCTACATCCACCAAAGCCCGACCTGGCCAAATCTGACCTGGAACGAGGCCGAGTTGACCTCGTCTCTGGTGGGCGTCCGTCATCGCCAAGGCCATCTGCTGGGCCACATGAAGGGACTGGGGGTTCGCTTCCGCTCGGAGGCTGCGCTGGAAAGCCTCACCACCGAGATCATCCAGTCGAGCGCCATCGAAGGCACCAAGTTCGATCCGTCCACCGTGCGCTCCTCGATCTCCCGCCGCCTCGGTCTGCCCTCCGCCGACCTCGCGGCGAAGGATCGCTACGTCGAGGGTGCCGTCGAAATGATGCTCGATGCCACCCAGAAATACGCCGAACCATTGACGACCGAACGGCTGCTGGCCTGGCAGTCGTCGCTTTTTCCGGGCGGTCGCAGCGGCATGCAGCGTATCTTGGTCGGACAGTGGCGCACGCCCGACATGGATCCGATGCAGGTCGTCTCTGGCCCGATCAGCCGCGATCGGATTCGCCGTAAAAACATCCACTTCGAGGCCCCAGCCGCCGGCCGTATCCCCGGAGAAGTGGACCACTTTCTCCGATGGTTCGAGACCCCCGACGGAACCGACCCGGTGTTGCGCGCCGGCATCGCCCACTTCTGGTTTGTCACCATCCACCCGTTCCAAGATGGCAACGGGCGCGTCAGCCGCGCCATCGCCGATCTGGCGCTGGCGCGCGCCGACGGTTCGGCCCTGCGCTTCTACAGCATGTCGGCGCAGATCGAGGCGGAAAAAAAGCAATACTATCAGGCGCTGGAGCGGGGTCAGAAAGGAACGACGGACATCACCCCCTGGCTTGCGTGGTTCCTCGCCTGCCTCGACCGCGCCCTGCAACGCGCCGAGGCTATCTCGGCCGGCGTCATCCGCAAAGCCGCCACTTGGGATTGGATCAACCATGTCCAGGCGACCACGATTAGCGACCGGCAGCGCCTCGTGATCAACGCCCTGCTCGACGGCCCCGACCCGGAGCTTTCGACCTCGCGCTACGCCAAACTCGTGGAGTGCTCGCTCGACACCGCCCTGCGCGACATCCAAGCGCTGCTCGCCGCCGGTCTCTTGGCCGCCGGCCCCGCCGGTGGCCGCAGCACCAAATACCTGCTCAAGTCCCCGCCGTCTTTGTGACACCCGCGCCGACCAAGTCTGCCACGCTTGCGCGGCTAGGCTCCAGCGCCGCCTCTCCTCGTCGTCTTTCTCCCGCGCACGGAGCCCCTGCCCGAAGACCCCTCGGCCGGGCTTGATCGCTACGTGCAAGAGCAGGGTCTGGATGATCGCACCGTCGCCCTCATCGCTCCCGATCGTCGCAGCAGTGGCTACGGCTTGTCCGCCCGTCGAGATCGCCGTGCGCCTGCACCACCGCATGGTCGTGATCCATCCCTGGCCGAACGGCAACGGCCGGCACGCCCGCCTGCTGGCCGACATCGTCGTCGCCGCGCGCGGCCAGCTCGCGCTCACCTGGGGCGCGAGCCTCGACCTCGTCCAACCCGGCCTCGCGCGCAGGCAATACATCGCCGCCCTCCAATCCGCCGACCAGGGCGACTACGCCCCTCTCATCGCCTTCGCCACGTCGTGACCATCGCCTCCCCTGCCGTCCGTAGCCTCGGCGAAGGCGGAACGCCAACACCAACGAGGAATACCGCTGAGCAATCGTTCTCTTTCTCGTAATCTTTCTCGTTCTCCAACGCCGGCCCTCGAGCCGGCGTTTTTCTTTGCTCGATCTGCGTCACCTATACCCGTCCGTCAGGATGCCTTTCTGTCTGTTTGCGTGGCTTGGTAGAAATTGTCCGCTATCTCCACCGCGCAGGCACCGCCGAGGCGCAGGCCTGCCGGATCTGATCTCGCAGCCATCGGTGGGCCGGATCGGCGTCCATGCGCGGATGCCATAGCAATGAAACCGTCAGCTCCCGCGTCCGGAACGGCAGCGCAAAAGTGTGCAGTCCGGTCCGGAGATCCGCCGTGTGACGTTCGGGCACGGTCGCGACCAAGTCGGTCGAGCGGGCAAGGGTCAGGGCTGCCGAAAAACCGGTGAGCATGGTTCCGATCTTCCGCTCCATCCCCTGCGCTGCCAGATCAGCATCGACCGGGCCCTTCTCGGCTTCTCCTCGAAAGACGAGGATGTGATCCGCTGCCAGGTAGCGCGCCGCCGTCATCTTTCCGCGACTGAGCGGGTGGCCTTTGCGCACCACACCTACAAGCCGGTCGCGGAAAAGCGCCTGGGTGCGAATCTCGGGACTAAGTGTCGTGCCGACCACCCCCGTCTCCATATCCACCGTTCCATCGCGGAGCAGGGCGCCGTCCCGGGTGACCTTCTGCACGAAATGGATCGTGATGCCCGGGGCCGTCGCGGCAATTCGCGCCAGGAGCCTCGAACCGAAATTCTCCACAAAGCCGTCGCTGGTCCGCAGGGTGAATGTTCGCTTCACCTCCTTCACGATCGGTTGCTCCACCGGATCCAGCATCCGCATGGCTTGGCCCACCACGTGCCCTACTTCCGCCCGGAGTTCGAGCGCGCGTGGGGAATAAACCAGGCCGCGGCCCGCGCGAACCAGCAGGGGATCCCCCGTGGCCGCGCGGAGCCGCGCCAAGGTCCGGCTCATGGCCGACGGGCTCAGGCGAAGTCGCTTGGCGGCCCGCGCGACGCTTCCCTCCGCCAGCAAGGCGTCCAACGCGACGAGCAAGTTCAGGTCCGGGTGGGTCATGGGCGCTGGCGCGAGCCTGCCAGACATGGCGTTTGATGCACTATCAAAGTGCAGATGCCGCGCCTTCCGCCTTGGTTTGGAACCGACTATGCTGCCGAAGTGAACCCCGCCAACGATACGCACTCCGCGCCACAGCTCCCCGATCCAACCGGTTCAGAACGGCGCTCCCCCACGCTCGCCCTCGTGGGCCTCTCGCTGGCCGTCCTCTTGTCCACGCTCAATACCAGCATCGTGAATGTTGCACTGCCGACCCTCACGAGCGCCTTCCAGGCTTCGACCCAGGCGGCACAGTGGACCGTCATCTCCTTCGTCCTGGCAATCACGTCCCTGATTGTTTGTGTGGGCCAACTGGCCGATATCGTGGGCCGGCGGCGGCTGTTGCTGGCCGGGATCGCCTTGTTCACAACCACCGCAGGAGCCTGCGCATTCGCCCCGGACCTGGGCTGGCTGATCGCCATCCGGTTTATCCAGGGAATCGGCGCGGCTACAATGATGGCCCTCAGCGTTGCCCTCATCGGAGATCTGACCGCGAAGGACCAAACCGGCCGGGCGATGGGACTGCTGGGCAGCATGTCCGCGATCGGCACCGCCCTCGGTCCGGCGCTCGGCGGGCTGCTTATCTCGGCGTTCGGCTGGCCATCGATATTTCTCGTCAATGTCCCGCTCGGGCTCGGCGCCTTTGCGCTTCTGCTCTGCCATCTGCCGGCTGATCGCGGGGCCCGGACCGCCCGGTTGGGCGACTTCGATATATCTGGCATGGTGCTGCTAGCCCTGAGCGTGGCGGCTTACGCGCTCGGATTTACACGTCAGCATGACGGCTTCGGTGTCGGAAACTTGCGCTTCTCGGGCTTGCGGCCAGCGGAATGGTCTTCTTTCTGCGAATGCAGAAAAGGACCGCATCGCCGCTGTTGCGCATGGAATTGCTGGAAGCCGACGCCCTGCGCTCGGGTCTCGCTATGAGCCTGTTGGTGGCGGCCGTGATGATGTCCACCCTAGTTGTGGGGCCCTTCTATCTTGCGCAAACGCTGGCCGTGCCCCCAGGAAAGATGGGCCTCGCGCTGTCTGTTGGGCCGCTGATGGCCGCGCTCGTGGCCGGTCTGGCCGGCCGCCTGGTGGATCGGAACGCGCCGGACGACGGTTTTTGGGCTGATCGGAGCCGGAGCCGGCTGCCTCGCACTGGCGCTGCTGCCGCAATGCTGCGGCATGGCCGGCTACTTGATCCCGGTCGCCGTCATGACAGCCGGCTACTCGCTGTTTCAGACGGCCAACAACACGGCCGTGATGCACAGTGCCGCGTCTGATCAACGCGGCCTGATCTCCGGTTTGCTGAACCTCTCCAGAAATCTCGGTCTCATCACCGGCGTGTCGCTCTTGGGCGGCGTCTTCGCCTTGGCCACCAGGGATGCGGCTCCACCCGGCCCGGACACCGTGGCTTTGGCCACCCGCATGACCTTTTCGGCCGCGACCGTGTTCATCGTGGTCGCCCTCGTTCTCAGCCTCCGCGCCCACCGCCCATGCTCCAAAAAACTGGCTGTCGGCACGACGGCCGTGCAACCCGCACTATGATTGCGTATTCCTGCGAGAAGCTGCTAGTAGCACAGCGCCAACCGGGTATTCATCGCACCTGATTCCGCCAAAATCGCCGGCTCCACCTCCGAACCCCAAATCCCATGCGCCGTTCATTGAAAATCGCCCGGAACGTCATCCTCACCCTTCTTGTGGTGATCGCGGCCGGCATCGCGGCATTGCTCGTGCTGCGCACGATCCGCCAGCACGCGAATGAAAAGACGTTCGCAATCACCTCGGCCGGCGGCATCGACGAAGCCGGCTACATCGAGATTGGCGGCATCAAGCAGTGGATCCAGGTCCGCGGCCAGGATCGGAACAACCCGGTGTTGCTCTGCGTCCATGGCGGGCCGGGCGGAACATGGCTGCCGGTGACGCGCCTGTTCGCCGCGTGGGAAAAGGACTTCACCGTCGTGCTGTGGGATGAGCGGGGTGCCGGCAAGACTCTGGCGGCCACCGGACCCGGGATCGCGGGGACCATGAACATCGAGCGCATGGCGCAGGATGGCATCGAGGTGGCCGAGCACCTCCACCAGCGACTCGGTCAGGATAAGATCATCCTGCTCGGACATTCCTTCGGATCCATCCTCGGGACGAGAATGGTGAAAAGTCGGCCGGAACTCTTCCACGCTTTTGTCGGCACCGGGCAGGCGAGCGATCTGCCCCGCAGCGTGGCGCTGGAATATGCACGCTTGGTTGAACTGGCCAAGGCGCACGGCGACGCCCGGAGCCAACGTGAGCTGGCGGCCATCGGCCCGCCGCCCTTTTCCAGCCGGCAGCAGGCTAATGGCTTTTTCCAGTGCGCCCAGCGTTACCAGGCGCGGGCTGACTCGACCGCCATGGCGGAACTACAGCGCAGCTTCCTGTCGCCTCCACCCAACTACACGCTAGGCGACGAGTGGAACCGCATGCGGGGATTCATGGCGGTGCCCACCTGGTCCCTCTATCAGAAAATCCTGAGCACGAATTTGTCGACCCTTGGCTTCGATTTCCAAGTTCCGGTCTTCCTGTTCCAAGGCACTGACGACCATGTGACGCCCCCGACGCTGGCGGAGGAGTATTACAACTCGATCAAAGCGCCACACAAGGAGTTGGTGCGCATCGAGGGCGGCGGTCATTTCGCCGCTTGGAGCCACGCCACCCAATTCCACGTCGAGTTGGTGCGGCGCGTCCGCCCCTACGCCATGAAGTCCAGCCGTGCGCTCTGAGCAAGCGACCAGCCACAGTCGGGGCATGGCCCAGTGTCATGCCTCTCTATTGACCTCACTTTCCCGGAGGTAATCGCCGCCCATCGCTTCCTGCGCCGACGCGTTGAACGTGAAATTTGAACCCATGGACGAATAGTTGTTCCGATTGTCCGGTGTCGTGGTCTTCATTCGTTGTTATCTATATGAAAAAGCGCAAAGCCCCCAAGAACACGATCTGCCTCTGGTATGAGAAGGACGCCCTCGCGGCCGCGAAGTTTTATTCGAAGATTTTCCCCGACTCCAAGGTCACGGCCGTCCACAAGGCCCCGAGCGACTTCCCGTCGGGCAAGAAGGGCCAGGTGCTGACCGTCGGGTTCACCGTCCTCGGCATCCCGTGCCTCGGCCTCAACGGCGGCCCGGCCTTCAAGCAGACCGAGGCCTTCTCCTTCCAGGTCGCCACCGACACCCAGGAGCAGACCGACCGCTACTGGAACGCCATCATCAAGCACGGCGGCAAACCGAGCTGCTGCGGCTGGTGCAAGGACAAGTGGGGCGTGAACTGGCAGATCACCCCGCGCGTCCTGACCGACGCCATGACCGCCGGCGGCAAGACCGCCCAACGCGCCTTCGCGGCCATGATGGAAATGGACAAGATAGACATCGCGAAGATCAAGGCCGCGGTCGCCGGGCAATAGGCGATGGGCGGGAGGCGATAGGTCGCCTCCCGCGCAAGCTCCTTCCCTGTGTTCGGTGTGTTCCGTGGTTAATTCTCCGCGCCTTCGCACCTTTGCGTGGAGCCTTTCGTGTCTCAGTGGTTATTTCACCGGCATCTTACCAAAAATCCGTTGCCGGCCGCGCCGCACAAATTAGACAGGTGACAAGCCCCACCCCCATGAACCTTCGGCGTTTTCCCTGCCTCGCCCTCGCGGCCGTGTTCATCCTGCTTTCCGCCGGCTGCAGCAAGTCGCCCGAGGAAGTGAAGGCCGCGCAGGCCGCCGAGACCGCGCGCACCACCGGCTCCCTGCTCGTGAAGTCCAACCTCGCGTCGGCCGCGATCAAGGTGACGGGTGCCGACGGCGCCGCGCACGAGGGCGAGGCCGGCCAGCCGTTCGCCAGCCTGCTGCCGGGCAAATACGCCGTGACCGCCACCCTGGAAGGCTGGCCCGAAGCCAAGGCCGAGGCGACCGTGCAAACCGGACAGACCACCACCGTCGAACTCAATTTCCCGAGCGGCTCGCTCAAGCTCGACACCGTCCCGAGCGGCGCGCTCGTGAAGCTGGGCAAGGCCTTGCTCGGCAAGACACCGCAGACCATCCCGCAGTTGCCCGCCGGCGAAACCGCCCTCTCCCTCGAATACCCGTCCTGGCCGCCGGTCGCCCACACCGTCACCATCATCGCGGGCCAGGAAGCCTCCGCCACCGTGCGCCTGCCCCATGGCCGCCTGGTCGTGGACAGCTTCCCCGCCGGTGCCACCGTCGTCTGGCAGGGCAAGGCCTACAACAAGACCCCGCTCTTCTTCGACCCCATCGCGGCCGGCACGCACAAGCTCACGCTGCAGGCCCGGGATTTTCCGCCCATGGAGGTCTCCGCCACGGTCACCGACGGCGCGGAGACAAAGGTCCTTCCCATCCTCGGCACGGCCTTCCCCCTGCTCGATCCCGCCGAGCTGCTGCGCGCCGTGTGGCTGCCCGACGATTCGCCCGTGCCGCGCGCCACCACCGGCATCTACCGTCCGAAGAACGATGTCGTCAAAAACCTCCAGCGCGAGCGCCTCTACAACGGCTGGCTGCGGAAGATTTACCGTTTCGCCGGCCCGGTCAAAAGCTACGACGCCGCCACCGGCCGCGTGGAGTTCGCCGAGCAGCGGAGTGAGCTGGCCCGCTATCGCCTGGTGGCCCAGGTCAGTCCCGGCACGCCTTCCCCCCTGCCGGATCAAAAGGACCCGAAGGACAAGACGCCCATCGTGCGCGCGCTCTACGGCCGGCTCACCGCCGTCGAGGAACCCGCCTGGCCGTCCCGCGTCATCACCCTCGAGCTGACCGACGCGGAATTCCTGCCCGAGGCGACGCCGTGACATCGGGCTGACCACCTGCGTCCTCCCGCGCCGACGGTTACCCGGGCCCCCTCCCGCCTGATTTGGTTGGAATCCCGGCGCGGTCTGGCTTCTCTTACCCCTATGATCCCCCGTCATCTCCGCTCCGCGTTGTTCCTCATTGCCGGGTCGGTCCTTGCGACCGGCCTGTTTGCCCAAGCCCCCGCCATCGCGTTCCCCGCCGCCAGCCCCGCGGGCTCGATCAAGCAGAAGGTCGGCGTCGCCGACCTCGAGGTGTCCTACAACCGCCCCAGCGCCCGGGGCCGCACGGTCTTCGGCGGCCTCGTGCCCTACGACGCCATCTGGCGCACCGGCGCCGACACCGCCACCCGCCTGAAACTCTCCACCCCGGCCAAGCTTAACGGCACCGCCGTCCCCGCCGGCACCTACGAACTCTTCACCATTCCCGGCAAGGCCGAGTGGACCGTCATCCTCCAGGCCGCGAAGGAGCGCCCGCAGTGGGGTTCCTACGCCTACGACCAGAAGAATGACACGGTCCGCTTCACCGCCAAGCCCGTCGCCCTCGCCGCGCCGGTCGAGTCGCTCACCTTCGAGGTCGCCAATCTCACCGCCGGCTCCGCCACGCTCGCCCTCGCTTGGGAGAAGACCCGCGTGCCCATCACCGTCGAGATCGACAATGCCGGGGCGCTCGTCCCGCAGATCGAGGCGGTCATGGCCGCGGGCGGCGACATCAAGCCCATGACCTACTTCGGCTCCGCCATGTTCTACTACGAGAACAACCTCGATCTCGACAAGGCCCTCGCCTGGATGGATGCCGGCCTCGCCACCCAGCCCAAGGCCTACTGGATGATCTACCGCAAGGGCCTCCTGCTCGCCAAAAAGGGCGACAAGGCCGGCGCCATCGCCGCCGCCAATCTATCCATGGAACTCGCCGCGCAGGAAACCCGCGGCGCCGAGCTGAAGCAGGAATACACCCGCCTCAACCAGGCCCTGATCGACAGCCTGAAGTAGGCCGCCGGCTCTTCCGAAACCTCGCCGCCGGGACGCCGTCTCACCGACGGCGCCCCGCGCGCCTTTCACCCCTCGTTCATCCGGCCCCAAATCCCGAGACCCCATGAAGCTCGTCCCCCTTGCCTGCACCCTGCTCGCCGCCCTCGCGGGCACCGCCACGATCAGTGCGCAACCCACGCCGCCCCCGGCCACGTCCTCCGTGCAAGCCCCCGCGCCGCGCCAGCGCACCAGCCCGCACGACACCATCAGCGCGCGCATCGACACCGGCCGCATCACCGTCGTTTACGGCCGCCCCTACTCCAAAAATCCCAAGACCGGCGAGCTCCGCAAGGTCTGGGGCGCGCTCATCCCGGCCGGCAAGCCCTGGCGCACCGGCGCCGACGAGGCCACGCTCTTCATCACCCAGCTCCCCCTCGATCTCGCCGGCACGCACCTGCCCGCCGGCGCCTACACCCTCTACACCCTGCTCGCCGAGGACGGCTCCGCCCAGCTCCTCATCAACAAGCGGCTCGGCCAGTGGGGCGCCGATCCCTACGACGCCACCCAGGAATTCGCGAGAGTCCCGCTCACCAAGGAACCCCTCGAGCCCCAGCTCGACCAGTTCACCATGGCCCTCGAGCGCAACCCGGCCGGCGGCGGCACCCTCCGCCTGAAGTGGGAAACCACGCAATACCCCGTGCCCTTCACCGTCAAAAAATAACGCGCCCACCCATGGCTTTCACCTTCTGGCCCCGCGCGCTTCTCCTGCTCGCTGCTGCCGCCACCGCCGCCCCCGCCGCCTTCACCCCCCTCGCTCCCGCCGAGATCCGGCAGGAGCTCCGCAGCCTCGCCACCACCGGCACCGTCCTGCACATCGGTGCGCACCCCGACGACGAAAACACCGAACTCATCACCTGGCTCTCCCTCGGCCGCGGCTACCGCGCCGCCTACCTCTCGCTAACCCGCGGCGACGGCGGGCAGAACGAGCTCGGCAAGGACTTCGATGAAAAACTCGGCGTCCTCCGCACCCAGGAACTCCTCGCCGCCCGCCACCTCGACCATGGCCGCCAGTTCTTCACCCGCGCCATTGACTTCGGCTACTCCAAGACGCCCGAGGAGACGTTGAAGTTCTGGGATCGCGACGCCGTGCTCGGCGACGTGGTGCGCGTCATCCGCCAGTTCCGGCCCGATGTCATCGTCACCCGCTTCCCCATCCCGCCCGGCAGCGGCGGACATGGCCACCACACGGCGTCGGCCATCCTCGCCGTCGAGGCTTTCAAGCTCGCCGGCGACCCCAAAGCCTATCCCGAACAGCTCGCACAGGGACTGACCGTCTGGCAGCCGAAGCGCGTGCTTTGGAATTCCTTCCGCTTCGGCTCCGCCGGTCCGGGCCCGCTCAACGGCCCGGTCTTCAAGCAGGACATCGGCGGCACGGACCCCGTCAGCGGCCAGGAATTCGGCACCATCGCCGCCCGCAGCCGCTCCATGCACCAGACGCAAGGCCTCGCCGGCGCCGCCAGCCGCGCCCGCACCGGCCCCAATGAGCAGAGTTTCATGCTCCTGGCCGGTGACGCGGCGACCAGCGACCTGATGGATGGCGTGGACACCACCTGGGCGCGTTATTCCGGCGGCGCGGAAATCGGTGAACTCGCCGCCACCGCGATCGCGCAGTTCAACTCCGACGATCCCGCCGCCTCCGTGCCGGCCCTGCTCGCGCTCCGCCCCAAGCTCGCCGCCCTCCCGGCCGATCCGCTCGTCACCGACAAGCTCGCCCAACTCGACCGCATCATCCTCTCCTGCCTCGGTCTCAAGGTCGAAACCACCGTGTCCCGGGCCGAGATCGTCCCCGGCGAGACGGTCCAGATTCGTTACGCGATCAGCCTCACCGCTCGCAACATTCCGGTCCGCTACGCATTCACCCGCAGCCCGGCCTTGAAAGGCTCGGTCGAGCTCGCCCGCGAGCTCGTCGCCGGCCAGGCGCTCGAGGACAACCTGAACGGCGTGCTCCTCACCAACGCGCCGCTCACGCAGCCCTACTGGCTGCGCGCCGACGGCGCGGCGGGCATCGCCCGGGTGGATGATGCCACCCTGATCGGCCGACCGGTAAATCCGCCCGCCGTGCCGCTGACCCACGCCTTCATCATCGGCGGCCAGACCCTCCTCCTGCCCGACGAACCCGTCCCGCAAACCCCGGACGCGGGCCGCCAGCATCTCGATGTCATCCCGCCCGTCTCGCTCGCGCTGAACTCGGAGATCTACCTGGTCGAACCCGGCGCAACCAAGACCGCGACCATCGAGATCACGGCCGCGCGCGCCGGCAGCCAAGGCGTGCTCCGCCTCGATGTGCCCGCCGGCTGGAAGGTCAGCCCCGCCGCACAGGACTTCCGCCTCGCCGCCGCTGGAGATAAAACCACTCTCACTTTCACTGTCACTTCTCCCTCCTCGGGCGGCAGCGGACACCTCCGCGCCGTGGCCACCGTCGGTGGCCAAGACTATTCCAACCAGCGCGAGGAACTGCGCTACGCCCACCTCCCGGTCCAGTTGCTCCAGCCCCCGGCGCGTGCCCGCCTCGCCAGCTTCCCGCTGGCCACCAAGGGCCGCACCGTCGGCTACCTGCCGGGTGCCGGCGACAGCGTCGCCGAGTGCATCGAGCAGATGGGTTATGTCGTCCACCGCCTCACCGGCGCCGACCTCACGCCCGAAAAACTCCGGGGCCTCGACGCCGTCGTCATCGGCGTGCGCGCCTTCAACGAGCGCACCGACCTGAAGGACGCCTTCCCCGGCCTGCTCGCCTGGGTCGAGCAGGGCGGCACCGTCATCGCGCAATACAACCGCCCCAACGGCCTGCTCGCCACGACGCTCGGACCCTACGCCCTCTCCATCGAGGGCCCGGCCCCGGCGCTGCGCGTCACCGACGAGACCGCGCCCGTCACTCTGCTCGCGCCCGATCACGCGGCGCTCAACACGCCGAACCAGATCCGCGCCGCCGACTTTGACGGCTGGGTGCAGGAGCGCGGCGCGTATTTCCCCAGCAAATGGGACGAGGCGCACTATGCCGCCCTCCTCGGCATGAGCGACCCGGGCGAAGCCGCGCTGCGGAGCAGCCTCCTCGTCGCGCGCCACGGCAAGGGACACTACGTTTACACCGGCCTCGGCTTTTTCCGCCAGTTGCCCGCCGGCGTCCCCGGTGCCTACCGGCTCTTCGCGAATCTCGTCTCCCTTGGAAAATGAACAACCGTCCTGATTCTCTTTCCGTCATTGCGAGAAGTGCAGCGACGAAGCAATCCATGCGTCGGGCAGCTGGATCGCCACGGCCGGCTGCGCCGTCCTCGCGATGACAAAAAAAGAAAATAACGACGATTCCCCCGGCGTGCCCGGCTTCCGCACCTGGCGCGGCGTCTATCTGTTTGTCTTCGGCTGTTTTCTCCTGGTGGTCCTCGCGCTGACGCTGTTCGCGCGTCTCTACGCATGAACGCCCTCGACTGGATCGTGCTCCTCGGGACGATCATCGGCATCGCCGCCTACGGCACGTGGCGCACGCGCCACACCGACAACCTCAACACCTACCTGAAGGGCAACCACTCGACCAAATGGGGCACCATCGGCCTCTCGGTCATGGCCACCCAGGCGAGCACCATCACCTACCTCTCGCTGCCCGGCCAGGCCTACGAGAACGGCATCGCCTTCATCCAGAATTATTTTGGCCTGCCGCTCGCGCTGATTTTGGTGTGCGCCGTCTTCCTGCCCATCTACCGCAAGCTCGGCGTTTACACCGCCTACGAATACCTCGGGCAGCGTTTCGACACGAAGACGCGGCTGCTCGGCGCGGGCCTCTTCCTGCTCCAGCGCGGCATCCAGGCCGGCGTCACGATCTACGCGCCGGCCATCATCCTCTCGACGGCCTTCGGCTGGCGGCTCGACCTGACCATCATCTTCACCGGCCTCGTGGCCATCGTTTACACCGTCACCGGCGGCAGCGCGGCGGTGAACCTCACGCAGAAATGGCAGATGGCCGTCATCTGGGCCGGCATGCTCACGGCCTTCGTCATCCTGCTGCTGAAACTGCCCGCCAATGCCACGCACATCGCCGGCGCCATGGGCAAGCTGCACGCCGTGGACTTCACGCCCGACCCGCAGCTGCGCTACACCTTCTGGAGCGGGCTGCTGGGCGGCTTCTTCCTCTCGCTCTCCTATTTCGGCACCGACCAGTCGCAGGTGCAGCGCTACATCGGCGGCGCCGCCCTCCGCGAAGGGCGCCTGGGCCTGATGTTCAACGCCCTCTTCAAGATCCCGATGCAATTCTTCATCGTGATGCTCGGCGCACTGCTTTTCGTCTTCTACCAGTTCCAACCGGACACCCCGCTGGTGTTCAACCAGTCCGCGTGGCAGCGGCAGGTGCAGGGCCCGGCCGGCGCGGAGTTCCGCGCCCTGGAGGAACAGCACGCCGTTCTCCACGCTGCCAAGCAGGAGAAGATCCGCGCCTGGGTCGCCGCCCAGTCCGGCGGCGATATCACCGCCGAGGCCGCCGCCCGCACCGAGCTTGCGGCCGCGCAAAAGGCCTCCGACACCCTGCGCAAGCAGGCGCGCGACACGCTCTATGCCGCCGCCCCCGAGGCGAAGAAGACCCGCGATTCCGACTACGTCTTCATCACCTTCATCCTCACGCAGCTCCCGCACGGCGTCGTGGGCCTGCTCGTGGCCGTGATGTTCGCCTCGGCCCTGTCCTCGAAGGCCGGCGAGCTCAACGCCCTCGGCACCACCAGCACCATTGACCTGTGGCGCGCCTTCCGCCCGCTGGCGGCGCACGACGAGGCGCGCAATGTCCGCAACGCAAAATGGTTCACCGCGTTCTGGGGTCTCTTCGCCGTCGGCTTCGCGCTCTATGTGAGCTTCGCCGAGAACCTCATCGAGGCGCTGAACATCATCGCGTCCGTCTTCTACCCGCCGCTGCTCGGCGTCTTTCTCGTCGCCTTCTTCTTCAAAAAAGTCGGCGGCACGGCGGTCTTCTGGGCGGCCCTCGCCACCCAGCTGCTCCTGCTCGGGCTGTTCTTCTACGGCAAGGACACCGTCGCCTACCTCTGGCTCAACCCGATCGGCTGCGCCGCCTGCATCGGCTTCGCCCTGCTGTTCCAGGCGCTCTCGCCCGCCCGCCCGCCCGCCACCACATGAGTTTGTTTTGCATCGTCATTGCGAGGAGCGTAGCGACGAAGCAATCCAGCTGGATCGCCACGGCGCTCGGTGCGCGCCTCGCGATGACAAGCCGGCGGGGATAATCCCCCTCCCTTTCACTCTCACTTTCCCTTGTCCCCCGCCCCCGTCATCTGTTTCGGCCAGCAGCCCTGCGGATTCTTCCCGCGCCGCTTCCTTCAGGCCAAGTTCGTGACCGCCCGCCGCCTCCAGGCGGAGATCGGCGGCGAGATCGTGTTCTTCCTCCACGACAGCGACCACGACGCCCGCGAGACCCAGACCATCCTGCGTCACCGTCAGACCGGCGAGCCGCAGGTCTTCAACTTCAGCTTCGTCAGCAAGCTCCAGCGGAAGTTCTCCCCGCTCTTCCTCAAGCGCCTCCCTGCCGACTGGCAGGCCAACACCGCCCGCCAGCTCCCCAACTTCGTCGAGCCCCGCCATGTCGCGCTGTTCAAGCAAATCGCCGCCGCCAACGCCGCCGACTTCTGCCTGGAGATGTATCGCGCCCTGGGCCTGCTCGACGGCATCCGCGTTGTCCGCTCCGGCGACCCCGCCGTGCGCCGCGCCGCGTGCGCCATCACCGACTTCTTCGTGGACGTGCCGCACGAGGGCGAGATCGTCCGCGCCCGGTCCATCAACGGTGCCCTCAAGCTCCACGAGGGCGGCGACCGCTACCTCGACCTGCCCCCCGTGGCCTTCACCAAGGAACAGGTCAGCCCGACCCGCGATAGCCGGTTGCGTTGGATGCAATCCGTGCTTCACTGCACGCACTATGTCTGCGGCGCCGGCGAGCAAGCCTACCTCAACCCCGCCGACGCCCCCGAGATCACCTTTGTCCCCCGCGACCCCATCGACCGCTCCGACGAAGCCTACACCGACGCCTGAGTCACCCCGACCCTTGGTAGTCTATTAAACTACCAACCCGCTCGCTCCTTTTGCTCATGTCCAAAGCCGTTGCCCTGAACCTCCCGCCTCTTCTCGCCTTCGGGGCGCATCCCGACGACATCGAGTTTGGGGCCGGCGGCATCATCGCCCGCGAGACTCGCGCCGGCCGGCGCATCCATTTTGTCGTCTGCTCGCGCGGCGAGGCCGGCACGAATGGCACGCCGGCCATCCGCACCCGCGAGGCCAGGGCCGCCGCGAGGATCCTCGGCACCACCGTCGAGTTCCTCGCCCTCGACGGCGATGCCCGCCTCGAACTCAAGTCCGCCCATGCCCTGAAACTCGCCGCCATCATCCGCCGGCTCCGGCCGGGCATCGTGCTCGCGCCGACGACCGAGCCCAACCAGCACCCGGACCACTGGCGGCTGGGCACGCTCGTGCGCGATGCCACCCGCCTCGCCCGCTACGGCGGCCTGCGGGCACTCAAGCGCCACGCGCCGCACGCCGTCGGCCAGTTGCTTTTCTACGCGCTCAGCCCCGGCAGCCAGCCGCCCGCAGCGCCGATCCTCATCGATATCTCCGCGCCGGGGATCGTCGCCACCTGGACCAAGGCCATGGAGGCGCACGCCTCGCAAATGAAGACGCGCAACTACGTGGAGCTGCAGCTGGCCCGGGCCCGCGTGCTCGGCCTCGACGCCGGCGTGGCCCATGCGCAGGCTCTCTGGCCGAACGACCCGCTGGTCTTCGATTCACTCGCCGCGCTTGGCCGCGGTGCCCGCAGGTTCTGAATGTGAATTCATCAAAAAACTGGAACGCGGAGGACGCGAAGGGGGCCCCAGCCATTTCCTCCGTGTTCTCCGCGAGCTCCGCGTTGAAATAGATTTCCAAAATGCCTGACCGTCCGCTCAAGATCGGCATCACCTGCTACCCCTCCGTCGGCGGCAGCGGCATCCTCGCCTCGGAACTCGGCGAGGAACTCGCCAAGCGCGGCCACGAGATCCACTTCATCAGCTACGAGGCGCCGTTCCGCCTGCCCGTCGGCCCGCGCGTGTTCTTCCACCCGGTCGCGGTCAACAGCTACGACCTGTTCAAGTATCCCGACTACACTCTGCCGCTCTCGGTGAAGATGGCCGAGGTCAGCCGCGGGCACGGGCTCGACGTCCTGCACGTCCACTACGCCGTGCCGCACGCCACGGCCGCCATCCTTGCCCGCGCCATGCTGCGCGAGGAGCGCCGCCTGCGCATCATCACCACCCTGCACGGCACCGACACGACCCTGCTCGGCCGCGACCCCGGCTACGGCCCGGCCATCCGGCACGCCCTCGAGCATTCCGACGCCATCACCACCGTCTCCGAGTTCATGCGCGGCGAAACCGTCCGCCTGCTCGGCGTGCAAAGGCCCATCGAGGTCATCCCCAATTTCTTCGAGCCGCACGCGACGGCCCGCTGCCGCGATGAGATCCGCCGCGAACTCGGCCTCGCCGACGGCGAGGCGATGCTGCTGCACCTCTCGAACCTGCGCCCGCTCAAGCGCACCGACCTGCTGCTCGACACCGTGGCGAAGCTGAAACCGCGCCTGCCCTTCAGGCTCGTCGTGCTCGCCGGGGCCGACCCGGCCCCGCTGCTCGCCGCGGCCAAGCGCCTCGGCGTGGCCGACCGACTCATCGTGCGCGAGAAGGTCACCGACATCGAGTGCTACCTCGCGGCGGCCGACCTCGGCCTGTTCACCTCGGAGGTGGAGAGCTTTTGCCTGAGCATCCTCGAGCTCATGTGCGCCGGCTGCCCGAGCGCCGCCTTCGCCGTCGGCGGCATTCCCGAGGTCACGGTTTCCGGCGAGACCGGCCTGCTTGCGCCATTCGGCGACACCACCGCCCTGGCGGACGGCATCGAGACGCTGCTGCGTGACCCCGTCCGCCGCACTGCGCTTGGCCGTGCCGCGCAGCAGCGCGCCCGTGAAAAATTCTCCGCCGCCGCCATCGTCCCGCGCTACGAGGCGCTTTACCGGCGGGTGGGTGGAATTTAGTCGAGCCGCCACCGCCGACCAGCCAGTCTTCCCCCATGGAGCCCGACGACCCGCCGCCCAAGACCTACGGTTTCAAGGAACGGGAATTCAAGCGCGACAACGCCACGGGCAAGGCGGACGCGCCGCCCACGGCCAAGGAGATGGCCATCATGGCCGGGCCGGTGGTGAAATCGCCCAAGGGCGCCACCGGTCCGAAGGCGGGCGACCCCAATGACGTTTACACCGCGCTCCAACACAACCGCGCCGTCGAAAAGCAACGCGGTTTGAACGAAATTGAAATCCGGGAGGTCAAATTCCGGCGCAAGCGCGACTACTGGCTGATGCTCGTCGGGGGCAACATTCTCATCGTCGGCACCGTGGCCGTGCTCGGTGCCAATGCCATCACCGCCATTTTCGGCCTGGGCGGGGTGATCCTCTTCAACGTCGGCCTCACCTGGGTCATGTGGCAGGTGATGGACCGTTACTAGGCCGGCGCGCCGGTTCGCGCCTCGACTGCCCAGCGGTAGAGGTCCACGTAGCGCGCGGCGCTCCGGCTCCACGAAAAGTCCTGCGCCATCGCGCGTTGCTGCAACCCGGCGAATTCCTGCGGGCGATCGTAGTAGGTGGCACAGACCCAGCCGAGCGTGTCGGCCAGCGCGCCGGCCGTGGGGGCATGGAAGACGAAGCCCGTGCCCCGCGCCTGCCCTTCCGCGAAATTCTCCACCGTGTCCACCAGCCCGCCGGTGGCGCGCACCAGGGGCAGCGTGCCATAACGCATGGCATACATCTGGGTGAGCCCGCAGGGCTCGGCCCGGCTCGGCATGACGAAGCAGTCGCTGCCGGCCTGGATGAGCCGCGCCAGCTTGCCATCGAAGCCGATCTGCGCCCCGCAGCGCCCGCGGTAGGCCTGCGCCGCCCACGTGAAGGTGTTTTCCAGCCGCCCGTCGCCGCTGCCGAGCAGCACCAGCTGGATCGCCATCCGCTCCATCACGGCCGGCAGCACCTCGGCGAGCAGATCGAGACCCTTCTGCGCCACCAGCCGCGACACCACGCCGAAGAGCGGCACGACCGGATTTTCCTCCAGCTGAAAATGCCGTTGCAGGGCCGCCTTGCACCGCGCCTTGCCCCGCAGGTCGGTGGCGGAGTAGTTCGCCGGCAGCGTCCGGTCGTGCGCCGGATCCCACGAGTCGGCGTCGATGCCGTTGAGGATGCCCACGAGGTCGCCCGCGCGGAAACGCAACACGCCCTCCAGTCCGAAGCCGCCCTCCGCCGTCAGGATCTCCCGCGCGTAGGTGGGGCTCACCGTGGTGAGCTTGGTGGCGTGGTAGAGCCCGGCCTTCAGCAGGTTGACCATGCCGCCGGCCTCGATGCCGTCGCGGTGAAACTCGCCCCAGGGCAGGCGTGCATAATCCACCACGCGGGCCGGCGCGTAGCCCTGGTGCTCGAGGTTGTGAATGGTGAAGACCGTCGCCGCGCGGCCGAGCGGCGTGTCGCGCAGCGTGGTATTCAGCATCACCGGCAGCAGGCCGGTGGTCCAGTCGTGGCCGTGGATGACGTCGGGCACCCAGTCCAGCTGCTGGCACAGCGCCAGCGCGCCGCGGCACAGGAAGGCAAAGCGACGATCGTTGTCGTCGCAGGCGCCCCAGGGCCCGGTGTAAACCTCCGGCCGGGCGAAATGATCGTGGTTCTCCAGGAAATACACCGGCACGGCCGTGTCCGGCAGCACGGTCTCCCAGGTGCGCGCCCATTGCGTGACCGGGCCGACGTCCACGCCGAGCGGCGCGGCCAGCGCACGCCACTCGCCCACCCGCTTCACCGAGCCGTAGGCGGGGCAGACGATGCGCACCTCGTGGCCGAGCTGGGCGAGTTCCTTGGGCAGCGCGCCGACCATGTCGGCCAGGCCGCCGACCTTGACGAACGGCTCCACCTCGGGGCTGACGAAAAGGATTTTCAGCGCGCTCACGTGGGCAGGAAACCCGAAGCCTCCGGGGCGGACGAGTCTAAATTACCAGCCCCGTCATTCTGAGCGCAGCGAAGAATCCATCAGAACATGCGCACCCGATGCCACGCATAACTTCCCACTGGATCCTCCGCTGCGCGCAGGATGACAATCATTCGATGGTCACTTCTTTGCCACCGGATAGCTGCCGAGCCACTTCACGAGCGGGCATTTCCGGCTGAGCTCCTTGAGCGCGGCCTGCATCTGCGGGTCCTCGTAGTGCCCCTTGACGTCGAGGAAGAAGATGTAGTCCCACGGCTTCAGCCGGCTCGGGCGCGACTCGATGCGCGTGAGGTTCAGCTTGCGGCGGTTGAACGGCTGCAACGCGTGCAGCAGCGCGCCGGGCTCGTGGTGGAGCGAGACGAGGAGGCTCGTCTTGTCGTGGCCGCTGCCGGCCGAGCCCGAGGCCTCGCGGCCGAGGAAGACGAAGCGCGAGGTGTTGTTCTTGAGATCCTGGATGTGCGTGGCGGCCACCGGCACGCCGTAGCGCTCGCCGGCGAGGCGGGGCGCGATGGCGGCGGCACCCTTCTCCCGGGCGGCGACCTGCACGCCGAGCGCGGTGCTGTCCACATCCACCAGCCGGGCGTGCGGCAGGTTGCGCTGCAGCCAGCGGCGGCACTGGGCCAGGGCCTGGTCCTTGGAATAGACCTTCTTGATCTTCGCCAGCGGGCTGCGGGAGAGCAGCGTGTGCTCAATCTCCTGGTGGAGTTCCGCGACGATCTTGAGCGGCGTCTCGACAAACAGGTCGAGGGAATCGCGCACGGCGCCCTCGGTGGAGTTCTCGACCGGCACGACGCCATAATCGGCCTCGCCCTTCTCGACGGCGGTGAAGATATCGGCGATGGTCGCCATCGGCCGGTAGTCCACGCTCGAGCCGAACTTGCGGAGGGCGGCGGCGTGGGTGTTGGTGGCCTCGGGCCCGAGGTAGGCCACGCAGAGGGGTTTCTCCAGGGCCAGCGCCGCCGACATGATCTCGCGGTAGATGGCCTGGAGGGCGGCGGGCTTGAGCGGGCCGCGGTTCGCGGCGGACACGCGGCGCAGCACATCGGCCTCGCGCTCGGCCACGTAGATGCGGGTCTTCGCGCCGCGCTTGATCTCACCGATCTGCTGGGCGCACTTCAAGCGGGTGTTGAGCCGCTCGACAATCTCGCGGTCGAGCGCGTCGATCTGGTTCCGGACCCTGGCGAGTTGCTTCTTCATGAGGCGGCGGGCTGGCTGGTGGTGCGGATCAGAGCATGGAGGGCCTTGGCGTCCCGAATCAACTCCGCAAGCACCGCCGGGGTGACCGCCTGCTTGGGGTCGTCGCCCAGGCCGCGCGCGGGGCTGACGTGTGCCTCGATGCACAGGCCGTCGGCCCCGTAGGCCACGGCGGCGAGCGCGCAGGCCGGCACGTAGGCGGCCTTGCCGACGGAGTGGGAGGGATCGACGACGACGGGAGCCCAGGTGCGCTCCTTGAGCAGCGGGGTGATGGATTCGTCGGGCTGGTTGCGATAGCCGTCGAGGCCGGGCTGGGTGCCGCGCGGGCAGAGGATGACGTTGGGGTTGCCGAAGTTGACGATGTATTCGGCGGCGGAGATGAACTCGTTGAGCGTGCCGGTGTGCATGCCGCGCTTGAGCAGCACGGCGGCGGGCTTGCCGGCGATGGCGGCGCCGACCTGGCGCAGCAAGGAGTAGTTGAGGGCGTTGCGCGCGCCGATCTGGAGGATTTGCACGCCGGCGGCGAGCGCGAGGCGGAGTTGCTCCTCGTCCATCACCTCGGTGTCCACCGGCAGGCCGGTGCGGCGCGAGCCCTCCATCAGGATATCGAGCGACTTGTGGTCGCCCTGAAAGGCGTAGGGATTGGTGCGCGGCTTCCACACGCCGCCGCGGAGCGCGTGGGCCCCGGCCTCCTTCACCGCCTGCGCGGTCTCGTAGAAGAGGTTGGGGTTCTTCGGGTCGATGGTGCAGTGGCCGGCCATGACCAGCAACTCGTCACCGAGGGTCACGCCGCCGATTTTCACCCGGTGCCGGGCGAGGTCGGACTTGATGTCCATCAGCTTGTGCGGTGACTGGATGGTGTCCACGCGGTCCACGAACGGCAGGCCCTCCAGCCGGCTGATCATCAGCTCGTGGCGCTCGTCGCCCACGATGGCGTAGATGCTGCGGACATCGCCGACGATCGGCTGGATGCGGCAGCCGAACTCGGCGACGATCGCGGTCAGTTGGGCGACTTCCTCGGCTGAGAGACGATTGTTCTTGGGCAGGATCATGGTGGCGATGGGTTAAATAAAAAAGCCGCCCGATGGGGCGGCTCCTTGGCAAATTGGTTCTGGGGTGAATCAGGGTTTGCGCTGGGACAGGCCGCCGGCGGTCTGCGGGCTAAAGTAGCCCGCAAAGGTAAAGCTGAAGCTGGCGGCAAAACGATTCACGGCCGTCAGAGGTGACCGGCGGGCGGGCGGGTGTCAATCCCGCAGCCGCTTATGACTTGGCGGCGTGCGCCCGCGCGGCCGCCAGGCATTCCGCCCATTCCGCCGTTTGCCCGCAGGCCAGCCGGGCCGCCGCCCGCGCACTGAGCGCGCCGACGATGTTCCCCGTGCCGCTGTAGGCGCCGACGGCCCAGGTCTTGTCGCGCACCTGCTCCAGCACCGGCAGCCCGTCGGCCGTGTAGGCCACGGAAGCCGCCCAACGATGCGTCACCGGGGCGCGCACCTTGAGGTTTTCCCGCAGGAAGCGCTCGAGCAGGGCCTGGATTTTCTCCGTCGGCTCGGCCGCATGCGTCCACTCCGCGTCGCCGCCATGGTCGCGGAAGCCGCCGAGCGCGACGCTTTGGTCGGGCAGTTGCTGCCAGTATTCGTAGCCGTGCCGCCAGTAAACCGGGCGCGGGAAACTCACCTCCGGCGCGGGCGCCGTGGCCAGCATCTGCAGCCGCGCGGTGCGGACGCGCGGGCGGAGCTCGGGCAGGATTTCTTCCAGCCGCCCGTCCACCGCCACGATCACCGTGTCGCAGAAAACGGTGCCCCGGTCGGTCACGACCGAGCCGGGCACGATCTTCCGCACGGGTGAGTTTTCGTAGAGCAGGGCGTCGCGTTGCCGCAATTTCCGCGCGAGGGCCCGCACCCGGTGCAGGGGCTGCATGACGCCGTCCGCCGGCAGCAGGATGCCGTCCCCCTCCGGCCCCGCGTAGGGCTCGGCGGCGAAGCCGCAATAGCGCAGCGCCGCGAGATGCTTCTGGCAGTCCGCGCGCTCGGCGGCATCGGCCGCCAGCCGCAGGGAGCCGGTAAGCCGGATGACCTCCGGCATCTCCGCCGCCTGCCGCTGGATTTCCCGGGTGGTCAGCCGGTAGAGCGCGCTGGCCGCCGCCTCGCCGAACTGCACGACCGTCTCGTTGAAAAACCTGGCCAGCCCGGCGAGCACGAAGCCGCCGTTGCGCCCCGCCGCCCCGGCCCCCACCGCGCCGGCCTCGAGGCCGACGGCGCTGACGCCCAGCGCGCCGAGTTCCTCCATCGCCGCCAGGCCGGAGCCGCCCAGCCCGATGACGCACACATCGGCCCGCGCGGGTCCCTCGAGCCGCGGCAACGGCCGCCAGTCGCGGTCTTCCCAAATGGGGAGATTCATCGCCTCCGTATGCCCCGACCGGCCGCGCGAGGCAAGTGCGTGCAAGCACGGTTGACGCCCGGCGGCCACCGCGCCTTGCTGCGCCCCAGCACCTCATGAAGCCGCTTTATGATTTCAGCCGCCTCGCCGTGGACCGCACCGTCGATCCGCACGACACCATGCAGGCAACGGAGAATCCGGAGCAGTATTTCGATCTCGGCCGGCGCGCCTTGGAACTGATCCATTTCTCCTCCGAATTGTGCGACAAGCCGCACTATCCCGCCATCCTCGACCTGCCCTGCGGCCACGGCCGGGTGTTGCGCTGGCTGCGCACCCATTATCCCTACGCCAGCCTCACCGCCTGCGACCTCGATCGCGGCGGCGTCGATTTCTGCGCGCGGCAGTTCGGGGCCGCGCCGGTGTATTCGCAGGCCGACCTCCACCAACTGCCCTTCACGGCGCAGTTCGACCTCATCTGGGTCGGCTCGCTCGTCACGCACCTGCGGCAGGACCGCTGGCTTGCCACCCTGGATTGCCTCGTGAAGTGGACCAAGGAGTGCGGCGTCATCGTCCTCACCACCCAGGGCCGCTCGGTCTCCAGCCTGCTGGCCCGCGGCCGGCGCAACATCGCCGAGAACATCGACAAGGCGGCCCTGCTCGAGGAATACGCCCGCACCGGCTTCGCCTACCAACGCTACTTCGAGAGCAATGCCGAGGAGGACTACGGCCTCACCCTCAGCTCGCCCGAATGGGTCCTGCGCACCCTGCAGCGCTACCCCGACATCATCGTGCGCGCCTACCTGGAGGAGGCCTGGGGCATGCAGGATGTCATCATCCTCTACAAGAAGGCCGGCCACTTCGAGCCGTTGCTCGGCGTGCCCGAGCTGAACACAACCACCCCCGACGCCGCCCCCTCGGGCGGCCTGCTCGGCCGGCTGTTCGGACGCTGACCCGCCCTATCTCCGGCCGAAAAACTCCCAACAAAGCACTGCGGCCGCCGCCGAGACGTTGAGCGACTCGACCGTGTCCGCGCCGGGAATTTTCACGAGCCGGTCGCACTGCGTCATGACCTCCGGCGCCATGCCGCGCTCCTCGTTGCCAAGGATGATGGCCGGCGGCCGCGGCAGACCGCGCTCGCGGGCCGCACTCGGCGAGAGCTGGTTGCCGCGCAGGCTGGTGCCGATGAGGCAATGGCTCCGCTTCAGCTCCGCGCAGAACGGCGCCAGCGCCGGCACGCGAAAAAAATCCACAAACTCCATGCCGCCCTCGGCCACGCGCCACGCCGCCTCGCCCGGCAGCGCCTGCCCCGGGTGGTCGGGCACGATGATGGCCTGCACGCCGAAAAACGCCGCCGTGCGCACGATGGCGCCGACGTTGTTCGCGTTGCTCACCCGGTCGAGCAGCAGCAGCGGAGCCTTGGACCGCGCCCATTCCGCCATCACCTCGCGCGTCACCTTCTTCAGCGGCCGCTCGGTGATGACCGCCACGATGCCGCCGTGCAGCTTCGAGCCGGCGATCTTGTCGAGCTCGGCCGGCTCCACCTGCCGATAAACCTTCTTCCGCACCGCGAGCAGCGAGCAGAACTCACCCGCCCGCCGCCCCGTGGCCGCGTCGAAGAACAGCCGCTGCACCTCGTCCGGATGACGGGCGAACAGCGCCGACACCGCCTGCCAGCCGCAGACGTTCAGTTCCTTGGATTTGGGAGCGGAAGGCTTCATGAATTGGTTTCGCCCACCACCGTGAACTCCTCGCGGTCGTGATACAAGTGGCGGATGCGGAGATTCGTGGCGTGCTTGGCGAAGGGCGAATCGGGGGCGCGAATTTCGCGCAACAACGCGAGCGAGTCCACGTGGCCGAACTTCAGGTTGATGACGAAGCGCCGGCACCAGCGGTGCGCCAGCCAGGGGCCGGCGATGTTCTGCATCACATGGTGCGGCTCCTCCACCAGGTCGCAGAACAACCAGTCATGGGTCACGCCCGGCGGCGGCGCGAATTTGAACGCATCCTCCAGCCGGTGCTCGATCAGTGGATGGTTGAGCGCGCCGCCCTTGAGCGGGCCGTTGTCCACCGCGATGACTTTCGCCCCGCGCTTCGCCGCGCTGTAACTCCAGCCGCCGGGCGCCGCGCCGAGGTCCACGACCGTCTCGCCCGCCGCCGGCTCGCGGCCGAGGACGAGGTAGGCTTCCTCGACCTTCAGGTAGGAGCGCGACGGCGCCGCATCATCGTCCGCCATGCGGCGCTGGCCGCCGAGCCACGCCTCGCGCGCCGCGAACACCCGGCCGAAGTCGGCGAAAAAAACGAACAGCCCGCGCGCCCGGCCCCCGCCGCGCGGCAGATCCGGCGTGGCGAGCTTGGCGATGCGGCTTAGTTTCTTGCGCAACAACTCATCGAACGCCTTCTCGACGCCGCTCGCGCGCCGCCCGAGACCCACGACCTCCGGCACCGTTTGAAACACACACGGCCAGGCCGCCTCGATCTTCTCGCCGCGCAGGCTCTCGAGGAAATACTCCGCCAGCTGCGCCGCCAGCGCGTTGACCGACTCGCCCTTGAACTCACGCGGCGCCAACAGCACCAGCGACGGGAAGGCCAGGCCGCCGGTCTCACCCTCCGCGGACAGCGCCCAGCCCACCCCCTTCTCCGCCACGGACAAGCCTGCCCCGGTGAGTTCGCGCTCGAGGAGGGCTTCGTAGCCGTGTTGGCAAAGGGAAAGCATCCCGCAGCTTTATCGCCCCACCCGTGGCCGCCGCGATGAAAATCTCCGTGCATTTGGGGCGGGGGTTTGTTCACTGAACCACCGCCCATGCGCCTGCCCACCTCCGACCTCCGCATCAGCACCGCGCGCCCGCTGCTCTCCCCCGCCATCCTGGAGGAGGACCTGCCCCTGCTCGAGGCCGGCGCCACGCTGGTCCAGGCGGGCCGCCGGGCGGTGGGCGACATCCTGTTCGGCCGCGACGACCGGCTGCTGGCGATCGTCGGGCCCTGCTCCATCCACGATCCGGCGGCGGCACTCGACTACGCGAAGAAACTGAAGCCCGTGGCCGACCGCCTCGCCCGCGACCTGCTGGTCGTGATGCGCGTCTATTTCGAAAAGCCCCGCACGACCATCGGCTGGAAGGGCCTGATCAACGACCCGCGCCTCGACGGCAGCTTCCAGGTCAACACCGGCCTGCGCCTCGCCCGCCGGCTGCTGCTCGATATCAACGCCGCCGGCCTGCCCATCGGCACCGAGTTCCTCGACACCACGCTCGGCCAGTATTACGCCGACCTCGTCTCGTGGGCCGCCATCGGCGCGCGCACCGCCGAGAGCCAGATCCACCGCGAGCTCGCCTCCGGCCTCTCGATGCCCGTCGGTTTCAAGAACCGCACCGACGGCGACCTGCAGGTGGCGGTGGACGCCATCGTCTCCGCGCGGCACCCGCACTGCTTCCCCTCGCTCACCCGCGAGGGCGCCCCCGCCGTGCTTGGCACCACGGGCAACCCCGAGTGCCACCTCGTGCTCCGCGGCGGCAGCCGCACCGGGCCGAACTACGACGCCAAGCACATCACGCAGGCCGTCAGTCTCCTCAAAAAATCCGCCGCGCTGCCGGCCGTGCTGGTTGACTGCAGTCACGGCAACAGCGGCAAGCAGCACGACCACCAGCCCCAGGTCGCCGCCGATCTCGCCGCGCAGGTCGCCGGCGGCGAGCGCGCGATCATCGGCGTCATGCTGGAGAGCCATCTCGTCGGCGGCGCGCAGAAGCACGAGCCCGGCCGCCCGCTGACGCCCGGTCAAAGCATCACCGACGCCTGCCTCAGCTTCGACGAGACCGTGCCGGTGCTGGAAACGCTGGCGCAGGCCGCCGCCGCCCGCCGCCAGCGGACGGCCTGAGGTTTGCCGGCCGCGATTCTCCTCGCCATGCCCGCCGGGCATTTTCAGAAATCACGGCGCATGTCCCGCCGGTCACTCGTGCAACTGTCCCTCGGAGCCGTGGTCACCGGCGCCCTCAGCCTCATCCTGGGTTGCGCCGGCTGCGCGACCAAGCCGCCCGCGAAAGCCCCGCCGCCCGCGCCGGCCGTGGCACCCACCGCCCCGGTCCTCCCGCCCGAGAAGCTGCCGCCAGTCATGCTGGGCATCGACGTGCTCGAGGCCGAGGGCTTCAAGGCGATCGCCGGGAAAAAAATCGGCCTGCTCTCGCATCCCGCCGGCGTCAACCGCCGCGGCGAGAGCACGCTCACCGTCCTGCGCCGCGCGCCGCAGTCGAAGCTCGTCGCGCTCTTCGCGCCTGAGCACGGCTTCGAGGGCGTGGTCAAGGCGGGGGAAAACTTCAAGGACACCACCGACCCGCGCACCGGCCTGCCCGTGCATGCGCTCTACGGCCAGGGCCGCGAGAAGGCCATGGCCATGGTGAAGGGCCTTGATGCCCTCGTCATTGACCTGCAGGACATCGGCGCACGCTCCTACACCTACATTGTCATCATGCGCCGCGCGCTGGAGGCGTGCTTCGCCAACGGCGTGGAAGTCATCGTGCTCGACCGGCCCAACCCGCTCGGCGGCCTGAAGGTTGACGGTCCGCCGCTCGACGAGACGAACATGAGCGGCGTCGGCGGCTACCCGCGCATGCCCTACGTGCACGGCCTGACCATCGGCGAGATTGCCCGGATGGCCAAGGAGGGTTCCGTCGCGGTCGCCCGGCTGGATCTCCCCGAGAAGGTCCGCGCGCGGGGCCGGCTCACCGTCATCCCGATGCGCGGCTGGAACCGGGCGATGCGCTGGCCCGACACCGGCCTGCGCTGGATCGCGACCTCGCCCAACATCCCCACCTTCGAGGCCGCCATCGGCTACGCCATGGTCGGGCTTGGCACGCAAAACAGCAACTGGACCTGGGGCATCGGCAGGGATTTCCCGTTCCGGGGCATCGGCTACCCGAAGAAGTCCCCCGACGAGATCATCAAGGCGATGGAGGCGTGGAAAATTCCCGGCGTGGCCTTCGCCAAGCGCACCGGCACCGGCAGCGACGGCAAGCCGCTGACCGGCGTCTATGTCGAGGTCACCGACTGGGAAAAGTGGAACCCCACCGAGCTCTCCTTCTACATGCACAAGCAGGCCGCCAAATGGGAGCGGCTCAATCCCTTCAGCTCGCTGACCGCCGCGGAACAACGCTCCTTCAAGATTCATGTCGGCTCCAACGCATGGTTCGCCGAGTTGCAGCGCGCCGGCGGCCGGATCGACGTGCCCCCCTTCCTGAAAAACTGGGCCGCCCGCGCCGAGATCTATCAGGAGCAGACCAGGAAGTTCCGCCTCTATCCCTGGGCCGACGGCCCGGGCAAATAGGGGTGCCTAATAACCACTACACACCCCGACTGCTGGGTTGCCTTTGGGACGCTGCCCGGCAGGCTGCCGGGTGCACCCCGCCCGCCCATGAAGACGTCCCGCTTCCTCCTGGTCGCTCTGTTCGCCGCGAAGGCCCAGGCGTTCACCGTCGTCCTCGACTACACCTACGACTCGACCGGATTTTTCACCTCCAACCTCGTCGCCAAGGCCGCTCTCGAGCAGGCCGCCACCGATCTCAGCAATCTCATCACCTCGCCGCTCGGCGCGATTTCGCCGTCGAGCATGAGTTTCACCGGCAACGTCAGCGGCACCACCGCGACGGCTGACTGGAAGCTGTCCTTCTCCAATCCCACCACGGCGGCGGCCGTCGAGCTGACCAGCTATTCCGCCGCCGCTGGCGAATTCCGGGTGTTCGTGGGCATGCGCTCACTCAGCGGGTCCACGCTCGGCCAGGGCGGACCGGCGGGCATGGGGCTCAACTTCGGCGGCGGCGGCACGGAGTCAAACTGGGTGGCGGCCGTCAGCGCCATGAACACCGCGTCGAACGCCGTCATGATGCGCGGCGGCGGCCCGGTGATCGGCAACTTCAGCGGCAACTTCACCCTCGGCGCCACCGATGGCGCCTACAGTCTCAACTATGGCGCCATCGCCGGCACTCTCTGGTTCGACAACGACGCCGATAACAACGGCTCGGCCGACGGCGACCTCAGCACTTACTGGCACTTCAACCACGCGACCGGCGTCGGGGGCGGCCTCAATGACTTCTACTCCGTCGCCCTCCACGAGATCCTCCACTCGATGGGCTTCGGCACGGGGGCGACCTGGGACGGCAATGTCAGCGGCGCCTCCTGGTTGGGCACGCAGGCCATCGCGGAGCACGGCACGGGCGCCAATCTCATCGACACCGGCAGCGGCGCACACATCGCCGACAACACAATGAGCCTGACTCTGGCTGGCTCCCTTTCCCAAGAGGTCGTGATGGGCCCGTCCATCGTCACGGGCACGCGCAAGACACTGACGGAACTCGACGCCGCTTTCCTGCAGGACCTCGGCTATTCGGTCGCTGCCATCCCCGAGCCGTCCACCTGCGCGCTGCTGTTCGGCGCCGGGGTGCTGGGCCTTGCCGTCTGGCGCCGCCGCGCGGCGTAAGGTTCTGCCTAAACCCCTTCGGGTTTCAGGTCTCAGCTTTCAGGTTTCTGTTTCGCGGTGCTGTTCTTCGCCACCCACGCCTCGTATTCGGCGCGGGGCATGAAGCGGAGTGAGGCGGAGTTGATGCAGTAGCGCAGGCCGGTCGGACGCGGGCCGTCGTCAAACACATGCCCGAGGTGCGCGCCGTCCACGTTGCTGTGCACCTCGATGCGCACCATGCCGTAACTGGTGTCCTTGGTCTCGCCGACCAGCGCCTGCTCGATCGGCTTGGTGAAGCTCGGCCAGCCCGTGCCGGAGTCGAACTTGTCGCGGCTGTCGAACAGCGGCGTGTCGCTGCACACGGAGAAATAGACGCCGTCGGCGTGATGATCCCAGTATTCGTTCTGGAACGGCGGCTCCGTGCCCTGCTGGCGCGCGACCTGAAACTGGCGCGGCGTGAGCAGCTTTTGCCACTCCGCGTCGGTGCGCCGCACCTTCGTCTTGCTCATGTCGATGACGACGTTCGACGGCAGGCCGCAGGCGGAGATCTCGCCGGGCTTGCATTGCAGGGCATCCTTGGCGGCGGGCAGGTGGGTGGATTTCATCTTGTTGTCGGCGGCGGTGAGCCCGGCGGCAGCCAGCGCGGCTGCGCCAACCAGGGCGGTGATCCAGAGTGACCGGGGCTTCATGGAAAAAAGAATGAGTCAAAAGCGCGCTTTGGCAAACCCGCCTCCATAAGAGTCACCAATGCCCGCTCTATTCCGCCCGCACGCGCACCTGGCCGTCGTGGAACTCGTTGACCAGTGCCTGGCCGGGCTTGAGGCCCATGGCGCGGGCAACCGGCTGGCCCGACTCGTCGCGCACGATGGCGTAGCCGCGCTTGAGCACCGAGGCCGGGCTGGCCGACTCCAGGCGCTTCCACAGCGCGAGCAGGCGGTGGGACTCGAGTTGGACGCGTTTTTCCGGCGAGGCGGACACCAGGCGCAGCCGCGCCGCGCCGAGGGTTTCGCGCCGGCCCTGCACCGCGGAGCGCAGCGCCGCGCCGAGGCGGTTGCCGAGGTCGTCGAGCCGCAGGTGGTTCGACTCGATGACCGCGGTCGGAGCCAGCAACCGCAGGCGGCTGCGCGCGTGGTCGAGTTTGCCGGCGGCCCCGGCGAGGGCGTTTTCGAGTGCGGCCGCCATGCCGGCGGCGGCGGCCTGCAGGCGCTCGGTCGCAGCGAGATAGTGGCTGGAGATGAGCTCGGCCGCGCCGCTGGGCGTCTCGGCGCGCGCGTCGGCGGCGTAGTCGCAGAGCGTGGTGTCGATCTCGTGGCCGACGGCCGAGATGATGGGCACGCCGCAGTCCGCGACGGCGCGCACCAGCGGCTCCTCGTTGAAGGCCCACAGGTCCTCGGCGCTGCCGCCGCCCCGGCCGATGACGAGCAGGTCGAAGATATTCAGCGCCTCGGCGGTGCGCACCATGGCGGTCAGCTCGGCGGCGGCACCCTCGCCCTGCACCTTGGCCGGGAGGATGACAAGCCGGCCGGTCCAGCCGCGCCGCGTGAGAATGCGGATGAAATCCTGCACCGCCGCGCCGGTGGGCGATGTGATGAAGCCCACGGTGCGCGGCAGGAGCGGCAGCGGCTGCTTGCGGGCGGCAGCGAAGAGCCCCTCCGCGGCGAGGCGCTGCTTGAGCTGCTCGAACTCCTGCCGGAGCCGGCCGGCGCCGTGGTCGATGAGCGCCCGCACCACCAGCTGATACTGGCCGCGCGCCTCATAGACGCTGACCTCGCCGTAGGCCAGCACCTGCAACCCGTCGCGCAGGGCCAGGCCCTGGCGCGCGGCGTCGCCGCGGAAAAGCACGCAGCCGAGCTGCGCGCCGGCGTCCTTGAGGGAAAAATACACATGGCCGCTGGCCTGCGCGCGGAGGTTCGAGACTTCCCCCGCAACCCAGCAGGGGGCGAGGCCGCCCTCGAGCAGCTCCTTCACGCGGCGGGTGAACTCGGTGACGCCCTGCACCCGCCCGGCATCCCCGAGGGAGGTGTCGGCCGGTTTCATGCGCCGGATTTCTTCCGCCCGTAGTGTTTCCGCACGAGGTGCGTGCCCGCGGTGAGCGCCGCCAGGCCGCCCAGGCCGAGCAGCGCCAGCTTGCCCTTCCCGTGCAGCAGCGCGTCGCCGAAGAGGATGAAGGCCGTGTTGAACGACCACTGCACGGCGAAGGAGATCACCGCATACCTGACCACCGGCACCTGCGCGAGGCCCAGGAGGTAATTTTGCACGGGAAACGGCACGCCCGGGGTGACGCGCAGCAGGATGATGAGGTCGGTGGCGTCGTCGGCCGCGACCGCGGGCAACTTGTAGCCCAGCCTGACCACCAGTTTCTCCAGCAGCGGCCGGAACGCCCGGCGGGCGAGAAAATAGGAGAACAGGATGTTGAAGGAGATGGCCGCCAGCGCCAGGCCGATGACCAGCGGCATGCCCAGGCTGGCCGCAAAGACCGACCCGGCCGTCAGGGAAAAGGGCGACAGCGGCACGCCAAACGAGGGCAGCAGGGCCATCGCGCCGAAAAAGGCCGCCGGCCCCGCGTCGCGGATCAGCGCCAGCCCCTGCGCCAGCAGCCCTTTCAGGTCGAGGCCGCGCGCCACGAGGGCGGCCACCACGAGCACCCCGACTCCCGCCGCGATCAACTTGAGCAGCAGGGGGCGGTTGGGACGCGGAGCGGATTCGGCCATGGCGCACCATGCCCGGGGCGCTTCGCCGCCGTCAAGGGCGGAGGCACCGGCTTGAAAAGGCTTTCCTAGCCCGGGACCGCCGCTAGCGTGACGGCCCCTGCTGCATGAAGCTCTCGATCGTCATTCCCTGCTACAACGAGCGCAAAACCATCCGCACCATCGTGGACGCCGTGCGCGCCGCGCCGGTGGCCGACAAGGAGATCATCATCGTGGATGACTGCTCGGCCGACGGCACCCGCGACCTCCTGCGCGCCGAGATCGAGCCGCTGGTGACCCGCGTCATCTACCACGAGTTCAACCAGGGCAAGGGCGCCGCGCTGCGCACGGGCTTCGCCGCCGCGACGGGCGACGTCGTCATCGTGCAGGACGCCGACCTCGAATACGATCCGCAGGAATACCCGCGCCTGCTCAAGCCCGTGCTCGACGGCAAGGCCGACGTGGTCTTCGGCTCGCGCTTCATGGGCGCCGAGGCGCACCGCGTCGTCTATTTCTGGCACATGGTCGGCAACCGCTTCCTCACGCTGCTCTCGAACATGTTCACCAACCTCAACCTCACGGACATGGAGACCTGCTACAAGCTGTTCCGCCGCGAGATTCTCGCGCAGATCAAGATCCAGGAAAACCGGTTCGGCTTCGAGCCGGAGATCACGGCCAAGGTGGCGAAGCTGCCCGAGTGCCGCATCTACGAGGTGGGCATCAGCTACTACGGCCGCACCTACGCCGAGGGGAAGAAGATCGGCTGGCGCGACGGCTTCCGCGCCCTCTACGCCATCGTGAAATACAACCTCGGCTGAGCGGCCCGGCTCCGCGTGCACGCCAGCGCCCCCGCCCCCGCCTCCCCGCCGCTGGCCCGCCTGGCCCCGTGGGCCTGGCCGTTGCTGCCGCTGGCCTGCCACCTCGGATTTTCATGGATCGGCTTCAACCCGACCGACGACGGCTGGATGCAGGCCGTGGCACGGCGCATGGCCGACGGCGAATTCCCCCACCGGGACTTCATCTTCGTGCGGCCCGCCCTTTCCGCCGTCTTGCAAATCCCGCTGGTGTGGCTGGGCGGCGACTACACCATCTGGCTCTCCCGCCTGTGGGGCTGGCTCACCATCGGCGGCATCGCCTGGCTGTGGAGCGGCTTGGCGCAGCCCGGCCGCGCCGCCTGGAGCGTGCGCTACCCGCTGTATGCCGCCGCGTTTTTCCTCACCGCGCACGTCTTCCCGGTCATGGCCTGGCACAGCCTGGACGGACTGTTGCTCGGCACCGCCGCCGTGTGGCTCGCCGCGCGCGGCACGCCGGGCGGCCTCCGCGCGGCGTTCGTTTGCGCCGGGCTCGCCGCGCTCTGCCGGCAGAATTTCGCGCTGTTCGGCCCGCTCCTCCTGCTGGCCATCCCCGATCCGCGCAAGTGGCGCGCGATGTTCTGGGCGGCGCTGCCTCCGCTGGCCTATCTCGGCGCTACGCTGGCGGCCGGCTGCCTGCCTGATTTCCTCCGGCAAGTCACCTCGCCGGGCGGGGCCTTCCGCAGCGTCGCCTGGCAGAACTACCTCGACGCGCCGGGCTTCCTCCCCGCCATCGCGGCCGGCGCGCTGGCCGCCGCCCTCATCCACCGCGTCGGTTCCCGCCACGCCGCCACCGCCGGGGCGCTGGCCCTGGGCGTGCCGGTGCTTGCGGCCGGCCTGGCGGCCCATCGCCTCACCCAGGGCCCGGGCCCCTTCCACGCGGCGGCCTACGGCCTCTTCGGACTCGCGCTGGGGCTGACGCTGGCCGTCGCCGCGATTCGCCGCGGACTCACCGCGGACCGGCTGCCGCTCGTCGCCGGCCTGGCGCTCGCCTGGGTGACCGCCATTTCCATCGGCTGGAACAGCCCGGCGCTCGCCGCCGGCCTGCTGCTGGTGGTGATCTGGCGGGCTTCGCACCTGTCGGCCTCGCCACCCGCGGCGGCGGCCGCGCCCGGCGGCCGCCGGGCCGCGCTCGCGGCGCTGGTGATGCTCGCGGTCGTCAGCCTGGCGTTCCGGCACGCCCGCCAACTGTATCCCTACCGCGATGCCGCGGCGGCGGAGCTGACCTTCGAGGCCGGCCCGGTGTTCCCCGGCGCGGCCGGGCTGCGCACGAACGTCCGCACCTTTGCCGTGCTGCAGGACCTGCGGCGGCAGCTCGATCAGTTCGAAGCCGAGGGCACGCCCTACGCGCTGCTGACCGACTGCGCCGCCGTCTGGATCCGCAGCCCGCAGCGCAACCCCCTGCCCTGCGAGTGGCCGCAGATCACCGAGCTCGGCTACGATCAGCACAGCGTGGACCGGATGACCGGCGCCATCCGCCAACTCCCGCCCAACAGCCGCATCCTGGTGCAGCGCGTGCTGATCTCCGAGCTCAGCTACACCCTCGCCCCGCTGGGCACGGGGTGGAGCTATTATGCCGTGCAGAACTGGGTCCGCGCCCACGGCCAGCGCGTCGGGCAGACGGTGTATTTCGAGATCTACGCACCACCCGCCGCGCCCTGAGCCGCGCGGAGATTAAGATCCGTTTCACGGTTCGGCCGCTTGCACTGCCCGCGCGCTTCTGCCTTCATCCTGACCAGCATGGCTCCGTCCCCGGCCCAATCCTCCGTCACCATCGTCCTGCCGATTTTCAACGAGGAGGAAGTCCTGCCCGAGTTGCTGGCGCGCCTGACCGCGGTCTTCGACGCCCACCCGGCGGTGGCGTGGGATGCGCTGCTGGTGGACGACGGCAGCCGGGACCGCTCGGCGGAGCTGGTCCGCGCCCAGGCCGCGCGCGACCCGCGCTTCGCGCTGCTCGAGCTCAGCCGGAACTTCGGCTTCCAGGCCGCGCTGGCCGCCGGCCTCGCCCACGCCGGGGGCGCGGCGGTCGTCACCATGGACGCGGACCTGCAGGATCCGCCCGAGTGCATCCCGGAGCTGGTCGCGCAATGGCGCGGCGGGGCCGAGGTGGTGCGCGCCGTGCGCCGCTCGCGGCAGGAGACGGGCTCGCGCCGCCTCGGCATGGATGTATTCCACCGCCTCTTCAACCGCATCTCCGACTTTCCCATCGAGGCCAACACCGGCACCTTCGGCCTGCTCGACCGCCAGGCGGTGGACGCCATGAACCGCCTGCCCGAGCGGCACCGCTTCTTCCCCGGCATGCGCTCCTGGGTCGGCTTCGCCACGGCGGAGATCCACTACGACCGCCAGGAGCGCGCCGCCGGCCAGCCGCAGCAGACCCTGCGCCGGCTCGCGCGCTACGCCTTCGACGGCGTGTTCGGCTTCTCCTACCTGCCGCTGCGCCTGCTCACCTACACCGGCCTCGTCGTCGGCACGGCGGGCTTTGCGCTGGGGCTCTACTACGTGGTCAAGCGCCTGATCAACATCGAGACCGCCCCCACCGGCTTCACCACCCTGGCCGCGCTGGTGCTGTTTCTCGGCGGCGTGCAGCTGATCGGCATCGGCGTCCTCGGCGAATACCTGGCGCGGGTCTATGACGAGGTGAAGGAGCGCCCGCTCTATCTCATCAAGCGCGGCCCCTCCCGCTGAGCCGCGCCATGGCCCTGTCTCCGCGCCATCGCCGCCTCTCCGAAGGCCTGTTCGTCGGTCTCGCCCTGCTGCTCTACTGGGTGATGGCCGCGAGCACCTCGCCCCGCATGGGGGTGACGGCGGATGAGGTCGTGCACCTGACCGGGGGCTACTCCTACTGGAAATTCAACGACTACCGGCTGCACCCGGAAAACGGCACGCTCCCGATGCGGGTCGCCGCCCTGCCGGTGGTCGCCATGGACGACGTGAAGTTCCCCGCCCTCACGGAGCCGACCTGGATCGACTCCAAGGTCAACCTCATCGGCGAGATTTTCTTCTACCGGATCGGCAACCCGCTGGCCGAGATGCTCCAGCGCGGGCGCGCCGCCATCGCGCTGTTCGGCGTGCTGACCTGCTGGCTCATCTGGCGCTGGGCGCGCGGGCTGTTCGGCCGCGCCGCCGGCGGGCTGGCCCTGGTGCTGGCGGTGTTCTGCCCCGCCCTGCTCGCGCACGGCGGGCTCATCACCTCCGACCTGGCGTTCACCGCCTGCGCGCTCGCGGCGCTGTCGGCCGTGTGGCGGCTGCTGCACCGCGCCACGTGGTGGCGCCTGCTCGGCGCGGCCGCCGCCTGCGGGGCCTGCTTTCTCTCGAAGATGTCGGGCAGCATCATCGTGCCGCTCATCGCGGTGCTGTGGCTGCTGCGCGCGCTGCGCCCCGCGCCGTATGTGCTGGCCCTGGGCCGCGCGCGCTGGTTGCGCCGCCGCGGGCAGGTCATGCTCGCCACGCTCGGGCTGCTGGTGGCGGCCGCCGCCGGCAGCCTGGTCCTCGTCTGGGCCAACTACGGCTTCCGCTTTGCGGGGCCCGACCGCGCACAGTCGGCCTTCCACGACTATTATTTCCCCTGGGCCGTCGTGCTCGACCAGGAGAAGGTGCCGTGGAGCGACAGCAGCTCGCTCGCCGCGTTCACGCCGGCGTTCCGCACGCCGCAACCGACCGGCATGACGAAGCTCGTCGGCTTCCTGCGCGACCACCGCCTGCTGCCCGAGGCGTATCTCTGGGGCTTCGCCCACACCTACAAGTTCGCCAAGGAGCGGCCGGCCTTTTTCATGGGCGAATACCGCAAGACGGGCTGGGCGCTGTTTTTCCCCGTGGCCTTCCTGATGAAGACCACGCTGCCCGCGCTGCTGCTCTTCGGCGCGGGCCTCGCGGCGATCCTGTGGGCGGCGCGGCGGCCGCGCTTCGCGGCGGCGGCGGGCTGGTTGCGCTGCCGCGGCTCGCTCGCCTACCGGGCCGCACCCCTGATCCTGTTCTTCGTGGTTTACTGGATCATGGCGGTGAAGATGACGCTCAATCTCGGGCACCGCCACATCCTGCCGGTCTATCCCGCCTTCTATGTGGGCGCGGCGGCGGCGGCGCTGTGGCTCGCCAGCCGCGCGGCCCGGCTGGTGGCGCTCGCGCTCGGGCTGGCCGTCGCGCTGCACGCGCTCGACTCCGTCTCCGCCCGGCCGTTCTACCTGTCCTACTTCCAGCCCCTCGTGGGCGGGCCGGAGAAGGCCTACCACTATTTCGTCGAGTCCTCCCTCGACTGGGGCCAGGGCCTGCCGGACCTGAAGGCCTGGCTGGCGGAGAAAAAGCGGACCGGCGATCCCCGGCCCGTCTTCCTCACCTATTTCGGCGCCGACTCGCCGCGCTACTACGGGCTGGAGGTGACGCGCTTCGGCGACGAGATGAACGATTCCGGCGCGCGGTATTTCCCGGCGCAGGTGCGCGGCGGCTGGTTCGTGATCAGCGCCACCTATTTCCACTGCACCTTCCTGCCCATGCGCGGCACCTGGGCCGAGGCGCAGGAAACGCTCTACTGGCAGCTCATGCGGCGCGTCGGCGCGCTGTCCGCGCGGCCGGGCGAGCGCACCGCGGAGGAACAGGCGCAGATGTCGCGCGATGCGATGGACATCGAGCTGCTCCAGTTTGCGCGGCTCTGCCACTACCTGAAGCATCGCGAGCCGCAGCGCCTCATCGGCTGCTCGCTGATGCTGTTCCCGCTCACCGACGATGAGGTGAAGGCCGCGCTCTACGGCCCCGTAACCCTGGACGTGTCCCGTCCCCTGCGCTGAGGCCTGCCATGCAGCCGATCGCGCTCTTCCGGTCGCCGCGTTGGCTGATCCTCGCCGGCGTGGTGCATGCGGCGGCCGCCTTCTTTTTCATCCGCCACGGCGCCCTGAATCCGGACGAGGGTTTCTATGCCGCCGCCGCCCGCGCCGTGTGGCAGGGCGAGATGCCCTACCGGGACTTCGGCTACACCCAGACGCCGCTGCTGCCGTATGTGAACGGCGCGCTGCTCGCCCTGACCGGCCACGGCCTGTTTGAACAGCGCACGATAAACGGGCTCTGGGCCGCCGCCGCTCTGGCCCTAGCTGCCGGCTGGGTCGCCCGGCGCGCGGGCGTCGCCGCCGCGCTGGTCCTGGCGCTCCTCTTCACGCTGTCGGCCCCGTGGATGTATTTCATGCACCTGGGCAAGACCTACGCCTTCACCGGTCTCCTCGCCACCGTGGCGGCGTGGGTCTGGCTGGAGTGGCCGGCCGGCCTGAAAAAATCCGCGCTGCTCGGCCTGCTGGGCGTCGTCGGCACCGGCTGCCGGCTGCCGGTGGCGCCTTTCTTCGGCCTGCTCTGGCTGGCGGCGTTCGCCGACGGCTGGCGCCCGGACCGCCGGTCCTTCGGGCTCGCGACCAACCAGCTGCTGGCCTTCGCCGCGACCCTGCTGCTGCCGTTCTTTCTCGCCGCCCCGGAAAATTCCCTTTTCTGGGTGTTCGAGTTCCACCGGATCTCGGTTCCCCTGAAGCACTGGCAGCTGGCCTGGCAGGAGATTGTCACCCTCGCCCCCGCCCTCTGGGTCGCGACCGCCGGGGTCGGTGTGCTGCTGTTGCTCCGCCGCGCCACCCTGCCGCGCCGCGCGGCCGTGCTCGCCGTCGCCGCGCTCGCCACCCTCGCCGCCAACCTGCTGCCCTCGGGCGTCTATGAGGAATACGGCGTGCCCCTGCTGCTGCCGCTCGCGATGGCCGTGGCCGCCGCGTGGCGCGAGGCCCGCGTGCCGCCGCGCCCGGTGCTCGCCGTTCTGCTGGCGGTCCACCTGCTCGCCACGCCCGCGATCCTCTGGCGCGATTTCCCCAACCGCCGGCTCTCGCCCTCGGCCTGGCTCACGCCCAATGCGCCGCGGCTGAACCCCGACCTGCCCGCCCAGCTGGCCGGCGCCCGACAGGCCGTGCGCGCGCTCGGTCCGGAGCACGCACCCTTTGTCGGTTCCAACCTCATCCTCGCCCTCGAAGCGAACCGCCCCGTGCCCGCCCGCCTGCGCATGGGGCCATTCAGTGTGACCACCACCTTGCCGGAGACGATCGCGGCCCGGCTGCATCTGGCCACGCCGGCCTACATGGACGCACTCCTGCCCGATCCCGCCATCCCGGTGCTCGCTTTTTTCCCGCACCCCCAGCTCAACTACGGCTGGACCCTGCCAACCTACGAGCGCCTGCGCCCCGAAATCAGCCGGCGCTGGCTGGAAGTCTACCGCCGGGACTTCTCCCTCGCCTATCAAGCGGGGGACTTTCTGGTGTTGGCCCGGACGCCCCGATCCGCCGGAGTAACCCGATGAGATGCGCCCCGACCCTGTTCGCCCGCGTCCGGCCGGGATTCCTCGCCGCGCTGCTGCTGGCGTGGTTCTGGGGGCAGGTCATCAGCGTGTCGCCGGAGCTCGGCATCACGGCGGATGAGGTGATCCACGTCACCGCCGGCTACGAATACTGGCGGCACGGCGACTACCGGCTGCAACCGGAGAATGGCAACCTGCCGCAGCGCCTCGCGGCCCTGCCGCTGCTGTGGCTCGACCCGGCGCCCGTGCCCGCCGCGGCAATTCCGCTGCAACGCGCCGACACCTGGGGCGTGGGCAACCTTTTCTTTTTCCACCTCGGCAACCAGCCGGGCCTGATGCTCTTTGCGGCACGCTGCATGATCGCGCTGCTCGGCGTGGCGACGGGCGCGCTGATTTATCGCTGGGCCCGCGACCTGTGGGGCCCGGCCGGCGCGCTGGTGGCGACGGCCTTCTTCGCCTCGAGTCCCACCGTGCTCGCCCACGCCGGGCTGGCCACCTCGGACATGATGGCCTCGTTCGGCTTCCTCGCGGCGCTGCTGACCGGCTGGCGGCTGCTGCACCGCGTGACCGCCGGCCGCGTGCTGCTGTTCGGCCTGGCGCTGGGGCTGCTGGCGCTGGCCAAGTTTTCGGCGCCGATGTTTGTCTTTGTCTTCGCCGCGCTCGTGGCGCTCCGGCTGGCGCACCCGGCGCCGCTCCGCGCCGCCTGGGGCGCGCGCCGCTGGCGCTGGCGGGGCTGGCGGCGGCTGGCGGCGCTGGCCGGCGGCACCTGCGCGGCGGCGGCCCTGGCCTACGCCCTCATTTGGGGCGCGTATGATTTTCGTTATTACCCGACCCGGGGCGGCGGGCCGGGAGAGTATCCGATCAAGTGGGAATACCTGCTCAACCAGATCCCCTACACCATGCAGACGCCCGTGCCCGAGGGCCTGGCGGCCAACCACCCCGTGGCGGTGGCACCGAGCCTGGTCCGCACCGTCGTGAGCTGGGCCAAGGATCACCACGCGCTGCCCGAGGCCTACCTGTTCGGCTTCGCGCACGTCTACACCTTCTCGAAGTGGCGGCCGGCCTTCTTCCTCGGCGAATACGGCACCACCGGCTGGCCGCTGTTCTTTCCGGTCTCGATCCTGCTGAAGACGCCGCTGGCGCTGCTGGCGCTCGGGCTGACCGCCCTCGTCCTGCTGCTGCGCCTCGGCCGGCATGAGCGGCGCACGCGCCGGCTCTGGTATCGGCTCGGGCCGCTGCTGGCGTTCGTCGGCATCTACGCCGCCTTTGTCCTGAGCGGCAACCTGAACATCGGCATCCGCCACCTCCTGCCCGCCGAGTGCGCCTGGTGCATTGTGGGCGGCGTGCTGGGCCTCGCGATCGCGCGCGCGCCGCGCTGGCTGGGCGCGGCGGTGGTGTTGCTGTTCGCCGGCGCCAACGCGGCCACCTGGAATGTGCGCCCGAGCTACCTCGCGTTCTTCAACCGCCTCGCGGGCGGCCCCGACCAGGGCCATGCTTACCTCGTGGACAGCTCGCTCGACTGGGGCCAGGGCCTGCCGCGGCTCGGCGCCTGGCTGGCGCAGCATCGCGGCGCGGACCGGCTTTACCTCGCCTACTTCGGCTCCGACTCGCCCTGGTATGAGGACTTGCGCGCGATTCGCATCGGTGACGGCTACTTCGACCGCGAGCCCATCAACTTCCCGGCCCATCTCCATCCGGGACTTTACGCCGTCAGCGCCACCCTGCTGCAGGGCGTCTATACGATGGCTCCCGGTCCGTGGACGGAGGCGCATGAACAAGCCTACCAGCGGCGGCTGGCGCAGATCGCTGCGCCGGACCGAATGAAACTGGGCAGCGATGTCTGGTTCGAGTGGGATCAACTGCGCTTCGCCCGGCTGCGGCATTTCCTGCGCACCCAAAAACCCGCGGCCCGGCCCGATCCCTCCATCCTCGTCTATCGGTTGAGCGCCGCCGACCTCACCGAGGCGCTGGGCTACCGCGTCAACTGATCCGCCAGCGTCACGCGCGGCACCGGGGTGTCCGGCGCGGCGACCGCATGGAAAGTCACGAGCACCTGGCTCACCGCGTCCACGGGCAACGCGAGGGTCACCGGCTGCGAGGCGCCGGCGGCCAGCTCGCCTTCCTGGCGGCCGGCGGCGGTGTCGATCCGGTAGGACCAGACCGCCGCGCCGGGATTTTCCAGCCGCAACACCACGACGGGATCTGTCCAGACCTTGACCAACAGATCCCAGCGGGCTCCGGCTGCCTCGCGGATCTGGCGCTGCCGGTAGAGGACCGGTGCCGGCAACTCGCCCGGCCCGAGTGCGCGATAGGCGGCCAGACTGAACGGGCTGTCCTCCGCGCCTTCGAACAGCCAGGTGCGGGCCAGCACCCGGCCTTCCCGGCCGATGAATCGCGCCGCCGGCACGATCACCCAACCGGGCTCCGCCTTCGCCAAATCCTCCGCCGTGCCCACCGCCGGACGAGGCTGGGGACGCAACTCCACGGCCCGCGCCGCCGGCCCGCGATAGAACGCCGCAATCGGCCGCCGGTCCGGCAACGCCACCCGCCATGCGCTCTCCGGCCGGTCCAGCGCCTGCGCCCAGGCCGCCCATTGCCGGGCGACAAAATATCCGCGCGCATTCTCCGGCTGCGCGATGGCCCGCCAGCCGCTCTGATAGGTCCCGAAAATCGCGCTCCAGGTCATCACCGCCACTGTCAGGCCGGCCACACCCCACAGCAGCCCGCCCGCCGGCCGGGGCATCTCCCGCAACCCCCACGCGGCGACGACCGCCAGCCACGGCGCCACCAACACGAAATACCGGAAGCCATACGGGTGCCATTGCTGCATCGCGTGGAAAAAAACGAGAAACACGGCAATGCCCAGGCTCCACACGGACACCAGCGCCGCGTCCGGGCGCCGGCGATGCAGCAGCGCCGCGATGAAGCCAAACGCAAACAGCCCGGACGCCAGCACCCCGAACGAGGTGGCATCCGCATCCGGTTCCGACCGGGCGAGGATGGTCCCTAGGGTTCCCCGCCGGCTGATGCCCTCGAGCGTATACTCATCATGCTCCGGCAACGTGGCCGCGATCGCCGCGCCGATCTCCCGCGCGGCGGAACGCCACCACGGCGGCTGTGAGTTCGGCTCGAACAGCTGCGCCAGCGAGGCCCGCAGGTTCAGCGGCAGCTTCTCCAGCTTCGCCGCCATGCCGCCCGCGCCATGGTGCATCCGCACATGCTCCGGCGGCCCGAACCATCCGCCGTAAGCCGCCCGGTTGCGCACAAAGACCGGGCCCGCGAAAAGCGCCCCGCCCAGCACCGCCGCCAACACCGTCGGCCACCACCGGGCGAGCGGCAGCCGGTGCCGCCAGGCCAGCCAGGCGACCCACAGCATCGCGCCCGGCGCCAGGTAGAACACCGTGCCCTTCGCCCCCAGCGCCAACCCCGCGCCCGCACCGCCCAGGAGGGAGCCCTCGCCGCGCCGGAGCGCCGCCAGCCACAGATAAAAAGCCGCAGCCAGCGCACCCGTGGTGAAGAGATCCGTGTGCGCCGAGGTGAACTGCGGCGCGACGTTGGCCATGCTGAAAAGCAACAGCCCCGCGCCCAGCGCGGAAGCCCGCGACAATCCCGTCAGCCGCGCCAATCCGACCGTGGCCCCCGCCGCCAGCCCGCCCCCGAGCGCCTGCGCCACCGCGCCGAACTGCCAGCCCGTCGGCTGGATCGCGAGGCACCACGCCATCACGAGATCCGGCACCACCGGCATGTAGGTGATCCGCGGCTCGTCGGACACGACGGTCCCGATCCGGCCGTCCTGCAACCACTGCCCGATGCGCGGCAAACGGTAGGTCAGCGCATCATACACCACCGGCTCCGCCCACAGCGACAGGAGCAACATCGCGCCCAACAGCACGAGCAGCAGCGTCGCGAGCCACGCCTCCATCCCGCCGGCCCGGAAAAACGCGCCCACCTCCCCGCCCAACGCGCGCAACGCCGCGGCATCCTCACGCCGATGCGCGCGCCGCAGCGCCGCCAGGCCCAGCAGCACGGCCAGATCCGCCACCCAAAAGCCGGCGGGCCCGAGCCCGCCCAGCGCGCCGAGCAACACGCCGTTGGCCGCGATGATCGCCACGCCCGCCCAACCCCAGGCGAGCAGCCGTTCCAACCCGCCCGCCCGCGCCGGCAGGCAGCCGCGCACCACCAGCCACGCCGCGGCGGCCACCACGGCGGCGTGCCCCGACAGGACCAGGATGACAGTGAGCGCGTTCACACGGCGGGAAAACCCTGTCATGTCAGCCCGGCGCCCCGGGATCGGCAAGGGTTATCCCGCGCGGTGAAAGTCCGGTAAACGCCGGCCCCGACCGGACTTCTCACTCGACAGTGTGCGCCCCCGGCGGAGAAACTTTCGGGATGAACAGTTCCCCCACCCCGGTGCGCGTCGGCGTGATTGGCTTCGGCCAATGGGGCCCGAATCACGTCCGCAATTTCAGCACCATGGACGGGGTCGAGGTCGTCCGCGTCTGCGATGGCTCGGAAGCCCGCCTCAAGGCCGCGCAAAAATTCCTCCGCGGTGTCGCCGTCACCACCGACGCCGCCCAGATCACCCAGGCCTCCGACATCGATGCCGTCGTCGTCGCCACGCCCACCAGCACGCACTACGCCCTGGTCAAGGCCGCGCTCGAGGCCGGCAAGGATGTGCTCTGCGAAAAGCCCCTGGCCCAGACCGGCGCCCAGTGTCGCGAGCTGGCCGACCTCGCCGCGAGGCACGGCCGCATCCTGATGGTCGGCCATGTCTTCCTCTACAACTCCGGTGTCCTCCACCTGAAGACCGACCTCGACCGCGGCGAGCTCGGCCGCGTCTATTACATGGATGCCGTGCGCACCAACCTCGGGCCCGTCCGCAAGGACGTCGGCGCCATCTACGACCTCGCCAGCCACGACATCTCCATCTTCAACTTCCTGCTTGGCGCCCAGCCCGTCGAGGTCTCCGCCACCGGCCAGAGCGTGCTCCTTTCCGGCATCGAGGATGTCGGCTTCCTCACCCTGTATTATCCGGGCAACATTGTCTGCCACGCCCACACCTCCTGGCTCAACCCCCGCAAGGTCCGCCAGCTCACCATCGTGGGTGACCAGAAGATGGCGCTGTGGGACGACATGAACAACCTCGAGCCCATCCGCTACTACGACAAGGGTGTCACCGCCGACCACTACACCTCCTTCGGCGAGTTCCAGATGATCCTCCGCGACGGCCAGATCACGATCCCCAAGGTCAAGATGTCCGAGCCGCTGCAGCGGCAGGATGGCGAGTTCATCGCCAGCGTCCGCACGCGCCGCACCCCCATTTCCGACGCCCGCCTGGGTCTCGCCGTCGTGCTGGTCATGGAGGCCGCGCTGGAATCGCTCCGGAACCACGGCCGCGCGGCCAAAATCGCCCCGCTATGAGCTCCCCCGCGCCCGAGTTCGCCCGCATCGCGCCGGATGTGCGGCTCGGCCGGGATGTGCGGCTCAACGCCTTCATCAACCTCTACGGCTGCACCATCGGCGACGAGTGCATGATCGGCACGTTTGTCGAGATCCAGCGCGATGTGGTCGTCGGCCCGCGCTGCCGCGTGCAAAGCCACACCTTCATCTGCTCCGGGGTCACCCTCGAGGCCGATGTGTTTGTCGGCCACGGCGTCATCTTCATCAACGACCGCCACCCCACCATCGCCGCCACCCTCGCCGGCACCTGGCGGATGGAACGCTGCCTGATCCGCCGCGGGGCCTCCCTCGGCTCCGGCGCGCTCATCTTCGGCGGCGTGACCGTCGGCGAGGGCGCCGTCATCGGGGCCGGGGCTGTCGTCACCCGCGATGTCCCTGCGGGCGCCACCGTGGCCGGGGTCCCCGCCCGCGTCCGCCCATGAGCGTCGCGCTCAGTGTCATCCTCCCCGCCTACAACGAGGAGGCGTTGCTCGGCGACTGTGTGCGCCAGCTCCACGCCGCCCTCACCGCGCTCCGGGTCGGTGCGGAGATCATCATCGTCAACGACGGCTCGCGCGACCGCACCAAGGACATCGCCGACCAGCTCGCGCGCGACCTGCCCGGCATCGTCGCCGTGCACCAGGCCAACCAGGGCATCGGCGGCGCCTTCCGCACCGGCGCCACCCGCGCCACCGGCGACTACCTCATCCTCTGGCCCGCCGACATGCCCGCCGAGCCCGCCGACCTCGCGCCTTACACGGCGCAATTCGGGCGGGCCGACGTCATCGTCGGCGTCCGCGCCCAGCGCCTCGGCTACAACCCGCTGATGCGCCTCAACGCCTGGCTCTATCCGCGGCTCGTCGCGACGCTCTTCGGCCTGCGCCTGCGCGACGTCAACTGGATCCACGCCTACCGGCGCAGCCTGTTCAACCGCATCACCCTCACCCAGCGCGGCATCCCGATGCTGGTCGAGGCCCTGGTGCGCCTGCGCGATCTCGGGGCCACCTTCACCGAGGTGGATGTGCGGATGAAGGTGCGCCTCGGCGGCGTGGCTTCCGCCTCCCGCTTCAAGGTCATGTGGCGCACCTTGACGGGCCTGTTCTCCTTCTGGAAACTCTGGCGCCGCGAGCGCCGCCCCTGAACCCCTCCTCTCTTATGTCCGGCTCATTCAAAGTCCCCTTCCAGGATCTGCCCCTCCAGACCGCCGCGCTCCGCCCGGAGCTCGACGCCGTCATCGACCGCGTGCTCAGGCACTGCGGCTTCATCCACGGCAAGGAGTGCGCCGAGTTCGAGGCGGCCTTCGCCGCGTTCGTCGGCACCAAGGCCGCCGTCGGCCTGGGCTCGGGCACCGACGCCCTGCAATTCATCTGCCGCGGGCTCGGCATCAGCGGGGATGACGAGGTCATCACCGTCGCCAACAGTTTCATCGCCTCCGCGGAGGCCGTCTCCTATGCCGGGGCCCGGCCCGTGCTCGTGGATTGCCGCCTCGACGACTACCTGATCGACACCGACGCCCTCGCCGCCGCCATCACCCCGCGCACCAAGGCCATCCTGCCCGTCCACCTCTACGGGCAGGCCGCCAACATCGACGCCATCGCCCGGCTCTGCGCCAAGCACGGCCTCCACCTGATCGAGGACGCCGCCCAAGCCCATGGCGCCACCCTCAAGGACGGCCGCGCCTGCGGCACGCTCGGCGTCGCCGCCGGCTTCAGCTTCTACCCCGGGAAAAACCTCGGCGCGTTCGGCGATGCCGGCGCAGTCACCACCAACGACGAGCGGCTCGCCCACCAGCTCCGGCTGCTCCGCAGCTGGGGCTCGGTCGTCAAATACCACCACGACATCAAGGGCTACAACTCCCGCCTCGACACCCTGCAGGCGGCGATCCTCGGCGTGAAGCTCAAGCGCCTGGCCGAGTGGAACGACGCCCGGGCGCGGGTCGCCGGCTGGTATCGCGAAAACCTGCAGGACTGCGCCGAACTCGTGCTCCCCAAGCTCGCCCCGTGGGCCGGCCGCCACGTCTATCACCTCTTCGTCGTGCGCTTCCCCGGCCACGACCGCGACGCGATTGCGAAACAGCTGGCCGACGCCGGCATCCAGACCGTCGTCCACTACCCCATCCCGATCCACCTGCAGAAGGCCTACGCCGAGCTGGGCTACCAGCCGGGCGCTTTCCCCAACGCCGAGCAGGCCGCGAAGTCCATCCTCTCGCTGCCGATGTTCCCCGAGATGACACGCGCGCAGTGCGACCACGTCTGCGAGCGGCTCCGCGCCGCGTTGAAGTGAGCCGCGCATGACCGCTCCCGCCGACCGCCGCCGGTCCTGGCTCACGGCCGCCGCTGTGGCGCTCCTGCTGGCGGTGCACGCCGCGCTCGGACTCTCGGCCCTCGCCGGCAAGAGCGTGACCACCGACGAGATTTTCCACCTCACGGGCGGCTACCTCTTCGATCATTTCGGCGACTACCGCATCCATCCGGACAACGGCGTGCTGCCGCAGCGCCTGCAGGCCCTGCCCGCGGTGCTGGCCGGCGCAAAGCCGCCGCCGCTGGAGAACAACGAATACTGGCGCACCTCCGACGTCTACGTGATGAGTTACCAGTTCTTCTACGAAAGCGGCAACGACCACTGGCCGCTGCTGATGCGGGCGCGGGCGCTGACGGTGCTCTTCAGCCTCGGGACCGGGCTGCTGGTCTTCATCTGGGCGCGGGCGCTGGCCGGCCCGGCCGCCGGGCTCACCGCGCTCGGGTTGTTCGCGTTCTCCCCGACCTGGCTGGCCCATGGCCCGCTCGCCACGTCGGATGCCGCCGCCGCGCTCTTCCTCACGGCCAGCGCCGGTGCCTACTGGTGGCAGCTGCGCGGCGCCGGGCCCGGGCGCACCGTCGCCAGCGCCCTGGTCTTCGGCCTGGCCTGCGTGGCCAAGTTCTCCGCCGTGCTGCTGCTGCCGGTCTTCGCGCTGCTGACCGTCCTGCATCTCGCCGTGCAGCCCGCGGCGGAGCGGCGGCCCGGCCGGCTCCTCTGTCGCCTCGCACTGCACGGCGCGGCGGCGGTGCTGGTGATCTGGGCGTTCTACGGTTTCCGCTACACGGCGTTCGCCCCCGGCCTGCCGCCGGCGGACCATTTCATCCGCAGCTGGGACTGGATGCTCAGCCAGGTCGGCTGGCAGAGACCCGTGATTGATTTTCTCCGGCAGGCGCACCTGCTGCCGGAGGCATTCCTCTTCGGCTACACCCATGCCTATGTCGGATCCCAGGCGCGGGCCGCGTTCCTCGCCGGCGACTACAGCACGCAAGGCTGGGTGCAGTTCTTCCCGCTGGCCTTCCTGTGGAAATCGACGCCCGCCGAGCTCGTCGGTCTGCTGCTCGCCGTCCTGGCTGCCCTGCGGCATCACACGCGGATTCGGGTGTGGGCTGGCCGGCTGGCCCCACTGCTGGCGCTGGCGGCGATCTACGGCGGCGCGGCCCTGACCAGCCACCTCAACATCGGTCATCGCCACCTGCTGCCGCTCTACCCGGCGCTTTTCATCATCATTGGCGTCGCCGCCTGGCGCCTGGCCGCGGAGCCGCGCGTCCGGCTCGCCTTCGCCGCTGTCCTGGTGGCTTCACAGGCATTGGTCGCGGCCCGCAGCTACCCGCACTATCTCGCCTATTTCAATGCCCTGGCCGGCGGCCCGGCGCAGGGCTGGCGCCTGCTGGTGGACAGCTCGCTCGACTGGGGGCAGGATCTGCCCGGCCTGAAGGCTTGGCTGGACCGGAACAACACCGGCGCGCAGGCGGCACCCGTATTCCTCTCCTACTCCGGCTCGGGCGAGCCCGACTACTACAAGCTCGCCGCCCACCGGCTGCCTTTCGTGAACGACTTCAAGTTCCCGCACCCCTGGTATCAGACCACGGCGGGCCTGTATTGCGTCAGCGCCACCATGCTGCAGCAGGTTTACAGCCCGCTGCGCGGCGAGTGGACGCTGGCGCGGGAACGCGAATATCAGGAAGGGCGGCTGAAGGAGAACCTGTTCTGGAAATACTGGAACGATGCCGCCACGCGGGCGGAGGTCCGGGCCGCCGGGGCCGCCGAGGCCTTCGAGCGGACGTGGCAGCGCTACGACCTGCTGCGCTTCGCGCGCCTGTGTCATTTCCTGCGCGCCCGGCGCCCCGAAGCAGTCATCGGCCACTCGATCTTCATCCACCGCCTGTCGCAGGCGGAGATCGATGCCGCGCTCAATGGCACCTACAGCGACTGGCTCAGGGCCGTGGAGCAAGCCGCCCCCGCACGCTAGCCCGCCGTCCGGGCGGCCCGCCATTCGCGGCCGGTCGCCAACACACCCTCCAGCAGCCACCCAGCCAGGAGAACCATCAGGGCCCAGTGCAACGGCTGCGTCCACAGCCGCCACGACACTTGCAGCGCATCGATCGCCGCCTGGGATTGGGGCGGCAGCACCCGGTTCACCACGAGACACATCAGCCCGTCCGACCAGAAACCAAAGAGCAGGAGCCCAAGGCCTGCCCGCAAGGTCCAACGCACTCTTGCCGTCTCACCGGATTCCGCCGCCCGCCGCCACAGCCACAGCGCCGGCCACAGCGCGAAGATCCACCGGTAGGCGTAGCTCACCCCGGCCGCGAAACAGGCCAGGAGCACGATCGCGCCCATCGCCGCCAACAACCGCTCCCGCGGCCATCCTTGCGCGGCGAGGCCCACCGTGCACCGGGCGGCCACCAGCGCCACCGCCCCGAGTGCGCAAACCACCACGCTGGCCAGCAGCGAGGCCGGATCGGACCAGCCGAACTCCCGGCCCAGCAATGGTGCCCCGAGGGTGTGCATGGTCGACTCGACGGGAAACTGTCCGCGCGCAACCTGGTGCCACACGCCGGCCAGGACCAAGGTCCCCGCCAATACCGCCGCCAAGGCCGCCCACTGTGCCCGCCGGATTGGCCGCACCCAGAGGAAAGCCAGCGCCGCCGGCGCCGGATAGAATTTCAATCCGGTGGCCAGCACCAGCGCGGCCAATGCCAGCGCCTGCCGCGGCCACGCCGGCATGGCCGCCGCAGACCCGCAGACCGCCAGAAGCGCGAAGATGACCAGGTCGTTGTTGGCGCGGTTGATGCCCAGCAGCACGGGAGGCGACAACAGCAGGACCGCCAGCCAACCGGCCTCCCGGAAATTGCGCGGCCTCAGCGTGAGCCACGCCGCCACGGCGAATGCCGCCACCCAGGAGGTGCCGAGCAGGAAGTTCGACTCCCGCGTCAGACCCAGCCAGCGCAACCCAAACCACCAGTCGGAGTATTTGTGGTTGCGCAGCAGCGGATCGAGCGGGTTCGCCCCGTCGGGACTGACCCCGGCCCGCACGGCGTCGCTGGCCGCGAGCACCGCATAGGAATCGAGATACCACTGCCCGTAATCGGTGATGCCCAGCGCGAGCAGCAGGCGTGGCATCAGGGCGCACGCCAGCCAGCCCAGCATGCAGATGGCGGCAAGCAGCAGCACCGGACGATGGCCGGAATTTGGCGCCGGCTCAATCATGGCAGCGCCTCCTGCTCGCGCCAGTCCCGCCAAGTGGTCAGCGCCAGCGCCAGCAGCGAACCCGCCAGCACGGCCATGGCGGCCCAGGCCAGCGGCTGCGTAAGAAACCGCCAGATCACCTGGCGGCGGACCAGCTCCGCCAGCGGCATCGGCCCGATCAGGAGGTTCGTGGTCAGGCAATACAGTCCGTCCAGCCACAACAGAGCCGCCAGCAGCCCTCCCAGCCAGCGCACCACGGGACCGGACGCGATCCGCCACAGCAGCGGCAGCAGAAAGAGCACAAAGATGAGCCGGTAGGAATGGCTGATGCCCGCCAGGAAGCAGCCGACGAGCAGCGTGGCACCCACGCCGAACGCCAGCCGGGCGCGCAGTTCCGGCTGCGGGTCATCCAAGCGGATCACCCAGCCCCGCCACACGCAGACAACCGCGCCGAGGCCGATCAACAGCATCCCTGTCAGCAACGCGCCGGGGCCCGTCCACCCCAGATCCCGGAAAATGAGCGGCGCCCCGAAGGTGTAGACCTCCATCGGCGCGGGAAACACGGCCTTGCGGAAATCGGTCCACACCGACGCCAGTGTCAGCCCGGCGGCCAGCAGTGAGAGCACGGTGGCGGCCAGCCCGAGGCGCGGCGGACGCACGGCCAGCAACGCCGCTCCGGCTATGAACGGGTAAAACTTCAGCCCCGTGGCCAGCACGAGCATCAGCGCAAACAGCAAAAGGCGCGCGGGGCGGGCCTCGCGCAAACCCCACAAGCCGGCGGCCAGCAGCGCATAGACCACGAGATCATTGTTGGCCCGGTTGACCGCGAGCACGACCGGGGGCGACAGCAGGGCCAGTGCACCGAGGGCGGCTTGACGCCAGCTCGCCGGCCGCAAGCCCGCGAATGCCGCCACCAGGAACGCCACCACCCAGCTGCCGCCGATCAGGAAGTTGTCGTCGCGCGTGAACCCCGCGTCACCAAGCAGGAACCACCAATTCGAATAGCTGTGTTGCCGCTGGAAGACATCGAGCGGGTTCGGCTGGGACGGATCAAGCCCCGCCCGCACGGCATCGCTCGAGGCCAGGATCGCGTATGAATCGAGAAACCACATGCCCTGGTCGAAGATCCCGAGCCGGCGCTTCAAAGTGGGGAACAGCACCAGCACGCACAAGCCGACCAGCACCAGCCCGACCAGCGCGACCCTTGGGGCCTCGGGGTGTCGGGTTGCGTCGTCCGGAATCGCCTTCAAGGCGTCCCTCCCTTTGCGTCCCGAACCAGGGATGCGCCCGACTCGCCGGTCTTGGAAAAATAGCGCAGCGCGAAGCGGCTCTGGGCCGGCTCCTCGTAGAAGATGACTGGCGACGCCGGCACAGCGGCGCGGATCGCTTCCACCGGAGGTTCCAATCGCGCCAGCCACAGGCAATACAGCGCGTCATCCAACGGCTGGATGCGGCGCTCGGCCATCAGGGTGACGAGGGGATTCCACGGGAAATAAAACCGGCCGGGCTGCTCCCGGGCGAGGGCCAGCATGTGCTCGTGGCTGTTTGGGATTTTCCAGTGCGAGCCGGGATTGGCGGCAAATACCGCCGCATTCCCCAGCGGCACGGCCAGCGCCGTCAGCCAGAGGAGGCCAACCCGGGTCGGGGAGGCGACAGGTTGCGCGAAGACGTGAAACGCCACGATCAGGAGCATGACCATCAGATAATGAATCGTGTGCAGCGAGTTCAAGCCGCCCCCGGCCTTGAGCACTGCCGTCAGGCCCGACGGCAGTTGCCATATGGCGCACCATCCGAGCAGGGAGAGCAGCGAAAGCGTGGAGGCGGGAATTTTTCGACGATCCGTCCGGCGCAGCCAGCCGACCAATATGATCAGGGGGATCCAGACGCAGGCCGAAGCCGTCAGGCGGCCAAGTTCGGCCCACAACAATGCCGCGCCGCCGCGCCAGGGATTGCGCGTATGGATCAGCCACAGGTCAAAGATCACCTCCTGCGTGCCGAAATACCAAAAGACGCCGATCGCGGAGACCGCGCCACCCACCAAAAGTTGAAAAACCAGCCGTCGTGTCAACTCGCGCTGCCCGGAGCGCCACAGCCAGCCGAGCATGGCCGGTATCAGCATCACGGCGAGTTGTTTGGTCCAGATCGCCAGCAGCAACGCCGCCGTGGCTGCGGCCAGCCAGCGGGCCTGGCCAGGTTGCACCGCGCGATGCAAAAAGACACAGGCCAGCAGGCCGGCACCGACACAAAGCGCATCCACATGGATGAAGTAGAAGCCGTAGTTGGTGACCATATTTCCCAGCCACAGCCCCCCCGCCAGCACCGCGCCGACCACGGCCCGGCCGCCCGTCGCCACGCCGGCGGCCCGCAGCACCACAGCCACCGGGACGAGCCACGTCAGGATATTCCAAACCGCCGCCACCAACAGGGCCGGGGTGGGACTGGCCGCGAGGGTCGCCGGCAGATTCCAAACCACGAACCCGGGTCCATAGAACCAGCCCAGTTGCTGGCCGGATTCGCGCAGCGCATAGATCGGCAGTCCCTGCGCGAATGCAAAAGTCGGGGCCAGGCGGGCGGCGTTCCACGGCACGCCCGACGAGGCGGCGGTGCACAGCACGCTCCACAGCAAGACGGGCAACGTCACCAGCAGGAGCACGGCACCCGCACGGAACCACGCGGTTTGTGCAAAGACATCCGTCGCCCGGCTGGAACCTCCTGTCGTCGTCATGGCACGACCGGGGCTGCGGTGGCTCCCGGCGGCGGATGCACCGCCACCAGCCGGCTGATGCGAGCAATCCTCGTGCCGAAGCGTTTCTCGGCCATCAATTCCAGTTCAAACCCCGCCGGCACGCGGTCCTCCGGCAGGAGCTGGTGCCCGCCGTCCGCGCTGGTTGGCCGCAGGGATTGCAGCACCAGAATTTCGCGGAAGGTCCCGTGGGCGAGCTGGTATTCCAGCCGGTCGCCCACGATCCCGGCGCGGCCGATGAGGATCGAGGGGATCTTCACGAGCAGCCAGGGCAGCGTGGACTTGTTGCTGATGACCAGGCGTTCCCCCGGAGGCAGGGCGGCGACGTAGCGCTTCTCCCACTCCACCTCATCTATCCCGAGATGGGAGTAGAGGTGCTGCGCCGAATGGCTGGTGGTGACACCGCAGGCGAACAGCGCCATGGCTCCCGTCAACACCCAGCTGGCGGGCCAGCGCCGGTCCAGGCTCGCGGCCGCCGCGACCACGGCAAACGCCAGCACGAGGTGAAACGGCAGGCTGAACCGCGCGGCGATGGGATCGCCGAGGTTGGACCAGTAATAGAAGAGGATGAGCACCGTGTTGGTGACCGCTCCCAGGCCCAGCAGCAGCAGGGCCGCCTGGTCGGCCCGGGTGGCGGCGGGCGCGGGCCGCGGGCGGAGCAGCCGCCAGCCGACATAGCCCAGCGCCGCCAGCCCCAGCCAGGTCAGCAGCCAAGAATTGGCGAACCGGGCATTGGTGTTGAAAAAGAAATCCCGCGCGCCGGCGAGATTGCCCGCCAGGTAGTCCACGCTGAAGCGCGTCTCCTGGTTCTCCCGGAGCTCCCACATCCACTTGGTGTGGGACAGCACCTTGTTTTGCAGGGCGTAGGGCAGCAGCAGCAACGGGGCCGCCACGACCCGCCAGGACAGGATGATGCGGCGTTCCCACCACCAGCCGAGCAGCACCAGCACCGCCACCGGAGCGACATAGATGGCCGACTCGTAGCGCGACTGCGCCAGCAGGACGGCGCCGAGCACGAGCGCGCTCAGGCGCCCCTCGTCGCGTCGCCGCAGCCAGGCGGCACCCAGCCCGGCCACGGCCAGGATCATGGCCACGTTCAGCAGCTCCATGCTGGAGCCGGTCGCATTCTGCCCGAGCAGCGGCAGCGAACCGAGCAGCAGCACCGCGAGCAGGCCGCCGCGCATCCCGTTCAGCCGCCGTCCGAGATAATATACCAGGCCAAGCGTGACGGGCAGCAGCCCGGCGTTCAGCCAATACGCGTTGGCGGGGCGGTAACCCGTCAGGTCATGCACGAGGGAAACCAGGAACGGGTAGAAGTTGGGCCGCTTGTCGAGGTAGTTGTCCGTCGAGACGAACATCCCGAGGATGTCGTAGCCGCGCACCATCGTCGCCGTGTCGCGGAAATAGTGCATGTTGTAGGCGGTCGACTGCAGCACAAACTCGTCGTAGAGAATCTTGCTCCGGAAGGACTCGGCATTGATGGCCACCAGCGACAGCAGGCCGATGGCCAGGCCCGCCAAGAGCAGCTCGCGACCCGTCGGCGGATTGCCGGGCTGGCGATCCCGCCAGATCTGTCCCAACGACCCGAGCCAGAGCACGAAGGCAGCGAGGAGAAAATAGTAGCCGAACCGCTTCACGATCATGCCGCCAACCTCCACCTCGAGCCCGATGAACCCGAAATACACGGCCGCCACGGCCGCGAGGCCGAAGGCGGCCAGGCGCACATCGGCACGGTGCCAGAAGCCGGGGGACGGATCGCTCACGGGACGGCGGCGCGCCTCAGGGCAGGCGCTTGATAAATTGCTCGAGGTATTCCTGGCGAACCTTCTCGCGCTCCGCCGGAGTGAGCTTGTCGAGCGGGGCTCCGGTCCGCACCGGAGCCGCCGTCGGCCCCTCCCGGACGGACACCACCCGGCTGATCCGGCTCACGGTCAGCGGCGTGAAGCGCCGTTCCCAGACGGTTTCCAACTGGTAGTCCTGGCCCAGATCGTCGTCCGCCTGCACCGTGATCCGGCCGGTGTCCGGCGCCACGCTGAACCGCTGGAACACATAGATGGCGGAGAAGATGCGGTTGCGGAGGTTGAAGACGATGTTCGCCTTATGGTCCAGGGCCTGCTTCACCGGCGTGGCGGAGACCAGGTGCGTGATCCAGATGATGGAGTTGCTGTCGATCACGAGATAGTCGCGCTCCGGATGGGCCGCGATGAACTCCCGCCGCCACTCCATTTCCCGGCCCACGTAGTAATCGAGGGAGTAGTCATGCCGCGCCATCGCGGGCAGCGAGTGGGAGAAGAGCCCGATGCCGGTGATGACCGCCAGCACGCGCCAGGCCTGCCCGCGCCAGTTCATCTCGCCGGCCACCGTGATGATGGCGATCACCAGGATCAGGTTGAACGGCAGGCTCAGGCGGCGGATCACGGGGTCGTCGAACCGGCCCCAGAAATAACACAGCAACAGCAAGGCGTGCGCGGCGAAGCCAAGGTTGAAGAGGGCCAGCGCGGCGCGGGCCGGCGGGGCGTCCTTGAGCCCGCGCAGGGTCTTCAGGGTCCACAGCACGAAGAAAGGCAGCGCCAGAAAACCCAGCACCGACAGGACGAGCGAGTTGGAGTGTTCCCCGGTCGTGCTGAAGAAGAAATTGAGATCGTGCGCAATGTTGTCGGGGAGGTAGCTCAAGGCGAACGGCCGGTCGAAACCCGGCTGGCTGGCCATCTCCCAGGACGAACTGCGCACACTGAACACCTTGTTGTGCAGCGCATAGGGCAGCAGCAGCAACGGCATCATCGCCACCAGCGGCGTCACCTGTGGCCGCCGTTCCAGCCACCACACGCAGAGGACAATCAAACCGACCGGCAGCAGAAAGAGCACGGACTCGTAACGGGTATTGGCCAGCAGGATGCCGGACAGGCCGAAGGCCTCGAGGGCGTTCCCGTCCCGCCGTGACAGGTAGCGCATGCCCAGCAGCAGGGTGCTGAGGATCAGCACCAGATTGAGCTGTTCGAAGCCGCCCCCGGTGGCGTTCTGCGCCAGCAGCGGCAGGCTGGTGAGCAGCAGGACCGCCGTGGCTCCTGCACCACGACCGGCGATCCGAAATCCTGTTACGTAGGCGAGCGCCAGCAGCAGGAACGTGAGCCCGGTGTTGAGCACAAACACGTTTTCCGGCCGGTAGCCGGTGAGGTCGTGCAACGCCGACACTAGGAAAGGCTGCAGTAGCGGCCGCTTGTCAATTTGCCCCGCCAACAATTGGAACGCGCCCTGGATGTCGTGTCCCCGCATGGGCACGAGAGCCGTCTTCTCGAAGTGCATGCTCATCGAGGTGCCGAGCAGCATGATTTCATCCATCAGGATCTTGAAGCCATAGCTCTCATGCACGATCAGGACCAGGCCGCAGCCCGCCACGAGGAAACCGGGCCACCATGGGCGGTCTTTCCACCCACCCCGCTCCGCCCAGATCTCACGGCCGACCTGGCGCAGCGACCAGGCGAAGAGCAGGCACAACAGCAGCATGGCCCAATAGCCTCCGTGGATGACGGCTTGCAGCGATTGCTCGGGGGTGAGCGAGAAAAACCCCAGCACCACGGCCAAAGCCGCACTGGCCAGAAGAAGGGCGAAACGTCGATCCATCATGGTTGGGTCAGGTCCTCGGGTGAAGCCGGCCGGGGAGGATTAACGGGCCCGCCTGAAAACAAAAGCTCCGTTTCCAGGACCGCGCCCGACCGGACAAAAAAAAGCCGCCTCCCGAAGGAAGCGGCTGAAGCTTGACGGATCCGCGATTACGGAGCGTAGGTCACGGTGCGCGCGCCAGCGATGCCGCTGACGGTGATCGTGATACCCTGCGTGTAAGCGGCCGGGTAGGTCTCGCCAGCGACCGTGTTGACGGCCTTGACGTAGTTGGTGGCGCCCACGAGGCCGGCGACCACAACGGACGAGACACCGTTTTCCAGGAAGTATTGATCAGCGGCCGCCGACAGCTGGCGGGCATTGTTCAACACCGCTTTGTCCTGCGAGGACTGGCGGACCTTCTGGAACGCGGGAATGGCCATCGCGGCCAGGAGGCCGATGATGACCACGACGATCATGATTTCAACGAGCGTGAAGCCCTTGGTGGAACGAGTATTCATATTATGCGGATTATGTGGTTATTTTTATTTCGCCCGCGGAGTGCGGACAGTCGGGACAAAAGATTGGTCGCCCCTCCCACTCAAGCCAAATTGCTTAAAGAAAAGGTAAAGCCCTCCCGGATACCGGAAGGGCTTTTTATCATTAACTGTTGTGAAGCAGAATCTTACGGAGCGTAGGTCACGGTGCGCGCGCCAGCGATGCCGCTGACGGTGATCGTGATACCCTGCGTGTAAGCCGGGGGATAGGTCTCGCCAGCGACCGTGTTGACGGCCTTGACGTAGTTGGTGGCACCCACGAGGCCGTCGATCACGACGGAGGAGACACCGTTTTCCAGGAAGTATTGATCAGCGGCCGCCGACAGCTGGCGGGCGTTGTTCAACACCGCTTTGTCCTGCGAGGACTGGCGGACCTTCTGGAACGCGGGAATGGCCATCGCGGCCAGGAGGCCGATGATGACCACGACGATCATGATTTCAACGAGCGTGAAGCCCTTGGCGGAACGTGTATTCATAGGGATGAAGTTTTGGGGTTACTGATCCTTCTGGAGACATCCTGCACATATATTGCCCCGCGCCAAGGAATTACTGGCGCGGCGAACAAAGCGGGCGAAATACATTGCCCGCAAACAACCGGGGCCGCCGCCGGCCCAATTACCCGGCATTACGGCTTCACGAACTTCGCCAGTGGCACCTCGGTCGCATCCCGCCAGAGCAGCTCCAGCCGGTATTTATTGCGATTCTCCGGCGTGAAAAGATGCACCATCACCTCAAACGCATCCACCACGGTCCAGCCGCTGCCTTGCGTGGTGTCCACGGACAAAATCCTGGTTTTCTGTTCATCCAACACGCGCTCGATTTCGATTCTCAGGGCGCGCAGGTGCGGCTCCGAGCTGCCGGTCGCCAGAACCAGATAATCCGTGATGCTGGAGAGACGGCCCACCTCCAACACGCGGAGATCCTCCGCCTTCTTGGCGTCCAAGGCCTGCACGAGTTGCCGGAGGAGTTTCTCCACCGGTTTGGCCGGCGCGACCGTTGTCCGCTTGGCGCGGGGCTTCGGTTTGGCGGCGGCTTTGGTTGGTTTCTTGGCGGCTTTGGCTTTCATCGGGATCAACGATACAGTTTTCTGTCCTCGATATAGGCGATAACTTTCTGCGGGCAGAAATAATGCAGCGACCGGCCGGCCAGCACCCGCTCCCGCAGCTCGCTGGAACTGATTTCAATCAGGTGCCCGTCGCAGCGGTGCAGGCGCAAGCCGTCGATCTCGACGTGCGGCTTGGTCGGATGCTTGGGCCGTTCCAGATAGATGAACTCAATGAGCTTCACCAGCTCGCCAATCTCCTTCCATTTGTGCAGCTGCGGCAGCTGGTCGCCGCCGATGATCCAGAACAGCTCGTCCTGCGGGAATTGCTTCCGGAAATGCCGCACCGAGTCCACCGTGTAGCTGATGCCGCCCTTCCGCAGCTCGTGGTCGGATATCTCCAGCCGCCGGTCCCACTCGGTCGCGGCCTGAAGCATCGCCAGCCGGTCCTCGACGGTGGATTGGACGTCCTTCGGCTTCAGCGGAGCCTGCGCCGCCGGCACCAGCAGCAGCCGGTCGAGGTGGAATTGCTCCAGCACATCCTGCGCCGCGATGAGGTGCCCGAAATGCACCGGGTCGAAACTGCCGCCCAGGAAACCGATCTTCATGGGCGCGCACCGCCGGGGCCGCGACGGCCCGGCCGGAAAACCAGCGATGGGAACTCTCTTGCCACGGGGGTCACTTCATTCCGCAATCCTGATTCGGCAATCCCAAACCTTGCCCGGGTGGCGGAATGGCAGACGCTAGGGACTTAAAATCCCTTTTCCGTAAGGAAGTGTGGGTTCGAGCCCCACCCCGGGCACCAAACGGCGGAAGCGCTCGCGGCGGGTCGTTGGGCGGGAGCCGAGGAGAGCCGCCGGACGGTCGTCCCGCTTTCAGCGACGCTCTGCCGCTGCCGCATCAGCCACGCAGCGGAATCCGAGATGGTTGCTTCCCGTGTCGATCGCGCCCTTGCCGCGCGAGCCCAGCAGGTAGCGGGTGCAATACTGGTCCGTGCACAAAAAGGAGCCTCCCCGTTGCACCCGTTTCGGCTGCCCCGGCTCCTGGGGATCAAAGCTCGCCTCGCGTGCCGGTCCCGGCGGATTTCGCACCACCCCGCCGCCGGCCGCCTTCACGTCGAGCGCATAGGCATCCGGCCGATACCAGTCGCTGCACCACTCCCAAACGTTGCCCGCCATGTCAGCCAGACCGTAAGGATTGGGATCATACTGCCCCACCGGCGCCGTGCGCATGAAACCGTCCGCTCCGGTGTTGTGGTGCGGGAAAGCTCCCTCCCAGATATTGGCCATCCAACGCCCGTCCGGCTGCAAGTCATTGCCCCAGGTGTAGCGTTCCCCGGCACGACCGCCCCGGGCGGCAAATTCCCACTCCGCCTCGGTCGGCAGCCGCTTGCCCGCCCACCGCGCATAAGCTTCCGCGTCCTCGTAGGCGACATGCACCACGGGATGCTTTTCCCGTCCCGCCAGACTGCTCGCCGGCCCTTCCGGGTGGCGCCAGTCCGCCCCGGGCACATAGCTCCACCAGGCGAGGGCATCGGACAGGGGCACCGGCGCACCTGGCGGCGTGAAGACCACCGAGCCGGCCACCAGTTTGTCCGCCGGCACGCCCGGATAATCTTCCGCCCGCACCCTGCGCTCGGCGCAGGTCACATAACCCGTCGCCGCCACGAAACGTGCAAATTCCTCGTTGGTCACCTCCGTCGCATCCATCCAGAACCCATCCACCCGCACCCGATGAATCGGACGGGCATCCTCCATGGTGTCAGGCCCGCCGCAAATCTCCCGGGTCGGATCGGTTGTGCCCATGCTGAACTCTCCGCCCGGTATCCACACCATGCCGCGCGGCACCGGTCCGTTTGGCCGCGTCCGATCTTCCACCGTCGGCAGCACGGATTGCGCAACGACCGACACCAACGCCGCCCCGCCCACCAGCGCCACGGACAACCGGACGGCGGCGGCGCAAGGTTTCCAGCGGCGGGGCGAAAGCATCGTCATCGTCCGACGATGGGCCGGCCCACCGGCAATATCAAGTCACCAGCAGGAGATCACCGCGGCACTGTGCCGAAGGCGGTGCGCGATGACGGCGGGGCTCTCGACATTGCACCGATCCTAATCCTAGCTGTCATCCTTCCCCACCCCTTGCCATGACCCCCGGCCAAAAATTCCGCGCAGCCGTGCAGGCCGAACGCCCGCTCCAGATTGCCGGCGCTCTCAACGCCTACGCCGCCCTCCTCGCCCAGCACGCCGGCTTCCGCGCGCTCTACCTTTCCGGCGCCGGCGTCGCCAACCACAGCCACGGCTGGCCCGACACCGGCAAAACCGAACTCGCCGACGTATTGATCGACGCCCGCCGCATCGCGCAGCGCGTGGACCTGCCGCTGCTCGTGGACATCGACACCGGGTGGGACGATCCGGGCCGCGCCGTGCGCGAGATGGCCGGGGCCGGCGTCGCCGCCGTGCATCTCGAGGACCAGGTGCCCGCCAAGCTTTGCGGCCACCTGCCGGGCAAGCACCTGGTGCCCACGGCCGAGATGGTCGCGCGCGTGAAGGCCGCCGTCGCGGGCAAACCAGATCGCGACTTCGTCGTCATGGCCCGCACCGACGCCGCCGCCAACGAGGGCGTGCCCGCCGCCATCGCGCGCGCCCAGGCCTACGTCGCCGCCGGCGCCGACATGATCTTCGCCGAGGCACTGCGCTCGCTCGACGACTTCCGCGCCTTCGCCGCTGGCGTCAAGGTTCCCGTCCTCGCCAACCTGACCGAGTTCGGCCAGACGCCGTATTTCACCGTCGAGGAGCTCCGCGCGACCGGCGTGGCGATGATCCTTTATCCGCTCTCCGCCTCGCGTGCCGCCGCCGCAGCCTCGCGCGAGATATACGCCGCCATCCGGAATGACGGCACGCAAAAGAACGTCACCGGCCGGATGCAGACCCGCGCCGACCTCTACGACATCCTCGGCTATCAACCGCCTCGTTAGATACCGAACTGCCTTCGACAGAATGAACAGAATCAGATTTAGTCAGTTCGAACCAAAGCCATTCGATTCATTCTGCTAATTCTGTCCAAATCCGATGTCCTCCGACACTCCCGCCCCCAAGGCCAAGAAATCCGTCGCGCTGTCCGGCGTCGTCGCGGGCAATACCGCCGTCTGCACCGTCGGCCACACGGGCAACGATCTGCATTACCGCGGCTACGACATCGCCGAGATCGCCGCGCACGCCACCTACGAGGAGGTCGCCCACCTGCTCGTCCACGAGCACCTGCCCAACGCCGCTGAACTCGCCGCCTACCGCGAGAAATTGAAGAAACTCCGCGGCCTGCCGGGGCCGTTGCGCACCGTGCTCGAACAAATCCCGGCCTACCCTCACCCAATGGATGTCCTGCGCACCGGCTGCTCCATGCTGGGCAACCTTGAGCAGGAAAAGCTGCCGCTCGCCGGGGCCGGCGCCGCCTCCGCACCGGGCGCACGCGACCTCGCCGACCGCCTGCTGGCGTGTTTCCCCTCGATGCTGCTCTACTGGCACCACTTCGCCGCGTCGGGCAGGCGTATCATCGTGGACACGGCCGACGACTCCATCGCCGCGCATTTCCTGCACCTGCTGCACCAGCGCCCGCCGACCGGCTCGCACGTCCGCGCGCTCGACCGCTCGCTCATCCTCTACGCCGAGCACGAGTTCAACGCCTCCACCTTCACCGCCCGCGTCATCGCCGGCACGGCGACCGATTTCCACTCTGCCATCACCGGCGCCATCGGGGCGCTCCGCGGACCGAAGCACGGCGGCGCCAACGAGGTCGCCTACGAGATCCAGCAGCGCTACGCCTCTCCCGACCAGGCCGAGGCCGACATCCGCGAGCGCATCGGCCGCAAGGAAATCGTCATCGGCTTCGGCCATCCGGTTTACACCGTCTCCGACCCGCGCAACGCCATCATCAAGGAAATCGCCCGCCAGCTCTGCACCGAGACCGGCAATCTGAACCTCTTCGCCATCGCCGAGCGTATCGAGACGCTCATGTGGACCGAGAAGAAGATGTTTCCCAACCTCGACTGGTTCAGCGCCGTGGCCTACCACGAGATGGGCGTGCCGACCGCGATGTTCACGCCGCTCTTTGTCATGGCCCGCACCGCCGGCTGGGCCGCCCACGTCATCGAGCAGCGCATCGACGGCAAAATCATCCGCCCCGGCGCCAACTACACCGGCCCCGACCACCGGCCGTTCCCGCCGCTCGCCCAAAGGAGCTAATTCGCCGGTAACTCTTTCTCGTTCTCGTAATCTTTCTCGTTCTCAAGCCGGGAGAATGATTACGAGTAAGAGAACGAGAACGATTACACGCATGTCCTCCCCCATCTCCAACGTCCGCCCCGCCCCCGACCAGCTTCTTACCGACCTCGCCGACTACGCGCTCAACGCGAAGATCACGAGCGACGAGGCCTACGACACCGCCCGCTGGTGCCTCGCCGACACGCTCGCCTGCGGCATCATGGCCCTCGCCTATCCGGCCTGCACCAAGCTCCTCGGCCCCGTCGTCCCCGGCACCACGATCAAGCATGGCGCGCGCGTCCCGGGCACCAGCCACGAACTCGATCCCGTGCAGGCCGCCTTTAACCTCGGCACCATCGTCCGCTGGCTCGACTTCAACGACACCTGGCTCGCCGCCGAATGGGGCCACCCCTCCGACAACCTCGGCGCCATCCTCGCCACCGCCGACTGGCTCTCGCGGCATCAAGCCGCCGGCCTCACGCCCTCGGCCTTCCACACACCCCTGACCGCCTACGGCTTCGAGCAGGTATTCGCTCCCGGCGCCGCCACCCGCCCCAGCCACTCCGCTCTCACGGTGAAGGACGTTCTCACCGCCATGATCAAGGCCCACGAGATCCAGGGCGTGCTGGCGCTGGAGAACTCCTTCAACCGCGTCGGCCTCGACCACGTCATCCTCGTCCGCCTGGCCTCGACCGCCGTCACCACCGTCATGCTCGGCGGCACGCGCGACCAGCTCATCAACGCCCTCTCGCACGCCTGGCTCGACGGTTCCGCGCTCCGCACCTACCGCCACGCGCCCAACACCGGCTCGCGCAAGTCCTGGGCCGCCGGCGACGCCACCAGCCGCGCCGTGCGCCTCGCGCTCATCGCCATGACCGGCGAGATGGGCTACCCGTCCGTCCTCACCGCCAAGACCTGGGGCTTCCAAGATGTCTCCTTCAAGGGCAACGCCGTGAAGCTCGCGCGCCCGCTCGGCAGCTACGTGATGGAGCAGGTGCTCTTCAAGATCTCCTTCCCCGCGGAATTCCACGCGCAGACCGCCGTCGAGTGCGCGCTGCAACTCCACTCAAATGTGAAGGACCGCCTCGACGCCATCGAGCGCGTCGAGATGACCACACACGAGTCGGCCATCCGCATCATCGACAAGACCGGCCCGCTCAACAACCCGGCCGACCGCGACCACTGCCTCCAATACATGGCCGCCATCGGCCTCATCTTCGGCGAGCTCACCGCCGACCACTACGAGGACAAGACCGCCGCCGACCCGCGCATTGATGCCCTCCGTGCGAAGATGAAGGTCACCGAGGACAAGTCCTACTCGAAGGACTACCTCGACCCCGAGAAACGCTCCATCGCCAACGCCATCCAAGTCTTCTTCAAGGACGGCACGAAGACGGCCCGCATCGAGGTGCACTACCCCATCGGCCACCGCCGCCGTCGCGCCGAGGGCATCCCCGTCCTCCAGCAGAAGGCCCGCGACGCCTTCACCGCCCACTACGGCGCCGCCAAGGCCGCGCAGCTCATGGACCTCTTCGCGCATCGCCCGAAGCTGGAGGCCATGCCCGTCCACGAATTCGTGTCCGCGTTCGTCAGATGAAGCGGGGCACCTTCCGCGCCCTGAGGCGGGCTACTTCCCGCCAAAGCCCGGGTTGACGCGCCTCCTTTGCCGGTTAAATAGTCCTTCTTGGCATGAGCACCGTCGCCGAGATCAAGTCCGCCATTGAGCAGCTTCCGCTGGAGCAGCGCGCCGCGCTGGTGGCCGAACTCTGCGGCTGGACCGATGACGACTGGGATCGCCGGATGAAGGCCGACGCCAAGGCGGGCAAATTCGCCGCGCTCAACGAAGACGCCGCCCAATCCTACCAAGCAGGCCGAACCAAGCCACTCGACCACGTCCTTGATCAGCCGTGACGATCCCGAGTCGCGGCACCGAAGAATTCTGGCGGCTCTATCACGCCCTGCCGGTGCCGGTGCGCGCCACCGCCCGCAAGAACTACCGGCTCTGGCAGGCCAACGCCTTCCATCCTTCGCTGCACTTCAAGTCCATCGGCCAGCCCAACTGGTCAGTCCGGGTGGGCGACCACTACCGGGCAATCGGCCGCTTCTCCGGGCAGGAATTCATCTGGGAATGGATCGGCTCTCACGCCGACTACGACAAACGCTTCTGATCTTCGTCCCGAACTGCGGGGATGCGCTTCAACCCTCCCGCTCGATCAGCTTCTGCAGCAGGAACCGGTGGCACTGGGCCGCGTCCTCGGCGCAGTGGCAGAGGAGCGTGACGTTTTCTCTCTGCGCCAGCTTGGCGATGAGCCGCACCGTGAACTTCTGGCCGTGGTTCTTGATCGTGGCGTTGTCCTTGTCGCCCGCAGCGTCGGCAAACATCTCCGCGCGGTAGCGCTTGGAAAACTCCGCCCAGGTGATCTTGTCCGCGAGGAATCCCTTCAGCAGCTTCTCGCTTGGCCCCAGGCTGGCCAGCCACACATCGTAGCGATCCACCGGCAGCCCGTGGCCGCGGAAACGCGCGACGAGGAGCCGCAAGCCATCCGCGTTCTCGATCGGGGAGTGCACCGACTTGGTCTTCAGCATGCCTCCAGTCTAGCCACGCGCCCGCGCCCCGCAACCCTCCTTTGGCCCGCGCCACCCGCTGGCAGTTGGCCGCGCGAGTGACCGGCACAACCGGGCGCGCCGTTGACCGCGCCGCCTCAACGGACGATTCTCCGCGCATGATTCCAATCGGTTTCCTTGGCCTCGGCACCATGGGAGAGGTCATGGCGCTCCGGCTCCTGCGCGCCGGACACGCGCTCCAAGTCTGGAACCGCACCGCCGCCAAGGCCGCGCCACTCGCCGCCGTGCGCGGCCGGCTGTTCGTCAACTGCGCCACGGTCGCGCCGGACTATTCGCGCGGGCTCGAGCAGGCGCTCCGCGCCGCCGGGGCGCGCTTTGTCGAGGCGCCCGTCTCCGGCAGCCGCAAGCCGGCCGAAGCGGGCGCGCTCATCGCCATGCTCGCCGGCGAACCGGACGCCGTGGCCGAGGTTGCGCCGCTCTTCGCCCCGCTGGCGAAACAAGCCATCGACTGCGGCCCCGTGCCCAACGGCACCCTCACCAAGCTCGCCACCAACATCCTGCTCGTGAACAGCGTCGCCGCGCTGGCCGAGATGATGCGCTTCGCCGACGCCCACGGCCTCGACCGCGCCAAGGTCGCCGAGGTCGTCTCCAACGGTCAGCTCGGCAGCGACAACGTTCGCATCCGCTCGGCCAAGCTCGCCGCCCGCGACTTCACCGCCCACAGCGCCATCCGCAATGTGCTCGACAGCCTCGGCCGCACCGGCGCGGCCGCCGCCGCGGTCAACTGCGGCCTTCCGCTCACCGAGCGCATGCTCCAGTTGTTGCGCGATACCGTGCAGCTCGGCCACGCCGATGCCGACATGATCGCGCTCTTCCACGCCATCGAGCGCTCGGGCCCGGGCGAAAAGTGAGGCGAGCGGGCCGGGGCTGGCCCGGGGCGACGGTCTTGCGCGCGGGCCGAATCCCCTCTTTACTCCCCGGCTCACTTTCCCTCTCACTTTCGCATGGCGCGCACCGCGCCTCCCCCCATGTCACGCACTCTCGTCAAGGACGCCCTCAACGCCACCGCTCCGGCCGACGCCATCTTCCTCCAAGGCTGGGTCCGCACCCGCCGCGACGCCAAGGCCTTCTCGTTCATCGAGCTCAACGACGGCTCCTGCCTCAAGGGCCTGCAGGTCATCGTGGACGCCTCGCTGCCCGACTACGCCAACGTCGCCCGCGCCAACACCGGTGCCTCCGTCGAGGTGCATGGCAAGCTCGTCGAATCCAAGGGCGGCGGCCAGAAATGGGAGGTCGTGGCGGAAAAATTCACCGTGCTCGGCGAGGCCGATAACACCTACCCGCTCCAGAAGAAGGGCCACACCCTCGAGTTCCTCCGCGAGATCGCCCACCTCCGCCCGCGGTCGAATCTCTTCGGCGCCGTCTTCCGCGTGCGCAGCCGCCTCGCCTACGCCGTCCACCAGTTCTTCCAGGAACGCGGCTTCCACTACGTCCACACGCCGATCATCACGGCCAGCGACGCCGAGGGCGCGGGCGACATGTTCCGCGTGACGACGCTCGACCTCGAGAACCCGCCGCGCGGCGAGGACAAGCACGTGGACAACGCGAAGGATTTCTTCGGCAAGAAGACCTTCCTCACCGTCTCCGGCCAGCTCGAGGGCGAGATCTTCGCCCACGCGCTCTCCAACATCTACACCTTCGGCCCGACCTTCCGCGCCGAGAACAGCAACACCTCGCGCCACGCCGCCGAGTTCTGGATGATCGAGCCCGAGGTCGCCTTCTGCGACCTGGCGGGCAACATGGACCTCGCCGAGGCGTTCGTGAAGCACCTCATCCGCGACGCCAAGGAGCACTGCGCCGCCGACCTCGAGTTCTTCGCCAAGTTCGTGGACAAGGACCTGCTCACGCGCCTCGACTTCGTGCTCGAGCGCCCCTTCCAGCGCTGCAGCTACACGGAAGCCGTCGCCATCCTCGAGAAATCCGGCAAGACTTGGGAGCATCCCGTCTCGTGGGGTGCCAACCTCCAGGCCGAGCACGAGCGTTACCTCACCGAGGAACACTTCAAGTGCCCGGTCACCGTCTACAACTACCCGCGCGCGATCAAGGCGTTCTACATGCGCCAGAACGGCGAGGCCGACGGTCGCGAGACGGTGGCGGCGATGGATCTGCTCGTGCCCGGCATCGGGGAAATAATCGGCGGCAGCCAGCGCGAGGAGCGGCTCGACAAGCTCCGCGCCGGCATGGCGCTGCATCATTTGGACGAGAAGGCCTACTGGTGGTATCTCGACCTGCGCCGCTACGGCAGCGTGCCGCACGCGGGCTTCGGCCTCGGCTTCGAGCGCATGCTCATGTTCGTGACCGGCGTCGGCAACATCCGCGACGTGATCCCCTTCGCCCGCACCCCGGGCACGGCGGATTTCTGAGGCGGATCGCCGGGCTCCGGCCGCCTGAGCGGACGGCCTCTCCCCCAAGGCCCGCACCTGCCGTGCGGGCTTTTTTTGCGTCCGACTACACCACGGCCTACGCCAAAAGGGCCAAAACCCGTTCGCCGCGCGACGCGGAGCCACCTCGGCCATTGCACCGGCCGGATTCCTGCCCTTTCCTGACAGGGATGGCCGCCGCCAAGTCCCCCGCCCCCCTGCGCATCCTCACCGCCGTGCCGGTGTGCGACGGCCACGACAGCGCCGTCACCACCATCAACATCGAGCTGGCCCGCCACGGCATCGAGGTCATCTACCTCGGCTACCACCAGTCCGCCTCGGCCATCGTCCGCGCCGCCATCCAGGAGGACGTCAACGTCGTCGGCCTCAGCTCCTACAACGGCGGCCACATCGTCTTCTTCAAGGAGGTCGTCGATCAGCTCAAAAAGTCCGGCAACGGCGACATCCCGGTATTCGGCGGCGGAGGCGGCACCATCACGCAGGCCGACGAGCGCGTGATGAAGCGCCAGGGCACCGACCGCATCTATTTCGCCGGCACCCCGCTCGCCGACATGATGGCCGAGATCAAGCGCGCCTACGCCCGCGCGGCGAAGCCCAACGCGAAGTTCAAGGGCGACCGCGCCCTCGCCCGGGCGATCACGATGGCCGAAGGTGGAACGCGACCTCCGGGCGCGTTCGCGCGAAGCGCGTCGGGGACGCCGCGCTCCACCAAGAAGACTTTCGTCGTCGGTGTCGCCGGCCCGGGCGGCGCGGGCAAGTCCACGCTCATCGACGAGCTGACCTCGCGCTTCCTCAAGAACTGTCCCGGCGGCCGCATCGCCCTGCTCGCCAACGACCCGTCGCATCCCGACTCGCACGGCGCCATCCTCGGCGACCGCGTCAGCGCCATCTATGCGCAGGACGACCGCGTGTTCTTCCGCTCGCTGGCCACGCGCGGCAGCCTCACCGGTCTGTCCGCCGCCGCGCCCGCCGCCATTGAAATCCTCCAGGCCTCGGGCGAGTTCGACCTCATCCTCGTCGAGTCCGTCGGCGTCGGCCAGGAGAGCGACCCCTTCGGCATCTTCGGCGGCAGGAAACTCGTGGACGCCACGCTCTTCGTGCTCGCGCCCCATTACGGCGGCCTGATCCAGCTCCAGAAGATCGCGCTCCTCAACGGCGCCGACCTCGTCGCGCTCAACAAGTGCGACCACCCCATGGCCCACACCGCCAAGGCCGAGATCCAGGCCCGCCTCAACCAGAACGGCAAGGGTCAGATCCTGCACGCCACGACCGCCGCCAAGCACTTCGACCCCGGCGTGGACGCCCTCTTCGCCGCCATCGCCAAGCTTGGCGGCCTCGACACCGTCCGCGGCGGCGAGAAGGCCTGCTGGATGGCAAGCCCGGACGCTTGAGGGCAAGCGCCCCTACCTGCTCTCAACTCTCAGCCCTCAACTCTCAACTTTCTTAATGAGCCAGCTCGGAAAAATCGCCGACTCGATTGACGCCTACAACGCCCATGTGGCCGCGGAGGTGAAGCGCGCGCGCACCGAAGCAAAATTCGCCGCGGAGCTCCGCGCCAAGTGGGCCCATCTGCGCGCCTCGGTCGAGATGACCAAGTCGCCCGCCGGCACGCCGCTGCCGCGCCTCGCCCTGCCCGACACCGACGAGCCCGGTGCCATCGCCGAGTATCTGCTCAGCCAGGGCTTCCCCGGCCAGTTCCCCTACGCCACCGCCGCCTACCGCGAGATGTATCTCGACAAGGACACCGGCACGGGCGAGGAGCCGATGCGCCTCTTCGCCGGGCTCGGCCTCGCCGAGGACACCAACGCGCGCTTCAAATATCTCAACACGCATCAGAAGAGCCTGCGCCTCTCCACCGCGTTCGACGGCCCCACGCTCTACGGCCTCGACTCCGACCACGAAGGCTTGCTCGGCAAGGTCGGCGAAGGCGGCGTGGCCATCGACACGGTCGAGGACATGGGCCGGCTTTTCGCCGGCTTCGACCTGACGCGCCCCGACGCCTCGGTCTCGATGACGATGAACGCCCCGGCACCCGTCATCCTCGCGATGTTCATCGCCGCCGCGAAGAAACGCTTCGGCCCGGACTGCATCGGCAACCTCCGCGGCACCATCCAGGCCGACATGCTCAAGGAAGTGCAGGCGCAGAACGAGGTCATCTTCCCGGTGGACGCCTCGCTCCGCTTCCTGTGCGACATGATCGAGTGGTGCGTGCCCAACATGCCGCGCTGGTATCCCGTCTCCATCTCCGGCTACCACATCGCCGAGGCCGGGGCCACGCCGGTGCAGCAGGCGGCCTTCACGCTTTCCAACGGCTTCACCTACGCCGAGCTCCTCAAGGCGCGCGGCGTCGACGTGAACGCCTTCGGCCCGCGTCTCTCCTTCTTTTTGGACTGCGGCCTCGACATCGAATACCTCGTGCTCGGCCGCGTCTGCCGCCGCATCTGGGCCATCGGCATGCGCGACGTCTTCGGCGCCAACACCAAGGCGCAGATCCTCAAGCTGCACACGCAGACCTCCGGCCGCTCGCTCATCGCCGCCGAGTTCCAGAACAACCTCACGCGCACCGCGGCCGAGCTCATGCTCGCCTACATGAATTACACCAATTCATGCCACTCGAACTCGGCGGACGAGCCCTTCACCACGCCGACCGAGAAATACGCGCTGCTCGCCTCGCACGGCCAGTCCATCCTCCTCGAGGAGTCCGGCCTCTTCAAACACACCATGAACCTCTTCGGCGGCGCGCCGGGCCTGCTCATGCTCGAGCGCCAGGTGGAGAAGGCCATCCTGGACGTGTTCCGCGAGATGGACACGCTCGGCGGCGTCATCGCCGCGATGGAACAACGCTACCAGCGGAGCAAGATCCAGGAGTCCGGCCACCGCATCGAGACGCAGATCTACTCCGGCGAGCGCCCGATCATCGGCCTAAACAAATACATTTCCCACGAGCCGATGCCCAGCGTGCCCCTCGCCCGCACGTCGCCGAAAAAGCAGCGCCTCCAAGTCGAACGCCTCAAGGCTTTCAAGAAGAAGCACGCGAAGAAGGCGCCCGACGCCCTGCAACGTCTCGAGAACGTCGCCCGCTCCGGCGACAACGTCTTCGGCGAGCTCGTGAACACGGTCGAGGTCTGTTCGCTCGGCCAGATCACCGCCTGCCTCACCGGCGTCGTCGGCAAGTTTCGCCCGATGGTGTGAGCGCGCCCGACCCGGGCCCGGTGGCCTTGGGGGCAGAGGCCGGATTGACAGACCCGCTTCCTGTATTACGGTGTAATACATGCCCACGCTCACCCTCCGCCTCCCCGCCAAACTCAGCCGCGACCTCACCGCCGCGAGCAAACAGGCCAGGCTCACCAAGAGCGACCTCGCCCGCGATGCCATCGAGCGCCAGATGCGCGTCTGGCGCTTCGAGCAGTCCCGGGCTCGCGCCGTCCCTCATGCCCAGAAGCTCGGCATCTTTACGGATGAGGACGTCTTCCGCCACCTCGGCATCAAGACCAATTGATCGTGGCCTTGGACACCTCGGTGCTGGTCGCCGCCCAGATCACGACGGCCGGCACTTGCGCTGATGTCATCCGGGTCGCCCTCCGCGAACACCGGCTGGTTCTCTCCGACTACATCCTGGACGAATTCGAGCGCACGCTGGTCAAAAAGCTCCGTTACGCGCCTGAAGCGGTCCGTTCGTTCGTGGATGATTATCGCGCCGTGGCGCTTCTCGTGGCCCCTCTTCCGGTCGCGGCCGATCTTTGCCGCGACCCCGCCGACGCCGCCATCCTCGGCACGGCTCTCGCCGCCAAGGCCGACATGCTGGTCACCGTGGACAAGGATCTCCTTGAGATCACCGCGCGGGTCGGCGTGGACATCGTGAATCCCCGGGAGTTCTTCCGTCGCACTCATTCATGAGCTTCACCCGCCAACCCGTCCGCACCGGCGGTAACATTCCGCCCAATGTGTGAGCGCCTCCTGTGACCTCCCGGGAGCTTCAGGGGGCAACGGCCGCCTCACGCCGGCAGCTTGAAGCCTTCCATCTGGCGGCGCACTTCCTGCAGGAACGCCGCCGCGGTGGCGCCGTTGACGACCTTGTGGTCGAAGGTGAGCGAGAGCGTGACGACCTCCGCCGGGTGGATGACGCCGCCGTCATTGATCAGGCGCTCGTGCGCGGAGCCAACGAACAGCGTGCCCATGGCGGGCGGCACCACGATCGGCGTGGCGCTCTCGACGCCGAACGCGCCGAGGCTGGTCAGGTTCACCGGGGCCTGCACCTCGGTGATCTTGCCGATGCGCGTGTCCTCGACCGCGCGGTTGTAGGCGGCGACGAAATCCGCCCAGGCCAGCTTGTTGGCGTTGACCACGGGTGCCGTGGCGAGCCGGTCACCCTCCAGGGCGACGGCGACGCCGAGCTCGAAGTCGGCCTGCTCGAGGATGGTGCCGTCCTTGTTCACGATGCAGCGGAAGGCCGCGTGCTTCTCCTGCGCGCGGACGACACACCACGCGATCATGGTGGAGGGCGAAGCGGCGGCCTTGCCGTGCTGCTGCTTGGCGGCCTCGCGCGCGGCGCGGAGCGCATCCCAGCGGACGTCCATCAGCATGTTGGCGGGGATGACCGTATCCAGGCGCTTGGTGATGGCCGGATGCAAAGCGGGCGGGCGGGCGTTGCCTTTCATGGGAACGGGAGTTGAGGAAATGGCGGGCATCGCGGGCGCGGATTTGGCGGCGACAGGAATTGTAGGAGCGGGTTTATCCCGCGATGAATCGGGGCGCAAAGCCCCTCCGCCAGGGGCCCCTTCCGTCGCGAGGCCCTTCGTGCTGGCCGCATCGCCGGTGACGAGCGCGATCTCCTGGCCGATGAGCACGGTGTCATCCACCTTGATCTGCCAGGCCTTGAAGATGCCCGCGAACGAAGCCTCGATCGGATAAACGGCCTTGTCGGTCTCGACCTCGCAGAGCACGTCGTCGTGCTTCACGGCGTCGCCGGGCCTTTTGTTGAGCGCCACCACGCGCGCCGAGCGCAGGCCCTCGCCCATGATCGGCACGCGGACAATGATGTCGCTCGTGCCGGCGACCAGCGTGTTCCGCGGGGCGTGGCTTTCGTTTGTGGGAGCGACCTTGGTCGCGACGGGTTGGGCGGATGCAGTCGCGAGCAAGCTCGCTCCCACATGTTCGCCGCGCGCGACGTTGATGGACACCGTCCGCCAGATGGCGTCGAGGATGCGCGGCACGTCGGGCAGCGCGGCGTATTCGTAGATGGGGTTGTAGCCGATCATCACGTTGCCCTTCGACACGAGCACCGGCGGGGCCTTCAGCGCGGCCCACAGGTCGGGCTGGCTCATGATGTGCGTGATGATCATCTGGCCGACGGAGCAGTTCTCCGTGTCTTCCTGCACGATGACGAGGCGGCCCGTCTTGCGCACGGAGGCCTCGATCGTGGCCTTGTCCCAGGGGACGATGGAGCGGAGGTCGATCAGGTCCACGCCGACCTCGCCCTTCAACTCGGCGATAGCCTCGAGGGACTTCTCCATCGTGTTGCCCCAGGCCACGAGGGTGAGGTCGTCGCCCTCCAGACAGCGCCGGGCGACGCCCAGCGGGATGGAGGCGACCGGGCCCGCGCTCTCGCGCTCGGCCCAGAGCATGTGCTTCGGCAGGAGCACCAGCGTGATGTCCTCCGCGTGCATCGCGGTCCAGAGGAGGCCGGCGGCGTCCTCCGGCGTGCTCGGGATGACGATGTTGATGCCGGGAAAATGGGCGAAGACCGACTCGTTGGCCTGCGAGTGCCAGAGGCCGCCGCCGGGCAGGTAGGCGCCGTAGGGCGCGTAGAACACGGCCGGCACCTTCCACTCGCCGTTCGTGCGCCAGCGGAGGTTGGCGAGGTTTGCGACAAGCTGGTTGAATCCGGGATAAATGAAGTCGATGAACTGGATCTCGAACACCGGCCGGCGCCCGTAGAGCGCGAGGCCACCGGCCAGGCCGATGATGGTGGACTCGGCCAGCGGCGAGTTGAACACCTGGCCAGGAAAATCCACCGTGAGCTTCTGGGTGAGCCGGAACACGCCGCCCTTGGGATCCTCGACGTCCTCGCCGAAGATGAGGCGGCCCGGGTCGGCGTCGAGCCCGGCGCGGAGCGTGCGGTTGATGAGGTCGCCCATCCGGTATTTGCCCGGCTTGAAGAGCTCCTCGTTGAGCTCGGGCGACGGCCCCGTCGTCTCGACGTAGAGCTCGTCCGCCCGCGGGTTCTCGGCGGCCTCGGCGGCGGCGTAGTCGCGGCGCACCTTTTCCTTCAGCTCGGCGTCGAGCGCGGCGTAGTCCTTCTCGGTCAGCTCGCCGTGCTGGATCATCCGGTCCTTCAGGTGGCGGATGGGATCGGCCTGCTCCAGCGCGGCAAGGTCCTCCTTTGAGCGGTAGAGCGCATGGTCGTCGGAGCTGGTGTGGCTGGAGAGGCGCTCGACCTTCACCCAGAAGAACACCGGGCCCCGGCCCGCCCGCAGGTCGGCGAGCGCCTGCTGCGCGGCGGCGTGGACGGCCTCGGGGTCGCGGCCGTCAATGATACGCCACTGGGCCGGGTTGATGATCCCGAGGGCGAGCGGGTTGCTGGCCTTGGTGGGCGTCGAGATGCCGTAGCCGTTGTCCTCGACCAGCAGCAGCAGCGGGAGCTTCTTCTCCTGCGCGAAGCTGAGCGCCTCGTAGAAATCACCCTGGCGCGAGGCGGCGTCGCCGATCGTGGTGACGACCACGCCGTCCCTCTGGTCGAGTTGCAGGCCCCAGGCGATGCCGCAGGCCGGCATGAGCTGTGAGGCCGTCGGCGTCGGCACGCTGACGATGTTGTGTTCGCGCGAGCAGTAGTGCGACGGCATCATGCGGCCGCGGGAGGCGGAGTCGCGCTTGGCGAAATACTCCAGCGCCAGGTAGCGCGTGGTCAGGCCGCGACCCATGCACAGGCCGCGGTCGCGGTAATACGGCACGATGTAGTCCGTGTCGCGCAGCTGCGCGCCGATGGCGGCCAGCGCCTCGTGGCCGCGGCCGGAGACGTGGAAATGCCCCTTGCCCTGCCGGTTCAGGCTCTCCTCGCGCAGGTCGCCGTGCCGGCTCTCCAGCATCGTCAGCAACAAGTGGCGCTTCTGCTCTTGGTTCAGGGTGACGGCGGTGGCCATGGGAGGTTGCCAAAATTTCCCGCCAAAAAGCGTGGCCTGCAACGCATTTATCAGCCGGGGGCAGGCCGGCCCCGGCTTTACACCCTTTGGCCGAGGCGGGGCTCTGGCGAGCGCGCCTCCAAATTCTCGGAACTCCCGAATCCTGTCATTCTGAGCGGAGCGAAGAATCCAGTCGGATCATCGCTCCCACTGCTGCGCAACGTAAATCCCGATGGATTCTTCGCTGCGCTCAGAATGACAAACCGAATTTGAAGCAGGCCCTAAGCACCGATGCTCCTCGCGTAGCGCATCAGGCCGCCGCGCCAGGCGGGGAAGCCTGCGCCGAGCAAGAGCGCGAAATCCGCCTCGTCGGCCGTCTTGACCACGCCCTCGGCCAGCACGCGCCTGGTCTCGTCAATCATCACGCCGTTGAGCCGCTCGGCAATGGCGGCGGGCTCGAGGATGATTTTTTCGGCCGGCCCGAACGCGGCCGCCGCGGCGTTCAGGGTCTCCTTGCCGCCGGTGTAATCGTAGAAGCCCGCGCTCTCGCCGTTCTTGCGGCCCTTCAGCCCGGCCGCGAGCAGGCGCTGCGTGATGGTCGTGCGGGTGAACCGGTCGGGGAAGTAGTGCTGCATCTCGCCAAAGATGAAGTCGGTCACATCCACGCCGACCTCGTCGATCAGCCGCATCGGGCCCATCGGCCAGCCCCACTCGTGCAAGGCGCGGTCGATGGCCTCCGTCGGCACGCCCTGCTCCCAGAGCCGGCACGCCTCGTTGAGGTAGAAAAACATCACCCGCGTGACGAGGAAGCCGGGCGACGACCGGCAGACGACGGGCGTCTTGCCCAGGGATTTGACAAAGGCCAGCGCGCGCTCCGCCGTGGCGCGGGTCGTTTCCTTCCCGAGCACCAGCTCCACCAGCGGCATCCGGCCGACGGGATTGAAGAAGTGCAGGCCGATGAAGCGGCCGGGGTTGGTGGCCTTGGCCGCCAGGTCCTCCAGCGGCAGGGCGGAGGTGTTCGAGGCGAACACGCAGCCCGGGGCCATGACCTGCGACAGCTCGGCGTAGAGCTTCTGCTTCACCTCCACGTTCTCGACGATGGCCTCGATCACGAGGTCGCACATGTCGAAATCCTCCAGGGTGGTCGTGACGCCGATGCCGCCCATCATCTTGTGGGCCTCGGCGGGCGTGAGGCTGCCGCGCGCCTCGGCCTGCTTGAAGAGGCCGCGGATGACGGCGATGCCCCGCTCGGCGGCGGCGCGGTCGGCATCGCACATGATGACGCCGATGCCGCGCGACGCGCACCACTGGGCGATGCCCGAGCCCATGACGCCGGCGCCGATGATGCCGACGATCTGGAATTTCTCCGGCGTGCCCGCCGCCGGCTCCGTCGGGAACCAGGCGTCCAGCGAGAGCTTCTTGCCGCGCTCCCGGAGGTTGAACACGTGGATGAGATTCTTCGCCACCTCGCCAGCGGCCACGCCGCCGAAAAGATTGGCCTCCAGCTCCAGCGCCGCCGCCACCGACAGGGCCGCGCCCTGCTCCACGGCGTCCAGCATCGCCAGCGGGGCCGGCTGGCCGCGCATCCGGGAGCGCACCGTCTGGCGCTGGCCGGCAAAGAAATCCGCCGGGGCCGCGGCGGGCACCGCCCGGTTCGGCAGGCCCTCGGCCGAGAGGCGCAGGGCCATCGCCTTGGCGCGGGTTTTCAATTCGGCCGCGGGCACCACCTCGTCCACCAGGCCGGCCGTGAGCGCCGCCGCCGACGGCACGAGCGCGGCCTTGAGCAGGTGCGCCACGGCGGCCTGCGCCCCGATGAGCCGGGGGAGCCGCGCGCAACCGCCCCAGCCCGGAATCACGCCGAGCCCGACCTCGGGCAGGCCGAGGCTGGTTTCCTTCGCATCGGTGGCGATCCGCCAGTGGCAGGCCAGCGCGAGCTCGTAGCCGCCGCCGGCGCAGGCGCCGTGGATGGCGCAGACCACCGGCACCTTGAAATTGGCGAGCTGGGCGAAGAGTTCCTGGCCGGTGCGCGCGAGTTGCAGCGCGGCGGCGGCGTCCGGCAGCGCCGCCAGCCATTTCAGGTCGGCGCCGGCGATGAAGATTTTTTCCTTCGCGCTGTGCACGACCACGGCCTTCAGCGGCTGGGCCGCGAGGGCGGCCACGGCGGCGCGCAAGGCCGCCAGCACCGGCGGGTTGAGGACATTGGCGCGGCCGCCCGGGTCGTCGAAGCACAGCCAGCCAACACCGTCCGCGTCCACACTGTGAGTCACCGGCGATTGATCGCTCATGGGGTCATTGAGTTGCCGTCATCCAACCGGCTTCCGGGTGGAAGTAAAGCCCGGGCCGGCCTCAGCGCCGGCCGGCCGGCCCCGCGAATCTGCGCAGGTATTTCAAGGCGACCGCGAGGTCGTTGGGCAGCGGGGCGGACAGTGTCAGTTTCTCGCGGCTGAGCGGATGCGTGCAGGTGAGCGCGGTGGCGTGCAGCGCCAGCCGGGAGATCAGCGGCTTCTCGTCGGCCCGGCCCTTGTAGCCGCGCTTCAGGTCGGAGAGCAGCAGGCGCGTGTCATTGCCATACAGCGGGTCGTTGAGGATCGGGGTGCCGACGGAAGCGAGGTGGATGCGGATCTGGTGCATGCGGCCGGTGCTCGGCGCGCACTCCACCCACGCGAAACCCGGCCGGCCGGCGGGTTGCGGGTAGCGCTCGAGCACCGTGAACCCCGTGTGGCTCGTCTGGCCGTGTTTTTTCACGATGCACATCACGCCGGGCCTCGCCTCGTCCTCCTTGATCACGAGGTCCACCGCAAACGCGTCCGCCGCGGGCAGGCCGACAGTGAGGGCGTGATGGGTCTTCACCACGGTCTTGGACTGGAACTGCCCGCTGAGGAAATCGAGCGCCGGCTTCGTCTTGGCGCACAGCACCAAGCCGCTGGTGTCCGCGTCGAGGCGGTGCACGTTGGCCACGTCGGGGCCCCACTGGGCGCGCACCAGACCCATGAGGTGTTCCGCCTTCGGGTCCCGGCGGTCGGGCGCGACCGCCAGCCCGCTCGGCTTGTCGAAGGCGATCAGCGCCTCGTCTTCGTAGATTACCGGGAGCGGCGCCATGGGTGCGGGGCAGCGGGCGCGCGGCTCAGGATGCAAAACCACCCTGAAGCGCGCGGCCTACTCGGCGGATTTTTTCCCGGAGGCCTTCTTGGCCGCCTTTGCGTTGAGCCACACCTGGCCCTTGGCGTTCGCGTTGAGCCAGTAGATTTCCCCGCCGTGCTCGGCGAAGGTCGGCTTGGCCTTGGGCGTCGCGGGCAGCTGGAGGCCGGCCGAGGCCAGCAGGGCGAGCAGCTGCTCGTCGGATTTTTCCAGCTTGGTGGCCATCTCCGTCACCGGGGCCGTCACGCCCTCGCCGCGCTTCTTCGGCTGCATGAGCAGCCGCACGGCGGTGAGGATGTTCTCCAGCGGCAGGGGCTTCACCTCGACCGGCACCGGAGCCGTGTCGGGGGCGGGCACTGCGGCGGAACCGGCGGGAACCGGCCCGCTGCCCTCCTCCGCGTTGATCCAGATCTCGCCGCGCTGGTTGCGGTTCAGCCAATAGGCAAAGCCGTTTTCCTGCGCGACGACGGGCGCATCGCCGCCCTCGAGGCGGAGGCCGAACGCGGCGAGTTGCTCCAGCAACTGGGCCTCGTCGAGCTTCAGGGCCTTGGTGAGATAGGGGAAGCTGCCGGACCAGCCGCGGCCGCGGCGGTTGTGGCGCATCATGCCGCGGATGCGGGCGAGCAGCGACTTGGGCGCCGCGGCGTCCTCGCGGGGAGCCTGGGAGTGCTGCTGGGGCGGGCGCTCGTCGCGGCGATCATCGCGGCGGTGGTCGTCCCGGCGCTCCGGCTGGGCCGGGGGCGGCGGGGTGGACGCGGCCAATTCGGCCGGCACCTCGTCATCCGCCAGGCGTTTGCCGGCCACGATGCGGAAAACCGGGGTCGGTTTCTCGCGGGTGTTGATCCAGACCTCGCCGCGGCGGTTGATGTTCACCCAAAATAGGTCGCCGTCGTATTCGACGCAGGCGGGCTTGGCGTTCTCATCGCCCGGGATCTGCAGGCCGCACTCGACGAGCGCGCCCTTGATGTCGGCCTCCTCGAGCTTCCACTTCTTGGCGAGGTAATCGAGGCCGACGGACATGCCGGCGCCGCGCTGGTTGCGGCGCATGTGGGGCTTGAGCGCGTCGAAGAATGTCGGCAGCTCGTCCTCGGCGGTGAGCTTGTGCCACTCGTCCTCCGGGGCGTCGGGGTCGTCGTCGCGCGAGGTGTCCACCGGGCGGCGGAAGCCGTCGTCGGCCGCGGCCTTCGCATCGATCAGATCGGCGGGTTTCTCCTCGGGGGCGGCGGACGCGGCGGCGCCGGTGGTCACGGCCTTGAACTTGGCCTCGAATTCCACGCGCAGCTTGTCCGCCTCCGCGCGGGCGGCGGCCGCGGCGGCGTCCTCCAGCGTCCAGTCGCGCTCGACGGAGCGGCGCGCGAGGCCGGTGAAGGCCAGCGGATTGTCCGGCGCGGGGTGGAAGTTGATGATCTCCCACTGTTCCTTGCCGAGGTCGTTGATAAATTTCTCCATCAGCGCCGGGGAGGCGAATCCGCCCTTCCCGCTGCTGATGACTTTGTATTCCCAGTTGGCCATAAGAACTGAAGGCATCCCGCATCGCCCTCCCTGACGCCAGCCCTAAATTCCCGGTCAGCGGTTAACTGCCCCGACTCACCGCTCGCCAAGCCGCGCCCAGTCCGTAAACATCCCCACTCCGCGCATCACCGTGCGGCCGCCAACCTGACGCCAACATGAAAACCCTGCCCCTGATCGCCATCTTCCTGCTCGCGCTTCCCCTCGCCCGCGCGGCGTTGCCTGTGCCCGATGCTGACAACGGCGGCATCACGCTGCCGCCGGGCTTCCGCGCCCTGGTCGTCGCCGACAAGCTGAAACCTCTGCGCCAGGTCGCCGTCGCACCCAACGGCGATCTCTACGCGAAGACCCGTGAGGGCGGCATCTACGCCCTGCGCGACACCGACGGCGACGGGCGCGCCGACGTGATCAAGGAATTCGGGAACGGCGGCGGCACCGGCATCGCACTGCGCGGGGAATGGCTCTACCATTCCAGCAACAATGCCATCTACCGCTACAAGCTCGCGCCCGGCGAGCTCGTGCCCGCCGGCAACCCGGAACGCATCGTCAAGGACCTGCCCGACCGCCGCCAGCACGCCGCCAAGGCCTTCGCCTTCGGCGCTGACGGCCGGCTTTACGTCGAGGTCGGCTCGCCCTCGAATGCCCTGGGCCAACCAGACCGCGCGCGCGGCGCCATCGGCCAGGACCCCACGGAGTTCCTGAAGACCCACGGCGGCTACTGGAGCTTCGCCGCCGACCAGCCCGACCAGACGCAGGCCGACGGCCGGCACTTTTCCACCGGCCACCGCCATTCCACCACCATCGCGCTCAACCCGGCCAACGGGCGGCTGTTCATCGCCATCCACGGCCGTGACCAGCTCAGCACCGTCGCCCCGCAGTTTTTTTCGGACGACGACAACGCCGAGCTCCCCGCCGAAGTGCTCCATGAGTTGACGGAAGGCGCCAACTTCGGCTGGCCCACGACCTACTGGGATCCGCACAAACACCAGCGCATGCTGAACCCCGAATACGGTGGCGACGGCCGGAAGGCGGCGCCCGCCGGCAAGTTTCCCGACCCGCTCGTCGCGTTCCCGGCGCACTGGTCGCCCATGCAGCTCGCTTTCTACACCGGCACGCAGTTCCCGGAGAAATATCGCGGCGGCGCCTTCCTGGCCTTCCAAGGCTCGTGGAACCGCGCGCCCCGCCCGCAGAAGGGCTACAATGTCGTCTTCATTCCGTTCAATGCCTCGGGCCTGCCCGCGGGCGGCTACGAGGTGTTCGCCGATAATTTCACCGGCAAGGCCGAGCTGGCGTCGCCCAACGACGCCGCCCACCGGCCCCACGGCGTGGCGGTCGGGCCCGACGGCTCCCTGTATGTGACCGATGCCCTGCACGGCCGCATCTGGCGCATCCTCCATACCGGCGAAACCAAGTGAGGCTGATCGCGGTCATCCTGTTGGTCGGCCTGCTGGGCGGCTGTGCGAAGCACGAGCCGGCGCGCACGGCGACGGCACCGGCCGGGCCTGCACCCGACGGAGAGAAACTCTTCATGCTGAACTGCGCCACCTGCCACATGGCCGACGGCAGCGGCGTGCCGTTCCTCCAACCGCCGGTCAAGGGCAGCGCCTGGATCTCCAGCGCCGACCCGCAGCCCCTCCTCTCCCTCATCCTCCGCGGCTCCGCCGTTCTGGGCGAAGGCTCGCAGGCCTTTGACAACGACATGGCCCCGCAAGCGCATCTCTCGGATGCCGAGATCGCCGCGCTGGCCACGTATGCGCGCCAGCGGTTCTCCGTCGCACCGCCGGCCCGGCCGGTCACGCCCGCCGAAGTCGCCGTCACCCGCAACCGCCCCGGCCTGCCGTGAGAACCTGGGCTCTCATTCTGGGCTGCGCGGGCCTGGCCGGGGCGCAACCCGCCCGCCCCGCGCCCGTCGCGCTCCAGCCGCTGACCGTCACCGCCGCCCGCGCGCCGCAACCGGCGGCGCAGGTGCCGTTCTCCCTTGTGTCAATTTCCGGACAGCAACTCCGCGCCGCGCCCACCGCGACGCTCGACGGCGCGCTGCGCGGCGTGCCGGGCTTCAGCCTGTTCCGCCGCAGCGACAGCCTGACGGCCAACCCGACCGCGCAGGGCGTGTCACTGCGCGGCCTCGGTCCCAGCGGCGCCAGCCGCTCGCTTGTGCTGCTCGACGGCGTGCCGCTCAACGACCCCTTCGGCGGCTGGGTGACCTGGAGCAAGGTGCCGCGCGAGTCGCTCGCCGGCGCGGAACTCGTCCGCGGCGGCGGCGCCACCGCCTGGGGCAACGCCGCGCTCGGCGGCGTCGTGCAGCTGCTGACTGCCCCGAGTGTTGGTAGTCTAATAGACTACCAACGCTCAGGACGATTCACCGCCACCGGCGGGGATTTTTCCACCCACAGCGCCGAGCTGACCATTGTGCAGGCGGCAGGTCGCGGCCTGCTCCAACTCTCCGGCCGTGATTTCGCCACCGACGGGTTCTCGCTCGTCGCGCCGGAGGATCGCGGTCCCGTGGACATCGCCGCCGGGAGCAAACACCGCTGGCTGTCCGCCCGCTGGACGCAACCGGTCGGCGAGCAGGCGACGCTCACCGTCACCGGCCGGACTTTCCGCGAGAAACGCGGCAACGGCACGGCCTACCAGCGCAACTCCTCCGACGAGGATTTCGGCTCGGTCGCGCTCACGGCTGAGTCCGGCAAAAACTTCTCGTGGACCGCACTCGCCTACGCCCAGGACCAGTCGTTCAGCAGCACGTTCGGCGCGGTGAACGCGACCCGCACGACCGAGACGCCGGCAAGCGACCAGTTCGCCGTGCCCGCCACCGCGCTCGGCGCGGCGTGGACCGGAGTCTGGTCGCATCCCGGCGAAGCCCGCACGAGTGCCGGCCTCGATCTGCGCCGGGTGCGCGGTGAAACGAGGGAGCACTTCCTGTTCAACGCCGGCGCCTTCGCCCGCGAGCGCATCGCCGGCGGCACGCAGGAATTCGCCGGCCTGTTCGCCCTGCACGAGCGCGCGCTCGCCCCCGACTGGCGCCTTACCCTCGGCGCCCGGCTCGATGCGTGGAGCGAGACCGGCGGTCATCGGCGCGAAACAGACCGCAGCTCTGCGGCCGTGCTGCGCGACGACCACTATGCCGATCGCGACGGCCGGGAATTCAGCCCCAGCGCCGGCCTGGTCTGGACGCCCGCGAAGGAATGGCGGCTGCGCGCCGCCGCCCAGCAGGCCTTCCGCCGCCCCACGCTCAATGAGCTCTACCGGCCCTTCCGCGTCGGCAACGTCATCACCGAGGCAAACGCCGCCCTCGACACCGAGCACGTGACCAGCGTGGAGCTCGGCGCCGACCACACGCGCGGCGCACTTGCAATCGGGTTCGCCGCCTTCTGGAACGAGCTGCGCAACGCCGTGGCCAACGTGACCATCGCCCGCGGCCCCGGCACCTTTCCCATTGTGGGCTTCGTCCCCGCCGGCGGCACCGGCCGGCAGCGCCTCAATCTCGACCGCCTGCGCGTCCGCGGGCTCGAGTTGTCGGCCGAATGGCGCGCCACCCGCGCGCTCACGCTCAACGCCGCCTGCCTCTACAACGGCGCCACCGTGCAACGTTCCGCGCTGGCCCCGGCGCTCGCCGGCAAGCGCCTGGCGCAGGTGCCGCGGCACAGCGCCGCGCTCGGCGCCGAGTGGCGTGCCGGCAAGCTGACGCTCACGCCCCGCGTCCGGGTCATCGGCCGGCAGTTCGAGGACGACGAGAACCAGCTCATCCTCGGCACGGTGGCCATCGCCGACCTCGGCGCCAGCTACATGCTCGGCCGCGGCGAATTGTTTCTCACCATCGAGAACCTCGGCGATGCCCGCATCGAGACCGGCCGCAGCGCCGACGGCCTCGTCACCACCGGCACCCCGCGCCTCGCCCTCGCCGGCTTCCGCACCGCCTGGTAGCCTCCGGAAGTTGGTAGTCTAATAGATTACCAATTTCCGGGGGGCTGATTGACGGGCCCGGCGGCACTTGAAGGGTTGCGCGCATTCTTTTCGTGGCTTTCGGGGACTTTTCGTGACTAATGCCTCGTGATGCGCCGACTCGACCAACTTCTCGCCAATCTCGGCTACTGCTCCCGCCGGGAGGCACGCGCGTGGATCCAGGAGGGCCGGGTGGCGGTGCGCGGAAAAATCGCCGATGATTTCGGCGCCAAGGCCGACCCGGGGGATGTTCGCGTGGACGGCGCGCCGCTCGATCATCCCGCCGGCCTGCTGTTGATGATGCACAAGCCGGTGGGCCTCGTCTGCTCGCACGACGAGCGCGAGGGCCCCAACGTCTATTCGCTGCTGCCGCCGCGCTGGCGCGCCCGCAACCCGCAGGTCACGAGCATCGGCCGGCTCGACAAGGACACCAGCGGCCTCCTGCTGCTGACCGACCGGAGCGAGCTCGTCCACCGCCTGACCTCGCCGAAGCACAAGGTGCCGAAAATCTATCGCGCCACGGTGGGCGCCGACCTGGCACCGACCCTCGTCCCGCTCTTTGCCAGTGGCACGCTGTTGCTCCAGGGCGAGAAGACCCCCTGCGCCCCGGCGGAGCTGAGGATCATCGCGCCGCGTGCGGCCGAGCTCACGCTGACCGAGGGCCGCTATCACCAGGTGCGGCGCATGTTCGCCAGCCAGGGCGCCGAGGTGCTCACCTTGCATCGCACGCGCTTCGGCCATTTGGAACTTGGCGACCTGCCCGCCGGTCAATGGCGGGAACTGCCACCGGACACCTTCCAACCATGAACGAACTCCCCTCCCTCACCGGCGCGCAGCGGACCAAGCTGCGCGGCCTCGGCCAAGTGCTCGGCGACTCGCTGCGGATTGGCCGCCAAGGGCCAACGCCCGCGCTCTTCGGCGAGCTCAACCGCCAGCTCGACACCCGCGAACTGGTGAAGGTGCGCTTCGAGTCGGCGGACCGCGACGAGCGTGCCGCCCTCTGCGAACGGATGGCCGCCGAGACACCCTGCCTGTGCGTCGGCTCGGTCGGCCGCACGGCACTGTTCTACCGGCCGCATCCCGACGCCGCCAAGCGGCAGGTTCTGCCGGCCTAATGCCAACGTCCCGTGGCTTTTTATCTTTGTCATCGCGAGACCTGCGGAGCGGGTCGTGGCGATCCAGCTGGATTGCTTCGTCGCTGCGCTCCTCGCAATGACAGCCCAGAAATGCCGGCGTGAGCGCTCATTTCCATTGAGGCTCGCATAATAGTCTGGCGGGCAGGGTGCGCCGGGGCGGAGCGGGCCGCTCCGCCCTACCGCCTGCATCGCGACGTCGACCCATTGCGCGAGACTCAAAAAGATTGCGGCAGCGCGGCCGGCGGGTAGCCTCGCCCCAGTCAATCTTCCCATGAAAACCCGCCTGTTCGTCTCTCTCCTTGCCGTCGGCACCACGGTGCTGACCGGCTGCAATTCCAACCCGGACGCCCGGGTCACCAGCAACCAGCCCGGCCCGGCCATCGGCACGGCGGTGGGCACCGCCGTCGGGGCGGTCGGCAGCAACGTCGTCGGCCTCGGGGTCGGCGTGGTCGAGGGGGCCAAGGACGCCGCCAAGTCCACCTTCACCAACGAGCGTCGCGTCGTCCGCACCTGGCGCGAGGAGAAGACCTCCGACGGCCGCATCATCAAGGTGCCGGTCGAGATCGAGGTGGACAAGGACGGTCGGCCGATCCCCGCCGGGAACTGAGCGCACCGCCATGACGCGCCCGATTGGCCTGATTCTCGCCCTCGGCCTCGCCGCCAGCCTGCCGGGCCAAACCACCCCCGCCAGCAGCGGAGGCAAGTTCAACGCCAAGGTGAAGGTCGAGCCGAAGATTGTCGGTCCTCTCAAAGCCGGAGTCAGCAGGGACGATCAAAGGCAGACGGAGGCCTCCGTGAGCGTCGGACCGGCCGAGTTGAGCGTGGGAGCCGACGGTGCCGCCCTGGAACTCGGCGCGGGGATTGAGGAGCCGATGGCCGAGGCGAAACTCAAGGCGACCCTGAAGGCGAAGACCCACCGCGCCGAGAAATCAGATTTTTATCCCGAGGGAGTGCCGAGCATTGAGGTCACGGGCTCGATCGGGACGGAGGCGAGCGTTGGCGTGGGCCCCGCCAAGACTGCGGTCGGCACCAGCAAGACGCTCTTCAAGGCGCGGATTGATCCGATGCAGGCACGGGCGACCAACGAGCGGCTGAAGCAGGCGGACCAAGCGTCAGGCACCGATGAGTTCCTGCCGGATAAGACCCCCGCCAAGTCCACCTCCAAGACGGCCTATCCACCGCAGGAGACCGGCTTGAGTCCGGACCAAAGGGTGGCGGAAATGAAGCGGAGGGACGAGGAGCTCCGTCAGCTCTCCGCGCGCATGGCGGGGACGACACCCCCGCCGCCGTCACCGCCTGCCGAGCGCATGGTCAGCGGCTACATGATCCTGCCGCGACCGGGCGATCTGACCGACGAGGACTGGCAATTTTTCGCCAAGACTATGGGGGAACAGAGCGCCCAGTTCAACTTGGGCGGGATCGTGCAGGTGAACAACCGGGAGGTGCGGATCCGCTTTGAGAAGATGACAGAGTCCTCCTTCAGCCAGCAGCGTCCCGCCCTCGAGCAGATGGGCTACCGGATCCAGTTTGATCGCTGAAGGGACCCCGCTCCGCAAGCGGCGGACGCAGCGCGAGCCACCAAAAGAAAAACGCACCCGTCGCCGGGTGCGTTTTGTTTTGAAGGGTTGGCGGGGCGCTTACCAGCCGAGGGCGGGCTTGGCCTTCGTCTGCTTCGTGATCTGCTTCTCGTCCTCCCACACCGTCAGGCCGGTCTTCACCTGCACCAGCGACATCTGGAAGGAGTAGGTGTTCTGGGTCAGCTTGCTGTTGCGGTCGGTCTGCTGGATGAGCTTCGCGTAGAGCGTGTAGTCGGGCACGAGGGTCTTGGCCTTCTTGCCGCTCTGCATCTCCTCGAGCTCGGCCGCCTCGCTGGCGACGACGGCGCGCTCGCCCAGGCCGAGGGTGTTGGTGACGGCGATCTTGCCGGTCTGGGTGAGGCCGACGCGGATCTTTTTGATCAGCAGGTCGGTGTCCACCATGAGCTGGGTGTTGTTGATGATGCGGTCCACCGCGAGGATGGCGGGCGAGCGCGGCGCGTTGTTGAGGGCTTCGCTGGAGAGCAGCGAGGCGAGCAACTGGTCGGCGGCGTTGGCCCAGTCCTGGGTGTTGATGGCCGCGGTGTTGATGACGTCGGGGCCCTTGGCATCAACCGTGCGGGTTTCGGTGGGGGTTTCGCAGCCGGTGAGCATCAGCAGCGAGCCGACGGCGAGCACGGTGGCGAGTTGTTTGGAGGGAGCGATCAGTTTCATGGAAGTTGGAGGTTACTCGCGGAACTTGAGCTTGAAGTCCACCGCCTTGGGCGAGATGGCCACGGTGGAGATGGTGGAGGTCTCGCGGCCCTGGAGAACCAGCGCCTTCCACACCTCGTTCGGGGAGTTGACGGCCATGCCGTCCTGGTCGATCCACTCGAACTTGTAGTTGAAGGTGCGGGCCTTGCTGGAGAGGTTCTCGACCGTGGCCTGGATCTTGAGCAGGTTGCCCGAGACGGTGGCCTGGTTGACGGAGACGACGCGCAGCTTGCCGGCGAGGGTGTTGTCGGTGATCACGCGCTTGTCGGCGACGTAGGTCGGCGTGGCGCGGGACTCGGCGTTTTCGTAGGTGTTCACGTTCTGGCAGCCGCCGAAGAGCAGCGCCAGGGCCGTGACCGCGAGGGCTCCGCCGAGGCGGAGGAGGGAGGGAGTTTTCATTTACTTGAGGACGAAGGAGGAGACGAGCAGCGGCGCGGTGGGCGACGCCGACTTGACATAGACCACGTTGATCGCGCCGGGGGCCAGGGCAACGGTCTTTTGCACGCCGCCGGCATCGAGGGTGAGCTCGCGGCTCTCCGGGGTGGCGAGGCGGGCATACTGGAACTCCTTGGGCAGGGAGGTCCAGGTGCGGGTGTCGGCGATGTTGGTGGCGGAGTTGATGCCGCCCATGATCAGGCCGGCGGCGAGGCCGGCCCACATGCCGCCGCGATCCTCGGCTGCCTTCTGCACGACGGCCGCGATAATGGCCTTGGTGGCGGTGGTGATCACGGTCTTGGTGACGATGGCGGGCCACTCGTTCTTGAAGTCGTTGGCGATGACGCTGTCCATGCTGGCGACGGTGGCGGTGTTGACGGTGGTCTCGCCGGCCTTGACGGCCAGGCTCGGCACGTAGGCCTCGTTGAACTTCAGCTTCGGGAAGGCGGCGCCGACATAGGGGACGCGGCTGTTCACGAGGAAGGTCGGGATGTCCACGCGGACCTGCTCGCGGGCGGCAGCGGTGCCGGTCTCGAAGATGACGTAGGTGACGCCCTCGGGGGCCTTGCCCTCGGCGGCGCTGGCGGCGGCATCGAGGTCGGCGCGCACAAAGGGGTTCTCGGGGACCATGGCGGCGACGCGCTCGAAGGACTTGCGGCCGCGCTCCAGGTCGGAACCACCCTCACCGAGCACGGTGAAGAACAGGCCGTCGAGGAACACGGAGAAGGGGTTCACGTAGTCGCCGTAGGGCTTCATCGGCGCGAGCGAGGCGTCGAGGGCGGCCTGCAGGCCGGGGCCGGTCTTGGGGTCATTGAGGGCGCGGGAGGAATCATAGGAGGCGGACTTGCCCTTCTCGTCCTTCAGCTCGCCGCGGGCGGCCTTTTCCTGCTCGTCCTGCACGGCGACGATGCGTTTGGCGTTGGCCTCGACGGCGTCGCGCTGGCGCTGGAGCGAGCGGTTGAGCTCGACGCGGGCCTTGTCCTTCTCGCCGAGGGCGAGGTAGCCGACGGCCTTGTAGGTGTTCATCATCACCTTGTCGTAGGCGCGGCCGCGGTAAGGCAAGTTGGCCTGGTTGGTCATGGCGGCGCCGAACTCCGAGCCGAGCTTGACCTTGGCCTCCTCCTCCCAGGCGTTGACCTTGGCCTCGGCGGCATCGAAGGCGGCGACGGAGCGGTTGTAGTAATACTGGTGCACCTCCGCCGCGGTCGGCTCGGGGAGCGGGGCCGGCGGGGCCTCGCCTTTCTTCACCGCGGCGGGCGCGGGCCGGATGTCCGGCACCTGCGTCGGGTCGGCCATGGCTGCGGTCAGCAGCGTGGCGCCCTGCTCGAGGCGGAACACCAGCTCATCCTTGCTGCCGGCACTCTTGGCGGCCTGCTGGTCAATCTGGGTGACTGCGGCGGCGAAGCTGCCGGTCTTGGTGGAGTTGCTGAACTGCTGCGTCTGCTGTTCGTAGGTGGCGCAGCCGGTGAGCAGGGCGAGCGCAAGGGCGCCGGCAACCTGACCCAGCCGGAGGCTCCGGAGGTGTGTGGTGGTTGTGTGCATGGTGAGGTTGGGGGCGATGACGGGGTGAATCGGACGGGGGGACGGTTACGACTCGTCCTCTCCCTCCACGAGACGGACGACGGCGCCGCGGTCGATGCCGGTGTCCTCGATGATCTCGGCCTGGGAATTCTGCGGGGTGACGCGCGTGACCTTGACCTTGCCGACGAGGACTTCCTCGCGGCTCTTCTCGCCGGTGTCGGGATCAACCAGCTCGTCGCCGAGCATGAAGACTTCCCAGGTCTGGCCGACCTCGATGCCGGACTGGTCGTTGCGGTTGATCGTCACGATCTTGTCGCGCTTGCCGATCACGCGCGCGGGGGAGACCACGTCGGCGGCGCGGACGGCGATCTTCTGCGCCATCTCGCCGACGGCCTGGATCATGAGGTCATCGGAACCCTCGCCGACACGCACGGTGGTGTTCTCGGAGCGGTTCTCGGAGTCGCGCTTGGAGACCTTGAAGTTGGCGCTGGCGACGGCGCGTTGGGTGGCGACCTCGGTGATCTTGGCGACGGCGGAGAGCTCGATGACGCGGGCGCGGATGGTCTTGCCGAGGGAGGCGAGCTTGCGCTCCTCCATGCGGTCGTTGAACGAGTCCACGCGGATGGTCATGACGTAGTCGGCCTTGTTGAAGGCGAAGGCCTGGCCCGAAGCGGCCGCCTCGGTGGCGAGGGCGTCGGCGTCGGACCGCTCAAGGATCTCGAAGCGGCGGGTGTTGAGCACGCGGTCGTAGACCTGCGAATCGAGGGCCTCGATGACGGAGTCGAGCGAGAGGCCGACGCCCTGCTTCTGCATGCGGGCGGCCAGCGAGGGCGTGGCGACCATCTTGGTGATGGCGAGTTTCTTCTTGCCGGAGGATTCCTGCGCGCGGGTGGCGGGCGCGAGGAGGACGAGGGCGGTGAGGAGGGAGAGGAGGATGCGGCCGGATTTCATAACGGGAGAGGATAAGGGTTGGAGGGGAGCGGCGGCTTACCAGCCGAACAGGGAGCGGGTCGGGCCGGCGTTGATGGTGATGCCTTCCTTGGTGTTCACCTTGAAGCCGCTGTTTTCGAACATCTTCGCCTGGCCCTCGAGGACCTTGACCTGGCCGTCGGTGAGCTTGGCGCCGTTCTTGAGGTCATTGATGAAGGCGGTGGACTCCTTCCAGCGCGCGTAGCCGGCCTCGCTCATCTCCAGGCCGACGTTGAGCGTCTGGCCGTTGGTGAAGTTGACGGTGCGCTCCCACGGCTTGTAGCCCTCGCGGACGACGCGGAGCTTGTGCAGGCCGGGCTTGACGGTGAGCTTGCCCGGGGCGGTGCCGACGGCGAGGCCGTCCACCTCGATGGTGGCCACGGCGGAGACCTTGAGCTTGTCCTCGGACATCCGGACCGTGTTGTCCTTGTCGATCCGCACATCGGGGATGTAGAGGTCGGCGAGCTCGGTGGTGAAGTTGACGGTGACGTCGCCCTTGCCGGCGGAGGTGGTGATGCGGCCGCGATCGATCTGGCGCTTGAGGCTGGCGGCGACCTTGCCGGCGGCCTCGGCGAGGAGGTCGTTGAGCAGGCTGGAGCGGTCATCGGACAGGCCGCCGCTGCTCTGTTGGACGACCTTGCTGGCGCGGACGGTGTCGGCCGCGAGGCTGGCGCCGGTGTTGCCGTCGAGGATCTTGTAGGTGACGCGCGCGGTGCGCTCATCATTGATGGCCTTCACCCCGTAGGCGTCGATGGTCTGCTTGTTGGAGTCGAAGCCGGAGAGGGTGACCTGCAGGAGGTGGGTGGCGCCGAGGGCCTGGGCGAGGCGGACGGCGGAGGTGCTGTTGGCCATCTGGGCGTCGAGCTCGTTGGCCTTGGCGCCCGGGGTCATGCCGGCCACGGCGTTGAGCGCGGTCTCGCCGCTGATGACGTGCACGTTCAGCTCGGTGACCTTGCCGGTGATATAATCCTCGAGGGCGCCGAGCTCGTTGTCGCCGATTTCACCGGCGCGGTTGGCGGTGAAGATCGCCACGGTGACACCGGCGGGTTTTTCCGCGACCTCCGTCACGGTGGTGGTGAAGGTGCGCTCCGTGGTGGTGCGACCGTCCTTCTCCGAGGACTTGGTCTGCACCGTGGTCTTGGCCGGGGCGGCGGTTTGGGCAAAGGCGCACGAGACGCCGAGCGCGAGAAGGGTGACGAGTAGCTTCAGTTTTGTTGACATGACCGGTTCGGGATTAAGGGAAAACAGGGGAATCCGGCGGCTTGCTTCAGCAAATCAGCTGGAAACCGGAGGGGGTTGCGAGGTGGACACACGACACGACCGCGCCAATAAGGAGTGTTCCTCACCCGGAAGCAAGGCAATGAGTTGATTGGGCCTTGGGTGGTTCCGCTCGGAAGGCTGAATGCCTAGGGAATTTCCCGAAACCCTACGCAGAACTGCGTAGGACGGGCCCCGCCAAAACGCGGCGTTGCACCGCAGGCCGCCCACCGGCAACCATGGCCCCGTGACTCTCGCCGCCCTCGGTTGGAACGACTCCCTGGCCCAGGCCTTCGCCCCCTACGCGGCGGATGGCTGTGCCGCCGCGCGCGTGACGCTTGAGCTAAAAGGCTATTGCGAGGTGACCGGCGCGGACGGCGCCCGCCTCGGCGAATGCAGCGGAAAATTCATCCACGCCGCCAAGGCCCCGGCCGACTACCCCGCCATCGGCGACTGGGTCGCCGTGACGCCTCAGCCGGGCGACCCCACGCGGGTCGCCATCCAGGCCGTGTTGCCGCGCCGCACCAAGTTCTCCCGCCGCGCCGCCGGCGAGGAGGTGCTCGAGCAGGTCGTCGCCGCCAACGTGGACACCGTCTTCCTCGTCAGCTCGCTCGATGGCAACCACCACCTCCACCGCCTCGAGCGCTATCTCGCCGCCGCCTACGCCAGCGGCGCCCAGCCCGTCGTGCTGCTCAACAAGGCGGACCTCGCCGAGGAAGCCGCGACCGGGGAGATTCCCCGCGAAATCGCCGCCATCGCGCCCGCCGTCCCGGTCTTCGTCATCAGCGCCCGCACCCGCCGCGGCCTCAAGGCCCTCGCGCCCTGGCTCCAACCCGGAAAAACCATCGCGTTGCTCGGCTCGTCCGGCGTCGGCAAATCCACCCTCATCAACCGCCTGCTGGGCGACCAGGTGCAGCTCACGCAGGAAGTCCGCGAGGCGGACAACAAGGGCCGGCACACCACGACCCAGCGCGAGCTCCTCGTCTCCCCCGACGGCGTGATCATCATTGATACGCCCGGCATGCGCGAGATCCAGCCGTGGGAGGCGACGGGCGACGTGGCCGCCGCCTTCACGGACGTCGCCGCGATCACCGCGCGCTGCAAGTTCCGCGACTGCGCCCACGCCGCCGAGCCCGGCTGCGCCGTGCGCGCCGCGCTGGCGGACGGTTCGCTCGACGACGCCCGCTGGCAGAGCTACCGGCGGATGCTCCGCGCCACCGCGCATGAGGCGCGCCGCGTGGACCGCCCGGCCGCCCAGCAGCACCGGGCGCAGATGAAGAAGCTCACGAAACAGCTCCGGCGCCGCGTCCACGAGAAGTCCGGCGAAGAGTGAGGCGTTGACCTCGCGCCGCCCGCGGACAGGCTGCGGGGACTATGTTCACCATCCTCGGAGCGGACGGAAAGGAATACGGGCCGGTGCCGGCCGCCAAGATTCACGAGTGGCTCAACGGCGGGCGGGCCAACCTCACGACCAAGGCCAAGCACGCCGACGATGGCGTCTGGAAGACCCTCGGCGAATTCGCCGAATTCAGCGCGCCGCCCGCCGCGGCCGCGACCCCCGACGCCGTCGCCGCGCCTGCGGCCACCCCGATCCAGCCGACCGGCCCCGTCGATGCCAGGGCCCACGCCGCCGATCTCATCGCCCGCGCCGCCCCGCTGGATGTCTTCGGCTGCCTCAGCCGCAGTTTCGACCTGTGGAAGGCCAACCTCCTGCCTCTCGTGGGCGTGACCTTCGTGGTGTTCGCCGTCACCGCCGCACTCGGCATGGTCCCGATCCTGGGGGCGATCGCCAACATCGTGCTCAGCGGCGTGTTCTACGGCGGGCTCTATTACTACTACCTCGGCAAGATGCGCGGCGAGCCGCGCGAGTTCGGCGATGCGTTTGCGGGTTTCTCCCGCGCCCTCGGGCCGCTCGCCCTGGCCTCGGTGTTCACCGTGTTGCTCACCATGGCCGCCGCGTGCGTGCTCGTCGCCCCGTGGGTGGTCGGCATGGTGATGACCGGCCAGCAGCAGCACCCCAATCCGCTGCTCTTCGTGGGCATGTTCATGTGCGTCCTGCCCATCATCTACCTGTCGGTCGGCTGGGCCTTCACCTTTGCGCTCGTGATCGACCAAGGGCTGAGCCCGTGGACCGCGATGGAAGTGAGCCGGCGGGTCATCAGCCGGCAATGGTTCCGGGTCTTCTTCACCGTGCTGCTCGGCGGCATCCTCGCCATGCTCGGCCTCATCGGCCTGTTCATCGGCATGTTTTTCACGCTGCCGCTCGCGATCGGCGCCCTCCTTTACGCCTACGAGGATCTGTGCAACCCGCCGGCGGCGGGCTCGGGCGGGTGAGGGCTTGCCGCGCCGCGCTCAGTCCGACGTTTTCCGCGCAAGCAGCCGGTCAACCGAGAAGCGGCCCGGGCCAAAGGCCAGCACGAGCAGCGCCGCCAGCAGGAAAAGAAACGGCGCGGCGGTGAGGAACTTGTCCGGGTCGCTGACGATCGCGCCGAGTGCCTCGCGGTCCGCCGTCGCGTAGGCGACGAGCATGGTGAAGATGAGCGGCACCGACGCCGGCCGCGCGAACAGTCCGAGCGCCAGCAGCACGCCGCCGAGGGTCTCCGTCGCGCCGGCCATGATGGCGTTGAGCTTCGGCAGCGGGATGGAGAGCGACTCAAAGTAGCCCGCCGTGCGCCCGAGGTTCATCAGCTTGCCCCAACCGGTCTGGGCAAAGGAGACGCCCCAATAGAGCCGGATCACCAGCAGGAGCGGCGATTGGAGGTGCGCGGCGAGCGCATCGAACCTGGCGAGCATGGGGCGGAGTTGCATGGCGGTGGGAGGAATGGCCGCGGGGATTATTCCTGCGTTTCCGCCGATGTGTCATCCTGAGCACAACGAAGGATCCATCAGGACTCCCGCGTTCCTCTGGATTCTTCGCTACGCTCAGAATGACGGAAACGGAAGTATAGCCGTCACCGCCGGCACAGCCAGCGGAGTTCCATCCAGTTGCGGAACCAGCCCTGAACCTTCGCGGCCCAGTCCGCCCTCGCCTGCTTTGCCCGTGGTATGCCGGTGACCAGCGCCTGCTCCAGCGTCTTCCCGGCGCGCAGCGCGACGAGGATGCGGTAGGCGGCGGGCTCGAGCTTTTTGAAATAGATCCGGCCGTCGAGGCGGTGGATGGCGACGTGGGTGCGTGCCGGTCTGGGCAGCTTCGTCTTCCGCTCCCTGAGCTTCCGCAGCGCCGACGGCGCGTTGCTGGCGTCGCCACGCAACAGCTCCGCCTCGCGCTGCTTCACCGCGAGGATGAAGTCGTCCACCGGATATTCCAGCCGCAGGAGCTGCAAGTAAGGCTGCAGCGCGAGCTTCAGCTTTCCCTGCTTTGCCGCCGGCACATCGAGGAGGTCGTCCATCGTGAAGACCGGCCGCGCGGCGGTGTCGAACACCTCGACGCGCGCCCATTCGAAGCGCGCGAGGTCGTGACAGAGCGCGGTGTGTGGCTTCGTGTGGCGCGGCGCCTCGCGGATGAACTTCGCCAGGCGCGACGGCAGGTTGCGCAGCGTGAAGGAGCCGGACGGGTATTTGACGAGGTAGGCCTCGGCGAGCGCGATGAATCTTTTGTCACCCAACACCGCGCGCAGCCCGGGGCAGTCGTCGTAGAGGCTGTCGAGCACGCGGAACCAATACATGCGGTTGTAGATCTCGAGCCGCTCGAAGGAGGTGAGCCGATCGTTGGGCTTGGCGATCTCGCCGGCCACGGCGCTCGTGGGGCGGCCGTCAGTCCAGCGGCGCTGCATGCGGCTGCCGCCGGTCAGAGGCCGCGACACCACGCGCCACATGGCGCGCTGGAGGTCAGCGAGCTCCGCGGTGGAGGCGACTTTCGCCGGGGCGAAGGGTTTTGATTTGGGGTTAATGGGCATTTCCCGATTCTGTCATTCTGAGCGCAGCGAATCCATCGGAAGCTGATACCAGTCGGCAGCCAAATCCTGCCAAAGCGGATTCTCCTGTCGGATCAGATCGACCTTCCTGGCGCGAAGCCAACCTTTGAGCGCCTTTTCGCGCTGAATGGCGTCAGTGACATTTCGATGGGACTCAAGATAAACAAGAGTTTTGACTGAATACTGCTTCGTGAAACCGGCAATTGCACCCGTCTTGTGCTCCCAGATTCGTCGCTTCAACGAATTGGTTGCTCCAATGTAGAGTGTGCCGCTGGGTTTGCTGGCCAGAATATATACCCAATAGCGGCGATGAGCTGGGCTGGCGGGCATGGTGATGGATTCTTCGCTGCGCTCAGAATGACGGCGCTTGGGCTATCTTTTGGCGGTCGCCCTACCCTTGGGAGCCGGAATCTTCGCCGCGCGGGCTTGGGCGATGAAGGCATTGGCCTTGAGGGCTTCGTTGTGCACCTCGTCGAACGACGGGATCTTGTCATCCCACTCGAGGAGCGTGGCGGTGACGCCACATTGCCGGATGGCGTGGGCGTAGAGCTGCCAGACAGGGTCGAGCACTGGGTGGTCGTGCGTATCGAGGATGTATTTCTCGAACTTGGTGTGCCCCGCGATGTGCATCTGCGCGACGCGGTGATGCGGCACGTTGTCGAGATAATCATACGGGTTGAACCCGTGGTTCTTCGACGAGACGTAGATGTTGTTCACGTCGAGCAGCACGCCGCAGTCGGCGCGCTCGACGACCTCGCTGAGAAATTCCCACTCGGTCATCTCCGAGACGTGGAACTCGGTGTAGGAGCTGACGTTTTCCACCGCGATGGGCAGCTCGAGATAATCGCGCACCATGCGGATGTTGGCGGCGGTCTTTTTCGCGGCGGCCTTGGTGTAGGGCATCGGCAGCAGGTCGTGCGAGTAGGTGCCGTCCGCGCTGCCCCAGCAGAGGTGGTCGGAGAGCCACGGGGTCTTGGTGCGCTTCGTGAGCGCCTTGAGTTTCTTCAGGTGCGCCTTGTTCGGGCCGTCGGCCGAGCCGAAGTAGAGGGCGACGCCGTGCTGGACGACGCGGTATTGCGCCAGGATGCGGTCGAGCACCTCGAGCGGACGGCCGCCATCCACCATGAAGTTCTCCGAGATGATCTCGAACCAGTCCACCGTCGGTTTCCGCTCCAGGATGTGGTCGTAGTGCGGGATGCGCAGGCCAATGCCGATGCCGTAGTCGGTGTAGCCGTTGAATGGGTTGGCAGGCATGGGCGGGAAACAGGGCACCACTAATTCACGCTAATCTCTCACTTGTCATGACCCATGTCACAGTAGAAAATAGCTGAATCGGATTGTCATTCTGAGCGCAGCGAAGAATCCATGAGGACTTTGTGGCGATACCCGGTGGCGGAGCTTCAGCTGGATTCTTCGCTGCGCTCAGAATGACAGGTATTGAGGGTTCAAAGGGGCGGAAATTGAACGGGAGGCCGGGCGGTGCCCGGCCTCCCGTGTGAATCGTCAGGCTGGATCCGAGGGGTTCGTCCTCGGAACGGGCTTACTTCTTGTCCTTCTTGGCCTCGCCCTTCTCGGCGTGGGCCGAGGCGCAGCCGCCCTTGCCCTTGCAGGAATTCTTGCCCTTGCAGCCGTTGTCGCTCGACCCGCAGCCGCCCTTGCCCTTGCACTCGTTCTTGCCCTTGCAGTCGTGGGCCTTGCCTTCCGACTTGCCGCTGCATCCGGCCTTGCCCTTGCAGCTGTCCTTGCCGTCCTTGGCCTTGCAACCGTCTTTGCCTTTACAGCTGTCCTTGGCTTTCTCGGTGGTGGGGGCGGTCGAGCCGGCGTCGGCCGCGTAGGATTTGGCCGCCATGGCGCCGAGGTAGAGGCCGGCGATCGCCGCGGCCGTGATGATGGTCTTGTAGGACTGTTTCATGGGATACTGGATTTGGTTTTGGGTTGCCATCCCCGGGGTGGGGTTGGCTGCAGCCAACAGGCTGGTGGCGGGTAAGAGCCACCGGTGCGCTGGTTATTCCAGAAACCCCGCGCTTTGTCGACCAAACCGCGTCCGCCTGCCCGCCAACGAGTTGACACTTGCGGGCGCCGGGGTGCCGAGACAGAAATTTTCCATGCGTCCACCCCGCCGCCTCCTCGTCACCGGTGCCGTCCTGCTCGCGGCCACCCTCGCCCCCGCCAAGACCCTCATCCACGCCGGCTCGCTCATCGACGGCCGCGCCGACACCGTCCGCAAGGCGGTCACTGTCACCGTCGAGGGCGACCGCATCACCGGCCTCGCCGACGGCTACACTGCGCCGGCCGCCGGCGACACCGTCATCGACCTGAAGCACGCCACCGTCATGCCCGGCCTGATGGACATGCACGTCCACATCACCGGCGAACAATCCGGCCAGGCCGGCTATGCCGAGCGTTTCTACCTGAACCCGGCCGACGCCGCGCTCCGGGCGACCACTTACGCGAAAAAGACCCTCCTCGCCGGCTTCACCACCGTCCGCGACTGCGGCGCCGGCGACAAACTCAACCTCGCCATGCGCGACGCCATCGCCAAGGGCTGGGTGGACGGCCCGCGCATCTTCGCCGCCGGGAGCGTGTCCACCACCGGCGGCCACGGTGACGGCACCAACGGCCTCAGCTCCCGCATCCAGCACCTGCTCGACGAGGAGGCGAACGGCATCGCCAACGGCCCCGACGAAATCCGCCGCGTCGTGCGCCAGCGCTACAAGGACGGCGCCGACCTCATCAAGATCGCCGCCACCGGCGGCGTGCTCAGCCTCGCCAAGAGCGGCCAGGCCCCGCTGTTCACCGAGGACGAGGTCCGCACCGTCGTGCTCACGGCAAAGGACTACGGCATGAAGGTCGCCGCCCACGCCCACGGCGACATCGGCATGCAGCGCGCCATCAAGGCCGACGTCGCCTCCATCGAGCACGGCACCTACATGTCCGACGAGACCATCGCGCTCATGAAGTCGCACGGCACCTATTACGTGCCGACGATCAGCGCCGGCCGCTTCGTCGCCGAGAAGTCAAAGCTCGACGGCTACTTCCCCGGCATCGTCCGCCCCAAGGCCCTCGCCATCGGGCCGCTCATCCAGGAAACCTTCCGCCGCGCCTACGCCGCCGGCGTGAAGATCGCCTTCGGCACCGACCAAGGCGTCGCCCCGCACGGCGACAACGCCAAGGAATTCATCTACATGGTCGAGGCCGGCATGCCCGCGATGAAGGCCATCCAGTCCGCCACCCTCGAAGCCGCGAAGCTCGTCGACGCCGACAAGGACCTCGGCACGGTCGAGTCCGGCAAGTTCGCCGACCTCGTCGCCGTCCCCGGCGACCCCCTCGCCGACATCTCCCTCATGACCAAGGTCAGCTTCGTCATGAAGGCCGGGAAGGTTTACAAGCAGTAGGCGCGCTATTTGCCGCCGGTTACTCCCCGGTCGCAATCACCTCGCGAACAAGCAACTGCGCCTGAATCGTATCGGGGTCGCGCGCCGTGGGTAAGATGCCACCGAGCAGCCAGCAAAACGGCAGTTCCCGGTAGAAAATCGAATAGTTCGGGTATTCGTGGATGAGCATCTGTCTCCAGCCATGCCGGCGGGCGCGGCAGACATACGGACTGTGCCGGAGAATTTTCACAGCCTGCTCATATGCGGCCAAAAAGCGGCCCGCGGTCTGCGAACCATAAACCTTGTAATGATCGTAGGCGCCCTGGAGATCGCCCGCGTAACCTTCGGCCTCCTTGAACGGCTTCATCGCCGCAGCCGTCGCACTGCGTCGCCCACGGGTTTGAGTTTCGCCGGATGCGTGATTGCCTTGGCTGCTCTGGCCTCAAGCAATCCAAGCTGGGTGGGGCTGGGCTCAAGCTTCAGTTCCGCCTCACGCCAGAGATGGTCGGCCAACGCCGCCTTTTCGCGGGCGGAGAGACGACGCAGCTGCGTGGCTAGAGAGGCGGTAAGCGGCATGACGGGAATGTAGCCCGGCCCCGACGTCGCGCAAGCCGAAGCTTGCCGACCTCGTCGCCGTCCCCGGCGCCCCCTCGCCGACATTTCCCTCATGACCAAGGTCAGCTTCGTCATGAAAGCCGGCAAGGTCTACAAGCAGTAATATCCCTTAGCCGGAACGATGCAGTCGAAGCAGCGCATGAGCGTGTTTCCCAGCGGTGCAGTGAGCCAAATCCAACTGCAATGCAGTAGGAAATCTCCATGTGACGCAGAAGTTTAGCCCACGCAGTCGGCGATTCTACTGCATC
>JAEUGW010000051.1 GCA_016795565.1 Opitutaceae bacterium | reverse complement strand
GGCGCAGGCGGAGGTGGCGAGACGACTGAAGACCTCTCGCCAGTCAGTCAGCCGCTGGGCGCAGCAACCGCGCAAGCAGTTGGCGCAGGTGCGCCGCCAGGGGCGCAAGGCGCAACTCGACGAGCCGGCCCGCACGAAGCTCCGGGCGGCCCTCCTGGCCGGTGCACCCGCCGCCGGCTTCGCCGGCGAGCTGTGGACGGTGCCGCGCGTGCGCCAGTTGATCATCCAGCGCTTCGGCACCCGGTTCAGCACCGTGCATGTGTGGCGCCTGCTCGGGCAACTCGGCTTCAGCCCGCAGCGCCCCGTGGGCCGGGCCCGGGAACGCGATGAGGCGAAGATCGCCGGGTGGAAAGCCAAGACTTGGCCACGCCTTAAAAAAAGCCCGCCGGGAGCGCCGCACCCTCGTCTTCCTCGACGAAAGCGGGCTGAGCCAGCGGCCGCACCGGGCGCGCACCTGGGCGCCGCGCGGCCAGACCCCGGTCCTGACCTTCCACTTCAACTGGAAGAGCCTCTCGGCGATCGCCGGACTGACCCCGCGCAACTTCTACTTCCGGCTGCACGCCGGTTCGATCAAGAGCCCGCAGGTGATCGAGTTCCTGCAAGCCCTGCACCGCCAGATCCCCGGCAAAGTCCTGCTGCTGTGGGATGGAGCCCCGATCCACCGCAGCAAGCGGGTCGCCGCTTATCTCGCCCAGCAGACCGACTGGCTGCACGTCGAGCGGCTGCCCGCCTACGCGCCCGAACTCAATCCCGTCGAGTATCTGTGGAGCTATTGGAAAGAGCACGAACTGGCCAACTTCTGCCCCAAGGACATCTGGGAACTCGGCCACGCCGCCAGCCAGGCGCTCAAGCGCATCCGTCACCGGAAACGTCGCCCGAAACTCATCGCGGCCTTCTTCGCCCAAGCCGAACTGTTTTGAGCCCATCGTCACTTCTTTAGGTAAGTCTCAATAATTAGCCGCTTAGCTGAGTCGAAAAGTTCGTGGAGGCGAACACGGCGGGCAGCCATTTTCAGCCAACGACTTACATTTGTTGGCTTTTGTTTTTCCGGTATCGGTTCGGCTTTTCCGTTTCGACACCGAACAGGGGAAAGCGGCCTTTGCTTCACACGTAATCAAGGTGGCTTTCACGGACGCAATGGCCGGGGTGTCTCGAAATTCCAAGTGTGGTCGTCGTCGCGGGCGAACAGCTGGCCATCGGCACAGCACCGTTCCGCCGGGCAATCGTGGGGCGCGATACGGGGTGAGGTCACGGTAACTATGTCCCTGTCGGATCAAGCCCCCGTGATGCAGGAGGCCGCGACCCGGCCTATTCGCTGATTGGCCGGCCGAGCCCGGAGGCGGATGGGCCGCATCACCAGCCTTGACAGGTTCACGGTTGGCTTGGCTTCTCATCCCATGAGTGACTCCCATCCCATCTCCGATGAGTTGCGCACCATCCTGCGCGGATTTCCCGAGGAAACCGTGCGCGACTGCGCCGAGTTCAAGGGCACCGGGGATCGGGCGGCCTTCGATCGGGCGCTGCTCGGCCTGCTCCATCATCACCTGAGCCCCAAGCCGCCGCGCCCGCTCTCCACCTACCCCGGCACCACCCCGCTGGTCGCCGAACTGGGGCTGGACTCCATCACGATGGTGGAACTGGTGTTCATCTTCGAGGACCTGTTCCAAGTGAAGCTGCCCCAGGAGGAGCTCGTCAAGGTCGTCACGATCGACGACCTGCGCGCCCTGCTCCAGCGCGCCCTGCCCGGCACCCCGGCATGAAAAACACGACCGTGGACGCGCGCCGGGTGGTCATCAGCGGGCTCGGTTTCATCTCGAGCATCGGCAACGACGCGGCGGAAGTGACGCGGAGCCTGCGTGAGCTGCGGCACGGGCTCGCCCCGCACGAGTTCATGCCGGGACAGTATCTCCCGGTCAAAGTCGCGGGCACGATCAAGGGTTTCGACACGCGCTCCACCCACCATGCCGAATGGCGTTGGCCGGAGCGTTATAGTTTCGCGCGTGATGTCCTCCGCAGCCTGCCGCCGCACGGCCTGCACGCCTTCTGCGCCGTCGAGCAACTCATCGCCGACGCCCGGCTGACGCCGGAATTGCTGGCCGATGGGGAGACCGGCCTGTTCACCGCCTCCGCTGGATCCCCGTTCCTGCAGCGTCACTATCTCAACCAACTGCACGCCTCGGAGGGTGCCCGCATGCACCCCATGGGCGTGGTCAGCACCATCCCTGGCACGCTCAACTTCAACCTCGCCCCGCACTACCGCATCCGAGGCGCGGTCTGCGGCTTCGTCTCCGCCTGCGCGTCCACCGCCCACGCCATCGGCTATGCCGCCGACGAGATCCGCCGCGGCCGGCAGCAGCGCATCCTCGTGGTTGGCGCCGAGGATCTCAGCTGTGAGTCCACGTATTCGTTCCAGAGCATGCGCGCGCTCTCCCGCAACCCGGACCCGGACACCGCCTCGCGACCTTTTGACCGCGACCGCGACGGCTTCGTCGGCACCGGCGGCGCCGCCGCACTGCTCCTTGAGGACGCAGCCAGCGCCCAGGCCCGCGGCGCGCCCATTTACGGCGAACTGCTCGGCTGGGGCCAGGCTTCCGACGGCTACAACATGGCCATCGCCGAACCGGAAGGCCGCGGTCTGGCCGAAGCCATGCGCCGCGCGCTGCTTGACGCCGGGATCACGCCGGCCGACGTGGGCTACCTCAACGCCCACGGCACCTCGACGCCCAACGGCGATCTCTCGGAACTTCGCGCCATCAAGGCTGTTTTCAGCCCGGCCGGTGCCGGACCGGCGATCAGCAGCACCAAGGCGCTGACCGGCCACGCCCTTTCGATGGCCTCGGCGCTGGAGACCGGCTTTTGCGCCCTCGCCCTGCGGGAAGGCTTCACGCCGGGTCAGGCCCACCTCGCCAATCCCGACCCCGCCTGCGAAGGCCTGCACCTGCCGCGCCACACGCTGCCGACGGCCCCGGAGATCATCCTGAAAAATAGCAGCGGCTTCGGCGGCAGCAATGTCTCGCTCGTGCTGCGCCGCTGGTCCGCCGCCAATCGCGACACCTGACGCCCGCATGCATCGTCTGCCCCAGCCGGACATCTACGCTTCAACCGACCGTTGCCTGGCGTTTGCCCGGTCGCTCCCGCCGCCCGCTTCGCGTCCGCTCACGCCGGTGCATTTTTTCTGGCAAGGCCGGGCCTTCGGCGCAAAGGCCGCCCTGTGCCTCCGCTCCTTTCTGGCCACGCAGGATGCCCGGCGCTTTCAAGCCTGGCTGTGGCTGGAGGACGAAACCGCCTTCAATGAAGCCGCGCACAACCCCTGGCTTGCTCCCCTGCTACCCCACGTAGTCGTCCAGCGCTATGATTGGGCGGAAATCTCCCGCGGCACCCCGCTGGCGAACCGTTCGTGGACCCGGTCGCTGGCTCCAGCCGCGCGCTCCGATCTCGCACGTCTCGTCTGCCTCGCCCGTCACGGCGGCTGCTACTCCGACCTCGACGCGCTCTTTCTCCGCGATCTCGGCCCGCTGCTGGATCTCGCCGCCGGGGCCGACTTTTGCTTCCAGTGGGCCGGCGAGCCGCGCGGCACCAACGCATTTTGCCACTATCAGGCGGGCGGGCCGGTCGTCACGGCACTGATGGAGCGCGCCGAGACCACGCGTTCCGGGCATTCCCGCGACTTGTTGTCCTTTGCGTCGTGCCCGGTGGAGCACCTCCTCCTGCCGGTCGCGCTGTTCTCCCCGCTCTGGCTGCAGCGCGACCAGCGCGAACGCTGCGCGGCCGCGCCCTACCGCGACTTCACCGGCTTCTTCCGTCCATTCGGCTGGTTCCATCGCCGGCCGGCGAAGGCCGTCACCCTGAACACGTTTTTTTCCGGTGCGTTCACCTACCACTGGCACGGCCAATGGGCTGCGGCGGAACACGCCGACTCCTACGCGGGCTGGCTCGACCAGGATTGCCGCGCCCGCCTGACTTCGCTCGGCCCGCTGACCGCTTACGGCGCATCGCCGCCCCGCGCATGATCGCCGCCGCCCGCCACTTTCACGCCACCTTCCTGTCCGGCTGGTGGCGCTGGCCGCGGGAACATTTCCGCGTGCTGGTGGGCCGTGATTCCGCGCGGATGCACCCCCTTCGCGCGCCCTTCGGCAGCTATTATGCCGACCCCTTTCCTTGGGTGCACGGGGGGAAAACTTGGTTGTTTCTGGAGGAATTCCGCTACTCGGAAAATCGCGGCCGGCTGGTGGCCTTGCCGCTGGACGACCACCTCCAACCCGCCGGCCCCGTGCTTCCGCTCAATCTCCCGCCCGGGTCCCACCGCTCCTATCCCCTCATTTTCCCCGTCGCGGATGAGCTGCTGCTCCTACCCGAAACCGGCGCACAGGGGACGGTTGACCTCTACACGTGCGAGCGGTTTCCAGACCGCTGGAGCCACCGCTGCCGGTTGCTGTCGGGCTTGGACGCGGCCGATCCGACTCCGTTGCACCATGCGGGACGCTGGTGGCTGTTTGTCGCCGAACGGGCGCGGCCCACGGATGGCGGCCATCGGAGCCTCGCGATTTATTCCGCCGCTGAGCTGTTTCAATCCAGGTGGGAGCCGCATCCGGTGAACGCCCGGCGGCTGTATGCCGGGTCGGCGTTTTCGTTCGGCCGGCCGGCGGGGCCGTTCGTCCCCTCACCCGCCGGCGGCTGGTTGCGTCCGATGCAGTCGAGCCGGCGGTATTACGGCGAGTCCGCCCAATGGATGGAAATCGCGGCGCTCACCCGCACGGATTTCCGCGAGCAGCCCTTCACCGGCACGCATCCGCTGGTCGAACTGGCCGGGTCGCTCTCGCCCCATCACCTGTCTACGGCCGGCGGCATCGTCGCGTGCGACGTGCGGGATCGTTACCGGATCGAGGTCGCGGCTCCGCGCGCGGCCGGTGCGGCCGAGTAATGGGTTGCGTTGGCGATGCCGGGTTTCTTCCCTTGGCGGGAATGCGCCTATTGCTCCTGCTGCTCCGCACCTCGCGCTGGGACGCGACCGCCGGCATCCTTGCCGGGGTGGTGGCGGGTCTCGCCACGAGCGGGTTTGCCTGGGTGCTGCAGGCGGCCATCGCCGACCAGGGTGCGCACTGGCCGCGCCATGCCGCGGCCTTCGTCGCCTGCTGGCTGGCGTATGGGGCGGGTGCCGTGCTGGCCGACAACCGCCTGACCCGGGTGGCCCAGCGGGCGGTGCGCGAGCTGCGCCTGTCGCTCAGCCGGCGCATCCTCGCGGTGCCACTGCCCCTGCTCGAACGCGAACAGCAACGCATCTTTCCCGTGCTGATCGAGGACGTCGCCGCCGTTTCCCGCGCCGCCGAAAACCTGCCCTCGGCCCTCACCGGCCTCATGACGGTCACCGGTTGCTTTGTGCTGCTGGCCGCCATCTCCCTGCCGCTGGCGGCGGCGTCGCTGGCGCTGGTGGCCGTGGCGATCGTCGGCTATGTGCTCCCGTTGCAACGCTTCCAGCACCATCTCGCGCGCTGGCGCTCCGCCTGGGACGGCATCAGCACCCTGCTCGACGCCATCGTGCACGGCCACAAGGAACTCCAGCTCGATGACCGCAAGCGGGCCGCCTTCCTCGACCGGCACCTCGCACCGCTCTGCCTCCGCCAGGAGGACGAGATGGTCCGCGCCAACACCTGGGAAACCTTGATCCGTCGCTGGGGCGAATTGCTGCTGCTGTTGGGGATCGGCGCGCTCCTCTTCACCCTGCCGTTGCACGGCTGGGCCACCTACGAGCAGTTCGGGCGGTTTCTTTTCGTCGCCCTTTTCCTGCTGGCGCCGCTGGCCACGCTCGTGGGCTTCAGCTCCTATCTGGCCCGCGTGAATCTCGCCATGGATCGCGCCAGCCAGTTGGGAGTCTTGATCGACACTGCGGCCACGCCCGGCCCGGAGATCACACCGGCAACGCTGCCCTCTCACCCCAGCGACCTCCGTTTTGCCCTGCGCGAAGTGACCTACCGCCACAGCCGCGACGACGAGGCGCCCTTCGATCTCGGCCCGGTCTCGCTGGAATTCGACCGCCCCGAAGTGGTCTTCATCTGCGGGGGCAATGGCAGCGGCAAGACCACCCTGCTCAAGCTCCTCTGCGGGCTCTATCCCCCGGCGCAGGGCCAGTTGCTCGCCGACGGGCGGGTGCTCGGCGCCGCCGACCTCGCCCGGCATCGCCGGCGCTTCGGCGTCATCTTTGCCGATTTTTTCCTTTTCCGCGGCCTGCTCGGCCATGAGGACGCGCCGTCCGACGAAGCAGCGCGGCTGCTGCGCGAAGTGCACTTGGAAAACCTGGTCTCCATCGACGCGGCGGGAATGTTTTCCACCACGAAGCTCTCGCAAGGCCAGCGCAAGCGCCTCGCCCTCGTCGCCGCCCTGCTGGAGGACAAACCCGTCTATGTCTTCGACGAGTGGGCCGCCGACCAAGACCCGGAGTTCCGCCGCTGGTATTACGAACGGATCCTGCCCGGCCTGCGCGCCCGCGGCAAACTCGTGCTGGCCATCACGCACGACGAGGCATTCTACCCGCTGGCCGACCGGATCGTGCACCTGGCGGAGGGTCGCATCGTCTCCGACACCCGTCCGCCCGCCACGGATGCGCAGCCATGACGCTGCACCTCGCCTGTTACGCGGCCGGTGACCGCATCCATTTCCGCAATCAGGCCGCGCTGATCGCGTCCGCCCGGCGCCACGGCGTTTCCAGCATTCTCGCGCTCAACGCCGACACGCTCAGGGCCGGCTTCACCGCCGCACATCCCGCCCTTTTCGCCAAGCGCGAGGGCGCCGGTTACTGGCTGTGGAAGCCGCGCATCATCCTCGATGCCCTGGAGCGCGCCGCCGGGGACGACCTGGTGGTTTACGCCGATGCCGGCGCCGACCTGCGCGGGCCCCTCGACGCGCTGGCCGCGGCGGCGCAGGGGCGCGACGGCGTGCTGTTCTGGAACGATTATCCCAACCGGATGCATGTGAAGCGCGACGCCTTCGTTCTCACCGGCACCGACCAGCCGTGCCATCACGATGCCCGCCAGCTCGACGCCGCCTTTCTCGTTCTGCGCAACAACGAGCGCGTGCGCGCCTTCGTGCGCCTCTGGCTGGAGCATTGCACCGACCCGCGCCAGCTCACCGACCAGCCCAACACCTGCGGCCGGCCCGATCTCCCCGGCTTCGTCCAGCACCGGCACGACCAGTCGCTGCTCACCCTGATCTATCTGCGCGAACGCGCCGGGCTTGATTTCAAGACCCTCGCCCGCCGCCTGAAACACCGCCACTTCCGCCACCACCGCCGCCGCGCCTCGTGGCAACCCATCTGGCTGTGGCACGCCTTCCACGACGGGGGCGAAGCCGCGCTCCACCGCGCCCGCCGTCGCTGGCGGGTGGCCTTCAAACGACTGCGCCGACGCCTTTCCTGACCGATGTCCGCCGCCCCCGCCCATCCCCCGGCGCCCTTCCGCCTGCGCTCACCGCTGCCCGCCCCGCGCGTGCGCGGCCGGCTGCTCGTCATCACCCATCGCCGCGATACCCTCGGCGGCTGGCTCAGCAAGCAGCAGGGGCTTTTCTCGGAGTTCTTCGCCGTGCTCGGTGCGCTGCGCTATGCGGAACGCCACGGCGCCGCCGGCGTGCGGGTCGAGTTCACTTCCAACCTCTACCGCGACCCGGCCCGCGGCGCCAATTGGTGGGGCTATTACTTCGCGCCGCTCATGTGGCTGGGACCGGCGCGGCCCGACGCACCCGTCGTCCGCGCCGACGGCTGGACGCGCTTCGGCCCGCACGCGTGGAACGACTCCTGGACCTCGCAAATCATCCCCGGCAACACCAATCGCCGGCCCTACCCGCTCGATTCGGCCGCCGACCTGCGCGAGGCCGCCCGGCTCACCGCGCGCCACATCCGCCCGCAACCGGAGTTGCTGGCCCAACTCGGTGCCCTCTGGACCGCCCACGCGGCACCCGCTGATTTTGTCGTCGGGCTCCACTATCGCGGCACCGACAAGATCACCGCCTACCCTTATCGCTCGCCCGACTACCGGCTCTACGCCGAGCAACTCGACCGCGTGCTCGCCCGCCACCAGCCCAAGTCCTGGCGCGTGTGTGTCGCCACGGATGAAACCGAGTTCATCGACTGGGCCGTCGGCCGCTACGGCGACCGCGTCTTCTTCCAGCCTTCCGCTCCGCGTCTCTCCTCGGGCGATATTGCCGCGCGCCGCACCGGCACGCACAAAAACCTCGCGTTGTCGGCCTCGCTCAAGGGCGAGACCGCCGTCCTCGACTGCCTGCTCCTGTCCCGCTGCCACCACCTGATCAAGAATCGCTCGAGCCTGTCCGATGCTTCGCTCGCGTTCAATGCGACCCTGCCCTGGACCTTCATCCTCGGCGACGGCCTGATCTACGAAAGCGGCGCTCCCGGCTGATTCCGCCACCGCCAGTGGTGGCCGAACACCTTGAGAAATCCCGCGGTCAAGGCCGCATTGCGCGCCAGCAGGTAAATTGCCACGGCTCCGACGATCCAGCCGTCGGGCACGCCCGCGACCGCCGCGACCAACAGGACCACCGGTGCCAGCCAGTCCGGCTGCGGCGACGGCGTGCCGCGCAGGTGCGAGGCGATCACCCGCCCGGTGAAATCCGCCCCGTGCAGCGTGAGCGGCACCGCGATTTTCCACCAGTCCAGCCCGAGCCACCGGCCCGCGCCCCAAATCGCCGCGCTCCCCAGCGCAAACCGCGCGAGTTCCACCGGCAGGCGCCCGATCCGGCGCACGCACGCCGCCGCCGTCCACAGGCTGCCCGCCGCCGCCGCGATCATCACTGTCTCGAAAACCGTGCAGCCCCCGGCGAGCGGCGCATGCCACCACCCGGCGGCACCGGGAAAACACCAGCTCGCGAAATATCCGACCGTCAGCAGCATCCCCTCCAGGGGCCCGATGAAGCCAAAATGGAGTTCCTGGCGCTCACGCTCCTCCACCATGATGGCCGCGCCCGCCAGCGACACTGCCCACAGCACCGGCCCGAGCCACGGCGAATCCCCACGCCCGGCCACCAGGAACATCACCACGACCGCGATCGGCCCATGGAATGCATCGGTGTAGTGATCCAGAAATTCACCCAGCGGACTGCTCGTGCCGGTGCGCCGCGAATGCATGCCGTCGGCATGGTCGTAGATCACATATGCCGCCATCAGGACCAGACACCATGGCGCCAGCGCCGTCGCCCCGGTCGCCAGCGCGGCCAGCCCGATCATCACCCACATGCAGGCCGACGAACCCAGCGTCAGCAGGTTCGCCGGCACGGCCGGCGGCATCCATTGCACGAACCAGCGCACCACATGCCGGCAGAACGGCCCCACCAGCGGCGAGCGGTCCACGCAGCGGTAGGTGTAGGAGGGGACATCGCGACGCATTTCGCCAAGTGGAGGGATTACTCCGCCGTCTGTCGCGAAAATAATTCCGTCACACCCTTCCGCCGAGCGGCCGTTTTTTCCGCCACACCCAAAAGCCCGCCGCCGCCGCACCGAGCACGCCCGCGCCCGCCAGCGCCGTCAGCCAGTCACCGCCGAGCAGACCGCGGCCCACGATCACCCCGCCCACCACCCACGGCACCGTGAGGAGCCACGACACGATCATATAGAGCCGGAACGGCATGCCCGCCAGCGCGAGCAGATAACACTGCAAGCACAGCGGCGGCCCCGGCGTGAGCCGCACCATCAGCGCCACCGCCACGGCGTTGTCCCGCGTCAGCTGCGGAATGCGGTGGCCGCGTTTTTCCAGCCAGGCCGTCAGCGGCGGACGAAACACCCGCCGCGCCAGCCAGTAGGACAGTGCGATATTGACCGCGACCGCCGCCAGCGCCGCCGCAATCACGCCGGGCAGTGTCAATTGCGCCGCGAACGCCTCGCCCGCCGGCACCGTGAACCAAAACAACGGCGTCGGCAGCACCGCCATCGCCGCAAAGAACGCCAGCGGTCCCGCCGCCCGGATCATCCCGAGCGCTTCCGCCACCGCCGCGCCAGGCGCGCGGTTCCGCGCCAGCAGCAGCCCGGCAATCCCCAGCACGGCGACAATCAGCAGCATGATCCGGAGTGCCCTTCTTTGGCCGGTCGGCGCGGGTGGCGGGGACATCCGCGCAGCCTGCTCGGCCGGGACGCGCGCCGTCAAGCCCCGCGCCGCGCGGAGAATACGCTGGAGCGGCGCGTGGATTTCTGCCGCCCTTGTCCGCACGTCCCATGCCGGCCACTTTCCCTGAAATCGATGCGGTTTACACCTGGGTGGACGGCACCCGCCCCGATTATCTGGAGCAACTCGGTCGTTACGCCCAAGGCAAGCGCGACCTGAATCCGGAGCGTTACCGCGACGCCTACGACTGCCTGCGCCACAGCCTGCGCTCACTCGAGCAACACGCGCCCTGGGTGCGCCGCGTTTACCTCGTCACCTGCCGGCCGCAGATCCCTGCCTGGCTCCGGCGCGATCACCCGCGCCTGCGCGTCGTGCATCACGATGAGATCATGCCGCCCGAGGCCGCCCAACCTACTTTCAACAGCAACGTCATCGAGTCCTGCCTGCACCGGCTGCCGGGCATCTCCCGGCGCTTCGTCTATTTCAACGACGACTACTTCCTCGGCGCCCCCGCCGCCCCGGGCGATTTTCTCACCGCCGACGGTCGCATCCGCGTCTTTGGCACCCTCGTCGGCGAACACGCCCGCTGGCTCGTGCGCGAGCGCCAGCCGGTTTACTTCGGCCTCGTCGAGCACGGGCCCATCCTCATCGATTGCGACGAATGGGCCGCGATGTGGCAGGCCTTTGCGGACGAGCGGCCAGGTTTCCTGCAACACCGCTTCCGCCAGCCGGACGACTTCCGGCCCGAGCGGCTCTACCGCTGGCACCTGCTCGCGCACCGGCGCGCCCGCACGCAACTCGTGCCGTTCTGGCAATACCTGCGCCACGCCGTGTTCCACAAGATCAAGCCCGGCCCCGCCGCCCGCCAGCGCGCGCGACTCGACCGCATCGCCCGGCGCCGGCCGCGTTTTTTCTGCCTGAATGACGACTTGGGCTTTCCCGCCGATCCGGCGGTGGTCGCGGAGGTTCGCGCCTTCCTCGCGCGGATGTTTCCTCAGCCCTCGTCGTTCGAGCTCGCCGCGCCCTCGTAAATCGCAATCAACCGGCCCACCCCGCGTTCCCAGTCGTAACGCGCCGCCACCTCGCGGGCCCGCTGCGCGCACCGCGCATGGCCCGCCGCGTCGCCCGCCAGCCGCCGGATCGCCTCCGCCAGCGCCGCCGCGTCGCCCGGCGCCACCAGGCCGCCCACACCCGCGCCGCCCAGCCACTCCGCATAACCGCGAATCGCCGACGCCACCACCGGCACGCCGTGCGCCAGCGCCTCCAGCGCGACCAGGCCGAAGCTTTCGCCGCCGAGCGAGGGCACGGCGCACATATCCGCCGCCGCGTAGGCCGCGGCCAGTTCCGCTGCACTCACCTGTCCGCGCTCCGTTGCCGGCCCCACCGCGTCGAGCGCGAACGCGCCCGGCGTTTCCGCCTCGAGCCGGCGCATCGCCTCGCGCAACACCGCGAAGCCCTTGCGCGGCTCATCCGCCCGCCCCACGAAGAGCACGCGCGCCGGCCGCCCCACCGGCCGCTCCGCCCGGCCGGTGCCGGCCGGCGGCAGGCGCACGCCGTTCGGCACCACCGCAAAGGGTGCCGGGTGCCAGCGGGTGGCAAATTCGCGGGCCGGGACTGACACCGCCACCCGGGCATCGAGCCGGGCATTCACCCACCGGCACCACGGCCAGGCCCAGAGGTAGCCGCGGCTGGTTTCGGAAAACGTGTGAAACGTGCCGACCCGGCGCGCGCCACCCGCGTGGCGCAGCACGAAGCTGTTCAGCGTCGGCAGAAACGGCTCCTGCAGGTGGATCACCTCCGGCTGGAATTCGTGGATCAGCCGCCGCACCTCGCCGCCGATGCCCATATCCAGCGTCACGCGGCTGCGCGCCCCGTTCAGCGCCCCCACCCAGACGCGCCCGATGCGGTGGATGCGCTCCGGGTGCTCCGCCACCACCTCCGCCGAGGCCGGCCCGGCCAGCCGCGCGTCGAACCCGCGCCGCACCAGTGTGCCCAGCAGGTCGAGCGCGTGACGGTTCACGCCGCCGGGCACGGCCAGATCGTAGGGAGTGGTGAGCAGGACGCGCATGTTCGCAACCAACCCCCAGCGTGCGCCGGAAACCCCGCCCAACAAAAGCGGAAAATGCGCCGGCGTCCTCGCGCCCGGCCGGCTGCAATCGCATTGACACGCCCGACGGGCAGGTTGCCATCATTAATTCCCCATTCCGGACGCCCGCCGGTCGGAGGCCGCCCAGATCCTTCCATCCCGCGGCATTTCGCTTTCACTTTCCTTCCGCCTTCGTCCCGTGCCAACGCCCCACCGACTGCTGCCACTCCTCGCCACCCTCCTGGTTGTGCCCGTCGCGCCGGCCGCCGAACCCGCACCGGCCGCCGCCCTTCCCGCCACCCTCTCCCTGCGCGACGCCCTGGGCGTCACGCTCGAGCACAGCCCGGCGCTGCGCGTGCAAAAGTCCGTCATCGAGCAGAAGTCCGGCCTGCTCGAGCAGGCCAGCGGCGCCTTTGACTGGACCGGCACCGCTGGAATCAGCCTCGCCCGCGACCGCACACCCGTCCCGGGTCCGCCCGGCACGGAGCCGGTCAACCGCACCGACAGCGCCGCCTACTCCGTGGGGCTGACACATCTTTTCCGCAGCGGCGTCTACCTGCGCCCCTCCGTCAACATCGGGGTGGATGAGAACATCTCCCCGGCCAGTCCGACTTATGGGGCCTCGCAGTTGAGCGTGGAGATCGTCGTCCCGCTGCTGCGCGGGCTGGGGCGCGACAGCACCGGGGCGGCCGAGGCGGCGGCCCGCGGTGACATCGAGGTGGCCCGCCTCCTTTACCAGCACGCCCTCTCCTCCCAGGCCTTCGCCACCGCCGCCGATTACTGGTCCTGCCGTCGCGCCGACGACACGCTGGCCGTGCAACGCGATGTCGAGCAGGCCGCCGAGCGCCTCGTCGAGTCCACCCAGGTGCTCGTGAAAAGCGGCGTCTTCCCGCCGGCCTACCTCCTGCAGGCCGAGGCCAACCTTCGCGACAAACGCACCGTGCGCATCAATGCCGAACTCGAGGCCCACCGCGCCCGCTTCACCCTCGGCCAGTCGCTCGGGCTGTCGCCGGAGGCCATCGCCGCCACGCCGGCCCCGGCGGATCCGTTCCCGCGCCTGGCGGAATCGCTCGCCCCGTTCGCCGCCGAGACCCGCCAAAACCTCATCGTGCGCGCCCTCCAGCATCGCGCCGACTATCGCGCCTCCCAGCAGAGCCTCGTGCCGCTCAACCTCCTCGCCCGGCAGGCCGAGCGCGACCTGAAGCCCGAGGTCAACCTCTCCGCAGCCACCGGCTACAAGGGCCTCCATGCCGGCACCGCCCCCCTCGCCCCCCTGGGCCACCGCCTGACCGGCCTCAATGCCGAAGTCGGCGTGTCCATTGCGTGGCCGTTCCGCAACAGCTACCAGCGCGGCTTGCTCCGCGAACGCCGCGCCCAGCAGGACCAAGCCGAGGCCGAGACCGTGCAGCTCGCCCAGGGCGTCGCCGGCGAGGTGCTCCTCGCCCTCGAGCAGTTGCGCCTGCGTGCCGACACGGTGCGCTCCGCCTTCGAGACGGTGGACATCGCCAAGCGCGCCGTCGCCGCCCAATACGACCAGCTCAAGACCGGCGACGGCACCATCCTCGATGTGATCACCCTGGAGAATCTCTATTCCTCCGCCCGCATCAGCTACATCGGCGCCCATGCGTCGTATGCCATCGCCCTCGCCCAGCTCCGCTACGCCCTCGGCGACATCTTCGACGACACCGCCGCCACCCTCACGCTGGCCGATCTCACCACCATTCCCGCCCTCTGAGTTCCCTCCGTTGCCCTTCCGAACGATGAAATCCCGCTCCGCCCTCCGCCTCGCCCTCCTCGGCACCCTGCTCCTGCCCGCGCTCGCCGCCGCCGCCACCGTGTCGGCCCTCGGGCGCGTGCTGCCCCGCTCCGGCATCGTTGATCTCTACGGCGTCGCCGGCGACACCATCCAGTCCATCCACATCAGCGAAGGCGACTGGGTGGAGCCCGGCCAGTCGCTCGCCACCCTCAGCTCCGCCGCCGGCGCCCGCTCGCGCCTGCAACTGGCCGAGACCGAGCTCGCGACCACGCGCCTCAACACCGCCCGCGATCTGGAAATCGCCGCGGCCCAGGTCGCCACCGGCGAGCTGGAGCTGAAATACGCCGCCAACCGCTACGACCGCATCCTGGCCGCCGGCAGCAGCGAGTTCATCTCCCCCGATCAGATCGAGTCGCGCACGCTCGGCAAGCAGCAGGCCGAGCTGAAGGTCGCCCAGGCAAAGCAGGCGCTGGCCCGCGCCCAATCCGACACCCGGCGCGCCCTCCGCGCGGCCGAAAGCGAAGTCGAGGCCGCCCGCGCCGCGCTCGCCGCCGCCGAGGTGCAGGCGCCGATCGCCGCCCGCATCCTCAAGATCCGCGGCCGCGTCGGCGCCCAGCTCACCGGTCGCAACGAGCTCCTGAAGCTCGGCGACACCCGGGGCATGAGCGTCGTGGCCGAGGTCTACGAGTCCGAGGTCCTCAAGGTGAAGACCGGCCAGAAGGCCGTGATCGCCTCCCCCGCCCTGCCCGCCAAAATGACCGGGGTCGTCACCGGCGTGAGCCCCGTCGCCTTCCGCAACACCATCGAGAGCATGGACCCCAACGCGAGCACCCAGGCCCGCGTGGTCGAGGTGACCATCCACATGGATGCCGCCTCCCCCCTCGACCGGCTCGTCTTCCTCCAGGTGGACGTGACCATCGAAATCTGAGCCTCCGGCCGCCCCGGTTCCTGCAATGCGGACTCCCCTGGCATGGCTGAACACCATCCAAAACCGGAAGCGTAGCGCCACCGCCGTGGGCGGCATCTGCTTCGCCGTCCTGCTCATCTTCATGCAGGCGGGTTTCCTCGGCGCCGCGAAGCTCAACGCCTCGCTCGCCTACCGCGAGCTGCGCTTCGACCTCATGATCGTCTCGCGGGGCTACCTCATGCTCACGCGCAGCGAGACGATCGACATCTACCGCATCCTGCAGGCGCGCAACATCCCCGGGGTCGCCGCCGTCCACGGGCTGCGGCTCGACGGCGGCCGCTGGAGCAACCGCACGAGCGGCGGCTCCACCAGCTGCTTCGTCTTCGGCCTGGCCCCCGGCGCAAATTTTTTCCGCGACGAAGCCCTCAACACCGCCGCCGCCCGGCTGCAGACCCGGCAGACCGTGCTGGTGGACCGGCTCTCGCGCTCCAGCTACGGTCCCTGGGCGGTCGGCGGCACCGCCGTCATCAACGGGCAGGAGCTCTCCATCCAGGGCGACTACGCCCTCGGCATGGGGCTGCTCGCCGACGGCAGCGCCATCGTCAGCCACGACACCTACCTGCGCCTCTACCGCATCCCGCGCCTCGACCGCGTGGAATTCGGCCTCGTGCAGCTCGCCCCCGGCACCGACCCTGCGGCGGTCGCGGCCGCCCTGCGCGCCGCCCTGCCGGGCGACGTCCTGATCCTGACCCGGCAGGAGCTGATTGATCGCGAGGAAAACTATTTCGTGAACGTGAAGCCCGTCGGCATCATGTTCCAGGTCGGCATGTTCGTCGCCTTCGTCGTCGGCGCGGTGATCCTCTACCAGATCCTGGCGAGCGAAATCACCAACCGGCTGCGGGAATTCGCCACCCTCAAGGCCATGGGCTACACCGAGCGCTACATCTACGGCATCGGCATCAAGCAGGGCCTGATCTATTCCTTCCTTGGCTACTTCCCCTCGCTCCTGCTCTCCATCGGACTTTACCGCCTGCTGCGCGCCCTGTCCTCCTTCCCCGTTTACATGGACTGGTCGCGCGCGGTCTTCGTCTTCTGCCTCTCCCTCGGGATGTGCGCCATCGCGGCGGTCTTCGCCCTGGGCAAGATCAAGCGCGCCGACCCGGCCGACCTCTTCTGACCGATGCGCCTGTTCCGCCCCCTTCCCATCGCCTGGCGCATGCTGATCGACAAGCCGTCGCGCTTTGTCCTGTCCGGCCTCGCCGTCGCCTTCTCCGTCGTGATCATGTTCATGGAGCTCGGCTTCTTCAACGGCTCCAACGACAGCGCCGCCAACCTGCCGCCGCACTTCGCCTGCGACCTCATTCTCTCGCACCGCGAGAAGAACCACCTCAAGACCGGCGAGGAGTTCCCCCTGGCCTGGATCCTCCTCGCCCGCGACGCGCCGGGCGTAGCCGCCACCGTGCCACTCTACACCGGCGCCGACTACTGGTGGAATCCCCAGGACGGCTCGCGCAACCGCGTGTATATCCTCGGGATTGACCCCGCCGACCCGATGTTCGCCCCCGCCGTGGTCGCCGCCCACCGCGCCGACCTGCAGCTGCCCGGCACCGTCATCTACGACCGCCTCTCGCGGCATGAACTCGGCGACGTCACCGTCGGCACCGCCACCACCCTCGGGGCGCTGGGCGTCACGGTGGTCGGCCTCTTCGAGCTCGGCCCCAACTTCGCCTACGAAGGGCACCTGCTGACCAGCGCCGCCAACTTCCACCTGATCACGGGCCAGCCGGCGGAAATTGTGGATCTCGGCCTCATCCGCGTGCAGCCCGGCGCCGATGTGGCAGCCGTGCGCGCCGCCCTGATCAAAAAATTGCCGCCCACCGCCCTGCTGCTCACGCCCGAGGAGATCCGCCAGCGGGAGGTCGCCTACACCACGCAGCACAGCCCGGCCGGCATCGTCTTCGGCCTGGGGTTGATCGTCGGCTTCGCGATCGGCGTCATCATCTGCTACCAGATTCTCTTCAACGAGGTGAACGACAACCTGCCCCAGTTCGCCACCCTCAAGGCCATGGGCCACTCGCCGCGCTTCATCTCCGGCATCGTCATCCACGAGGCGATGCTCATGGCCGTCATCGGCTTCATCCCCGGCGCGGTGCTCGGCCAGGGAATCTACTACCTGCTGGAGAGCACCACCCAGATCCGGATGTTCCTCACCCCGGCCCGGCTGCTCCTCATTTTTGTCCTCACCAGCGGCATGTGCCTCATCGCCGGCCGCCTCGCCATCCGGAAAGTCCACACCACCGATCCCGCCGAGCTGTTCTGAGCCGGCCCGCGTCCCAACCCTTACCGCCATGAGCCTCCCTCCTCCCCGCGAAGTCGCGATCCAAGTCACCGGCCTGAACCACTTCTTCGGCAAGGGCGACGCCCAGAAGCAGGCCCTCCACGCCAACGACCTCACGGTGCACCGCGGCGAGATCGTCATCATGACCGGCCCTTCCGGCTCCGGCAAGACCACCCTCCTCACCCTGATCGGCGCGCTGCGTTCCGTGCAGTCGGGCAGCATCAAGCTCGCCGGCACCGAGCTCGCCGGCCTCAACCCCGTCCAGCAGGTGGAGATGCGGCGCAACCTCGGCTTCATCTTCCAGGCCCACAACCTGCTCGACGGCCTGACCGCCCGGCAGAACGTCCGCATGGCCATCGAGCTCACCGCCACGCCCCGCGCCGACTACGACCGCGTCGCCGACGCCATGCTCGCCTCCGTCGGCCTGGCCGACCGCGCCTCCTACAAGCCCCGCAACCTCTCCGGCGGCCAGCGCCAGCGCGTCGCCATCGCCCGCGCCCTCGTCAACAAACCCCGGCTTATCCTCGCCGACGAGCCCACCGCCGCCCTCGACAAGGACTCCGGCGCCAACGTCGTGCACCTGCTGCGCGAGCTCGCCAACCACCACGGCACCACCGTCATGATCGTCACGCACGACAGCCGCATCATCAGCGTGGCCGACCGCATCGTGAACATGATCGACGGCCACATCGTCTCCGACGTCCGCATCAAGGAGACGATGGTGATCTGCGCCATCCTCAAGAAATGCCCCGTCTTCAAGGAAATGAGTCCCTCGGACCTGACCGACATCGCGCAGAAGATGACCGAGGAACACTTCGCCCCGGGCGAAACCATCATCCGCACCGGCGATATCGGCGACAAGTTCTACGTCATCGCCCGCGGCTCGACCGACATCACCGTCGAGTCCGCCGGCGCCACCCGCGCCGTAGCCAAGCTCGGCGAGGGCGACTTCTTCGGCGAGGTGGCCCTCCTGCGCGACCAGCCCCGCAACGCCACCGTCACCACCCGCGAGCCCGTCGTCGTTTACTCGCTCTCCAAGGAAAACTTCCTCGCCGCCGTGAAAACCCACAAGAGCTTCGAGGACCAGATGTCCACCATGCTCTTCACCCGCGCCTGAGCGCCGCCGGCCCCTCGATCGCCGCCCACACCCCGAGCGCCAGCGCCATGCCCGCCAGTCCGTCGATCACGTAATGGTGGTTCAGATAGACGGAGGCGAAGCACACCAGCAGCCAGAACCCCGTGGTGAAACCGCGCAGCGAGCGGAACTGCCAGGCATAGAGCACCGCGAGGAACGTCTGCCCCACGTGCAGCGACGGCATCGCGCCGAAGACATTGGCGTTGCGCCCGTAGTAGCCCGCAAACCAGTCCACGCCCAGCAGCGCGTCGAACCGGGCCGCGCCCGCTGCCTCCGGCAACGCCGTGAGCACCGCCGGCCCCAGGCCGTGGCGGTCCACATACCAGGGCGGTGCCGCCGGATAGAGGAGATAGACCGCGTAACCCGTGAGATTCAGCCCGAGCAACGCCCACATCACCCGGTCGGCCCCCGGGATCCTCGCCCGGAACCGCCACCAGCCCGCCACGGCGAGGAAGACCGGGATGAAAAGCAGGTAAGCCGCGCCGCAGGCCAGATCCAAGGCCGCGTGCGTGCGCGTCTGCAGCCACGCCGCGGGCGTCACGAGCTGCCCGCCTTCCCGCAGACCAAACCAGCGCAACTCCCAGGCATGCGGCTCCGCCACCCGCACCGTCGCGCGCACCGCCTCCGCCCAATGGCGCTGGGCGTCATAGACCGCGCCGACGATGACCAACGGGAGGAAAAACAAAAAAACCGGCCGCACGCGCGGCCCCGCGTAGTAGCCCGCCAGCACTGCTCCGGCCAGCAGCGCGTGGTCCGGCCGCAGTCCGCCGAGCCAGGCGTGCATCGCCAAGAATGCGGCCGCCCCCGCGACGGGCAGCCATCGCGCACCCCAGTCAAGGCCCCGCCACCAAGTCATCCACGACGTCGCCCAGGCGGTCATCACAGGGCCTTTTCGTAGAGCCGCAGGGTCTGCACGCACTTCCCGCCGATGCGCTCGATCAGGGCGATGGTCTCGTGGTTGTCCTCCAGTATCCACGAGAATTCCATCTGCCGCAGATGCGGCGCGCGGTGCAGCAGCTCATGATAGCGCCGGATGAACAGCACCGGCAGCCCCAGCCGCCGCGCCTGCTGCCTCACCCCCAGCAGGAAAAGCCGCAGGCCGGTCACCCGCTTGCGCTGCGTGAGCAGCGACCACCAGCCCAGCGGCCACAAGCGCCCGCCGATGCGCTGGATGATCTCGTTCATGTCGGGGATCGCCACCATCATGCCCAGCGGCTCCCCGTCGCGCTCGGCAAACAGAATGAGTTCCGGGTTGATGAACAGACGGTAGGCTTGCGCATACTTCAGGAATTCCGCCTGCGTGATCGGCTGCGCCCCCCAGTTGTCGCGCCAGGCCTCCGCGAAGATGCGCGCCATGCGCTCCGCCTCGGCGGGCAGCTCGCGCATGTTCAGCGGGCGCACCGTCACCCCCTGCGCCATCCGGTCCGCCACCGCGCCCATGCGGGCAAACTGGTCGGCTTGAAAGTCGCCGCGGCCAATCCGATAGACCCGCAGGTCTTTCGCCTTCCCGTAATGCGCCGCCTCCAGCAGCCCGCGATAATACGGCGGCGTGTAACCCATGCCCGCCATCGGCGCATGCGCAAAGCCGTCGAGCAGCACGCCGGCCTCGTCCTGGATGCTGAAATTCGCCGGCCCGCGCGCCACCTTGAGCCCCTCCGCCCGCAGCCAGGCCTCCGCCGCGCCCAGCAGCGCGGCGGCCGTGGCCGGATCGTCCTCGCACTCGAAGAAACCGAAGAACCCCGCGCCGTCCGCATGGGCGGCGAGGTGCCGCCGGTTGTGCAAGGCGGCGATCCGCCCCACCGGCTCGTCCCCGCGCCAGGCGAGGTAGAACTCGCCGGTCGAGTGCTTGAAAAAATCGCCCTTGGCCGGATCCAGCTGCGGCCGCACATCCTCCAGGAGCGGCGGCACCCAGGCCGGCAGCCCGCGGTAGAACCGCGCCGGGAGCCGCAGGAAAATCTCCCGCGCGGACCGGTCCCGCACCGGCACGATCCGCAGAGGCCCGCTCATGCGCGGGCCTCCCGCCACTGCGTCCGGATCCCGGCCAGCGCATCGGCCGTCTCGCGCAACTGCGCCTCCGTGTGCCCCGCCGTGATGAAGAACCGCAGGCGCGCCTTCCCCTCCTCCACCGCCGGATGGATGATGGGCTGCACGTTGATGCCGCGCTCGCCCAGCGCCTGGCTCAGGTGCAGCGCCAGCTCCGACGAACCCGTCAGGCAGGGCACGACCGCCGAATGCCGGCTCAGCCCGGTGTCGATCCCGCGCTGACGGCACAGCTCGCGGAAGAATTCGCTGCGCGCCTGCAGGCGCCCCGGCAACTCGGGCTGCGTTTCCAGCCGGTGCAGCGCCGCCCGCGCCGCCGCCGCGTTGGCCGGTGACAGGCCCACGCTGTAAACGAAGCCGGGCAGCGTGTAGCGCAGGTAGTCAATCAGCGCCGCCTCGCCCGCGACATAGCCGCCGCAGCTGGCCAGCGCCTTCGAAAGCGTGCCCATCCACAGGTCCACCGCCGCCCGCGGCACGCCAAAATGTTCCCCGGCCCCGCGGCCCGTCGCCCCGAGCACGCCGAGCGAGTGCGCCTCGTCCACCAGCAGCATCGCCTCGTGCCGCTGCTTCAGCGCGATCACCTCGCCGAGCGGCGCGAGATCGCCGTCCATGCTGTAAACCCCCTCGACCGCGATCAGCGCCCGCCGCGCCTTCGGCCGCTCGGCCTCGAGCAGGCGCGCGAGGGCCGCGATGTCGTTGTGCGGAAACACGAGGCGGCGCGCCCCCGACAGCCGCGCCCCGCTCACGATGCAGTCGTGGGCCAGGCTGTCGTGGATCACCAGGTCCTCCGGTCCGAACAGATGGCTGATCAGCGTGACATTGGTCGCGTGCCCGCTCACCAGCGTCAGCGCGTCCTCGCAGCCAAGGAATCCGGCGAGCGCACGCTCCAGCTCCCCGTGCAGCGGCCGCTCGCCCGAGGCCACCCGGCTCGCCGAGGCCGAGGTGCCGTAGCGTTGCACCGCGTCGGCCGCCGCCCGGTTGACCGCCGGGTCGCCCGCCAGATCGAGGTAGTTGTAGGAGGAAAAATTGATGTAGTCCCGTCCGCCGATGCGCGTGGTCGCTCCCGCCACACCTTCGTGGGCCTGGAAATACGGCATCGTGAAACCGGCCCCGGCGAGCGCCGCCTTGCGCGCCGCCAGTTCTCGCACCTCCGGCCAGGCCGTCACTGCGGACTTGCTCTCGGCCGTTTCCCGGAGCACCTGCGCCTCCACGCCGCGCCATTGCACCACCAGCGCGCCCTGCGCATCCCGCAGGTCAAAATCGCCGGTCAACCGGGCCGCCGTGGCGTCGGTCAGCCGGGCCGTGCAAAACAGGTTCCCGGCCTGCGGCCAGGGCGCCACCTGGCGGAACTCGGCAAAGCCGGTCGCCACCGCCGACAGCCCGCGGTTCGCCGCCAGCCAATACAGCGCCAGCTGCAGCATCCCGTCGATCAGCCTCACCGGGTCCGGCAGGCCCGTGAGCCAGCCGCGCGCCTGCTCCGGCCCCACCTCGGGCACTTCCGCCAAGGCGCGGAGCGACGGGCCGTGAAATCCAAACTCCTCGTAGAAATGCGGCAGCGAGAGACCGCCGCGCGCCAGCGGCTCCATTGGCAGGGCGGCCAGCGGCCCGGTGCCGGCTTCCACCGCTCCGCTCGCGATCACGGCCCCCGCCATCCGCACCACCCAGCCGCCCGCCGCATCGTCCACCCGCTCCAGCGCCACGGCATCCCCCAGCACCTCGCAGGGCGCCAGCACCTTGCCGCGCACCAGCCGCACCGGCCCGGTTCGCTCCGCCAGGGCCACCGTCACCAATGCCGCGAGCGGCAGCAGCGCGCGGCCACCGGGGCGATGTTCCTGCAGCCAGGCCTGCGCCGGCACCGCCAGCGTGCAGCGCACCGCCGGAGTCGCCGACGCCATCGGCGCGGCCTGCTCCAGATAATCCGCCAGCTCCCCCACCGTGAGCGTGGCGGTGAACAGCGCGCGCGGCGGGATGACCCCCGGCAGCTTGTGCCCGAGCGCCGTGATGAGCTCCAGCGTGGTGAGCGAATCAAAGGCCAGGTCGCGGACAAAGCGCTGCTCCGCCCGCACCTCGTCCGCGCTCCGGGCCGTGACTTCCCCGATGGCCGCAATCAGCAGGTCCAGGCTGCGGGTGTTGACGACGGGACGGGCCGGTGGTGCCGCCCCCGGCAGCGGAGCCGGGAGCGCGGCGCGGCGCGTCTTGCCCTCGTCGATCAGCCAGAAGCGCCGCGTGGCCAGGGGCGACGGCGGCAGCGTGATGAGCCGGCCGCCGGTGGCCGTGCCTCCGGTCGGTTGCGATGGGAGTTCGCCGCGGCCCAGCTGCGCCTGCACGGCCGCCAGACCGGCGCGCAATTCCTCCCGCGTCGCGGCCCGCACCGCGATCGACACCGGCTCGCGCCGGCGTTGCGCCAGGGTGAACGCCACATCCGCGACGCATGCCGGCGCCTCGCGCAGCACCTCCTCCACCGCCCCGCAATAGGCGGCCAGCAATTCGCGGTTGGGGGCTGAGAGCTCGCAGCGCCAGGGGCCGGCGGACGCGATGGGCGGCACCGGGTCCGGCGCCTGTTCCAGCACGACATGCACATTGGTGCCGCCAAAACCAAAGGCGCTCACGCCGGCGCGCCGCGGCGTCCCGGCCGCACTCGTCCACGGCTCCGCCTGCGCCGGCACGCGCAGCCAGCGCGCGGAGTCGGCAAACTCCGGCCGCAGCCCGCCGGCGAGGGGTTGCGGCGGGATAAACCCGTCCCGCACGGCCAGCACGGCCTTGAGCAGCGAGGCCATGCCCGCCGAGGCGAGCCCGTGGCCGATGCTGGCCTTGATGGAGGTGATGGGCACCGGGCCGCGCACCTGCGGGGCAAAGACCTTCGTCAGCGCCTCGAGCTCGATGCGGTCGCCCGCCACGGTGGCCGTGGCGTGCGCCTCGAGCAGGCCGACGGTGCCGGGATCCAATCCCGCCGCCTGCCAGGCTTGCGCGATCGCCGCGCTCTGCCCCTCCGCCTGCGGGGTCAGCGGGCCCGCCCCGCCGCCGTCGTTGTTCATCGCGATGCCGCGGATCACCGCCAGGATGCGGTCGCCGTCGCGCTGCGCGTCGCCGAGCCGCTTGAGCACGACCGCGCCGACGCCCTCGCCGAGGACGAATCCATCCGCGCCGGCCTGGAACGGCCGGCACTGGTCGCTGAACGACAGCGCGCCGATGCGGCTGAAGCACACCATCATGATCGGGTCGAGCTGCACATAGACCCCGCCCACCAGCGCCGCGTCCACCGTGCCGGCGCGCAGGTGCAGCACCGCCTCGTGCAGGGCGGCGAGGGCCGAGCTGCAGGCCGTGTCGAGCGCGAAGGCCGGGCCCGTGAAGTCAAAGGCCTGGCTCACGTTGGCCGCGATCATGTTGAGCTGCTGGCCGACAATCGAGTAGGCGTGGATCGGCGGCAGCGCCGCCGTCAGGGCGCCGAGCTCCTCCGGGGTGAGCATGGGCGCGCTCCCGCTGCGGCCCTGCGCGTCGAGGGGAATGTTCACCGCCCCCGCCACCAGCATCCGGTGGTCCGAGGTGCTGGCCCCCACATAGACGCCCACCCGGCCGGCGGCGAGCCGGCGGCTCGCGTAGCCGGCATCCTCCAGGGCCTGCCGGGAGATTTCCAGCATCAGCCGCTGCTGCGGATCCATCACCTTGGCCCGCTTGGGCGAGATGCCGAAATATTCCGGCGCAAACCGGTCGATGTCATCCATGAACGCCCCGGCCTGTGCGGGTGTGCGGTTGGGCAGGCGGCGATTCGGGCTGTGCACCTGCGCGTGGTCCCAGCGCTGGCCGGGCACGGGCCGGGTATGCACCTGCCCGGCCAGGACCATCCGCCGGAAAGCCAGCGCATCGGCTGCGCCCGGAAAGCGCGCTCCCATGCCGATTATTGCGACCGCCTCATGCATGAATATTGCCACCAATAACCGGCCCGAAGGCCGGGCACAGCAAGCGATTTCTCGCCGCCCCGCCGCATGCCGCCAGTTGACGCTGCCCTCCGGTTTGTGCCACGTTTGGCCGCACCCCGGCCGCGTCGGCCCACCTTCCCATGACATTGCGCGATCAACACGTGTTCATCACCGGCGGCTCCAGCGGCATCGGCCTGGAACTCGGCCGGCAAGCCGCCGCCGCCGGAGCGCGCGTGAGCCTGGTCGCCCGCGATCCCGCCAGGCTCGCCGCCGCCCGCGCCGCCATCCGCGCGGCCGTCCCGGGCGGGGCCGAGGTCGTGACCGCCTCCGCCGATGTGGCCGTCGAGGCGGAGATCCTGGGCGCGCTGCAGGCGGCGGAGAAAATCCACGGCCCGGTGGATGTCCTCATCACCTCGGCCGGCGTCGCCCGCCCCGGCCATTTCGCGGAGATCCCCGTGGCCGTCTTCGAGCGCACGATGGCGGTGAACTATTTCGGCACGCTCTACCCGCTCAAGGCCGTCGTGCCGGCCATGCGGCAGCGGGGCCGCGGCGCCGTCGTGCTCATCTCCTCCGGCGCCGGGCTGGTCGGGCTGTTCGGCTACACCCCTTACGCGCCGAGCAAGTTCGCGCTGCGCGGCCTCGCGGAGGCGCTGCGCGGCGAGTTGCAGGACACCGGCGTGAGCGTGACCATCGTTTACCCGCCCGACACCGACACGCCGCAACTCGCCGAGGAAAACCTCACCAAGCCCGCGGAGACCAAGGCCCTCACGGCGGGCGGCGGCCTCTGGACGGCGGAGGCCGTGGCCCGGGTGACGCTCGCGGGCGTGCAACGAGGCCGCTTCGCGATCACGCCGGGCTTCCAGCTCACCGCGCTCGCCTGGCTGCACAGCATCCTCGCCCCGGTGCTCAACTGGAGCTTCGACCGTGTCGCCCGCCGGGCCCGCCGCGACGCCGCGGCGCGCTTGCCATGACCTCCCTCGACGCGTGGGCCGGGCTGGCGCTCCCGGCCGCCGGCGGGCTGCTGCTGTTACTCGCGGCCGGACTGGGCCCGGGCCGGCGTCATGCCCGGGTCACCCGCGAGGGCGGCACCGCCTTTCTCGGCGAAAGCCTCATGCACCGGGGCTATGCGGGCATCGACGGGCTGGCGCGCGCGGCCCTGCGCCTAGGCTGGGGCGCGAACACGGTTTCCTGGCTCTCCCTTCTGCTCGGGCTGGCGGCGGGGTTCGGCCTCGCCGGCGGGCGTTTCGGCCTGGCGGCCTGGCTGCTGGCGCTGAGCGGGCTCGGCGACGGGATGGACGGCGCCATGGCGCGCCTGCAGGGCACCGCTTCCCGGCGCGGCGCGGTCCTCGACTCGGCGCTGGACCGCTACGTGGAGTTTTTCTGCTTCGCCGGCCTCGGGTGGTTTTTCCGCGAGAGCGCCGCGCTCCAACTGCTCGTGCTCGCCGCCCTCTTTGGCAGCTTCATGGTCACCTATTCCACGGCGAAGGCGGAGGCGCTGCAGGTCGCGCCGCCGCGAGGCTGGATGAAACGCGCCGAGCGGATGGTCTGGCTGACCGGGGGCGCGGCCGTCGCCGCCGCCCTGCCCTTGGCCGGATACTCCGGCCGCCCGGTCCTGATCGCCGTCCTCGCGATCATCGCGTTGTTCGCCAACCTCTCGGCCATCATCCGGCTGCGCGCGCTGGGCCGGGCGGTGTGATTTCCCGCAACCCCGCCCATGCCGCTCCGCCACCATTGGGACTACCTCCGTCGGCAAGGCCGCGTGCTGGTCCGCCATGTGCGGTATGCCGACGCCGCATGGAGTGAGTCCGGCCGGCGCGCGCGCGCGGCGGCGCTCGCCACGCTTTTCCGGACGGTCAACGCCTGGCTGCGCGAGAGCGGGGCCGAGCACTGGATCTGCTACGGCACCCTGCTCGGCTGGTGGCGCGAGCAACGAATCCTCGCGCACGACCGGGACGTGGATTTCGCCGCGCCGGTCGGCGCCTACGCGCAACTGAAGGCTGCGGCCGGGCGTCTGCCGCCGGGCTTCACTTTGCACGACACCTCGCACCGGCACGGCGGGCCCAAGCTCTACATTAACTACCGCGGCTGGGAGGCGGACATCTATTTCCTCGTCGAGGAGAACGGGCGACTCCGCACGATCCTCCACAGCCCCAACCCCGGCGACACGGCGCCGTTCCCGCGCGAGTGGTTTTATCCCGCCCGCACCGTGGACTTTTGCAGCGCGCCGACCCAAGTCCCGGCCCAGCCGGAATCCTATCTGGCGCACACCTACGGCTACACCGGACCGGATGCGGAGCTCGATCCCGTCACGCGCTATTACCGGCCGGCCCGGCGCCGCGAATGAAGGCCTCCGTGCGCTCCCGCGCCTCGTGATCGGTGCATTGGACCGGCGGCGACTTCATGAAATAGCTGGAAGGCGCGTCGAGTTGCCCGGCCAGACCGCGGTCCAGCGCGAGTTTGGTGCACCGCACGGCATCGATCACCACCCCGGCGGAGTTGGGTGAATCCCAGACCTCGAGCTTCACCTCGCATTTCAACGGCACGTTGCCGAACGTCGTTCCCTCCATGTGGATGTGGCACCACTTGCGATCCTCCAGCCAGGGCACGTAGTCGCTCGGGCCCACATGCACGTTCTCCGCCGGCAGCGGCGCGCCGAGCTGGCTGGTCACGGCGTTGGTCTTGGAGATTTTTTTCGAGTCGAGGCGCTCGCGCTCCAGCATGTTCAGGAAGTCGGTGTTGCCGCCGAAGTTGAGCTGGTAGGTTTTGTCCAGGCGCACGCCGCGCTCGCGGAACAGGTTCACCAGCATCCGGTGTGTGATGGTCGCGCCGACCTGGGACTTGATATCGTCGCCAATGACGGGCAGGCTGCGTTCCTTGAAACGCTGCTGCCACTGTGACTGCGAGGCGATGAACACCGGGATGCAATTCACGAAGCCGCAGCCGGCCGCCAGCACCTGCTCGACATACCACCGCGTCGCCTCCTCCGAGCCGACGGGCAGGTAGGACACGACGACATCCGTGCGCGTCTCCCGAAGGATCCGCACCACATCCGCGGCGGGACCGGCCGCCTCGGTGATCCGCTCGCCCACGTATTTCCCCAACCCGTCCAGCGTGGGGCCGCGCTGCACGGTGACACCCGTCGCCGGCACGGTGGCGAACCGGATGGTGTTGTTCGGCGCGGCGACGATGGCCGCGGCGAGATCCTTGCCCACCTTGTTCGCGTCGATGTCGAAGGCGGCGCTGAACTCGATGTCGCCGACGTGGTAGCCGCCCAGATTGACGTGCATGAGGCCCGGCACGGCCTCGCCCTCGTCGGCGTGGCGATAGAAATGGACGCCCTGCACGAGCGCCGAGGCGCAATTGCCCACCCCGATCAGGGCGACGCGGACCTTGCGCCGGGGGGTGGAGGGAGTTGGCACTGGCGGATTTTCAGGCGGCATGAGTGATCAGGCAAAGAGCGGCATGATGGGCGGCCTCCGGCCCGGCCATCAAGCGTCGAATCGGTCCGGCCGGAGTTGTGTCCGTCAAGTTCAGCAAAACGGGCCGAGGGGGCAGCGCCGGCCGGCGGCACTATTGCTCCACCTGCAGCGTCACGGGCCCGAGCAGACCGGCGGGCAAAAGGGGCGCGTCAGCGGTCACGGTCTCGGAATAGAGCTGCGTGTGGCGCTGCGCCGGCGGCAGCGCGGCATCGCCGACGAGCCGGTTGTTCCAGGAAGTGACGATCTCGAGCTCGACAAGGTTCTCGCCGTCCTGCCACGCGGAGCTGACGTCGACGCCCCAGGGCGCCGTCCAGACCGTGCCGAGCGCGCGGCCGTTCACGCGCACGACGGCAAGGTCATGCACCGCGCCCAGGTCCAGCCAGAGGCGGCCCGCCGGCCTGGGGCCGGGCAGGGTCACGCGCTGGCGGTAAACGGCGCGGCCGGAGAAATATTTCAGCTCCGGTTCGGCTTGCTTGGTCCAATCCGCCAGCGCGGCGAAGTGCCTGGGTTGGGGCTGGCCGGCGAAGCTCACCTCCCAGGCCGCCGGCAGGGTGGCGACCGCCTGCCGGGCCGGGAAATTCCTCGCGCCTGGCGCCGCTGCGGCGGCCGGGCGACGAAACACGATGAAGCCCGACTCGTAGGCCGCGAGCCGGAGGGGCAGCCGCGTGCGGCCATCCGCCTCGCTCCATTCCGGCAGGTCGCGGCGCTCACCCGTCACGGCATTCCAGAGCTCCGGCTGCCGGCCCGACACGCGAAAGGTGGCGGTCGTGCCGACGGCTTCCGCGCCCTGGTTGGTGACGAAATAAATTTCCGCGCCCGGCGCGGAACGGTGCGTGTGGAGAAGCTTCAATTTGCCTTCCGGATTCTCGTAGCTGAAGTCCGCCGGGGCGCGGTTCGCGGCCAACACCTCGGCGAGGCCCCCGCCCCAGACCACGCGGCCCGCGCCGACGCGGCGCTCGCCGCGCACGGCGAGCGGCGCGTCGCCCCAGATTTCCCGCGCCAGGGACCGCACCTCGGCGTCGGCGCGCGGAAAATCCTGCAGGCTTGGCGAGCGGCGGGGCGGCGTGCCATGGACGGTGGCCCCGGCGAGAATCAGCTCCTTGAGCTTCCGGAGCAGCGCGGGACGCATCGTCTCCTGCGGCGGGAGCACCAGCACGCGGTAGTTCGTCCCGTGTGGCAGCACCAGCCGCCCGTCCTTCACCCCGAGCGAGCGCTCGATCACATCGGCATTGATGTAGTCAAAGTCATGCCCCGGGGGCAGCGCCGGCTCGCGCAGTCCGGTCATCTTGGGCGCGTCCTCGCCGATGAAGTAGGCGACATCCGCCACGCGGTTCCCCTGCTGCAGCAGCCAGCTGGCGCGGCGCAGGTAGCCGGTCCAGGCGCCGATGTCGGCGAACCAGGTGTTGTGCCGGTTGAACTCGGTGCCGAACCACGTGTTCACACCGGGCGCGCGCTCGCCGGGCTGGTGGATGTAGACGTGCAACACGTAGTGGTTGATGCCCTCGGTCAGCGCCCAGTCGCCGCGCGCCTTCAGGTCGCGGGGGGCGTTCTTGAAAAACGGCCCGCCGGTGAAGGCCTCCACGGAGACGTATTTCCGCCCGTAGGTGTTGGCCATCGAGGAAGCCGCCCGGCATTCGACCGAGCCGAGGTCGCCCGTCACCCAATACTCGCCGCCCACGCGGTCCGATTCGGAGCCGTATTTCAGGAACTCGCTCGGAAAGCCCCAGTGGCCGTAGTTCTCCAGCCAGAGCTCCACGCCCGCCGCCCGGCAGGCCGCGCGCAGGCCGCCGACATACTCCGTCGCGATCTCGTCCGCCACGAGCCGGCGCAGGTCCCAGAGGAAGCGGTCGCTCTGGTCGGCGCTGCCGATGATGCGCCCGGTCAACACCGGGAGCCATGGCCGCGGATCATAGCCGAAGACGCCCTGGAATCTCGCCTCCAGTCCGTCGGTCCAGTTCTGCGAGCCGGTCTCGTAGCTGTCCGCGACCACGCGCTTGAAGGCGCGGCGCGCGTCCGGGGGGATGCGGCGCAGCAGTTCGCCCACGAAGGCGTCGAAATGTTCCTGCGCGAACCGGCGGTTCATCTTGTCCACCTCCAGCCCGCGCGCCTCGGGCGCGGCCGGCGCGTTCTGCACACCCGTCGGCACCATGCCGGTCTGCAGGATGGTCCACTCGCCCGCGGGCACTTCCCAGACCAGCGTCCCATCGGCGCCGACCAGCGGCGTCAGCTCGACGATCTGCTCGCGCGCGAGCACGGCGGCCCCGGCATCGGGCTCGGCCGCCGGCGGCCAGAGATAGGCGTCCCACAACGGCAGCGGCGTGGGAAACATCTTGCCCAGTTGCTTCTCGGGATACGACTCGAGCTGCGCGAGCGGCGAGAGCCGGATGGCGCTGAAGGGCAGCGTGCCATCCAGCGGACTGCCCCGCGTGAAACGCAGGACGAATCGCCGCGCCTGGACTGCGGGAAAGGCGATCACCACCGGCGCGCGGGTCATCGGCCCCACGCTGACGTCGAGGTTGCTGCGGTCGTAGCGGAAGCTCCGCAGGGAACGAAGGGTGCCGTCGGGCTGCTCGGCCAGCAGTTCCGCATCGGCCTTGAAACCCTTCGGCCCCGGATGGAGCTCGAGCGAGCGCACCGTGCGTTCGGTCGCGAATCCCATTTCCACCGCGAAGGCCTCGGGTGCGGCACCGGGTTGCGCCGGGGTGAACACCACGCGCATCTCCGCCGGCCACGCCTCGCGCTCGGCCGCGCGGCGATCGGGCTCGCGAAAGGCCGCGACCGCGACGCGCTGGAACGATTTCACGTCGGCGGGCTCCGGCAACCGCCCGACGAACTTCGTCGGCCCCGTCACCCGCGTCTCCGTGGAAACGAGATGGCGCATCGCGTGCTCGGGCTTGATCCACGGCCCGCCCGACTGGCTCCAGCCGGGACAGTTGAAGAAGCCAATGTCCACACCCACTCGCTGGGCCTCGCGCATGGCATGCCCGACCATGCCCCACCACTCGTCGGTCAGGGCCTTCACCTGGCCGCCCGGCACATCGTTGAGCTGGATGTTGCCGATCAACGCCTCCCCGATGCCCGCGCGCGCCATCGCCTCCAGATCACGCGTGATGCCCTCACGCGAGATGTTGCCGCTGAGCCAATACCAGTAGACCCAGGGCTTCGTCTCGGCCGGCGTGGCCTCGAAGTTTTTCGCCAGCACGTCCTCGGGCGGACTGACCCCGGCCCGCGCTCCCACTGCCGAAAGCAAACCAACGACGACAAGCAGGGCGGAACTGAGTGAACGTGTCATGCCCGCAACCATGCGGCCTTCTCCGCCGCCGAAAAGCCCCGATATCTTGAAATTTCACCTTTCGGTGCGCGTGGCCGCCGGGCGCGCTGCAGGTCAACGCAGCGGGTGCGCTTTGCGGTGGCGCCGCCTACCGCGGGCGCGGACCGATTTGCTCGAAGGGGATGCGCTTGAAGCCGGGCAGCTCGCGGTAGACGACCGAATCGTCCTTCAGCTGGAAGTTGAGCTTCGCGGCGTCCACAAAACCGGGATCCTTCTGCGTGTGCAGGTTTGTGCCGAACTCCGTCTGCGCGAACTTGCCGACGAGGCGCACGGTCTCCTCGTGTTTCACCATGACGTTCCCGTCGAAAACATTCCGCCGCGGCAGCATCCCGACGTAGGTCTTGCCGTCGGGCAGGAGGTCGAGCCAGTCCGTCAGCAGCGGGTAGCGCGTGCTGTAGGGCGGCTGCTTGATGTTCACGGCCTTCGTCAGGCGCTTCGTATAAATGCCCTTCTCGCCGAAATAATACGGGATGCTGTCCTGCCCGAAGTCATACCACATCGACTTCAACTGGTAGGCCGGCCCGTAGCCCTCGATGAAGATGTTGTTCCGGACGACGATGTCGTGCCCGCCGTTGCTGTAAACCGTGCCGAAGGACGCGACCTTGTAGAACACGTTGCCCTCGATGAGCACGCCGGCGGTGGCGTCGTCGCAATACACGCCCATCATCCACTTCCGGTCGGGGCGGCCGACGTCGTGGAAAAAATTCCAGCGGACGACATTGCCCTGGTCGCTGGGGTCGCGGCCGAGATACCAGGCGGAGACGTCGTTGGAATTGAGCGCGACGTGGTGCACGTGGTTGAACTCGAACAGGTGGTCGTTGCCGTGGACGAAGATCGCGTGCTGGTCCGCATCGTAGATCTCGTTGTGCACGACACGCTGGCCGCAGCCGTCCACGACGATGCCGGACGCGCCCATCTTGTTGCGGCGGCTGAAATCATGGAGGCGGCAGTCGGTCACGACGTTGTCGCCGCGCTCGAGGCGCTTCTTGCTGCCGCCGCCGAGGAAGATGCCGCCCGAGCCGGTGTTATAGACCTCGCAGCCCTCGATCACGTGGCGCTCACCGGCGTCGCGCTCCCACACCGTGTCCTGATAGAGCTGGGAGTGAATGCTCCCGATCTGCCGCGAGGCCGGCACCCCGGTGTAGTCATCCGCCGTGATGCCGGGAAAGGTCTGCCGCGCGCCCTGCCCCAGCAGGATGCCCGCCGTGCCCACGTTGCGCACCGTGCAGTCCACGATGCGGTTGTCCGCGCCCCCCTCGATGGAGAGCCCGAGCCCGCGCCCCTGCTCGATCGTCACCCCGCGCAGCGTGACAAAGGAAACGTGATCCAGCGCGACCAAGGCGTCCTCGATCACCGACACGGCGATGCGCGCCGGCGCCACCTCGCCCGGCGGCCACAGGTAGAGCCGGCCGGCCGCGGCATCGACATACCACTCGCCGGGTTCGTCGAGCTCCTCGAGCAGGTTGAGCGCGACATACTGGTTGTAGTTCTGGCCGCTCCCGAGCGCATACATGTGCGGCGCGGCGAGCGTGAGCTCCCGCTGCGCGACATCGATGGCGGCGAGGCGGATCTTGTCGTCGGCAAACCCGTGGTTGAAGTAACCCTGCAGCCACACGTCCGGCACGCCCACCCAGCGCTCGTGCCGCGGGTCGGTGTATTTGAAGCGGCCGGGCCGGTTGCTGTAGTCGCCCGTGCGCGGCATGGAGCCGGGATCGACGACCGCGCCCATCGGGATGCCGCCGGTGTTGGGATAGCGCGCCAGCGGCAGCACGGTGTCGTTCCAGAACAACTCGATCGGCGCCGGCACCACGGGCTGCCCGTGGCCGAACTGCCGGTGCGCGCCAAAATCCGTGATGCCCAGCGCCCTCAGGTCGGCCACGCGCACCTGCGACCGAGCCTCGGGCAGCAGGCGCGCCACCACCGCCGCGTCGCGCACCGGGCCGAAAGCCTGCGCCGGGATCGTGCGACCGCCGGAGAGGCGGACGCTCTCGCCCGGTTGGGCCGCATAGGTCACCGGCGCGGCGGCCGTGCCGCCGTCGTCCTTGGTCAGCTCAAAGGTGCGCGCGAGCGGATAGGTGCCGCCGCGCAGCCAGATGGTCACGGCCTCGCTGGTGCCGGACGGCTGGGCCTTGCGCCAGGCGCGCACCGCGTCGCGCGCGCCCTCGGGCGTCCGCCACGGCGCGGCCGGCGTGCCGGGGTTGCGGTCGTCGCCCTGCGGCGAGACGTAGCGTTCGAGCGCCTGAGCCGAGGCCAGCAGGCAAAGGGGGGCGAGCCACCGACAAAAGTTTTTCATGGGAGGAACAGGGGAAACGCGGAGAGGCTATGGGAGGAAACGCGCCCGGCACCAGCTCAACCGGCGGGCGTTGGCGGCCGGCGGCCCCAGCGCCAGAGGAGCGGCTCGAGCACGCCGAACTGGTCCGTCAGCAGGCCCTCGTAGCCGCAGGGCCGGTCGTCCCAGTAGCGCCAGTCCACGCCGCTCTGGTTGCCGCCGAAGACCTTGGCCTCGGCAAAACCGGCGCAGAGCCGCTTGAGCAGCGCGTCGCCCTCGCGCATGAACCCGCAGTGATACAGCGCCATCACGAAGTGCCGCGTCTGCGAATGGGTGCGGCCGCCGTTCTGGTAGTAGCCGAAGGGGTAGCCTTGGATGATGTCCGACAGGTCGTGGTCGGGGATGTGCCGGAGGTTGCCGGGCAGGCCGAGCGCAGCGTCGGGCAGGCCGGCCTGCTTCGCCTCGGCGAGCAGGCGGCGCAGGATCGCGCGCCCCTCGTCCACCGAGAGCAGGCCCTCGGCGATCGCCGCGCCGTTGACGGGCAGGAACGCGTAGTCGTGCAGCCGGTTCTCGCGGCAGCGCCAGCCGGCGAGCCAGCCGGTGGCCTCGTTGTAGAAGGTGTCGCGGTAGTTCGCCCGCAGCCAGCCGGCCCACTGGGCCACCGTCTGGGCCTGTCCGGTCTCGTCGAACCGGCGCAGGCCGGCGGCGAGTTCCTTGAGCGCGCCGTAGAGGATGGCGTTGGCGAAGGCATCCTTCCAGCCGAACGAGATCACGTCGAACCAGCAGGTGCTCCACTGCTTCGTGCCGCTCACGCCGGTGCGGTGCATGCTCTCGATCAGGCCGTCGCCGTCGAGGTCGCGGTCGCGGGCGGCGCGCAGCTTCTGCGCGATGTGGGGCCGGAATTCGCGATACCACGCGGGCGTCGCCGTGTGGCGCAGGTATTCGCCGAGCCCGCGCAGGGCGGAGGCGCCGGTCTGGAGGTATTCGTCGTCGGCGTCGTGCGAGGAACCGTCCTGCAGCAGGCGGCCCGCGGCATAGCCGGGCCCGCCGGTCAGCCAGCGTTCGAGCGAATGTCGCAGAAACTCCGTCGCCGGCAGGCCGGGCAGGATGTCGCCCTGCGGCCGGGTCACGGCCGCCCAGGTGTCCATGCAGATCGGGCAGTGCATCGAGGCGCCGTTGTTGCTGAGCGTGGCGGTGTCGGTGCGGAAGGTCAGCGCGGTCCATTGCGTGCGGGCCAGGGCGCGGCGGGCGACGGCGGGCGCGGCGTCGCGGAGCAGCGGGGCGGGCCGCTTCGGGCGCAGCGTGAAGACCGCGCGGTGCCGGCCGGCGGGCAGACGGTAGAGCCCCTCGGCGGTGCGGGCCTCGCCCACCTTCAGCTCCAAGGTGTTCAGGTCCTGTGAACGGAAACAATCACTCCGGGCCCAGCCCGTGGCGGTCGCGGACCCGACTTCCCAGCTGCCGAAAGCCGGCAGCGTCAGCAGCGCGGGCAGCGCCACGGCGCCGGTCTCACCGGTCTCGAGCAGGCGGCCGAGCACATGCGACGGGGCGGCGCTGTTGCGCAGGCCGATCTGCCAGGCCGCGCTGTGCCAGGCGAAGGCCGCGCGTTTCGCCGTGCGCTCGGCGCGCAGCGTCAGGCCGCGCGCGGTCACCGTCCAGGCCAGCCGGTAGTGCTGCCCGCCGACCGTGAAGTCGTAGGTCACTTGGTTGCCGCGCACCTCCACCGTGCCGTCGAGGGCGCACCGGACGACCGGCGCCAGCACCGGTGCGGCACCGAGCGGGTGCAACTGCGGTCCCTGGTGAAAAAGCGGCGCGCGCGTCGCCAGCACGTTTTTGCCGGCGTTGGCGGCATCCTCAATGTGCAGGCCGAGATGGGTGAAACCCGGCCGCCCGAGCGCGAAGCCCACCTCAAAATCCTTGGTCCGGTAGCGCACCTCGCCGTCGCGACAACTGGCGCGGACGCCGGTCGGCAGGCCGCCAAGGCGGATCGGCCCCGCTGTCAGCAACCGCTCCTCGCGCAAGGCCGGCGGGTTGAGCACCTCGCCCTCCAGGACAAAGGCCGACATGGCGAGATTCCAGGGCGTCCAGCCGCCGTCGATGCCCGAGCGGCGCAGCTCGATGATCACGCCGGTCGTGACGACGCGCGGCAGGTTGAACCAGTCCACCACGCCGGGAATGCCCGCCTTCAGGCCGTCGCGTTGCAACAGCACCCGCCAACGCCCGCCGCGCAGGGCCAGCACGCGCAGGCCGGTGACCCAGTCGAGGTCCTGCCGGCTGCCGCATTTATGGTAACCGGCTCCGCGCCTCACCCCGAGGCGGTGCAGGCGCGCCGGGCCGTGGAGCCGGACGACGCGCTGGTGGATAATGCGTTTTTTGGGCACATCCCGCTCGCCCGGCAGCGGCCGCGTCCAGATCGCGCGCCCGGCGTCGAGGCGGCGGTTGGTGAAGAGATCCCCCATCGGAGGTTCCAGATCGGTGAGCGTCAAAAGGTCCTGTGGCATAGGAGAAAATTGTGTCCGGAACGAGCCCTGGTGAATTCGCATCCTGCCGGGGCTGGTCGCGTATTGTCTAAAAATTTCCGGTCAGTCCACGAATGCCGAGCCGGGGGTGATGCAATTTCTGGGATTTGTTTGGTGTTACTTGGCGCACGGGTGCCTTTGCGGTTGCCGGAGGGGGCCGGCTCTTTTGAGCTGAGCGGACTTCCCTTACCCAACCTATCATTATGCCCTCCACGCCCGCCTCGTTGTCCCTGACTTCCGTCTATTTTCCCACGGCCGCTGAACCCGCGGAAATCACCGCCGCCCGCGAACTGGCCAAGCTGACCGGCGCGAAGGTCGCCGCCGGCACCGGTTCCGGCGTGACCGTCGCCCTCGCCTCGCGCGGCCTGCCGGCCAAGCTGCCCTCCAAGGCGAAGGACACCAAGGCCTGGATGTGGCTGCGCATCGCCGACGACGGTTCAGGCGAGATCTGCGCCACGCACGGCTCCTTCCTTTACGCGGCCGTCCGCCTGCTCGCCACCGCCACCGGCGACTTCACCCGCGAGAAACTCGCCGCCGGCCTCCTCCTGCCTGCGAGCTTCGGCTGGCACCGCCCGCACTGGGACGCCTGCTACACCCAATACTGGCGCAGCGTGCGCAACTTTAATCAGGAGCAGTATGTCGCGTCGCTCGCCGAGGCGGGCTTCACGCACTGCGAGGTCAACGGCCTGCAAGCGCACATGCCATACGAGGACTTCGTCCCGTTTGAATACTACCCGCAGTTCTACTCCTACGCGCCGGGCTTCAACCACTTCGTGGACACCCCGCTGACCAAGGGCATGTGGCCCGCGCTCTATCTCGACGCCAACCTGAACAACCTCGTCAAGCTGGCCGACCTCGGCCGCAAATACGGCCTCAAGCCGGGCGTGTGCATGTTCGAGCCCCGCACCCTGCCGGAGCGCTTCTTCACCAAATACCCGTCGCTTCGCGGCGCACGCGTGGACCATCCCTTCCGCTCCAAGCTCCCGCGCTACACGATGGCGCAGGACCACCCGATCGTGCAGCGCCACTACCGCGAGGCCCTGCAGAAGATCATGCACGCCGTGCCGGACCTCAGCTACATGTCCGTCTGGACGAACGATTCGGGCGCGGGCTTCGAGCACACCTCCTCGCTCTACGTCGGCCGCAACGGCGGTCCCTACATGATCCGCGAGTGGCGCAACCACGACAAGATCGCCCAGACCGCCGGCCAGAGCATCGGCCGCTACCTCAAGAACCTCCGCACCGCCGCCGCCGAGATCAACCCCGACTTCGACGTCATCCTCCGCATCGAGCCCTTCAAGGTGGAGCACGAGCAGATCAAGGCCGAGATGGGCGGCCACGTCACCTGGGAGGCGCCCTCGCTCAACGTCCGCGGCTACCACGTCCCCTACTCGCACCCGAAGTATCCGGAGAACCAGGCCGTCGCCGGCAGCCTCTTCCACACCGGCATGGACAAGTCCGAGAAGGACGCCCTCGCCACCGCGCGCGCGTCGAACGTGGACCCCATCCTGCACTACTCCGCCTCGAGCGTGATGAACCATGAGCCGCTGCTCGGCCTGCCCTTCCCGCGCCTCCTGCACCAGAAGCTGAGCGCCATCCGCGACACCGGCCTCAACCGCATCAGCGCCCTCGGCGGCCTGACCAACACCGGCAAGGCCCCCTACTGGCCCAACCCGGTCGTCATCCGCGCCGCCCAGTTCTTCCCCGAGAAACCCATCGAGACCGTCCTCACGGAATACGCCACCCAACTCGTCGGCCCCGCGCAGGCTGCGACCCTCAGCGGCGCGTGGAAGGAATTCGAGGAGGCCCTGCTCTGGCAGCCGCTCGTCGGTCTGTATTGCGCCTTCGGCTTCTGCTGGCAGCGCACCTGGGACCGCCCGTTCGTGCCGGACATCGAGGCCGTGCCCGCCGCCGACCGCGACTACTACGAGAAGCACGGCTGCTTCCAGCACAACAACCCCGGCCTAAACGATCTCGGCAAGGACGTGCTCTTCGACCTCATCACTCGCGAGTCCGGCGCCAAGATGGCCGCCGACATGGACACCCATGTCATCGCCAAGCTCAAGCCGCTCATCGCGCGCCTCGATGCCCACATCAAGACGCTCACCGGCGAGCCGGCGAAGGTCTTCACCGATCTCCGCGACCGCGTGCGCGCCTACCTGCACTGGGTCACGAGCCTCCGCAACGTCTGCGCGTGGTGCGAGAACGTCTACGGCTACCTCGACGCCAAGTCCGACGCCGCCACCAAGGCCGCGTGCGAGAAGAAGCTCCAGGCCGCCATTGATCTCGAGCTCGCCAACATCCGCGGCCTCATCGAACTCCTCGAGACCACGCCGCACGAGGTGCTTGTGCTGTCGGGCGTCGCCGAAAACACCTTCTTCTACGGCGAGAACCTGACGCAGATCCTGAAGACCAAGATCCAGCTCACGGAGAAATACCGTCACGCCAAGCCGCGCATCGACCGCGACATCTACTGGCGCCCGATCCCGGGCACGGTGTGGCCCGAGGGCTGGTCCGCCAGCGCCACCACCTGAGTTTGGTCCGTTGGGTCAGCAACCGCCGGGTGGCGTCGCGCAGGTGTGTGCGCGCCGCAACCCGGCGGTTCTTTTTTTGTAGGGGCGCCCCTTGTGAACGCCCGCGGACGCGCTTTCAACTCGCGCACAGCCCGTCCTGAGGCCGGGTTCCACCCTATCCGGAACGATGCAGTGGGGAAATGTGGGAGCGAGCTTGCTCGCGACTTTTGGGGCGATGTCGCGAGCCAGCTCGCTCCCACAGTCAGGCACCGAAAGGTGAACGGAACCTCGATGACCATGCAGGAGGGCTCCTGTTTTCAGACCGCAGGTTATCTGTAGCGAAAGAGCCCACTGCATAGTTCCCGCTTTTTGAGGCTCGCATAATAATCTGACAGGGCGCACCGGCCCGGTGCGCCGCGGCGGAGCGAGCCGCTCCGCCCTGCACCTGCATCGCGACGTCAGCCCGTTGCGCGGGGCTCAATGGGCCAATTCTCAGTGCCCGCGCACCCGCCGCCGGTAGTCCGACGGCGTGAAGCCGATCTCCTGCTTGAAGGCCTTGGAGAAGTGGAACACGTCGCAGAAGCCCAGCGCGTCGGCGATCTGCTTGAGCGAGGTCTCGCCGTGGTAGATGGAGGCGCAGGCCCATTCCAGCCGGCGGCGCTTCTGGTAGCGGCCGGGCGACTCGCTGGTGAGCTGCACGAAGCGCTTGCGGAAATTCTCGTAGTTCAGCCCGACCAGTGGCGCCACCTCCTGCGGCGCGAGCCAGCCGGCCGGGCTGCGGTCGCCCAGCAGCCGCAGGCTCTTCTCCAGCCAGGCATCGCGGCCCGCCTGCCGTGAGCTCTCGGCGTCGGCCGCAATCATGTCGGTGATCACATGCAGCAGCCGGCCGAGCGCCCGCAGCGGCGCCCCCGTGCTGTGGAGCGGCTCGCTCTTGACCACCTCGTGCAACCGGCGCCGCCAGTAATCGACCGCGCCGAGCCGCAGCACCGGATGCTCCGGCGCCACCAGCCCCTGTGCGCGCCACAGCAGGAACTGCGGCCCGTCGAACACGAAATAGATCTGCGTCCACTCGCTGCCCGGCAGCGGCCCGTAGGCGTGCGCGATCTCGGGAAAGACCAGCACCACGTCGCCCGGCCCGAGCTCGAGCTTGGTGCCGCGGGCATCCCGGTAATAGCCCTTGCCCTCGACCATCAGCACCAGCGTGAACCGTCTCAAAATCCGCATCCCCGTCGGGTCGATGCCCGGCACGTTGCGCAGCAGCCCGGCCAGCTCAATCTCGCCCACCGGAGTGCGCAGCGGGCTTTGCAGCCAGGGTTCGGAGCGGTATTTCGGCAGGGAGGGCACCGGCCCAAAATTTACATGACTTCTCCCACTTCAACCATTTAATGCTCCGGTAAACCCGTGTAACTTACCGTTATGAGCACCACGACTGCCCTGCCCCAGCTGTATTCGTATGGTCACGCGCTTGAGATGGCCGACGACAAGGTCGGCCTCCTGCGCGACTCGCGCGACGCGATGGACGACGTCGCCGAGCTGCACCGCCGCTTCGACACCGACGGCTACCTCTACATCAAGGGCGGCCTCGACCGCGACGAGGTGCTGGCGGCGCGCCAGAGCCTGGTGGACGGCCTCGCTGAGGCCGGCGTGCTCGATGAGAGCCACCCGCGCATGGACGGCGTCTGCAAGCCCGGCTCCGGCTACGTGTTCAAGCCCGAGCTCACGAACAACAATCCGAAGATCCAGAACCTGCTTTATTCCGGCCGCCTCCCGGATTTCTACACGAAGTTTTTCGGCGAGAACATCCGCCACTACGACTTCACCTGGCTGCGCGCCATCGGGCCCGGCAAGGGCACCAACCCCCACTGCGACCTGCCCTACATGGGCCGCGGCACGCACTCGCACATGACCTGCTGGGTGCCCTACGGCGACATCTCCTTCACCCTCGGCGGCCTCATGATTCTCGAGGGCTCCCACAAGCGCATGGATCTGCTCGAGAACTACGTTTACCGCGACGTGGACGCCTTCTGCGAAAACAAGCCGAAGGAGGCCGAGGCCGCCAAGGCCGGCAAGTGGGCCTTCACCGGCACGCTCTCGCACAACCCCCCGGCCGTGCGCAACAAGTTCGGCGGCCGCTGGCTCACCACCGAGTTCGAGGCCGGCGACTTCATCACCTTCGGCATGTTCCTGGTCCACGCCTCGCTCGACAACCGCAGCGACAACCGCCTGCGCATCTCCAGCGACGCCCGCTACCAGCGCGCCAGCGAGCCCATCGACGAGCGCTGGGTCGGCATCAACCCGCCCGGCCACTCCCTGGCCGGCAAGCGCGGCCGCATCTGCTAACTATCTTCCCCGGTCACTTAATCGTTCTCGTTCTCCCCTAATCCAACGAGAGAAAGATTAAGAGAAAGAGAACGATTCCATGGTCGCCCCCTCCAAGTCCGCCCCCGCCCCCGCCCCCACCTCCGCCACTTCCGCCACCGGCCGCATGGCCGCCGTGCAGGACATGGCCCGCCTCCAGCGCATCCTCTTCGAGGCCGAGCGCGAGTTCGTCCGCACCGCTACCACCCTCATCTACCGCGTCGGCGAGCCGGAGCTGAAATACCTGCTCTGCCAGCACGTGTGGGAATCCGCCAGCCACGCCCGGTTCCTCCGCGAACGCGGCCGCGAGCTCAGCGGCTTCGGCACCGGTGAAAACGTCCGCCCCGCCCTGCGCCGGCTCTTCAACGAGGCCGTGATGCCGGCCGACGCCTACGTGGCCCTCGCCGGCTTCTACCGGGTGCTCAAGCCCGCCCTGCTCGCCGCCTACCGGCACTACCTGCAGGCCACGCACCACCTCGCCGACTGGCCCTCGCGCAAGCTGGTCGAGGAATTCATCATGGACGAGGAGCGTCACGCTCAGGAAATCCTTGCCCACCTCGGCACGGCCGACGATCCGGTCTGGATCGCCCATCTCGGCAGCGCCCTCCTGGCGCAAGGTGGCCTCCTCGGCGAGGCCCCCGCCCTGCCCCTGCCCGCCGGTTTCACTTGGGAATCGGAGGCCCGCGCCTACCAGCATCCCGCCACCTGCAACCGCGGCAAGTATCCGACCTGCTCGAGCGTCTTCAGCCACGACCCCGACGAGACCCCCATCGTCCGCCCGTGGCTGGTGGACCCGAAAACCGACGCCCGCGTCATCCGCCTCATGGTTTATGTGTGGCTGATGATGGAGCTGGATGCCGTCGATTATCTCGCGACCGTCTTCTACGACACGCCCGAGGCCCCGTTTGACCTGCATCACGACATGGCCCGCCACCTCTGGGACGAGTCGCGCCACAGCCAGTTCGGCTTCCGCCAGCTGCCCAAGCTCGGCGTGGACCTCATGACCGTCGAACACTCGCTCGACCTCTACAACATCCTCATCCAGATGCCGCCGCACGAGCGCTACGCGATGATGACGATGGAATTCGAGGCCGGCAGCTTCCCCACCAAGGCGCTGGTCATGGACCGCGTGCGCGAGCTGAGCGACTTCGAGGCGGACACGCTCCTGGCCTTTGACCGCAACGATGAGCAGAACCACGTGCGCTACGGCCACCGCTGGCTGCCCGAGATCATGAAGCTGTGCGGCGACACCCGCCCCACCGACGAATTCGTGAAGGCCACGCAGGCGCGCTTCGCCGAGCTGGCCAAGATCCACGGCGGCCGCACCCCGCACGCCCTGCCCCCCGAGCAGCGCCTCACCGGCACCAAGATCCTGAAGCTCGCCGGCGTGGTTTAAGTCGGAACGATGCAGTCGAAATCAACTCGGCTCTGACCGCTCCGCCCTGAAAGGTGGTCGACGGTTAAGAAGCTATCCGAAAACTGTCTTTTGTAGGGGCGGGGCTTGTCCACGCCCGACACGGGCAACGCAGTCTCTCGGGCGCGCACAAGGCGCGCCCCTCCATTTGCTGCAATGACCAGAGTCGGCATGGTTTTCGGATAGCTTCTGGACGTTGTCATCGCGAGGCCCGCAAAGCGGGCCGTGGCGATCCATCTGGATTGCTTCGTCGCTCCGCTCCTCGCAATGACAGTCCAAAAGCTAAGAGCCTATCCGAATAACGGCCCGTCCTGTAGCGGCGGTCTATGACCGCCGAACGATCACCACCCCACGCTCGACGGCGGTCACAGACCGCCGCTACAGAAAACCAGGCTGCCGGGAATAGGTTATTCGGATGGCTCCAAGGGATGTTGGTATGAGATGCCCACGGGCGCGCTGCACCCATCTCCTAGCCGCCGTAATTTTCATTTATTTTCAGAATGATTCCTGTCGCCGAGCGTGCATAGTTGCCCCCAGTTTTACACCCGTTCTCCACGTCCACCCTCTCCCCACGCATAAAATTGTGACGTCCACCAAGAAAACCTACCGCGCCGTCCTCGTCGGCACCGGCGCCATCGGCGACGCCCATGTCCGGGCCGTCGAAGCCACCCAAGGCCGCGTCACCCTCGTCGCCGCCGTCGATATCGACGCCCAGCGTGTCGGCGATTTCGCCCGCAAGCACGGCATCCCCGGCCAATACACCGACTTCACGGCCATGCTGGCCAAGGAAAAGCCGGACATCGCCCTCATCGCCACGCCGCCCGCCCAGCACATGCCCATGAGCGTCGCCGCCATGGAGGCCGGAGCCTGGGTCCTGTGCGAAAAACCACTCTGCGGCTCGCTCGCGGAGTTTGATCTCATCTCCGCCGCCGAACAGCGCACCGGCCGCTACACCGCCTGCATTTTCCAGATGCGCTTCGGTTCCTCCACCGCCCACCTCAAGCGCCTCGCCGAGAACGGCCAGCTCGGGCGGCCGCTGGTCGGCGTCTGCAACACCCTCTGGTATCGCGATGTCGCCTACTACGCCGTGCCGTGGCGCGGCCGTTGGGAAACCGAGCTCGGCGGGCCCACCATGGGCCTCGGCATCCACGCCATGGATCACTTCCTGCACCTGATGGGGGATTGGCGCAGCGTCCGCGCCGCGGCCGGCACCCTCGACCGCGCCATCGAGGTCGAGGATGTCTCCATGGCCATCGTCACCTTCGCCAACGGCGCCATGGGCTCCATCGTCAACAGCGCCCTCAGCCCCCGCCAGGAAACCTACGTCCGCCTCGACTACCAGAAGGCCACCGTCGAGCTCACCCACCTCTACGGCTACACCCGCGACAACTGGAAGCTCACCCCCGTCCCGCCCGCGCAGGACGACGGCCTGCTGCAGGTCTGGCAAAGCTTCCCGCCCGAGGTCGGCGCCACCCACGGCACCCAGCTCAACGCGATGGTCGCCGACATGGACGCCCAGCGCCGGCCGCTGACCTCCGGCAACGAGTCGCGCCAGACCCTCGAGCTGCTCACCGCCATCTACAAGTCCGCCTTCACCGGCGAGATCGTCACCCGCGGCTCCATCCAGCCCGGCGACCCCTTCTACAACGCCCTGCACGGCCACTGCGCCCCCAAGCGCACCAAGGGCCAGCCGCCGAACGGCCAGGGTTGAGCCCCGCCGCCATGCCCCGCGAGCCCCTGGCATCGCGCACGCTCACCGGCTACCTCTGGGGCAGTCGCGGGCGGCTCTGGCGCGGCCTCGGCCTCGCCCTCCTCCGCTCCCTCGCGGTGGCGCCCTGCCCGTGGCTGTTCCAGCGCATGATCGATGTCGCCGTGCCCGCCCGCGACCACGCCGCCATCCTCGAGCTCGCCGGCGCGTTCCTCCTGCTCCTCGCGGCGCACTATGTCTTCTCCGTCTGGGGCGCCAACGAGATCGCCAAGGCCATGGCGCAGATGATGGTCGAGCTGCGCTCCCGCCTCTTCTTCAAGCTCCAGTTCCTCAGCTTCGGCTACCTCGACCAGCAAAAGACCGGCCGCCTCCTCTCCAAATACGCCTTCGACACGCAGAAGGTCGAGGCCCTGCTCTACAACATCCTCAACCAGTTCCTCCCGAATGTCCTCTACGGCGGCAGCATCTTCGTGATCCTCGCCGTGCTCAACTGGCACCTCGCCCTCGTGCTCGCGCTCGTCATCCCCGCCTACGCCCTCGCCAAGTGGTATTTCTTCGCCCGCATCCAGAGCAGCAACACCGCCGCCCGCCTCGCCCAGGAAAAACTCACCGGCACCGCCAGCGAATACATCTCCGCCCTCCGCCTCGTCCGCAGCTTCGGCGAGGAAAAGCAGGCCGAGGCCGACCTCGACCGCAGCAGCCTCGACTTCGCCCGCGAGCGCGTGGCCCAGAGCTACCTCAACGCCATCTTCGGCACCTTCTGGTATGTCAGCATCCAGGTCATCGCCCTCGTCGTCATGGCCGGCGGCGCCCTGCTCGCCATCCGCGGCACCCTCTCCTACGGCACGCTCTTCGCCTTCGTCGCCGGCCTGCCCATCGTGCTCGGACCCATCCAGGCCTTCGTCAGCCTGAGCGAGCAATACTTCATCGGCCGCGAGAGCTACCACAGCATCAAGGAACTCCTCGACTCCGCCTACGTCGAGGAATGGCGCGGCACCCGCCGCACCGGCCGCCTCCGCGGCGACCTCGTGTTCGCCGGCGTGACGTTTGCCTATCCGACCGCCCCCGACCGCCCCGTCCTGCACGCCATCGACCTCGCCATCCGGCCCGGCGAGCATGTCGCCTTCGTCGGCCCCTCCGGCTCCGGCAAGAGCACCCTCGTCAACCTCCTGCTCGGCCTCTACGCGCCGGGCGCCGGCCGCATCCTCCTCGACGGCGTGCCCCAGGCCGAGTGGGACATGCGCTGGATCCGCCGCCAGCTGGCCGTCGTGCTCCAGGACAGCCTGCTGCTCTCCGGCACCATCCGCGACAACCTCCGCTTCGCCCGCGCCGACGCCACCGATGCCGAGATCCGCGACGCCGCCCGGCAGGCCAACGCCGAGGAGTTCATCGCGAAACTGCCCGAAGGCTACGACACCCTCGTCGGCGAGCGCGGCGTCTCCCTCTCCGGCGGCCAGCGCCAGCGCCTCGCCATCGCCCGCGCCCTCCTCCGCAACCCGCCCGTGCTCATCCTCGACGAGGCCACCTCCGCCCTCGACTACGAGAGCGAGCGCCTGATTCAGGAAGCCCTCGACCGCCTCTGCGCCGGCCGCACCGTCATCACCATCGCCCACCGCCTCAGCACCATCCGCAACGCCACCCGCATCATCGTGCTGGCCGGCGGCCGCCTCGTCGAGGAAGGCGACTTCGCCACCCTCTCCGCCCGCGGCGGCGCCTTCGCCCGTCTCGTCGCCGCGCAAAATACTGGCGATGACACCCTCCGTCCCTAAGCTCCCGGTTTGTCATTCTGAACGAAGTGAAGAATCCATCAGCACGACCGCCTGCGTATATCGTGCTGGATTCGCTCCGCTCGGAATGACGGAATTACGGATTGGTTGGCCCATTCACACTTCTTAATCTCCCCGCCATGAAAACCCCGCTCCTCACCCTCTTCCTCTCGCTGGTCACCCTCGCCGGCGCCCAGACCACCTTCCCCGGCCTCAAGGCCATCCTCTCCGCCGCCGAGTGGCAGCGCGCCGGCCTCGACCGCCTCACGCCCGACCAGATTGGCGTCATCGACGCCGCCCTCATCCGCCAGCAGGCCGGTGCCACCGCCCAGCTCCAGTCCGAGCTGACCACGGCCCGCGCCGCCGCGACCGCCACCCCGCCGCCCAATCCCAGCCTGATGCAACGCTTCGGCCTGCCCCTCTTTGACGACGGCGACTGGCGCAACATGCCCCCGCTGAAGGCCAGGTTCGCGAAATGGGAAGGCGGCAACCGCTTCCGGCTCGACAACGGCCAGGTGTGGGAGGGCAGCGAGCCCATCACCTACGACCTCGCCGGCAAGGACCTCGAGATCCACGCCCGCCCGCACGGCCAGTTCGCCCTCGTGGTGGACGGCGTGAACACCACCCTGCGCGTCATCCGCCTGCGTTGAGGATTCTTGTCCACGAATTGCACGGATCCTCACAGATACCAATCCATACACTGATGCCTGTCATCCTGAGCGAAGCGAAGGATCCCGTAGCACAACCGCCGGCCTACATCATGCTGGATTCTTCGCTTCGCTCAGAATGACGGTTAGGGGGAATCCATCCGTATTAATCCGTAAAATCTGTGGTTAATCCTGTCTCGTTTTTCTCATGCTGACCCTCGCCAACGCCGAACTCACCGTCTCCCTCATTGATCCCGCCGCCGAACAGGCCCGGCTCGGGCCGCGCTATTGCTGGGGCGGCTACATCTGGCAGGTGTCGGACCGCAGCATCGGCACGCTGCTGACCGGGCCCGAGTGGCCCGAGCTCACCCCGCTCCCGCACAACGGGCAGGGCCTGCCCGAATCCTTCCGCCACAGCACGACCGAGGGCGCGCCGCTGCTCTGGGACGGCGCCGTCGGCCTCGCCCCCGGCTCCGGCGCGCTCGGCCGCGACCCGGCGGGCAACATCATCGTCACCACGCCCTGCGAGTGGCAGGTCAAGCTGCAGGACACCCGCGCCGTGTTCCGCACCGACCAGACCGTGGGCCGCTGGGCCTACACGCTGGAACGCACCATCGATCTGCGCGGCCGGCAGATTGTCTCGCATTCGCGCCTGACCAATCGCGGCACCACCCCGCTCAAGCTCGAGTGGTTTGCGCATCCCTTTTTCGCCCTGCAGGCCGACGGCCTGCTGCGCGTGACCCTGCCCGAGGGCACCCGGATGGACGCGAACCACGGTTACCAACTCCACGGCCGCGAGCTGACGCTGCCCCGGCCCTTCATCGGCCTGCACGGCGGCCACCTCGAGCACCTCACCCTGCCCGCCGGGCAGCCGCTGGCCGCCACCCTGTCGCATCCCCGGCTCCAGCACGTGCGCTTCGCCACCGATTTCACCCCGTTCAAGTGCGTCCTCTGGGCCAACGGCAACACGCTGTCCCTCGAACCCTTCCTCGCCCTCGACCTCGCCCCCGGCGAGGCCCGCGAGTGGACGCTGACCTACGACTTCGGAAAGGCGCTTTGATGCTCTGAAATCATTCTCGTTCTCCTACTCGTTCTCTTACTCCCGGGTCTTTGGATTTGAGAACGAGAACGAGTGAGAGAACGAGAACGATCAACGCCCCACCAGCTCCGGCACCTGATCCCCCGGTTGCAACGCCCGCGATGAGCCGGCTTGATAGACCCAGCCGAGCCCCGTCTCGAGCGTCACCTTCCCGGCGTGCAGCCGTGCGATCGAGGCGTTGGCCAGCCCCAGCACCGTCTCGGCCGGATTGAACTGCAGGTAGGCTCTGATCTTCGCGGCCCGGCCCTCGTAATCGGCCTTCGTCGCGGGGGTGGGATGATGCGGGTTGATCACCGCCGGGAAGATTCCCAGCGAGGTGCGGCTCGGAATCTCTGCGGTGGGGAAGTCGTTGGTCGTGCCGATGAGCAGGCCGGCGACATTCGCCCCGGCGCTCGAGCCGCCATAGGGCACGCCCGCCGCCACGCGCTGGCGGATGAGCTCCAGCTGGCCGGTGCGGTAAAGCTCGCCCAGCAGCACGAAGGTCTCGCCCCCACCGATGAAGATGCCGTCGGCGCTCTCCAGCAGGGCCCTGGCTCCGGCCGCATCGTGCCGGTGCAGCGATTCCGCCGCCGGCACGCCGAGGTGCGCAAAGGCCTTTTGCAGGCGCGCCTCCATCTGGTCACGGCTGCCCGGCAGGCTCGCGTGCAGCACGAGCGCGATCTTTTTGCAGCCGGCGTAGTGCCGCCGCATCACGTCGAGCGTGCTGTCGGCGAAATGATCGCCGTTCATCATGCTGCCGCCACAGACCAGCACCGAGGGCTGGACCGGTGCGGCCGGCGCCGCGAGCGAAGTAAGGAGGAGACCACAGGCGAGCCAGAGCAGTTTGATGCGCATGATGACACCAACAAAATGATTTCCCGCATCGTCACAACCTCCCGCGCTAATTTTCATGCCGATTCATTTTGCCCGCACCGGCGCCGCCCCGATTGTGTCCGCATGATTCAACCGCTGCCCCGCGCGTTCCTCCTGCTGGCGATCCTGACCTGCGCCGTATCCGCCGCCGACCGCTCCGTTGACCTGCGCTACGGCATGCCGACCTGGCACCAGCCGCTCGGCATCCCCGGCGACTGGCACAAGCCGATGGCCAACGAGCGCGGCGCGCTGCTCTACGATTTCGGTCCCGGCCCCTACGTGCAGGGCCTGACCGTGGTCGAGCTCGGTGCGGAGGGCGCGTCGCTTGAATTTGTCGCGCAGGCCTTCGCCGATGGTCCGCGCGTCCCCATCATGCGCACCCAGCTGCGCCGGGGCGGCGCGACCGTGGAAATCACCACCCTCAGCCTGGCTCCGGCCGCCCCGGCCGAGTCCAACGGCCGCACCCCCGCCTACGAGCGTCTCGACGGCATCAGCGGCGTGCCGCATTGGGCCCAGCCGGCGGAAGGCGTTTCGCCGGAGTTCCGGAATGTCGCCTGGGGCAACAACCGTCCGGTCGCCTACCGCTTCCGCGTCCCCTCCGGTGCCGCCAAGCGCGTCATGCTCGGCTTCTGCGAGAGCTACAAGAAATACCTCTTCCAGCGCACCGCCACCATGGAAGTCGAGGGCGCGGCCACGCAGGCCGCCGATCTCGCCCTGAACGCCCCGCTCAACTCGCCGCAGGTGTTTCTCTTCGACGCCCGGGACGAAAACAACGACGGCTGGATCAATCTCCGCGTCTTCGCCCCGCAGGGCCAGGACCCCAACTCCACCCTCGCCACCATCGCGGTCTATCCGGCCGGCACCACGCTCAGCCGCACGGAACTCGTCGCCGGCTCCCTCGCCGAAAAGGACCGCGCCGAACTCCGCATCGCCTGCGGCCTGGAAATGAGCCGTCAGCCGGCGCGCACCGACCTCGTGCACGCGCGCTACTCCGGCGACACCGCCCCCGCGCTCCTCATCCGGACCAAGCGCCCGCTCGCCGCCGGCCCGGACGGCACCATCGCCTCCGAGGGCCGCCCGTTCCTCGCCACCCTCCCGGCCTATACCGCCCTCACCCGCACCGAACAGGGCTGGCAGGCCAGTTTTCCCGCCGGCACCCGCGAGGTGACCGCCTGGGTCTTCTCCGGGCAGGCCGCCCCCGGCGAAGTCGCCGCCGCGCGCGCGGTCCCGGTCGCCACTGCCGTCGCCGAGACGCGCCGCCGCTGGGGGACGTTCGCCATTCCCTTCGATCGCATCACCGTAGCCGACCCGAAGATCCAGGCCTTCATCGACGCGTCGTTGCGCACGCTCTGGCAGGCGCGTGAGACCATCAACGGCCACACGCAGTTCAATTCCAGCTTCTCGCTCTACCGCGGCCTCTGGGCCGGCGACGCCGTTTACGTCACGAACCTTGCCTCGCAACTCGGCGACTCGGCCGCCGCGCGCTCGACGCTCGACGCCCTCTTCGCCCACCAACTGCCCAACGGCATCATTGACGAGCTCCACCCGCAGAAAATCTTCCGCACCACCGCCGAGGTCATTTGGGGCGTCGTGCGCGAGGCCGAGATCTCCGGCGACTGGAGCTATGCGAAAGGAAAATGGCCTCAGATCGTCCTCGGTGTGTCCGGCATCCGCGGCCTGCGCGAGGAAACCCTCAGGCACCCGAACGCCGCCTATCACGGCATGTTGCCCCCGGGCTTCAGCGACGGCGGCATCCTCGACATCGGCTCCGAGTATTCCTCGGTCTATTGCACCATCACCGGCCTGCGCGCCGCCGAGCGCCTCGCGAGCAAGCTCGGCCACGCAAAGGAGGCCGGCGAATTCCGCCAGCTGGCCGACGACTTCCTCGCCGCGTTCAACCGGAACCGGCAGCGCGACCAGCGCCGGGACGCCAACGGCAACCTCTACCTGCCGGTGCGCGTCGGCTTCAAGGGCGAGGACCCCATCCCGCAGCTCACGCAATGGGCCTTCATGGACGCCCACCTCAACGGCGAAGGCTGGCTGCCCTCCGACCATGAGCTCGTCCGCGGCTCGCTCGCGCTGCTCGAGTCGGTCGAGAAACAAGGCCTCCCCGTCAGCATGGGCTGGCTGCCCGGCGGCAACTGGGCCGGCATGGGCCTGTTCTACGCCTTCCAGCCGCTCATCCTCAACCGCCCGGAAAAGACCGCCGACATCCTCTACGCCGGCGCCAACCACTTCTCACCCGTCGGCACCTCGGTCGAGGAGCAGACGCTCGTCGGCCAGCCGCTGAAGCTTGCTGGCGACCAGCCGCACTGCTTCGCCGCCGCCATGATGGCGCACCTGCCCGCCGCCATGCTCGCCTACGATCGTCTCGGCGACCTCCACCTGCTCGGCGCGGTGCCCCGCGAATGGCTCAAGGCCGGCGCGGTCAACCGCCTCACCGGCTACCGCACCGCTGCCGGCACCGTCACCCTCGCCCTCACCGTCTCCGCCGACGGCCAGACCGCCTCGCTCCGCGCCGATCCCATCACCCCGGAAACTCGTAATACAATGCGTTACAAGTTTCCGGATGCGCCCGAACAATCCGGTCGGATACTCCTCCACACCGCCAGTCTCGCGGCCGCCGGCTTCGCCGTTCCCGCCACCGCCAAGGACGGCGTCATCGAGCTTCAACCCGGCCAGCCGGTGAATCTCACCTTCCCCCGAACGAACTGATCCCCCTGCCCCTCCCCATTCCCCGGAAATGTGTAATATAATACGTTACACATTTCCGGGGAGGACTGGCAGGTTCCGCCGTTTCGGTGGGCGGCCGGCGAGGATGACCGGAACGAATCCCCCGCCGCGCTGGAAGAAACCCAGCCAACCGAGCAGCTGGAGCGTGCGCTCGGCATCGAGACTGGCCGAGCCAGACTTGAGACAGTCCTGCAGTCGCTGCCGGGGCAGGCCGAGCAGTCGGGCCAGCTGGGCCTTGGCCCCGTATTTCCTCAGGTGTGGTCGAATCTGGTGGACAAGTTCATTCCATAGAGGCGTCTCCAGCCCCGGCCGCAGCGTCAGCCTCGGTCGATTCGGCTGATGTCGTCGGCGCGCCTCGGCCGCGCGGGCCGCGGCCGCTTGGCGTGCAGCCTTCGCCGCAGCCTCGATCAGGTCTTCCACCAGTTCAAACGCCAGGGGAGGCGGTCCGTAAACAGCGCGTCGCAGGGTAGGCATGGGAAATGTGTAATATAATACGTTACACATTTCCGGAGAGGGCAACTGCATATCCTGCGGGTCTGGCCCTCTCCGCGCGGGTTGCTCATGGGCTGCAAAAAGCGGGTTCTGGGGGGGCGGGCAGGCGGTGTCTTGTGGCCCCAAAAAGGCCCCGCCGCGACACCTACACTTTCCGGGCAAACTCCCCTCAGCTTTCCAGCACTTCGGCGGCGAGCAGGCAGATGCCGGCGGTCCAACCGAGCATGGGCGGCATCTTGTATTCGTCGGCCACGTCAATGCCGCCGGTGAGCGCGTTGTATTTCTCCCAGAGCTGGCCGGTCGCCGCGAGGTTGCGGGCGCAGGTGAGCACGTATTTCCCCGCCAGGCGCCGGGCCTCGGCGTGGTAACCGTAGCGGCGCAGGCCGAGGATCGCCGCGGCCTGGAGCGGCGGCCAGGCATTGGGGGCGTCCCACTGGTAGGTGTTGGCCGAGGGGTTGCTGCCCTCGGCGCAGGTGAGCAGGCCGTGCGCGCGCTCCAGCAGCGGTAGGTTGCGCACCAGCGCGGCCGCCTGGGCGTCAGAGCAGGCGCCCGTCCACAGCGCGAAATACGCCGCCGCCGACACGACCGGCCCGCGCCGCCCCTGCGTCCAGTCATAGTCGAAATACCAGCCGCGGGCTTCGTCCCAGAGGAGCGCGTCCATCCGGGACCGACGCCGTGCGGCGCGATCACGCCAAAGCGCGGCTTCGGCGGCGCGCCCGAGTTCCTCCGCCCAGCCGGCGGCGATGGTCTCGACCTGATAGAGCACGGCATTGGTGTCCACGGCGTTGAAATCGGCGCACCGCTGGTCGAAGCGCGGGTTGAAGTCCCACACCTCGCACTCCGCCATCTTGTGCCGGAGATAGACGAGGCGCGCCACCGGTTCGTCGGGGATGTCCTTCAGGCGGTGGCGGATGACCTCGTGGAAATCCGCGAGCGTGGCCGGGTCGGCGTGGGTGTTGTTCGCGGCGAGCCCGGTGGGCGACGAGCGCAGCGCGGCCCAGAAGGCGTATTCGCGGGTGATGGCCGCGTAGATGCGCTCCAGCCAAGCCCGGTCGGGGGCGAGACGGTGAAGCTCGTCGAACAGCACGGCGGCCACCGGAATCTGCGAGCGGTTGTGCGCGATGCGCACGGAGATGTTGGGCACGCAGCCGAGGCGCTCGATCAGGTGGAGCACGTTCTCGGCGTTGTTCCGCGCCTGCGCCACCCGGCCTTGCCGAATTAGCCCGAGGTTCGTGAAGTAGGTGTCCCAATAGAAGAACAGCCACATCGTCGGATCCGTCGAGGGCACCGTGTGCGGCCGGGGCAACGCGATCTCGTCCGACGTCTCGTCGCGCGACACGCGGAAAGTCTCCTCCCAGTGCCGGTCCGTGTAGGCGCGGGTGAGCGCGATGGCTTCGGCGGTCGTCATGGTGGGCTCAGCTGCCGATCACGAGCACCGTCTTGAAGAAGACCAGGATGACGCCGACGAGCGCGACGCAGGCGATGAAGCCGAGGGCGTCCTGTTTGTTCCATTTGGTGAACTCCCAGTTGGAGCGGGGGAAGAGCTTGGTGTGGTCGTAACGGGTCGGGTTGGCGTAGCTGGCCTCCACGGCCAGCGCGTCGTCGTCCAGGGTTTTCCCCACCGGGGTCTTCATGCGCACATAGAAGCGCCCGACGCGCACCGGGTCGGCCTGCTTGGTCAGCAGGCTCACCACGACCAGGATGAGGATGGGCAGCAGCGCATCCACGAGGAAGCGGGTCGTCATCAATTGCGCCGAGTTGAAGGCGGCCACGTCCACCCCGAGCAGCGAGATCAGCCAGACCTCGGCGCGGAACAGGCCGAGGCCGGTGCGGGGTGAGTGCACGTCATTGGGATCCACGCGCACGACGCCTTCCTCGAAAAAGACCGACACCGGCTCGACGCGCACCGTGCGCTCGAAGCGCTGTCCGACCGCTGCGGCGTGGCCGGCGGCGACGTCCGCCGTGTTGGCGTCGGCCATGACCTTGACGACGCGCTCGTGCGTCATGAGCGTCAGCGCCTCGGAGCGGGCCAGCGCCGGGATGTTGGGCACCGTCCAAGGCAGCACGCAGATGAGGAACAGCATGGCGAAGACCTCGACGCGCACGGCGGTCTCGGTGAGCCGGCGCCAGAGGAAGATCATCGTGATGGGCACGCCCCAGATGATGAGGAAGACGATGGCGAATTTCAGCAGGGCGATGACGCTGTTGAGGTAGAGGCCGACGAGGACCCCGAGGGCGAGGGCCACGGGCACGCTCAGGCGGGCGACCCGCATGTAGTGTCGCTCGGACTTCCCCGGGAAAAGCGGCTCGTAGATATTCTTCACCACGAGGCCGGCCATGACAACGGACTGGGCGCCGAGCACGGCCAGCTTGCCGCCGAGGATGCCGATGATCATCACGCCGACGAGGCCGACCGGCAGGAGCGTCTTCGTCAGCAGGCCCCAGACCTGGTCGGGGTCGGACAGGCCCGCGCCGAACAAGGCCAGGCCGATGAGGCCGCAGTAGGCCCACGCGATGGTGACGAAGCGCTTGCTAAAGCCGCCGGTGACGGCGCCGATGCGCGCGGCAAACTCATCCTTGGCCGAGCCGGCCACGGTCATGTTGGCCGTCGAGCTGGAAATGCCGAGGAACTGCACGAGCAACAGGGAGCCGATGGAATACCAGGTGTATTCGCTCATGGCGCCGCCGCCGAAAAGGTTGAACATCACCGCCGGCACCTTCGCGTGCAGGCCGGCCGCGCCGCCGAGCTTCACCAGCCCGAAGGGAATCATGATCACCGAAATCAGGATCACCAGGATCGCCTGCACCGCGTCCACCACGGCCGAGGCCTTGAGGCCGCCGAGCATGACGAAGACCGCCACCAGCCCCGTTGACACCAGATAGAACGTGAGCGGATGAAGGTAGGTCACGTAAGGCTGCAGCTCGCCGCGGTCGTAATAGCTCTTCAGGATGTCGTAGCGCTCCGCCTGTGCCGCCGGGAGAGTGCCGGAGGCGCGCTGCTGGCGCAGGCCGGTGAACTCGTGGTAATTGGCCACCTTCTGCGCCTCGACCGAGGTGTAGGCGGCGGGGTCCTTGACCATGAGCGGCTGGAGCGTCTTGAGCGCCACCACGTTGCCGCCCGCGATGCCCACGATGATGATGATGATGGTTGTGCTGGCGTAGAGCGACCCGAGGAAGCGCTTGCCGAAGCGATCCTCGAACATCTCCGCCGTGGTCGTCAGCCGCACGCGGCGGAACCAGACGTTGAGGAACCAGTAATACGGGGTCAGGAACAGCGTGATGAGCGCCAGCCAAGCCCCGCCCGCGCCCTGGCGATAGACGGAGCTGGAGGTCGTGGTCGCCTGTCCGGGATCGGCCATGCTGCCGAAGCTGAGGAAGAACTGGAACCACTTGCCCAGCGAGCGGCCGCCGAGGAAGAAGTCGCCCTGCCCCTGCACGCCATGCGACAGGCGGTGGCCGATGCCGAGGACGGCGATGATGTAGGCGATGATGATCAGACCATCGATCCAGTGGAGTCCGAGGAAGTGCATGAGGGGCGGGGTTGGGGTGGGGGTTGATGGGCGATACTGCCCGCCAATTACGCGAATTGACGCAAATCAGCGGGAGTGAGGCGGAAGTTCTCATTCAAACCGAAACAACTCGCGAAACCTGTCATTCTGAGCACCGCGAAGAATCCAGTTGGATCATCGTCTCCGCTGCCATGCGAGGTTGATCCTGATGGATCCTTCGCTCCGCTCAGGATGACAGGCCAGGTTGGCAAACAGACCTTGGTTCCGAAATGGAGCGTTGCAGCCGGCATTGGAGTGATTCGCGTCATTCGCGGCTGGTTTGTTTTTCATGCGGCCAGTAGCCGATCGCCTGCATGCGGCGCTCGAGGCCGAAGGCGGTGAAAAGTTTTTCCGTGTCGGCCGGGCGGCGGCGGAAGGCGCCGAGCGCCGGATCGGCGGCCAGCGCCAGCACGAGGTCGCCGATGATGGCGGTGGAGTCCACCACGATCTGCTCCGGCAACTTGTCGATGGTGTCGGCCAAGTCGTGGTAGTAGCGGACGGATTCGCGCGGGATCGGTGCGTTGAAGGTGATGGCGCGCACGCCGGCCAGCTGGTAGGGCGTGTGGTCGCTGCCGAACCAGTTGATGTTCTGCACACCCAGCGGGAGCGGCACGGCGCGGCCGGAGTTCCAGCGCTCCAGCGCCGGCACGAGCGACTCGTCGCCGAGGGCGTTGACCGCGATCGGCACGCCGACCATGTCGAGGTTGACCATCGCGACCACGGGCGCGTCGCCCAGGGTCGCGGCGGCATGGCGCGAGCCCCAGAGGCCCTGCTCCTCGCCGTTGAACCAGACGAGCTCGACCGTGCGCGCCAACTCGCGTCCGCGCAGGGCGTGAGCCAGGGCGAAGAGCTGTGCCGTGCCGAGGCCGTTGTCGAGGGCCCCCTGCCCCAGGTCCCAGCTGTCGAAATGCCCCCCGACGATGATGCGCTCCGGTGATTTTCCCTTGAGCCGCACCACGAGGTTGGCGGTGTCCACATCGCGGCAGTGGGAGTGGGTTTCCAGCCGCACGCGCACCGGCCGGCCGCGCTTGAGCAGGCGCTGCAGCCAGCGGCCCTCCTCCTGCGCCAGCGAATAGACCGGCAGCGGCAGCGCCTCGCCGACGAAGCTGCCCGTCCGCGCCAGCAGCTGCCCGCCCCCCTCGCGGTTGATGAACAAAATCCCCTTCGCCCCGCGCTCCGCCGCCAGTCGGGTATATTCGCGCGTCGTGAGCACCGTCGAGGGATCCAGAAGCAGGATGCGGCCGTGCACGTCCGCCGGATAATCGGCCGGCTGGCCGGCCCCGATGTCCGTCACATCGGCCTCGAAGGCCGCGTGCGGCTGCGTGTAGGCCAGCGCCACGGCGCGCAACGGCCGCGCCAGCGGCGCCACCAGCTCCGCCCGGTCCGCCCCGCGCTCCCAGCCGGGCATGCTGAAAGGCACGAGCTCCGGCTCCAGGCCGAGCGCACGCAGCTCGGCGGCGAGCTGCTCCATGGCACCGCGATCCGCCGCGCTGCCGGTCAGGCGTCCGCCAAAATCATCACACAGCCGCGTGAGCATGGCGTGTGCGGCGCGGGAAGAATCGTCGAAGGGCGAAGCGGCGAAGCCGGAAACCGCAAAAAGCGCGATGCATGCCAAAGGGAGGGCGAGTCGTCCCCGACGAGCCGCGTCCAGGCCACGGCTCATCCGGAGGATTCGCCCTACCGGCGGGAAGAATGGCATCAGGTGTTTCATGCCTCTCTAAGCCATACACGCATTTCGCCTTCGCCGCGGTTGGCCCACAGCGCATACGGCACGGCGCAGAGCCGCACCGCCTGCTGCCGGGCGGGTTCGGTTGAGTAAAGCTGCGCCCCCGGCTCCGTGCGCCGGGCCGCCGCCTCAAGGATCACGCACCCGCCGAGCAGGTCGGGCACATGGTGCGCCGTCAGCGGGCTTTCCCGCGGCAGGCTCAGCGCGGCCAGCTGAGGGCCGTTGTCCTTCTCCTCCACGCAATAGACCACCGGCCCGCGCTGCAGGGCGACGAGCCCGGCGGCCGCCGCAACCCGCACGTCGGCATGCACGCGCTCGACCGGCATCGGCAGATCCAGCACGACCTTGTCGCCGGTCCGCCATGTGCGGCGCAGCGGAACATAACCGTGGACAGGTTCCACCTTGACCGGACTGCCATTGACGCTCAGGTGCGGCGTCCGGCACCAGCCCGGCAGGCGCAGGTGCAGCGTGAATTCCGCCGGCGTGGCCGGTTCGATGGAAAGTTCCACCCGCTCCTTCCACGGATACTCCGTCGTCACATGCAGCCGGACCGGCACGGCGCCGGCCGCGAACTGCGCCACTCCGCCGGCATATAGATGCACCGCCAGCCCGTCCGCCACCTGCGCGTAGGCGTAGGCGCCGAGCGACGCGAAGAGCCGGGCGACGTTGGGCGGGCAGCAGGCGCAGCCAAACCACGGCACGCGCTGCGTCTTGACCAGGTGGCACTCGTAACGGCGCTTGGCGACCGGCGGCACGACCTCGAGCGGATTGACGTAGAAATAGGCGCGCCCGTCCAGCGCGAGCCCCGCGAGCACATTGTTGTAGAGCGCCCGCTCCATCACGTCGGCGTGCCCGCCGTGCAGTTCGAGGTCGAGCATCCGGCGGGCGCACATCACGACGCCAATGGCGGCGCAGGTCTCGGCGTAGGCGCGGTCGGGCGGCAGGTCGAAGGGCTCGCAGAATTTCTCGCCGTAGGGCTCGGTGCCCACGCCGCCGGTGACGTAAAGATGCCGCGTCGTGATGGCGGTCCACAGCGTGCGGCAGTGCGCGGCCCGGGCGGCATCGCCCCGGTCAAGGGCGAGATCGAGCATCGCCGAGAGCAGATACATCATCCGCACCGCGTGGCCGACCGGCTCGGTGAGCTCGCGCACCGGCTGCGCGGCTTGGAGCGTGGCGAGTCCGTCGTGGTGCATGTGCCAGGGCAGCTTGCCGGTCTCGCCCCGGCGCCGGGCCTCCACCTCAAAATAATTCGGCGACTGCCCGCGCTGGTCGATGAACCAGGCGGCCAGCTCGCGATAGCGCTCCACGCCGGTGGCGCGGGCGAGCTTCACGAGCGCGAGCTCGATCTCCTCGTGGCCGCAGTAGCCGGGCGTCTGTCCCGGGCCGGGACCGAAGGTTTTTCCGATGAGATCGGCGAGCCGGCTCACCACGTCGAGCAGCGGGCGTTTGCCCGTGGCCTGGAAGTGGGCGACGCCCGCCTCGATGAAATGGCCCGCGACATACAGCTCGTGGCAGTCGCGCAGGTTGGCCCAGCGGTTCTGCGGCTCGACGAGCTGGAAGTAGGTGTTGAGGTAGCCGTCGTCGCGCTGCGCCTTGGCGATGGTGGCGATGAGGCGATCCAGCTCGGCGTCGAGCGCGGGGTCGGGATGCGTGGCGAGCCGGTAGCTGGCGGCCTCGATCCACTTGGCCAGGTCGGAATCCTGCCAGAAGAGGCCGTGAAATTCCCCGGGCTTCTCGCCGGCAGCCACCTGGAAGTTGTGCACGCAGCCGCTGCGCTCGGCGCCGGGGATGCGGTCGTTGAGCGCCTCCCACTGGCCGGGGATGACGGTGGCGCGGACCAGCTGCGCCCGGTCGGCGAGGAAGCCGTGGTCGAAGCGGACGCGGGACAGCGGAAGGGCCGTGGGGTAACTCATGAGGGACTCAGTTCGCGCGCACCCGGTCGGTGATGGTCAGGGTGTTAAAGTCGAGCGTGCGCTCGAGCCGGCCGTGCGTGATGGTCAATTTGTGGCCGCCGACCTCGGCGTTGAGATACGGACCTTCGAAGAGTTTCCACTTCGCATAGTCAATTGTCTTGCCGTCCACCTTCGGGGCCTGGCCGTAGGTGAAGGCGATTTCCTTGCCGCGCAGGGTGCGCATTTTCACGATCGGCACGGGCTCAAGCTTGAACTCGAGCGGCAGCGCGCGGATGGCGGCCTGGAAGGCGGCGAAGTCCTTGAATTCGCCCACGCTGGCCGCCTGCACGATGGTGCCGTTCTTCAGGTGCGGGCTGACGAGGAGCCGGCCGCCGAGGTCCTCGGCTGCCTTGGCCCAGCCGCCGTTGCGATGCAGGTATTTCATCCAGTGGTAGGGTGCGAGCGGGCGGTAGGCGAGGTAGGCGTTGCCGCCCCGCGCGAAGATCCAGCCGGATTTGTCCTCGGTGACGTTGACGAGGTCTTTGGAGAAAAAGCCGTTGATGTGCGGGAAGCGCACGCCGGGCGCGAGGTCGTAGAGGGCGATAACGGTGTCGAGGTCTTGGAAGACACGCTCGTAATACGAGACACCGACGACTTTGTCGGGCGAATCGTAGGAGGGTTTGCCCTCGAAGGTGACACCTTTGATCATCGGCTCGGGATAGGTGACGAATTGCGACTGCATCGCGCGCTCGGACGACATCGGGTGCAGGGAGAACATCGTGGCGTGCTTTCCCCGTGGGTCGGCCTCGGCCCACGTGACGTCCCACGCGTGGCCTTGGATGGCGTCGTTCATGATGCCTTGCGTGGAGCCGACGGCGTAATCGCGCCGCAGGTAGTTGGTCTTGTAAACAGCGGGCGAGAGTTCGTCGCTGTAACGCCAGAAGCGGCGGGTGCGCGCGCGGTCGCGCTGGACAAAGTCGCCGCCGCGGTCGGTGGCGATGCGGTAGATGACCTCGGGCAGCTCGTAGTTTTTGGCGAGGGGCGCGAAGTAGAGGCCCCAGCCGCCGTAGCCGCCGATGGGCGGCGTGTTGCCGAACAGCAGCCAACTGAAATAGGATGCGAGTGAGTTCCAGCGTTCGATGACGGAGCCCTCGTCGGTGCGCGAGGCCGGGCCGCGCAGCACGCCATCGAGCGTGTTGGCGGCGAGTTCGGCGAAGAGCCAGTCGAGCATCATGTGACCGCGCTGTTTCATGGTGGGATCTTTCGCCCACGTGGCGAGAAAGAGCATGGGAATGGCATACTCGCCGATGTAGTGCGTGGGATTGTATTCGCCCTGCCCGCGCGAGGTCGTGAGGTCGATCCAGTGCACGAGGTAATCACGCGCCTCGGCGAGGTTCTCCTCGGAGGATTTGCCGGAATACCAAGTCTCGGCCGGCTCGTTCGGGTAGAGCTCGGCCATCAGGTAGAGTGAGGTGTAATACATCGCCCAATGGTTCTCGGTGTCGCCGCGAAGCTGGCGCGTGGTGCGCCAGGCGTTGCGGATGGCCGCGCGGGCCCCGGGAGTGAGCAGGTCGCGGCCGACATAGGCGACGCACACGGTGGGGAACATCCAGAACGGGCCGGTGCCGGGGTCCTTCATCATCTCAATCACGCGCGCGGAGCAGAGGTCGAGATCCTCCCGCAGGGTGAGTTTGATGGCGATGGCGGCCATGTCCATGGTGGCCGGGTCGGGGCGACCCGCGCCGGAGGCGCGCCAGTGCAGCACTTCATCGACGCGACGGTGGTAGGCTTCGCGGCGGAGGGCGGCATCGGGCACGGGCGCGCGCGAGGGCGGCGGCGCCTCGACGGAAGGTTGCGCGACAGCGCAGGCGGCGGTGAGCAAGGCGAGGTGGGGAAGCATGAGCCTCTTCATGGCGGGGCGCGGCGGGTGGTTTCAGTTGGCCGCTTTGGGCAGGAGGAGGAATTGATTCACGAGGGAGCCGGCGAGCGCGTCGGGCTGCCACGTGCGGCCAAAGTCGTCGGAGACATAAAGCGTTTCGCCGAAGACGCTGGCGTAGAGCCGGCCCGCGGCATCGGCGCCGACGCGCCAGACGCGGTGCGCCCCGGGGAGGCCGGCGTTGCGCGCGACCCATGTCGCGCCACTGTCCTCGGAGGTGAGGACACCGTGCGCCCAACTGCCGATGGCGAGTCGCTGGGGGTTGGCGGGGTCGAAGGTGATGTTGTAGAGGGCGTGCTCAGCGGGCACGCCGGGAAAGGCGGCCCAGGTGACGCCGCCGTCACGGGAGATGAGCGCCCCGGCGCTTTGCGTGGCGGCGAGCCAGACCCGCGGGTCGTGAGGGGATTGCTGGAGGTCATTGACCGTATCCGTGGCGGCGAAGACCCGGCGCCAGTGTTGCGCGGCGTCTTCCGTGAGGTAGATACCGGTCTCGCAGCCGGCGAGCACGCGGCCCGCGCGGGTGCGGTCAATCTCGATGGCCTGCGTGTATTTGCCGCGCCCAGGAAGGCCGTTTTCGCGGCGCACGAGCGTCTGCGCCCGATCGGTGGAGACGGCGACGCCGTCGGTGACGGCGAGGTAAACGGTGTCGGGGGCGTTGGGGTCGACGGCGACGTCGCGCGCCTCGGTCAGGCTCCAGTCGTTGCACATGCGCCAGGACTGGCCGCCGTCGAGGCTGCGCCAAAGACCGTTGAGCGCGGCGGTGTAGATGACGTTGTGGTCGCGGGGATCGAAGGCGACGGCGCTGAGCGAGGTGTCGTTACTGCCGAAGTGCCGCCACGCGCCGGCGGCGTCGCGTTGGTAGAGGCCGTTGAGCGTGACGATTTTCGAACCGATGACGTAGTTGCGGTTGATGTTGGCGATGATGATGAAGTCCGGCGCAGGCGCAGCGGCGAGCGAGACGGCGCCGGCCAGCAGGCCGAGGGAGAGGGAGCGCAATCTCATGGGGTGACCCGGTCGGTGATGGTCAGGGTGTTGAAGTCCAGCACGCGCTCGAGCCGGCCCTGCGTGATGGTCAGCTTGCGCGAGCCCTTGGCGGCGTTGAGGTGCGGCCCCTCAAAGAGCTGCCACTTCGCGTAGTCGATTTTCTTGCCGTCCACCTTCGGGGCCTGCCCGTAGGTGAAGGCGATTTCCTTGCCGCGCAGGGTGCGCATTTTCACGGTCGGCACGGGCGCGAGCTTGAACTCGAGCGGCAGCGCGCGGATGGCGGCCTGGAAGGCGGCGAAGTCCTTGAACTCGCCCACGCTGGCGGCCTGCACGATGGTGCCGTTCTTCCCGTGCGGGCTGACGAGGAGCTTGTCGCCCTTCTCGCCCCGGTCGATGCGCTCCCATTTGTAGCCGACCTTGGAGGGCAGCTGCTTGTAGCCGAGCAGGTGTTCCCAGTGGTAGGGCGCGAGGGGCCGGTAGGCGAGGTAGGTGTTGCCGCCCCGCGCGAAGATCCAGCCGCTGGCATCCGGCGTCACGTCGGTGAGGTCCTTCGAGAAGAAGCCGTTGACGCGCGGGTAACGGTCGTCGGCGGGGATGTCGTAGAGCGCGATCACCGTGTCGAGGTCCTGGAAGACCCGCTCGTAGGGCGAGCAGCCGAGAATCTTGTCCGGCACGTCGTAGGACGGCTTGCCCTGGCTGGATAGCAGCGCGAGCATGTGGTCAGGCAGCTCGGTGAAATACATCTGCATCGCCTGCGCGGAGGCGTAGGGGTGCACGGAGAACATCGTGTTGTGCACGCCGCGCGGGTCCGGCACGGCCCAGGTGACATCCCAGACGTGAGCCTGGATGGGGTCGGTCATGCCGCCCTGGTAGGAGCCGACCGCGTAGTCGCGGCGCATGTAGTTGGTCTTGTAAACGGGCGTCATCAGCTCGTCGCTGTAGCGCCACTTGCGGCGGCTGCGCTTGAGGTCGCGCTGAAGGAAGTCCTCCGACCGGTCGTTCGCGAGGCGGAAGATGACCTCGGGCACCTCGTAGTTGGCGGCGGCGACGGCGAACCAGACGCCGAATCCGCCGTAGCTCGCCGGCGGCGGCGTGTTGCCGAAGCACTGCCAGCTGAAATACGAGGAGAGCGCCAGCCAGCGCTGGAGCACCGAGGTGTCGTCGGTGCGGGCGTTGGGGCCGCGCAGGACGCCGTTGAGGGTGTTCTCGGCGAGGTCGGCGAGCAGCCAGTCGAGCTTCATGTGGCCGCGGATCTTCATCTCGGGATCCTTCGCCCAGGTGGCGAGGTAGAGCATCGGGATGGCGTATTCACCGATGTAGTGCGTGGGGTTGAACTCGCCCTGCCCGATCGTGGTGGCGAGGTCCATCCAGTGGACGAGGTAGGCCTTGGCCTCGGCGCGGTTCTCGGCGGAGCTCTTGCCGTTGAACCAGCTGTCCGCCGGGTCGTCCGGGTAGAGCTCGCTCATCAGGTAGAGCGACGCGTAATACATCGCCCAGTGGTTCTCCGTGTCCCCGCGCATCGGGAAATACGTCTTCCACTGGCCGCGGATCGCGGCCTTCGCGGCGGGCGTGAGCTGGTCGCGGCCAAGGTAGGAGACCGCCGTCCAAGGGAACATCCAGAACATGTCCTGGCTCTGCGGCACGCTCATCAGCTCGACAATGCGCGCCGAGACGGCGGCGGCATCCTCGCGGCGCGCGAGCTTGGCCGCGATCTGGGCGGATTGGAAGGTGGCGGGATTGTCAGGCTTGACGGAGTCAACATACCACTGGAGCACCTCGTTGGCGCGGGCGAGGTAGGCGCTGCGGCGGGCGTCGGTGGCGAAATCCGTCGGCGGGACAGGCATCGGCCCGGTGGTGGCGGGCTGGGCGAACGACGGGCCAACGCTGAGGCCGCAAAGCAGGGAGAGGGCAAGGAAGCGTTTCATGGGTGCGGCGGCTCAGGGTTGGGACGAGGGCACGAAGGTGAAGGTCTGGACCGAGGCGCCCTCCATGGCAGGAACGGCGCGCCAGGTGCGGCCGGCGTCGCCCGAGGTGTAGAGCCCCTGGCCAAAGATCGCCGCGTAGATTTCTCCATTGTCGGGATCGATGGCCGTGCGCCACGCGCGCGGGATGCCCTCGCCCGGCAGGCCGGCGTTGCGCGCTGTCCAGGTGGCGCCGCCGTCCTCGCTGACGAGCAGGCCGTGGCTCCAACTCGCGAGCGCGAGGCGCTGCGGGTCGCGCGCGTCGAAGGCGACGTTGTAGAGGGCCTTGTCAGCGGGCAGGCCCGGGATAATTTTCCAGGTGGCACCGCCATCGCGCGACTCGAGCGCGCCGGCACTCTGGGTGACGGCGATCCAGCGCCGGGGATCGTGCGGCGACTGCTGGATGTCATTCACCGTTTCCTTCGTGGCGAGCACGCGTCGCCAGGAGTCCGCGCCGTTCTCCGTGAGGTAGATGCCGCTCTCGCAGCCGATGAGCACCCGGCCGCCGCGCGCGCGGTCGGCCCGCACCACCTGGGTGTATTTGCCGCGCTCAGGCAGGCCGCGCTCGCGGCGCTGCCAGCTCTGGCCGCGGTCGCGCGAGACCACGATGCCGTCGGGCAGGCCGGTGAAGACGTGGTCGGGAGCCTGGGAGTCCACGGCGATGGACTTGGGCTCGGTCTCGTCCCAGCCGGTGACGAGGCGCCAGGTGGTGCCGCCGTCGAGCGTGCGCAACACGCCGCTCAGGCAGGCCACGTAAATGACCTTGGCGTCGCGCGGATCAAAGGTCGCGGAGATGGCCAGCGGGTAATTGATGCCGACGTGCCGGAAACCGTCCGCCGTGCGCTTGAACAGGCCGTTGGAGGAGCCGTCGTTCGAACCCATGACGCGGCTGCCGTTGTTGAAGGCGGCGCAGAGGTAGAGGTCGTGGGTGGCGGCGGTGGCGGCGGTCAGCAGGCCCAGCAGGCCGGCCAGTGCGCCGACGCGCAGGAGGGGGAGGATTCGGGGTGGTCTCATGATAAAGGGTTGGTTTCGGCGTTGCCCGCCACCGGCTGACGGTGTGCAGTCGGCGCATGAAATACCTGCTTCGCGCCGTGCTGCTCGCCTGCACCTTCCACGCCGCTGCGGCGGCCACGCCCGAGGCGAACCTCGCGGCCCTCGGCCTCACGCTGCCGCCCGTGTCGCCGGTCATCGCCAACTACGTGCCCGCCGTGCGCAGCGGAAACCTGGTGTTCCTCGCCGGCCAAATCGCGCGCGGCGCCGACGGAAAATTCCTGGCGGGCAAGGTCGGCCGCGACCTGACCGAGGCGCAGGCGGCGGAGGCCGCCCGGACCTGCGCCCTGCAGCTGCTGGCGGCGCTGCGGGCGGAAATCGGCGACCTGGCGAAGGTGAAGCGCATCGTGCGCGTCGGCGGCTTCGTCAACTGCACCGACGATTTCACCGCTCAGCCCAAGGTCGTGAACGGCGCCTCCGACCTGCTGGTCGCGGTGTTTGGCGAGGCGGGCCGGCACGCACGCGCCTCGGTCGGCGTGAACTCGCTGCCCGCCGGCGCGCCCGTGGAGATCGAGCTGGTCGCGGAAGTGCAAATGGAACGCTGAGCAGCGCATGGTCAGAGGTCGCGCGCGGCGGCGCGAACGGCGGCGATGACGCGCGCCGCCTCGGCCCGGGAGTTGAAGACGTGGAAGGAGACGCGCACGGCGTTGAGCCCCTGCTCGGTCACCGGGCGGCAGCGCAAGCCGTGCTCCTTCCAGAGATAGCCGAACAGTTTGGCCGCCTCGGCGCGGGCATGGCGAAAGGTCGTCATCGAGGCGCGGAGCTCCGCCGGTTGCGGCGTGAGCACCGCGATGCCGTCCACCCCGGCCAGACCGTCGTGCACCATCACCGCCAGTTCGCGGCCGTGCGCGGCGATGCGGTCGCGCCCGAGGAGCTCCTGCAACCGGACGGCCTCGGCCAGCCCGGCGACGAGCCCGGCGCTGCGCGTGCCATACTCGTGGCGCGAGGCGGCGCCGAAATACTTGATCTCGCCCGGCAGGTGCGGCAGCTCGCCCGAGTAGGCGCCGATGCCGGTGGGGGCCACGGCCTCGAGTCGGTCGCGCCGGATGAAGAGCCCGCCGGTCTCATGCGGTCCGCCCAGCCACTTGTGGCCGCTGAAGGCATACGAGTCGCAGCCGATCGCCGCGAGATCCACCGGGAACATGCCGGCCGACTGCGCGCCATCAATGTGGAACCAGATGCCGCGCGCCCGCGCCAGCTCCGCAATCGCCGCCACGGGGAACACGAGACCGTCGGTGCAGGTGACATGGCTGACCTGGATGACCTTCGTGCGCGGCGAGATCAGATCACGGATGCGGGCGAGGTTGCCCTCGGCCGAGGCGTGGTCCGGCTCGAACAACTTTACCACCACGCCGCGCTGCCTGGCCTGGTTCAGCCACGGGAAGGAGCCGCCGGGATGGGCGTGGCTCTCGAAGATCACCTCGTCGCCGGCGGCCAGCGCGAGCCCGGCGGCGATGATGGAGTTGCCCTCGGTGGTGTTGCGCGTGAAGCAGAGCTCGTCGGGCCGCGCCCCCAGAAAGGCCGCCATGGTCTCGCGCGCCGGGGCCAGCAGATCGTGCCCGGTCTCGGAATGCTGCTGCAGGCGCGCGGACACCGCGGTCACCTTGTTCAGCACCAGCTGCGAGGCCGGCCCGAGTCCGCCGGTGTTCAGATACACCGGGTCGTCGAAGAGGGGAAAGAGCGCCCGCACGCCTTCCCAGAACAGCTCCGGCCGCGCCGGATCAAACACCGGCGGAGCCAGCGGGGCGACGGCGATGCCGCGCACCGTGCCGGCGGCCGCCAGGCCCGCGGCCCCGGCGCCGAGGCGGCGCAAGAAGGTTTTTCGGTCGAGGCTCAAGCGTCGGTGAAGGTGAGGGTGTGATCGATGTTCAGCACGCCGCCGGGGGGCAGCGACAAGTCGCGGTCATACTGGAAAGGCAGCGCCGCGAGGGGATTGTTCCGCCGCACGAAGCTGTGGCAGGGCCCGGGGTGGGTCGCGAAGCGCACCGTGACGCGCCGCAGCGACGTGTCCTTCTGGCCGCGCCACTCCATCCAGCGGGCCGGCGCGCCATGCACGGCCGCCTCGCCGCTGAGCCCGCCCTCGGCGAAGATGCCGATGCTGTCATCGTAGTGGTCGTCGAGGAGGTCTCGCGCGCCGCGGAACTGCAGGCCGCCATAGTGCGAGCCGGCCAGACCGTGCGTGGAATGATACTGGCCGAGCTCGAGCGTGCGGCCGGAGACGTTGGTCAGCGCAGCCGTCCAGCGCAGCGACCAGGCCGAGGGTGAGGACACGGCAAAGCTCAACCGGCGCTGCTCCTGCAGCAGCCGCTCGCCGGCCGCGCCGACGCGCCAGTCGAGCGTGTGCGCCAGGTAGTTGGCCCCCTGCTCCACCCAGCCGGTGTGCTGCTGCGTGCCGTGGTCGGCGCGCATCTGGTAGCCGTCGGCCTGGCGATACGTGCCGCCACCCCAGAAATTATACCCCGACAGGCAGTTGATGGTGAAGCTGAGCCCGTGGTGCCAGCGATGGTCGTTGGGGCGGAAATTCGTGAGCAGTTCACCCGCGAGGGTGTTGACCGGATGCGCGTAGGGCCGCTGCGCCTCGTCCACCGCCGTGTCCGGCCGGTAAACATAACGCAGCAGCAGCCCGCCGCCCGCGCGGTGGATCTCCGCCGCGCGGTCGCCGTCCATGACCAGTTTCAATTCGGCACTCATGAAAGCGAAACGGTGAAGGCGGCCCGGCCGCCGGGGAATTCGCGCGTGCTGCCGTCCGGCAACCGCACCTCGACGGGCGTGTCCGCCGGCACGGCGGCCTCGAGGGTGAACTTGCCACCCTCGACGCGCCAGGCGACCTCGACCAGGCCGCGCGGCGTGCAGACGCTGCCCCGCGCGTGCGTGAGCCCGCAGCGGTGCGGGGCGATGGTGATGCGCGCGAAACCCGGCTCGGCGGGCGTGACGCCGAGGATGCGCTGCTGGAACTCCAGCACCGGATGCGCCGACCACGCGTGGCAGAGCGAGCGCCAGTAGCTGTTCTCCTCGACGAAGGTCGAGAGGCCGTAGCCGACGGACTCGTGCCACGGACCGAGATGCTGCGGCATGTCGTCATAGCGGCCGCTCTTCGCCAGCGCGGTGAAACCCGTGTGCCACCAGAAGAAGGAGCCCGGGGCGAGTTTCGCATCGTTGGGGAAGCGCCGCATGATGAGGCCGCGCTCGCGCTCGCCGGCCAGGCCGGCGACGATGGCCCAGGCGTTGCCATACTGGCTGACCTCGGAGCCGCCCGGCCGGTCGAAATAGAGCCCCTCGCTCTCGGACCAGAACAACGCGTGCGCCTTCCGGCGCAGGTCCGCCGCCTCCGCGGCGAGCGCGTCGGCCTCCGCCAGGCGGCCGAACCGGCGGATCAGCCACGCGGCCTCGTCGAGGGCGTTGATGTATTGGGCGGAATGTATGCAGGTGGCGCCGGTGTCGGCGCCGGGCACGACGCCGCGCGGCCACCACGGGCACCAGTCAGTGATGTTCCAGAACGGCAGTTTCGCGGGCAGGCCTGCGGCATCGCCGTGGCGGCGATACCAGTCGAGCACGGCGCGCACGCCGGGCAGCAGGTCCGCCACAGTCTCGCGGTCGCCCGTGCACAGGAAGTAATCCCGGATGTTCGTGATCCAGTGGATGCTCCACGTCGGGATGATCTGCACGAGCCGCGAGGGGAAACGCGCCTGCGTCAGCCCATGCGAGAGCCGCGACCAGTCGAACTGATACAGCGCCTGGCGGCTCAGCCGGTAGTCGCCGGTGGTGAACATCGCGAGCTTCGACGTGATCATCGTGTCGCCGGCATACTGCATCTGCTCGTAGTGCGGGCAGTCCTCGAAGGTCTCGTGCGAGCACATGCGCATCGTGTGGAGGCCGACCGACCAGATCTTGTCGAGCGCCGGGTCGGACGAGGCGAAGGTCGCCGCCACGCGGTAGGGATAGGCCGTGAACCGCTGGCGCACCGCGTGCAGCGTAAGCGGCTCGCGGCCGACGGTGATCTGGAGGCCGACATAGCGAAAGGCCCGCCAGTGCAGCGGCTCGAAGGTCTCCGCCCGGCCCGAGGGCTCCCAGATGTCGCACCAACCCGTGACCTTGCCGCGGCGGTCGAAGGTCCAGCCGGTGCTCTCGTCGGCGAAATGCGAGGCGAGGTTCGCCAGCGACTGCTGCTTGCCCAGCAGCTTCGCGCCGGGCGTGTTCCAGGGCAGGCGGAGCGCCTCGGCGTAGGTCAGGCGGACGACGCTGCCGGCCCCGCCGGCGGCCGAGAGATGCGGAAACGCGGTCGTCAGCACGCCCATGTCGAGGACGAGGTCGAGTTTCTCGCCCGGCGGCAGGGTCAGCGGCGTGCCGGCGGCCAGCAGTTTCTGCCACGCCGGGGAAACCGCCCCGCCCCCCGCCAGGTAGGCATCGGGAAACGGCTCGGGCGCGCCCTCCTCCAGCATCGGGATCATGCGCGGCATCAGGCCGTAGGGACTGGCGGGGTCGCGGCGATGCTCGAACCGCTCCGCCTTGAAGAGCACCAGGGCCGCCGGCCACGCGCTGTCATCAAACCCGGCCTCATTCCAGCCGGCCGGCACGAGCGCGGATAACCGGTGTTCGAAATAGCCGAGGTAGCCCTCGAAGGTCGTGTTTTCGTTCTGGAACCGGTGGCCGTGGTCCACGGCGACGCGCCACTGGGCGTCGGTCTGCAGGTCGGTGAGCACCACCCCGGACCGGTCAACCACCCCGCCCTCCAGCACCAAGCCGCCCGTATAGGTCATCACCGAGCACGGCGGCCCGAGCAGGGCCGGCCGGTGGGCGACCCGGGACATGTCGAGCACGATCACCGCCAGGACGTTCCGGCCGCGCCGCAGGTGCGGGGTCAGCTCGTAGCTGTCATAGAAGTGGTGGTTGATGTCACCCTTGGCCGGGCCCCGGCCGAGACAGACGCCGTTGCAATAAAAGACATACCGGCTGTCCGCCGACAGGTGGACGGTCAGCGCCGCCCCGGCCGGGTCGGCCACCTCGAAGGTGCGCCGGAAATAGCGCACCTGATAGTGCGACGGCGAAGCCTGGCCGGGCGGCGGCACGGCATGGGTGCCTTCCGCTGACCAGATCCATGATGCACGCTGAACAAAGGGCGGGGGTAGCATATCGGGCGGTGCCGTGGCGGTCGCTCAGCAGGGGCGGGCTAACCGGCGGCAGACCGTGCAAATTGGTCTGGGCTTGCCGAATTTTTCAACAACTGTTTTCAGTTATTTTCAGTAATCCCATGAAAATTGTTTCATCCCCTCCCCGCCTCATCCTTTGTGCTCACACTTGGTCCATGGTCGGCTACCCCTCGCCCCGCCGGGAATGGACGCTGGGCCGCAAGCTCGACGCCATCCGCGACGCCGGATTCGACGGCGTCGCCGCCTATCTCACACCGGAGATCAAGGCCGGGGCCGATGCCCGGGGGCTGAAACTCATGAGCGGCTTTGACTGCGGCAATCTCAAGGTCGCGGAGCAACGCCTCAGGGATCAGCGCGCCCTCGGCGCCCACTTCATCAACATCCAGCTCCTGGATCACGACACGCCGCCCGCCCCGGCGGCGGCCATGGCGGTGCGCCTCATCAAGCTCTCGCGCCGCCTCGGCCTCGGCGTGCATGTCGAGGTCCACCGCGACACGGCCACGGAGACGCCGGAGAAATACACCGAGATCGCCCGGCGCTACCGCCGCGCCACCGGGGAGATCATGCCGGTGACGTGGGACCATTCGCACTTCGCCGTCTCGAAGCACGTCATGCCGAAGGATTATTCGGCGCGCCTGCTCGCCTGGCCGAGGGAGATCCAGGCCTCGCAGATGTTCCACCTGCGCCCCTTCAACAGCCAGCACTGCCAGGTGCCGGTCACCAATGGGCGCGGCCGGCTCACGCCGGAGTTCACCGACTACCTGGCCTTCGTCGAGGACCTCTTCACCCTGTGGCTGCGCGGCCCCCGGCCCGGCGGGGAACTCTGGGTCTGCCCGGAGATGGGCATGAGCCACGGCTACAATGTCAGCACCAATCCCCCGGTCTGGCCCGATGTGGTCCGCTGCCGCCGCGAACTGCTCGGCGCCTGGGCCCGCGCGCGCCGCCGGGCGGGCTGAGCGCGGACGACGAGAGTGGGTTGGTTTGTTGTAGCGGCGTTCCATGAGTGCCGTTTCCCGACCCCAAGACGCTGGTTCGGATCGTCTTCGTCGCACCGCGCCGAGGTCAGCGCGTTCCACCTTTCAGTGGTTTGGTTGTGGGAGCGAGCTTGCTCGCGACTACCTGAGTCGCGAGCAAGCTCGCTCCCACAGTTTCAACTGCATGGTTCCGGCTTGAACCAACTGCTGATTATTGGCCGCCAACCGCGCCAAGCCTTATTACGGACAATTCCTGAAAAACACTTGACCGGGCCCGGGGCGATTTCATTAGTTATTACTGAAATTTTCAGAACAAGCGTTACCCCATGCTGCTTTCCGAAATTGCCCAGCAAGCGCGCGTCTCCCCCGCGACGGTTTCCCGGGCCATCAACCAGCCGCAACTCGTCGCCGCGGACAGCCTGGCCCGTATCCGCGCGGTCATGCAGGAGCACAGCTACGTCCCGGCCCCGCTCAACCGTCGGCGCGGCCCGAAGGCCCGCCTGCCGGAGCAACGCCGCATCGGGGTGTGGTTCGTCGGTGCCAAGGCCAACAACCCCAGCCTGAACTGGTTTCAGGACCAGTTGCTCCAGGTCCAGTCCACCGACCCGCGCTACCGGGTGGACCTCCGCGTCCTCTTCTCCAGCAACCCGGGCGAATTGCCCCGCAACTTCGCCAATGAGCAGCTCGACGGCGTCATCGTGCAGGGCATGGAGCCGACGCCCGAGTGCCTGGCCAAGCTGGGCGAGTTGCCCAACGTGTGGTTCATGACCCGGCGCTCGCCGGCCTACCCCGGCGACTACGTCGAGCCGAACAACGCCGAGAACGGCCGCCTCGCCGCCGACTACCTCAAGGAGCGCGGCCACAAGGCCGTCGCCGTCATCTCCACTGACCCCGATTACAGCGCCATCGTCGGCCGCAAGAACGCCTTCGTCGAGCGCGCCCAGGAGCTGGGTCTCACCGTCCACACCATCCTCGGCCGCTCCAACCCCGGCGTCAGCTACCTAGAGATCGCGCCCGTCCATGGCGAGAGCGACAGCTTGGTGAAGCGCCTGCTCGAGTGCACCCCCAAGGCCACCGGCCTCTACATCCCGGTGGACCACTTCTGCGGCGCCTTCTTCCGCGCCCTGCGCGAGGCGGGCAAGAAACCCGGTCGTGACATCGAGGCCGTCCTCGGCAACTTCAACCCCGTCATCTACCACAACCTCGACCACTCCCCCGCCGCGATCGACATCAACCTCCCGATGCTCGTCCGCAAGGTCGTGGACCACCTGCTCTGGCGCATCGAGAACCCCGAGGTGGTCGGCCGCATCGGCGTCACCGTCTCCCCCCGCCTCGTCGCTCCCGGCGCCACCAACGGCACAGCCAAATAACTCCCCTTTCCAGTCCACCTGAACCCGGTTCCCGTGTTCAAATGTCCGGAAAAACAAACCACCAATAAGCATGAAACCAACACTGCATACCCCCGCCCATCGGGCCAGACAAGCGCTGGCCTACGGACTGGCTGCAATGCTGACGGTCACCGCTGCCTCCGGGCAGTCGGCTGATTCCGACGCGCTGCGCCGCCTCCAAGAAGAAAACGCCGCGCTGCGCAAGCAGCTGGCCGCCATGGAAGGCAAGGCTCCCGCCGCCGCCCCGGCCGCCACCTCGGCGCAGGCCCCCGCCGCCGCCCAGCCCTCGCTGGCCGCCGAACCGGTGGACCCGAACACCCTCGTCCTCTCGCCCTTCACGGTGACGAGCGACAAGGACTACGGCTACCTGAAGACCAACTCGAGCACGGCCACGAAGATCGGCATGGAGATCCAGAAGATCCCGCTGAGCATCTCGGTCATCTCCGAGGAGTTCATCAAGGATACCAACATGAAGGACATCCAGGACGTCCTCCGCTACCAGAGCTCCTCCGCGGGTGACGGTCGCATGGGTATCATCCAGCCCGCCACCGGCTTCACGCCCTCCGGCATCATGACGCTGCGCGGCTTCCCGATCAACTCGCGCCTCCGCAACGGCCTGCTCCGCTACAACGCCTACACCCTCGACAACGTCGAGCGCGTTGAAGTGATCAAGGGCCCGGCGGCCGTGTTCTTCGGCAACGCCTTCCCGGGCGGTGTCATCAACTACGTCACCAAGCAGCCCACGTTCTCGAAGATCCCGACCTCGATCACCTACTCCTACAGCGGCTATGACGGCCGCATCGGTGGCGAGCGCGTGACCCTCGACACCAACCAGGTGTTCTCGGACAAGGCCGCCATGCGCATCGTCGGCGCCTGGGACCATGGCATCGGCAACGCCCGCTATGAGTTCCAGAACGGCTACTCGGTCAACGCCGGCCTCACCCTGAACCCGCTGAAGAGCGGCCGCCTCAAGATCTTCCTCGAGGGCGAGGTGCTGCAGCGCTACCGCAATCAGGATGACAACTCCTACATCTGGCCCACCGCCTGGCTCGACGATTACAAGAATCCCTCGGCCAACCTGCTGACCCTCACCGGTCTCACGGCCGACGCCTACCGCGCCCGCATCTTCAACAACGTGGGCCAGTGGATCGCCGACAAGCGCAACGCCGCCAACGACCAATACCTGCCGCTCTACACCTCGGTCGCCCGCGGCGCCTACATCACCGACCGCTCGGGCAACCGCGTGCTCGACGAGAAGTTCAACTACTACGGGGCTGGCACCTTTACGAAGGACGAGAACGCGACCTTCTCGGTCGTGACCGACTTCCAGGCCGCCTCCTGGCTGGATCTGCGCCACTCCTACACGACCGTGCAGTCGCGCTTCGACCGCGTGTTCTCCGCCGCCAACCCGTATGCCGACGGCATGCGCTTCAACACCGGCGGCGTCGCCACGCAGGGCTACCAGATCGACGCCTACTACCACCAGCTCGACGCGGTGTTTAAGGCCAAGTTCGCCGGCATCGACAACAAGTTCCTCTTGGGCGGCCTGTATGGCGAGACCTACAACTCGTTCTACGGCTCGAACAACCATGCCAACCTGTTCCCGTTCTACGGCTACCTGCCCGGCGCCTACGACAAGCCCGACGAGGGCTACGTCTCCCCGATCCCGGCGGCCTTCCGCCACCCGGTCACCGGCTGGGGCATGGACAAGCAGTTCATCCGCAGCCGCACCGGCCAGATCCTCACCCCGCAGGAAATCTTCTCCCTGTATGACCCGGCTGTTCACATCAGCCCCGACATCCGCCGCATCACCCCGGTTGACCGCGGTCTCGTGGACCACAGCCGCCCGGAGCGCAAGGAATGGTATGTCAACTGGCAGGGCTCCATGTTCGACGATCGCCTGACCGCCTTCCTCGGCTATCGCGAGGAGAAGACCAGCACCGTCGGCCAGCTCGTGGCCGCCAATCCGCCGTGGTTCATCGTCAATGACTTCGCCCTGCAGAACATCCCGCAGGCCGACTGGGTCACCTACGGCCTGAGCCCGATCTTCTCGCGCCCGCGCACCACCAAGGGCAGCTCCAAGATGATGGGTGCCTCCTTCGAGGTCGTGAAGAACATCAGCGTCTACGCCAGCGTGTCGCAGACCTTCCTCCCCTCCGGCGTCACCTACCTCGGTGGCGACTATGACCCGAACGCCGTCAACACCCGCGCCACCCTCCTCGGCCTCAGCGGCGCCACGGAAAACGCCCGCCTTGTCTCCCAGGGCGGTCTGACCGAGGTGCAGAACGAAAAGGGCTTGAACATGGAGTTCGGCGTCAAGGTCGCGCTCGACGACAACAAGATCGTCGGCACCGCCTCGGTGTTCCGCGTCAACCGCAAGAACCGCGTGCTGGATGACACCCTCCGCCAGTTCAACGAGCCCCTGAACTACCTCCTGCCGAACAACCAGGGCGGGTTCAGCCGCATCGTCCGCTGGTATTCTGCTTCCGCCGAGGAAGAGAACGAGGGTGCCGAGTTCGAGGTCATCTGGACCCCGAAGCGCAACTACCAGGCCGTCGTTTCCGGCTCCTGGATCTGGCGCTCCGAGACCCTGGCTGATCCCAGCCTGGCCCTCACGCCGACCTCCTCGGCCGCCACGCGCATCCAGAACGAGATCACGTTCAGCAGCCGCCTGGTCAACACCCCGGAGTTCCGGTTCAACGTGTTCCAGAAATACACGTTCACCGACAACTTCATCGGTGAACATGGCCGCGGCTTCAGCATCGGCCTCGGCACGCGCTACTCGAGCGAGATGAACATCCAGAACAACGTCAATATGTGGACGGCGCGCGGCGGTCTCGCCGCCGGCGACTACCTCGTGTTCGACACCGTGCTGAGCTATCCCTTCGAGGTGTTCGGCTACAAGATGTCCGGCACGCTCAACGTCAGCAACATCACGGACAAGGAATACTCCGAGGGTAACTACAACCTCGCCGAGCCCCGCTCCTACATGTTCACGCTGGGCATGAAGTTCTAAGCACCGGAATCATCCGGTCATACGTCTACAAGGGCGGAGGCACCTGCCTCCGCCCTTTTCTTTCCCCTCTGTTTGTTTCCCATGTCCCGCTTCATCAATCCGCAGTCTTCCGATCAATTCAGCCCCGCCTGTCATCCTGAGCGTAGCGAAGGATCCATCACCATGACCGCCAGTGTCCGTCGTGCTGGATTCTTCGCTGCGCTCAGAATGACGTTGACGCTGCTGGCTTTCCCCGCGCCCGCTTTCGCTGCGGAAAGCCCCCTCGCCGGCACTTGGCACTTCGATGCCGCCGCCAGCACCGAGCTGAGCCCGTGGCGCGATTACACCTTCACCCTCGCCGTGGATGGCGACCGCGTGACCATCGCCCGCCAGTTCGCCTCCGGCCGCCGCCAATTCACCGATGAAATGACCATTTCACCCGCCGTAGCCTCGGCGAAGGAGGGCACCACCGGCAAGACCGTCACGGTCCCCGTCACCCTGTGGCCCGACAACCGCCACCTTGGCGCCTACATCGGCGGCGACCGCACCAAGCGCGTCCGCGGCGAATGGCTCGATGGCGGCCGCATCCTGCGCCTCTCCACCGACCTCGTGCTCTCGACCCAGCAGGGCGAGCGCGCAGTCAACATCCTCAGCGACTACAAGGTATCCGCCAACGGCTCCCGCCTCACCCTCACCGAGCTCCGCAGCACCCGCAACCGCCCGGTCGTCCACACCTTCACCCGCGCCAAGTAATTTCTCAGCCCATCGTTCTCGTTCTCGTTCTCCTCTGGTTCAAAATGAGAGAATGAGAAAGAGTATGAGAACGAGAACGATCCCATCTTCCTTCATCCATGCGCCGTTCGCTTCTCTCCTGCCTCTCCTTGCGGCCGGTCTCGGCCCTCGCCGCCCTCTCTCTCACTTTCACTCTCACTCCTTCCGTCGCCTGCGCGACGGAAGGCTCCCTCATCTCCCGCCTCGAGCCCAGGAAGGTCGCGCACGCCCCCGCCTCCGCGACCCTCGTGCCTCTGTCCGAGAACTGGCGGATGGACGGCGACATTCCCGTCCACGCCCTCCTTATCTCCCTCCAGGGCCTCGCCAACCGCGACCAGCCGCGCCTCTACCTTGAATATCCGACCCACTGGCAGTGGGAGATCGTCCGCCCGCTCGAGACCTTCCTCGAGAAGCGCCATGGGATAAAATGGGAACGGATCGAGCCAGCCGGCGCCGACTCGTCCGCCGCAGGCTTGGCTAAGGCGGACGCCGCCCTCGCCCGCTTCGCTAAATTCGCCAAGGGTGTCGTCGTCTGGGACCAGGCCGTCCGCTCCTCCCTCATCGTCGCCTTCACCATCGCCGGCGTCGAAGATCTCGTCATCGTCACCGGGGATCAGCTCCCGCTGGCCGCGAAGCACGGCCTCCGGCCGGTCGTCGATCTCCGCGGCAAGTTCACCGGCCAGACCGACGCCCAGATCTACCAGTGGGCCTACGACCACTACTTCGAGCGCTGCTCGCGCGACTACTACGTCGTCCTCGGCGGCCACGCCGGCCCCGAGATGCAGCCGGGCATCGCCGACTTCGGCATCCGCCAGCGCGCCTTCTTCACCGACCTGTCCGCCAACCCGAAGCACCCCGACGAGCTCGCCCTGTTGAACAAGATCCTCGGTCGCCAGAACGTCCCGAGCATCGTCCTCGGCTGGCATTCCTACGCCAAGGACACCGAGGGCCAGCACACCACCCTCGTCGGGAACCACGGCCTCATCATGGAGGGCCTGCACAACCTGCCCAACGTCTCCTTCACCTCGCAGATCCCGCTCACCCCGGACTTCAAGTTCGCCAACAACCACACCGTGAAACCGGGTGCTCCGGCCCGGCAGGCGGAGCCCAAGGTCTATATCGCCGCCGTCGCCACCGACGCCATGGGCATCGGCACCTGGACCAAGCCCGGCCGCGGCCAGATTCCCTACACCTGGCAGGTCCTCATGAACTGGGCGTGGATGAACCCGCCCGCGCTCCAGTATTTCTACGAGGACAAGTCGCCCAACGATTACTTCATCGGCGGCCTCTCCGGCCCGGGCTACATGTATCCCAAGGCCATTCCCGCCGACAAGTGGCCGGCCCTCACCGCCGTCGGCCGCGACCTGATGCAGCGTCTCGACCTGCGCGTCCTCGAGATCATGGACTACTCCGAGGGCAACCGCCACGTCGGCAACACCGACCTGCCCAAGGAGGTGGTGGACCGCTACTACGACCAATACCCCGACGCCACCGGTTTCATCAACGGCTACGGCTCCGCCCGCACCTTCGACCTCCGCGCCGGCCGGCCGCTCCTCAGCTACGACTATTACCTCTCCATCGAGCGCCCCGTCGAGGAGGCCGCCGCCGATCTCGAGGAACTCATCCAGCTCAACCCGCAGCGCCCCTACTTCCTCCTCATGCACGTCCGCGAGAGCAACACCGTGGAGAAAGTCGCCGACATCCTCGGTCGCCTCAGCGAGGCCGTGGAAGTCGTCCCGCTCGATGTCTTCCTCCAGCTCGCCGCCGGCAGCCCGACCTACCGCACCCACTACCAACAACCCACCGACGCCATCGACCGCAACCCGTAGAGCCTATTCGAATAACGGCCTGTCCTGTAGCGGCGGTCTATGACCGCCGAACGATCACCACCCCACGCTCGACGGCGGTCACAGACCGCCGCTACAGAAAACCAGGCTGCCGGGAATAGGTTATTCGGAAAGACTCTTAACCAACCCATGTCCCTCACCTGTCATTCTGAGACTGGACAGCAAGCCGCGAGCCTTGCGTGGGACTCGCCAATGAACATTCCCCGCATTGTCATGTTGAGCGTAGTCATTGCAGCCAATGTAGGGGCGCGCCTTGTGCGCGCCCGCAAGACTATGCTGCCCGTGCCGGGCGTGGACCAGCCACGCCCCTACAAAAGACATTCCACGCATTGTCATGCTGAGCGCAGCGAAGCATCCATCACGATACCTGCAGGCGGTTGTGCTTCGTTCAGAATGACAACATCCAGAAACCATCCGAAACCCATGCCGATTCCGGGCATTGCAGCCAATGTAGGGGCGCGCCTTGTGCGCGCCCGCAAGACTGTGCTGCCCGTGCCGGGCGTGGACCAGCCACGCCCCTACAAAAGACATTCCCCGCATTGTCATGCTGAGCGCAGCGAAGCATCCATCACGATATCGGCAGGCGGCTGTGCCGATGGATTTTTCACTTCGTTCAAAATGACAAACCAGGTTTGAAGGCACTCACTCCTCACTACCCGCAACCCGCTCCTCGCTACTTTACTGTCATGCGCTGGCTCCGCCCGCTCCTTTTTCTCCTCCTCCCGCTCGCGGCGCTGGCCGCTCCGGCCGCGCAGCGGCCCTTGAGCCATGCCGACTTTGATGCCTGGCGCACCATCACCTCGCCGGTCCTCACCCGCGACGGCGCCTGGCTCGGCTACGCCTACATGCCCTACGACGGCGACGGCGACATCATCCTCCGCGAGCTGGCCTCCGGCCGCGAGCACCGCGTCCCCATCGGCAACCTGCCCCCGCCCCCCGCCGCGGCTTCCGAGGAAAACCCCGAGCGCCCCGCGCCGCGGCGCGAAGCGCGCATCGTCTTCACCAGCGATGCCCGCTTCGCCATCGCCACGACCTTTCCCCACCGCGCCGACACCCTCGCCGCCCAGCGCGCCAAAAAGAAGCCCGCCGAGATGCCCAAGGAAGGCCTCGTCATCATCGAGCTGGCCACCGGCCAGACCACCCGCGCCGCCGGCGTGAAGGACTTCCAGGTCCCCGCCAAGGGCGGCGCCTGGCTCGCGTGGCTGAAGGAAGCCGCGCCCGAAAAGCCGGCCGACGAGAAAAAGGACCCGGCGGCACCCACCGCGCCCGCCGCCCCGAAAAAGGCCCCGCCCAAGGACCGGAAATTCGGCACCGACCTCGTCCTCCGCGATCTCGCCACCGGCACCGAGCGCATCTTCCCCGACGTCCTCGAATACTCGTTCGCCCGCGACGGCCGCACCCTCGTCTTCACCGTCTCTGCCAGGGACCCGGCGGCCAATGGCGTCTTCGCCGTCACTCCCGGCGACACCGCTGCGCCGACCGCCCTCCTCCAGAGCCCCGGACGCTACCAGAAACTCGCCTGGGACCGCGCGCAGACCCAGCTCGCCTTCGTCACCGACCGCGCCGAGCCCGAGGCCAAGCCCGCGCGCTTCGCCCTCTGGCTCTGGCCGCGCGGCACCGCCGCCGCCACCGAACTGGTCAACGCCGCCACGCCGGGCCTGCCGGCCGGCTGGATCGTGAGCGGCGACGCCGCGCCGGCCTTCACCTTCGACGGCCGGAAAATCATCGCCGCCACCGCCCCGCTGCCCCCCGTGCCCGACGAACGCCTGGAAAAGCAACTCGACGACGAAAAAGTCACCGCCGACCTCTGGCGCTGGAACGACGACTTCATCCCGCCCGTCCAGAAGGTCCGCGCCGAGCGCGAGCGCAAGCGCACCTACGCCGCCCTCGTCGATCCCGCCACCCGGCGCTTCATCCAGCTCGGGGACCCGACGCTGCCCTCCGTCACCCTGAACGACGACGCCTCCCAGGCCTTTGGCTACGACGACCGCGCCTACCGCCCGCGCCTCGACTACGACGGCACCTATCAGGACGCCTACCTCGTCGATGCCGCGACCGGTGCCCGCCGGCTGCTCGCCCGCGAGCTCGGTGAACGCGCCGGCCTCCGCTGGTCCCCCGGCAACCGCTGGCTCGCCTGGTTCTCCGACCGGCAGTGGTTTGCGGCCGACTCGCGCGACGGCTCCGTCCGCTCCCTCACGCAATCCCTGCCCGTCGCCTTCCACGACGAGCTCCACGACCTCCCGCAAGACCCGCCCTCCTACGGCACGGCCGGCTGGACGCAGGATGGCGAATCGCTCCTGCTCTATGATCGCTACGACCTCTGGCAGGTGTTCCCCGACGGCCGCCCCGCGCGGAACCTCACCGCCGGCCACGGGCGCGCGGAAAAGGTCGTGCTCCGCGTCCAGACCATCGAGCCCGACGAACCGGGCGAGGAAAAGCCCGGCCTCGATCCGGCCAAGCCGCTCTACCTGCGCGGCGAGAGCGAGACGACCCGCGCCACCGGTTTCTACCGCACCCGCTTCGCCGCCACCGGCGCGCCCGAGCGCCTGCTCTGGGCCGACCAGAACCACCGCTACCTCGGCCGCGCCCGCCAGGCCGACGTGCTCCTGTTGAGCGCCTCCCGCTTCGACCAATACCCCGACCTGCTCACCACCACCACCGCCTTCACCGCTCCTGCCAAGGTCAGCCGGGGTGGAGACCAACTGGCCGCCTTCCAGTGGGGCAGCGCCGAGCTGCTCACCTACCGCAACACCGAGGGCGTCGCGCTCAGCGCCGCGCTCTTTAAGCCCGCCGGTTTCGACCCGGCGAAGAAATACCCGCTCATCGTCTATATCTACGAGCGTCTCTCGCAGACCGTCCACACCTTCACCGCCCCCGCACCCGGCCAGAACATCAACCCGTCGGTTTACACCAGCAACGGCTACCTCGTGCTCATGCCGGACATCGCCTACACCGTCGGCCGGCCCGGCCACAGCGCCTTCCAATGCGTCATGCCGGCCATCGACACGCTCGTGGCCCGCGAATTCGTCAACGAGCAGGCCATCGGCATTCAGGGGCACTCCTGGGGCGGCTACCAGATCGCCTACCTCGTCACGCAGACCGGCCGCTTCCGCGCCGCCGAGGCCGGCGCCCTCGTCGCCAACATGACCAGCGCCTACTCCGGCATCCGCTGGGGCTCGGGCCGCGCCCGCCAGTTCCAATACGAAAAAACCCAGAGCCGCCTCGGCCGCCCGCTCGCCGCGGCCCCGCAGCTCTACCTCGAGAACTCCCCGCTCTTCGGCGCCGACCGCGTGACCACGCCCCTGCTCATGCTCCACAACGACCACGACGACGCCGTGCCGTGGCAGCAGGGCATCGAGTTCTTCCTCGCCCTGCGCCGCCTCGGCAAGGAGGCTTACCTCTTCAACTACAACGGCGCCCTCCACGGCCTCCGGCGCCGCGCCGACCTGCGCGACTACACGCTGCGGCTCCGCCAGTTCTTCGACCACTTCCTCCAGGGCGCCCCCGCGCCCGCCTGGATGACCAACGGCATCCCCTACCTCGACCGCGACGCCGAAAAACTCCGCTTCCGCGACGCCAACCAGCCTCCTTCACCATGACCCGCATCCGCCGCCTCCTCCTGCCCCTCCTCCTGCTCCTGCCGCTCGCCGCCTGCGCCGCGACCTCGCCCTTCGAGGGACGCTGGCGCCTCGACAAGGCCCGCAGCACCGCCCTCGACGGCTGGCACGAATGGGACCTCGTCATCGCCGTCACCGGCAGCCGCGTCAGCCTGCGGCACGACATGAAGTGGATCCGCACCAACTTCTCCGCCACCAACACCGTGGACACCGCGGCCCCCGTCGAGATCCCGGCCTTCTTCCGCGTCGAGCAGCGCCACATGGCCCTCTATCCGGCCAAGGGCGGCCTCACCACCGCCCGCGCCTCCTGGCTGGACGCCGGCCGCACCCTGCGCGTCGAGGCCGACACCCCCATCGAGATTTCCCAGGGCCAGGCGAACATGCGGCTCTACTATGAATACCGCCTCGTCGAGGGCGACCAGGCCCTCGTCCTCCTCGAGCTGCACAGCACCCGTCCGCAGCCCCTCGTATATCGTTTCACCCGGGTCCTGTAAGCCGCAGTCCTCCACCACTCCCATAATCATTCTCGTTCTCGTAATCTTACTCGTTCTCTCCTCCGAAATCCCAACCCGAGAGAACGAGAACGATTAAGAGAAAGATTAAGAGTCCCGGCCGTTCCCACTTTCACTCTCACCTTCACTCTCCGCTCCTCCATGCGCCGCCTCCTCTCCCTTCTCGCCTTCTCCCTCGTCCTCCTCGCGGCCGGCCGCGCCGATACCGCCGGGCGCAGCGCCTGCGTCATGCGCTGGAACCTCGACTGGCAGGTCGCCGGCGGCCTGCCGGAAAAGGTCCTGCTCCTCAGCCTGCAGGGTCTCGCCAACCGCGCCGCGCCGCAGCTCTACGTCGTCCATCCGCCCGAATTCCAGTGGGAGATCACCGCCCCGCTGTTCTCCTTCTACGAGCGCAAGCACGGCGTGAAGTTCACCGAGCTCACGACCGCCGACGAGGCCCTCACGAAGTTCGCTGGCGCCGCCAAGGGCTACGTCGTCTGGGATCCCGCCATCCCGGCGACCATGAACGTCGCCCTCACCCTCGCCGGCCTGGAAGACGCCCTCGTCGTCACCCCGGCCCTCATCCCGCTGGCGGAGAAGCACAGCCTCAAGCCGATCGACGACCTCCGCGGCCGCTACACCGGGCAGAGCGATGCGCAGATCTACGGCGACGCTGTCACCCGCTACTGGAGCCGCTGCTCGCGCGACGCCATCATGCTGATGGGCGGCCACGCCGGCGCCGTGCGCCAGCCCGCCGTCGCCGACTGGGGCATCCGCCAGAAGATGTTCTTCCACGACCTCTCGGCCAACCCCAAGCACCCGGAGGAGCTCGCCCTCGCCCAGCACCTGCTCGGCGAGTTGCACCCCGGCGCCACGGTCTTCGGCTGGCACTCCTACGCCAAGGACACCGAGGAACAGTGGACCACGCTCCTCTCCGGTTACGGTCTCAAGATGGAGGGCCTGCACAACCTCCCCAATCTCTCGTTCAACTGCCAGTTCACCTTCACCCCCGGCTTCAAGTTCACCAACACCCCCCACGTCGCCCGCGACGCGAAGCTCACCGCCGACAAGAAGGTTTACCTGTCGTTCGTGCAGTCCGACAGCATCGGCATCGGCGTGTGGACCAAGCCCGGCCGCGGCAAGCTGCCCTTCGCCTGGCAGGTCACGATGAACTGGACCAAGTTCTCCCCCGCCGCCCTCGAGTATTTCCACGAAAGCGCCACGCCCAACGACTACTTCATCGGCGGCCTCTCCGGCCCGGGCTACATGTATCCCAACCACATCCCCGCCGACCGGTTCCCCGGCCTGATGAAGGAAGCCCGTGAACTCATGGCCGTCCTCGATGAGCACATCCTCGAGATCATGGACAACTCCGCCGCCGACGGCAACGTGGGCAACGCCGACCTCACCAAGGAGACCGTGGACGCCTACTACAAGGCCTTCCCCGACGTCATCGGCTTCATCAACGGCTACGGCCCGGCCCGCACCCGCGACCTGCGCGACACCCGGCCAATGATCTCCTACGACTACTACATCGATCCCCGCCGCCCGCGCGCCGAGGTGGCCGCCGACCTCAACGAGCTCATCGCGCTCAACGGCAAGCGTCCCTACTTCCTCCTCGTCCACGTGCGCGAGTCCAACGACGTCAACAGCCTCATCGAGGTCGTCAAGCAGCTCGACGGCCCCGTCGAGGTCGTGCCCCTCGACGTCTTTCTCAAGCTCGCCGCGAGCAACCAGACCTACACCACGCGCCACCAGGACCCGGCCGACCCGAAACATTTCCACGGCTACAAGTGATCCCGCCCTATCGTTCTCTTTCTCGTCACCGTTCTCCCTGCCCCGCCGCGCGGGGATTGCGAGAACGTTAGAAAGCATCCGAAACCCATGCCGATCCCGGTCATTGCAGCAACTGTAGGGGCGCGCCTTGTGCGCGCCCGAGAACCTGCGTTACCCGTGCCGGGCGTGGACCAGCCACGCCCCTACAAAAGACCGTTTTCAGCCAGCTTCTAGAGCTAACAACCACCCCTACCCATGCATACCCCCACCCGCCGCACGTTCCTCAAATCCTCCGCCGCCCTCGCCGCCGCCCTGCCCTTCGCCCGGCTCGACCTGCCCGCCGCCGGGCTGTCCGGCACCCCCTTGCCGCCACTCCCCGCCGGCGCGCGCCGCGGCCTCCTCTTCGACGCCGCCGACCTGGCCCGCATCCGCGCCAACACCCAACACCCGCGCTTCGCCGCCTACTGGCAGTCCCTGCTCGATGCCGATATCGCCGCGGCCACGACTTTCCTCACGAAGGAGCTCCGCACGACCAACCAGGTCACGCACCTCCTCCGCGCCCAGCAGATCCTCGACCGGGCCTCGTTCATCTACCTCGTCAACGGCGACCCCGCCCAGCGCGACCTCGCCAAGCTCGCGATGCGCCGCATGCTCGATTTCGAGGAGTGGGACTGTTTCGTCGAAGGCGGCAAGGTCCTCGGCCTGCAGCGCGCCACCGAGGGCACCTTCGCCCTCCTCCTTGCCCTCGACTGCCTCGGCGACGCCGTCACGCCCGCCGAGCGGGCCGAGGTCGAGCAGGCGATCCTCACCAAGGGCATCCCCGCCTGCCATGCCACCGTTTACGGCCTGAAGTATCCCGACCGCGTGCAGGGCTGGGGGTGGAATCCCCGCAGCGAGGTCGATTCCTTGCGACACATCAGCCTCAAGCGCTGGCCGCTCATCCTCAACTCGACCAACCTCAAGATCATCCCCACCGCCTGCCTCGGCATCGCCGCCTGCTGGTTCCGCGGGCGCACCCCCGAGGCCGACAGCTGGCTCGAGCTGGCCCGCTCCAGCGCCAAGTCCTTTTCCACCATGTATGGCAGCGACGGCTCCTACGACGAGGGCGTCAGCTACTGGGGCTACACCACGCTCTACCTCGCCCTCTTCGCCGAGGTGCTCTGGCGCACCCAGGGCATCGACGACCGCTCCCTCATCAACTACCCCGGCACCGTCCGTTACGCCTTGGGCAACACCATGCCGACCATCGACGACCACCGGTCGGTCGCCGCGGTCACCCATCTGCCGGGCTACACCATGCCCGTGGTCAAACCCGAGTTCGACATCGTCAACCACGGCGACGCCAACGGCGGCGTCGAGGTCTCCGTCGCCACCTGGGTCGCCCGCACGCACCACGATCCCCTCTCCCAATATGTCGCCGCCGACATCGGCGAGGCCAAGCACACTTACGGCTTGGTTTGGTTCGACGCCTCGCTGCCGAGCGCGCCCCCGCCGCCCGCCCTGCTCGACGTCCGCCAGTCCAACGACATCGTCATCTCCCGCACCGGCTGGACCGCCCGGGATTGCGTCCTCGCCCTCCGCAGCGGCGGCCCGGGCAACCACGAGCACGCCGACCGCAACAGCGTCATCTTCAAGGCCTATGGCGAGCGCCTCCTGCACGATCCCTTCCGCGCTGCCTACATCGCCAGCCAGCCGCGCTGGATGTTGCGCCTCACCGGCGCGCACACCGCCGTCCTCATCAACGGCCAGGGCCACCAATACCACGACGGCTCCGAGGGCACCAACGCCTCCTGGGCCTTCGCCCGCGTCACCGATTACCGCACGGGCCCGGGCTGGATGACGGTCACGAGCGACGCCACCGACGCCTACGCGCTCGTCAACGACAAGGTCACGCGCGTGCTCCGCACCCTCGTTTACCTCAAGCCCGATGTCGTTGTGTTTCTCGACCGCGTGACCCTCAAGGACACCCCGGCCTCCGTGCAGCTCCGTTTCCAGGCCAACAACGAGGACCTCGCCGCCACGCTCGCGCTCCCGGGTGAAAACTTCCTTATCACCCGCCCCCACGCCTCGCTGCTCGGCCGCGTCGCCCGCACCCCGGGCGTAACCGTGCGCCTCGGCAAGCTCCCGCTGGAGGAGAAGGATGGCTCGCAACCCTACGCCGAGGTCGAATCCGCCGCCGCCGCGTCGCATGAGATCCTGACGGTGTGCTCAGCTCGACCGAAGGGCGAGGCGCACGGCGACCTCCAACTCGCCCGCGAAGGCGCGGCCTGGCGCGTCACCGGCACCCACGCCGGGCAGAAGATCAATCTCACCCTCGACGCCACCGGCGCCCAACCTGTCCTCACCCTCGCATGAAGACCCCCACGCGCCGCACGTTCCTGAAATCATCCGCGGCGCTGGCCGCGACCCTGCCCTTCGCCCATCTCCGCCTTCCGGCGGCGGACGCGGCGGCGCCGGCCGCACCGGGCACGGGGAAAGGCCTGCTCTTCGACGCCGCCGACCTGCCGCGCATCCGCGCCAACACCAAACACCCGCGCTTCGTGAAGCTCTGGGCCGAGATGACCGGCGCCGACCTCGCCGCCGACACCGACTTCCTCCAGCACAAGGTGCGCTTCAACAACCACGTCGTGGACATGGCGCGCTGCCGCCAGATCGTGGAGCGGTCCGCCTTCGTTTACGCCGTCAACGGCGACGCCGCCCACCTCGCGGTCACCACGCTCGCCATCCGCAAGCTGCTCGATTACCCGAAATGGGACTTCTTCCTCGAGGGCGGCAAGCAGACGATGGGCCTGCAGCGCGCCTCCGAGGCCACCATCGCCCTCGCCCAGGCCCTCGACTGCCTGGGCTCCGCGCTCACCCCCGCCGAGATCGCCGCCATCGAGGACGGCATCGCCCGCAAGGGCGCCCCCGCCTGCTTCACCTCGCTCTACGGCATGAAATATCCCGAGCGCGTGAAGGGCTGGACCTTCGACCCGGAGGACGACTATCCGCAGGCCTTCCGCGTGAGCATGGCGCGCTGGCCGCTCATCCTCAACTCGACCAACCTCAAGGTCATCCCGACCGCCGCCCTCGGCATCGCCGCCCTCCTCCTCCACGGCCGCCACCCGCAGGCGGCGGCCTGGCTCGATCTCGCCCGCTCCAGCGCCAAGGCCTTCTCCACGATGTATGGCGCCGACGGCTCCTACGACGAGGGCGTGAGCTACTGGGGCTACACCACCCTGCACATGGCGCTGTTTGCCGAGGTCCTCTGGCGCCGCCTGGGCGTCGATGACCGCGGGCTCCTCAACTATCCCGGCACCATCCGCTACGCACTGGCCTTCACCATGCCGACCAAGGGCGAGGGCTTCGACCCGACGGGCCAGCCGCGCAACCTCGCCGTGCCGACGCTCAAGGTCGATCCGGCGGACGACATCGTCAATTTCAGCGACTCTCTCACGCACAGCGATGTGGCCGTCGCCGCCTGGACCGCCCGCACCCACCGCGATCCGCTCTCCCAGCATGTCGCGCTGCACGTCAGCGCCATGAAATCGCACTACGGCCTGATCTGGTTCGACGAGGGCGCCGCGACCACGCCGCCCACCAGCGCGCTGCACGATATCCGGATGTCCAACGACCTTGTCATCTCCCGCACCGGCTACGCTGCCGCGGACTCCGTCGTCGCCTTCCGCAGTGGCGGCCCGGCCAACCACGAGCACGCCGACCGCAACAGCGTCATCTTCAAGGCGCACGGCGAACGCCTCTTCCACGACCCGCTCCGCGCCGGCTACTCCTACAACACCCCGCGCTGGAAACTGCGCCTCACGGCGGCGCACACCGCCGTCCTCATCAACGGCCAGGGCCACCAATACCACGACGGCAAGGAGGGCACCAACGCTTCCTGGGCCTGGTCCCGGGTCCAGGCCTACCAGACCGGCCCCGGCTGGATGACCGTCACCAGCGACGCCACCGAGTCCTACGAACTCGTCCTCCCCGAGGCCAAGCGCGTGGACCGCACCCTGATCTTCCTCAAGCCCGACGTGCTGCTTTTGCTCGATCGCGTCACGCTCGCCACCGCCCAGCCCGTGCAGTTGCGCTACCAGGTTTACAACGACGACTCGCATGGCCAGGCCACCGCCTCGGACAACGGTTTCGAGATCGAGCGCCCCTTCGCCCGGCTCGCGGCCACCGTCCACGGCACCACGCCGGTAGCCTGCGCGGTTCTCCGGCACGACCTGCCCGAGGCCGAGGGCGTGCATCCCTTTGTCGAGGCCGTCTCGCCCGCCGCCACCGAGCACACGCTGCTCACTGTGTCCGCTGCCAGCGTGGCCGGCGAAAAGCCCGGCGCACTCACCGTCACCCGCCTGGCGTCGCTGTGGCGCGTCACCGGCACCCATCGCGGGCTCAAGGTGGACGTGTCCATCGACGCCTCCCCCGCCGTGCCCTCCATCACCATCGCCTGACGCCTCTCGCCTCTCCGTTCATGCCCGTCCTCAACCACGCCAACGGCGCTGACTACGCGCTCATCGCACTTTACTTCGGCATCGTCATGTTCGTCGGCTGGTATTCCTCGCGGAAGAACCAGACCACCGACGACTACTTCAAGGCCGGCGGCCAGGTGCCGTGGTTTCTCGCCGGCGTGTCGAACTGGGTGTCGGGTTTCTCCGCCTTCATGTTCGTGGCGGCGGCCGGGTTCACCTACAAGCATGGCCTCGGCGCCATCGTCGTGTTCACCGCGTCAACCTGGGCCTACCTCGTCGGCGCGTTCTACTTCGCCTCGCGCTGGCGCCGGGCGCGCATCAACTCCCCCCTCGAGTTCCTCACCCGCCGCTATTCGTCCTCGACCACCTACTTCTACACGGTGACGGCCATCGTGCCGCAGATCATCGGCATCGGCCAGGGCCTGTATATCCTGTGCATCTTCGTCGCCACCGCGCTGGGCTTCGCACACGAGCAGCATGCCCTCCTCGGGATGAATTTCTCCGGCCTCGAGCTCACGATGATCGGCATCGGCCTCGTGATGATCGCCTACACGGTCATCGGCGGCCTCTGGGCCGCCGTGCTCAGCGATGCGGTGCAGGGAGTCATCATCCTCGTCACCTCGCTGCTCATCCTGCCGGTCACGTTCCGCTACCTCGGCAACGGCGACCTGACCGACGGCTTCGCCCGGCTCTGGCGCGAGGCCCCGGCCGGCTTTTTCGGCCTGAACGGCCAGACGGGGCAGCCGCTTTTCCTGCTCAGCTACGCCGCCGCCACCATGCTGGGCTACAACGTCGCCTGGTGGCAGGTGCAGCGCTACCAGAGCGTGCCCGACGAGCGCAGCGCGCGGAAAATGGCGCTGCTCTGCGCCGGGTTTTCCCTGTTCGGGCCGCTCCTCTGGATCCTGCCGGTCATGGGCGCGCGCGTCATCTTCCCCAACATCGCCGAGGTCTGGCCGCAATTCGCCGCACCCGAGGAGGCCTCCTTCGTCGGCCTCGCCCTCATGCTCCTGCCGCACGGGCTCATCGGCTTCGTCATCGCCGCCATCCTCTCGGCCACGCTGGGGCAGGCGAGCGACGGCTTCAACTGGCTGGCCGCCACCACCACGCGCGACATCTACGTGCCGCTGCGCAAGCGCTTCGGCCAATCCATCCCGAGTGAGCAGCACCAGATGCGCGTCGGCCAGATCACCATGCTGGTCATCGGCATCCTCGGCATCGTCGCCGCGCTGCGGATCGCGAAGACCGGCGGCGCCTTCGCGTTCGCCCTGCAATATTACTCCCTGACCGGACCCACCTTCATGACGCCGGTGCTGCTCGGCATGGTCTACCGCAAAACCCCCTGGTGGTCGGGCCTGGCCTCGTGCATCGCCGCCGTCGTGGTCGCCATCGGGCTGAAGCTCCTCGATGTTTTTCCCGAATACGCCTACGAGCGCAATGTCCTCAGTGCCATCGCCGCCGCGACCATCGTCTTTTTCATCTCGGCGTTTTTCTACCGCGCGGATGACCCGCGCAGCGCCGAGGCCCGCAGGTTTGACGCCGACCTGCGCACGCCCGTGCCGGATGAAGCTGAGCAGTCCACCGCCGCGCTGCGGGATTTCCAGATGCTGGCGATGGTGAGTGTGCTGCTCGGTGTCGTGCTCATCGCCTGCGTCGTGCTGCCCTCGTCCCCGCTCGCCCCGCCGGCCATCAATGTGGTGGCGGGCGTTATTCTCTTCCTCATCGGCGGCTTGCTCTGGCGGGCCTCGCGGGCGAAAACCTGAAGCGTTCCGAACCGATTCTTTAACACAGCGACCACAGAGATCGGCCTTTTGAAAACTCTCTCCAAAAACTCTGCGACCTCTGTGTTAAAAGCATTGAGATTCCTCCCATGAAACCCGTCCGGCTGCCCGCCCAACTCTACCGGCAGTTTGACGCCGACCCGGCGCTGAAGGTGCCGGGCGAGGGCTACGGCGGCTGGCACACGGTCGAGGCCGAGCTCGCGCCGAAACACACCGCCCTCGTCGTGATGCACGCCTGGGATTGCGGCCAGCCCCACGAATTTCCCGGCTGGCGCCGCGCGGTTGAATACACTCCCCGCGCCGAGAAAATCATGGCCGAGGTCTTCCCGCCGCTCCTCGCCGCGGTGCGGAAATCACCGCTCCCCGTCTTCCATGTCGTAGGCGGTGACCGCGACTACTGGTCGCACCTGCCGGGCTACCAGCAGACGGCCCTCCTCGTCCGCGACACGCCGCCGGCGCCGTTGGTGCCGCGTGACACCGTCTTCGATCACATGCAGCAGCTGCGCCGCGCGCAGGGTTCGCCGGGTGAGCACAACACGCCGGACGTCAACGCGGGTTTCGCACGCCTCGATTTCGCCCCAACGGCGCGGCCGGTGGGCGACGAAGCCATCGCGAAGGACGGCACCCAGCTCGCAGCGCTGTGCCGCGCGCACGGAATCAACCATCTCATCTATGTCGGCTTCGCGATCAACTGGTGCCTGCTGATGTCGCCCGGCGGCATGGTGGACATGGCACGCCATGGCTGCCTCTGCTCCACCATCCGCGAAGCCACCACCGCCGTCGAAAACCGGGAGACCGCCCGCCAGGAGCTTGAGAAGGCCCAGGCCTTGTGGCGCGTCGCGCTCGAGTTCGGCTTCGTGTTCTCGCTGGAGGATTTCCTCTCAGCGCTGCGGCGCGGCGGGTAGCGTCAGCGCGCGCAGCCGCCAGCCGGTCGCGAAAAACAGTTCGCGGCCGATGATCGGCCCGACGACGTCGATCGCCTCGGGATCGGCCGCCGTCAGCCAGACCGTGCCCGCGCGCGTCTGTGGTTTCGACTGCTGCCAGATGCGCTCGACCTCGCATGTGCCGGGCTGGATGCGGAAGACGCAATGCGCCGTGGCGCCGTAAACCACGCCGCCCGGGCCGACACGCAGCGCGAACAGCCCGTGCCACGACAGCGGCCCGAAATCCTCCGGCAGCCACGCCTCCGCCACGACCTTCCGCGCCGCCGGGTCCATCAGCACCAGCCGCGGCCGGATCGCGGGCGCGCCCTGGGAGAGGATGTGGTCGCCGCGGCCGATGAGCGCATACACGAGCCCGCCGCCCGCCGGCGCGAGCGAGCAGACATCGGCCAGCTCTTTCAACCCGAGATCACCCGACCAGACGAGCTGGTCCGCCTGCGGATCCCAGAGCGCAAAGGCCCCGGCCAGCCGCTGCACCTTGACGCCCGTGCCGCACTCGATGCTGAGGCCGACGAGGATCTGCTTCGTCTCCGGCAGCCAGAGCAGGGCGGCCGGCGAGGTCTCGGGCACGATGGCGCGGTGTGATTTCTTCTCTCCGGTGCGCGGGTCGAACCACGCGAGCGTGCCCCCGACCAGCCCGTAGTCGGGACCCGCGCCCATCCAGAGCCGTCCATCGGGCGCGGCGATGAGGGCATTTGGCCGGTAACCGATGCTGTCGAGCCGGCCAAGGTCGCGCGGATTGTTTTCCGCCCCGAGGCCAAAATTGAGCGGTCGCAACGGATCATAGACCGAGAGCCGCGCCTCGGGGTAGGAGGCGAGGTAAACCTTCCCGCCGAGCGTCGCCAGCGAGTAGGCCTCGCCCATGGCCAGGCTGTGTTTGCCGAGGTCGGCCATCGCGCTGCCATCGGGCGCGGCGACAAAGAGATGGTTCGGCATGTAGCCGCTGCCATAGAGCCGGCCGTCGGGGCCGGGTTCCATCACGTGCAGGTTCGCCCCGCCGCCCTGCCAGTCGAGCGTGAGCGTGCGCGCCGGCACCGTCGGGTCGGTGTTGGTGAGCTCGATGCTCCGGGGAGCCCCGGCCCCCACATCGTTGTCGTCGAGGAATCGCGCCATCCAGCCGCCGGGTATGACCAGGGGCGCCTGGTAACGGTGCGCGTAGGCGGAGTGGATGCCGGGCATCTCGGCGGGCACGGCTTCCACCGGGGAAAGTTTCATCCCGTCCACGCGGAATTTCCCGGCATGGGTGTCGAGGTAGAGCCGGCCGTCGATGGCTTTCGCGAGTTTCAGGAATTGCCGCTTATCCGTCGTGTCGGTGATGGCCGGTCCGGCTTCACGATGCTCGCCCGTCAGCGGATCGATGACCACGAGATGTGGCCGCACGACCTTGACCAAGGCCGCCAGCGAGCCGTCGTCACCTGCCAGCGGGTAAAGGTATTGGTCCGTCACATCCATCCGGCCGAATCGCGTGAATGCTCCCGTCGCCAGGTCAAAGCGCACGAGGCGCGCGCCGCCGTAGGCTCCAATGTAGATGCTCCCGTCCGCCGCTTCCGTTATGCCCGTCGGGAAGATCGCTTCGTCGGGATCGAGTCGGCCAAGGTCCTCGATGCCGCGTCCGGGGCGCGCCGGGTCAAAGCGGTGCAGGTGCCCGTCCCACGCCGAGCCGAGGTAGAGGATGCCGGTGCGCAGGCTGCGGTAGGCGGCCGTCGGAAAAGTGGAGGCGACGGGATTCTTCACCGCATGCTGGGTGCAGTGCCCGGTGGCGAAGTCCACCTCGGCGACAAACAGGCCGCCATTGTTCTGGCCAAAGGAGACCAAGAGGGAGGGCTTGCCGTCCGGTGTCGCCCCCGCGTGGAGCCGGCCCCAGCTGACGCCGCGCACCGGGATGCCCAGGTCGCGCACCGCGGCCGGTTCCGCCGCCACCAGCCCAACCATGCAGAGGAAAAAAAGCCCGCAGCGCATGACTGACTAAACGCGAATCGCAGCATTGCCGCAACCGGTTTCCCCGCTCTACTGGAGATTCGTTCCCACTGAATTTTCATTCCACCTCTCGATGTCCCAAACCCTCGCCCTTCACGGCGGCCCGAAAACCGTCACCGCCACACTCCCGCCGCATCACCGCTGGGGACGCGAAGAGCTCGCCCGCCTCACCGCGATGGTGGACCAGCCCTCGCTGTTCTACTCCAAGGGGCCGCAATGCGGCGCCCTGCTCGAGGAGTTCCGAAAGACCTATCCCCTGCGCTGGGCCTTCCCCACGTCCTCCGGCACGGCCGCCCTCCATGTCGCCGTGGCCGCCCTCCAGCTCCCACCCGGGTCGGAGATCATCACCTCGCCCATCACCGACATGGGTTCGGTCATCGGCATACTCTACCAGCAGCTCGTCCCCACCTTCGCCGACATCGATCCGCACACCTACAACCTCGATCCCGCCGCCGTCCGCCGCGCCATCACGCCGAAGACCCGGGCCATCATGGCCGTCCACCTCGCCGGGGCCCCGAGCGACAACGCTGCGCTCGCCGCGCTTGCCCGCGAACACAACCTGATCCTCATCGAGGACTGCGCCCAATCCTGGGGCGCGCAATTCCGCGGGCAACCCGTCGGCCTCGCCGGCCATATCGCCTGCTATTCCTTCAACGAGTTCAAGCACGTCAGTTGCGGCGACGGCGGCATCGTCGCCACCAATGACGAGCGTTTCGGCCCCACCCTGGCGAAATGGGGCGACAAATTCTACGACCGCAACCCCACGGCCGATGCCCGCAATCCCGCGACGCTCGCCCCCAATTACCGCATGAGCGAGCCCCAGGCCGCCGTGGCGGCCGCCCAGCTGGGCAAGCTCCCCGCCATCATCGCCGCCCACATCCGGGTCGGCTCCCGCCTGCTGGCGCGGCTGCAACAGGCCGCCCTGCCCGGCGTGGCGCTCCCGGCCATTGATCCGCGTGACACCCACACGTTCTGGTTCTGCCTGCTCCGGCTGGTGCCGGCCGCGTTCCGCGTCAGCCGCGACGAATTCTGCGCCGCCCTCGTCGCCGAGGGCGCCACCGCCTCCCCGGGCTACATCCCCAAGCCCGTCTATCGTTACCCCGTCTTCCAGAATCACAACTTCTTCGCCGGGAGCTGGCCCCTGCGGACCGCCGGCCTCACCGCGGTCGACTACCGCCAGGTCTCGTGTCCCGTGGCCGAAGCCATCCTCGCCGACAGCATCTCCCTGCGCATCCACCCCGCCATGACTGACGAGCACGTTGACCAGACGGCCGACGCCTTCGCCAAGGTCGCCCGGCACTTCGCGAAGTGAGCGCCAACGCCCTCCGCTTCTAACATCCAGCGGACCGTTGGATCGGCTCCGCCAGCATCCTGCGGAGGTCTCCGTTGGATGATACCGGGCCGATACGGATTGAACTCGCCGCGCCCGCCGGGCAATCATCGCCCCATGCGCATCCGTGTCATCGCCACCGGCGGCACCATCGACAAGGTCTACTTCGACGCCGCCAGCGCCTACGAGGTCGGCGAGCCCCAAGTCGGCCCCGTGTTCCGTGAGTCCAACGTCACCTTCGACTTCGTCGTCGAGTCCGTCATGCAGAAGGACAGCCTCGCGATGACCGACGAGGACCGCGGCCTCATCCGCGCCCGCGTCGATGCCTCGCCCGAAAGGCTCATCCTCATCACCCACGGCACCGACACCATGACGGCCACCGCGGCGAAGCTCGAGGGCTTCAAGGACAAGGTCATCGTCTTCACCGGCTCGATGCAGCCGGCCCGCTTCCGCAACAGCGACGCCGTCTTCAACCTCGGCTGCGCCGTCGGCGCCCTCCAGTCGCTCCCGCCCGGCATCTACATCGCCATGAACGGCGTGGTCGCCCCCGCCCACACGGTGAAGAAAAACCGCGCCCAAAGCCGCTTCGAGCCGAAGGGCTGACTTCCTCGCCTCCCTGCGTCCCCGCTTCCTGATCTATCCGACTCGCCGCTTCGTCAGCGGCCGGTAAATCCCGCCACCCCGCCACAATCTGCTGGCATCGTCCCGCCCGCCGGCCAAACACTCCCGCCACACCCATGAACCTCACCGACGCCCGCACCGCCATCATCCTCGCCCTCGGGCGCATGAAGGCACTCTACAACCAGCCCGTCTTCGACGAGTGGGTGCTGGTGAAGCTGGCGACGGAATCCGGTGCCGTCCTCGCCTACGACGGCCCGCGGGCCGACACCTACCAGGCCCGGTTCAAGAGCGACATCGCGCCCCTCCAAGCCGAGATGGAAGCCCGCCAGATGGCGGTCGGCGACTTTGAATTCGTCCCCGGCGCCCATGGCACGCACTTCGACGCCTGCCTCCGCCTCGGCCCCGCCGCCTACCTCTTCTGCAACCACACGACCAAGTCCATGGTTGATATCCGCCAGGATCGGCTGTGGCTCGAGGCGCAGAAACCCTTCGCCGAGCTGGCCGCGAAGTTCCGCTCGGATCCGCTCAAGTAAGCATCGTTCTCATTCTCTTAAACGTTCTCGTTCTCCATCCCGGATTGGGAGAAAGAGTAGGAGAACGATAACGAGAACGATTTTAAGCCAGCAGCCCGGCCCACACAAACCACCCGTAGGCCGCGACCAGACCGCCGCCCGCCCAGCGTGGCAGCCCTCCGGCAACAAGCAGGAATACTGCGTGCAGCACCGCGACCCCGAGCAGCATCGCCAGCGCCGTTGTGCTGAACCCGGCCATTGGCACCGGCCGCACCAGCGCGAATAGCCCCAGGCATAGCGGTATGCAGATGTGCCCGTCGCCCACCTGCGAGGCGTAAACGACCTCCGCCCGCCGCTTCCAGCCCCAGTAGAGCGCCAGCACGGCGTTGGGCAGCACCATCAGCCAGCCGGTCAGCCAGCCGAGGTTGGCCGCGCTGAACAGACCGTCCCGCTGCGCGGACAACCACGTGACGAGCCAATCGAGCGTCTCATACATCAGGTAGGCGCTGACGAGCACCACCAGCGCATCCACATAGAACATCACGCCAAAGGAGACCTTCGCCCGCAGGTTGTGCTTCATCACGTCAAACACCTGGAAACACTGCCAGAACAGGAAGAGCAGGATGAGCACCACCCCGTCGGTGCGGTCCAGCTGGCCGTCGCGGCCCAGTGCCCAGACCGCGCCGGTGAAGAACAACACGGCCACGAGCGTGAGCAACACCGACAGGCGGTTGAGCTGTCCCTCGGTGCCGCCCTTGGCTGGCTTGGCCGGTTTCCTGCCCTTGCCGCCCGCCGACGCTTTTCCCGTCGCGGGAAGCATGACCAGGCCCCAGCACAACGCCGGCACGCCGAGCAGCAGCGTGAGGTTGGTGACATTGTTGACGAGGCAGTTGGTCAGCACCTCGCCGGGTGCTCCCTGCCGCGTGAGCATGAGTCCGACGAAGATGAGGTTCCCGAGGCCCGAGCAATACGGCATGAGCAGCGTGCCCAGTGCCGTGCCCTCGAGACCGTGATCGAGCATCGCCTCCAGCCGCCACACCATGAGCAGCGACACCCCGAGGAAAACCGCGAGGTAACTCAGGGGATCGGACAGCGCGAGGGATTCGAGCAGGCGGGACAGCACAACATCCCTGATTGGCGGGAATCGGCCGCGCTGTAAACAGCGGCGTGATCGGGGGCGGCGCGCGCTGCCCGCCCGCTGCCGGCCGCGACCGTCCTGCCCCTATTGCAGCTTCACGGGCAGGCGCGACCAGCGGGCCTGGAAATTGCCGATGATGCCGCTCGTCGCGGGTTCGGGCTTGTCCCCCGTCCGGAGGGTCGTGGCCGCGGTGAAGTCGCCCAGCACGGCGCAATACTCGCTGTTGACCATCATGCCGATGAGTTCGCCCGTCTTGCTGAAGACGATGTCGCCGCGCTTGGGGGAGATCTCGCCGAAAAGCCGCGTGACGATCCGGTTGTCGAGCTTCACATAGGACTGGCTCGTGGGATCGATGCGCAGGGGGGTCTCGCCGTAGCGGCCGTCGTCGGCGCGCACGAGCACCGCCTCGGGAAACTTGAAGGGCTCCCGGGCCAGCGAATAGACCTTCGCGCCCATCAGCGCGGCGAGCGAATCGTCCACGGGCACGACAATCACGCGCGGATCGAGCCGGAGGAATTGCAGTTCGCCCACCGGGGCGCTGAACGCGCCGCGGCTGAGGGTGCCCGTCACCTGGTCGTAGTCGCCGGGGGTCTCGACCAGCGTGAACGGCGTGTCGCTGAGGTGCATGAGGGCGTAGGTGCGGTGGCCGTCGCTCACGAGCACGGTCTGCGCCTCCTTCTCCCGGATGCTCGGGCTGAACAGCCCCGGCTTGCGCGCGGTGAGCCTGGTCGCGACGCGGTTGGCCTGGAAGTCGCTGAAGATGAGGTTGGGGTTCACCGGGCGGTTGGTGCGGATCTCCTGGCTGAGCTCGCCCGATTTCTCGGCCAGCTGGCCGACGCCCTGCGCGAGCTGGGTGGTCTGCTCCTGCACCTTGTAGCGCTCGGCACGCTCGACCTCCACCTGCTGCTTCACCTCGGTGAGGTTTTGCGCGATGAGCTGCTTCTCGTGTTCGGCCACCTTGACGGCGACGTTGAGGCTCTCGATGCGCTGGCGGGCCTCGGCGTTCTGCCGCTCGGCGCGGGCGAGCTCGGCCTGCTGGCGCTCCGCCTCGGCCTTCCGCTCCTCGAGCTCCCGCTGCAGCTTGGCGAGCTGCTCCTTGGACATCGAGGCCTCCTGCGAGGTCGCGGTGTAGCGCTGTTCCAGCTCCTTCACGCTGGTCTGCGTGGCGGCCAGCGTGCGCTCGAGCTGGCCTTTCTGCGACTGCACGGCGGCGAGGTTCTTCTCGCGCTCGGACAGCGAGCCCTGGGTGGAGGACAGCTGGGCGGCCAGCGCCGTCCGGGAGGCCTTCTCATCCTCGAGGGAAATGCGCATGAGCTCGACCATGTCGGCGTTGATGGCCGGGGCATTGGCGGGGGACCGCGGCGCGGCGGACTCGAGCTGCGTGTGCGACGGCTCGGCCTTCTCCCAGCGCGTGAGCGCGAGGAGATTGAGCAACATGAAGTCGCACATGATCAGGAGCAGGGTCTTGTTCATGGCGTGGGCTCCTCAGGCGGCACCGGACTGGATCTCGATGATGAGCTGCCGCTTGTAGGGACGGACGTGGCGGATCTTGACCAGGGCCACGCAGACGATGCCGAAGAGGTTGGACGAGTAGGCGGCGAGCAGGTTGGCGTCAATCAGCCCGAGCACCTGCAGCACCAGCGCCGTGGCCGTGCCGGCGATGCCGATGTAGAGGCCGCCGTCGAAGAGGTTCTCCTCGTTCTCCATCAGCCGGAGCTTGGTGGCGGCGGGCAGCGCCTGGCGCGCGATCTCCGCTATTTTCAGCAGGCAGATGAAATACATGCCGACCTGGATGGCGGCGAACAGGGTGATGGAGAGGATGGTGGAGATGTCCATGGTGGAGGGAGGGGTTGCGGGAGTGGCGGCGGGCGCGGCGAGCGTGCCGATGACGGGGATGGTGAGTTTGATCTGGTAGTCCGAAAGGGTGGCGGCCTTGAGCAGGAAAGGCTCGGAAAAGACAAAAAAGATGAAGGTCAGGAGGGTCGCGATGAGACCGCTGTTCATCCGGGGCAGCGCGCCGCGGAGGGCCGAACCCGCCGAGAAAACCAGCCGGGTGTCCAGGGAGCGCAACAACAGGAAAATGCCGGCCAGAAAGGCCGCATACTTGGCCACCAGGGCGATCTCGGGATGCCGCAGGGTGAAGCCCGCCCCGAGCTCGAACTCGGGGCCGGTGCCGCGGGTGACGGGGGCCTGGCGCTGCACGAGCTGCTCGACGGCCCCCTGCCCGCTGGCCAGCGCCAGTTGCAGGTGCTGCGCCCCGGGCTGCCCAAAGGCGATGAGGTAATGGGCCACGCGATCGGCCGACTTGGTCATGAGTGCGGCGGTGTAGATCACGGGCAGATGCTCGGGCGCGACCCGCGCCAGGTGGGCGAACTGCCCGACCGTGCCCAAGCTACCGGTGGTGCGCAGCAGTTCGGAGAGCTGCACCCAGTTCAACCGCCGGCCGAGCGTCAGGATATCGAGATAAAAATCCTCCAGCTCGCCCATCTGCCCGGTTTGCACCGCGATTTCGGCGCGGGCGCGCACCTCGCGCTGCAGGCCGGCGGAAAGGTGCTCGGTCTGCCAGAGGTAGGCCGTGAGCAGAATGACAGCATCCAGCGGCTGGCCGCCGGCCCGGTTGGCCGGGACGAAGCGCTGGGTGGAGCCGAGTTCGGCGGTCTTGAGCAGCGTCCGCACGCCGGGCAGCCGCGAGACGCCGAGATAACGGCGGAGATTCTCCCGCGCCTGCTGGGTCACCATGAAGCTCAGCACCGGCTGCGAGTCGGCGGAGGAGGCCGCCGTGTTGCTGCCGAGCAGCGGCTCGAGCGCGATATCCCAGCCGCCCCACGGCATCATTTCGCGGTGCTTCCGGGCAAAATCCGCAAACACAACCCCCAGCATGGCGGCGCCGGGATCCCCGACCTGGCGGGCGGTCGCCAGCACGAGCTCGGCCGGGCCGGGCTTGTCGAGGTCGAGCAGCTCGCGGCCGAAACCGGACACACTCGGCGTGTCGCGTCCAGCTTCCCGCAGCAACGCGGGGTTGAGCGACTTCACATTCACGGGCAGCAGCCAGGCCACGGCCAGCAGTCCGACGCCCAACGCCAGCCAGATCTGCCAAAGGGCGGAGCGGTGGCCGGCGGTGCGGTCGGGCAGTGACATGGGCTGAGTCATAACAGGCGGGCGAGTGGAAACAAATTTATTTGCGGCATCCCGCCGCGGAAATAACCTGCGCGCATTCCCTCCTGACCCATGGTGCTGAAAATAGTTCATTTCAATGAGCCCGGCCTGCGAAAAAAAGGCGCGAAGGTGACCGTGTTTGACGCGGCGCTGTCCCGGCTCGCGGGCGACATGGTCGAGACCATGCATGCGGCGGAGGGCATCGGCCTGGCCGCGCAGCAGATCGGCCAGGCCATTCAGCTCTGTGTCGTGGATCTGCGGCCGGCTGAGGCCGAGTTTGCCTGGGAATACGACGGCGCCCGCCCGCCGCTGGAGCTCTTCATGCCGCTCGCCCTCGTGAATCCCGAGGTCGCCGCCGTGCCAAAACCGACGACCGTCTATGAGGAGGGTTGCCTCTCCTTCCCCCGGATCCGGGGCGATGTGGTGCGGCCGGACGAGATCACGGTGAAATTTCAGGACACGTCCGGCCATCCCCATGTCCTCCGTTGCACGGGCCTGCTGTCCCGCTGCGTGCAGCACGAGGTCGATCACCTCAACGGCGTCCTCTACATCGACCGAATGGAGAAGGACGTGCTCGCCGCCATCGATCCGGAGCTGAAGGCGCTCAAAAAGGCCACGCGCGAGGCGGCGAAGAAGTGAAACGTGATAGTGAGGGTGGCCAAACCCGGCAATTCCGTCACCTTACATTCGCTTCCACCCTCTCACTCTCACTTTTCCCTCATGAAACCCCGCTCCATCGCCACCCGCACCGGCGACGACGGCACCACCGCCCTGCTCTACGGCCAGCGCGTGTCCAAGGATCATCCCCAAATCGCGGCGGTCGGCACCCTCGACGAGCTGAACGCCGCCCTCGGCTTCGCCAAGGCCACCCGACCCGCCGGCACCAGCCCGGACGAACTCGCCCGCATCCAGCAGGAACTCGTCGCCTTCATGGGCGAGGTCGCCTGCGCCGAGGTGAATGCCGCCCGCTACGACGAGTCCAAATTCACCAAGATTGATGACGCGGCCCTCGCCCGCCTCGACGCCGCCGTGGCCGCGATTGAGGCGCGCCAACCGAAGTTCGACGGCTGGGCCACCCCCGGCGCCAACCTGCATGCCGCCGCCCTCGACCTCGCCCGCACCGCCGCCCGCCGCGCCGAGCGGCAGCTTATTGCTCTCCCCAAGGAGGGTCGCAGCGTGCGTCCGCTCCTAGTGCAATATCTCAACCGGCTCTCCGACCTGCTCTGGCTCATGGGCCGCGAGGCGGAGGCCGGCGCATAACGCGCCGGAAGCTCCAAGCCCCAAGCTCCACCCTCCAGAGAAAATCCAACGACCAAGAACGAAATACATGCGCGCCGCTGTCAGCCATTCGGAATTTCCCGCTCGTGCCGGGTGTTTCATTGGAGCTTGGATGTTGGAGCTTGGAGCTTATCAGTAGCTGCATGCGCCTCGCCGCCACCGTCCTGATCGTGCTCGCGCTCGCCTACCGTGTGCTGCCGACGCTTGACCTGCGCTGGGCGAATTTCGCGCCGTTCACGGCCATCGCCTTCTGCGGCGCGGTCTATTTTCGGGATCGGCGCCTCTGGCTGCTGCCCTTCGCCGGGCTGTGCCTGACCGACCTTTACGTTAACTGGTTCTACGCCCGCGAATACGGCTACCACCTCGAGTGGACGGGCTACGTGGCACGCGTGATCTGCTTTGCCGCGGGCCTCGGCCTCGGCTGGTTTGTCTCGACCCGCAAATCCTGGCTCTGGCTCCTGAACGGCTCCCTGCTCGGCGCGGTGCTGTTCTATCTCATCACCAATACGCTCTCATGGTCCACCGACGTGTTCTACCCCAAGACGCTGGCCGGCTGGTGGCAGGCGCTGACCATCGGGCATCCGGAATATCCCCCGACCATCTGGTTCTTCCACAAAACCCTCTTTGGCGACCTCATGTTCACCGGCCTGTTCGCCGGCGTCATGGAGTGGATCGCGAAACGCGCCGATGAACCCAGTCTGCTCGACGAGGACGAGGAAGAGGAACCGGAAGGAGAGCCAGTCGAGGGCGAGGTGAAGGAGTGAGCGCGCGCTGCGCGGAACGCGCAACGTTCAGCGTTCGACGTTGAGCGTTGAAAGTTGTGCAGCGGCGCAGCCGCGTCACTTCGACTTCATCACCCACACGCCGTCCCAGTTTTCGGGCGGGTGCGCCTTGAGGTAGTGGCAGCGCTCGATGTAAGTCGTGCTGAGCTTGTCACCCGGGTGCAGCGCCAGCGCCTCCTGGAACTGCTTGATGGCGCGGTCGAAATCGCCCTTGCGGTAGTAACCGAGCGCGCCCTTGAACAGGCCAATGACCTCCGGCATGTGCGGAAAGGTCTCCTCCGTGTGAAAATCGAGCACCTCGTAAACCCCGACGGGCTCGGTCTTGCCCTTCACGACGACCTTGTCGATCTCGCGCATCCGGTAGGTGCCCTTGAGCTTCCGGTAAGTGAACTCGGAGCAGAGGATCTGCGCGGAGTATTCCTTGCAGGCGCTCTCGAGGCGCGAGGCGAGATTCACGCCGTCGCCGATGACGGTGTAATCCATGCGCTTCGGCGAGCCGATGTTGCCGGAGGTCACGGTGTCGGTGTTGAGGCCGATGCCCATGAGGATCGGCTTCTGGCCGCGGCCGGCGCGGCGCGAGTTGAGGGCGCGGAGCTCGGTGATCATCTTGATCGCGGCCCGCATCGCGCGGTCGGGATCGTCGCCGTGCGCCACCGGGATGCCGAACTCGGCCATCAGCGCGTCGCCGATGAATTTGTCCAGCATGCCGCCCTCGTCGGTGATGCACTGGACCATGAGGGTGAAATACTCGTTGAGCAGAGCGACCGTGCCCTGCGCCCCGAGCTCCTCGGTGAGCGTGGTGAATGAGCGGATGTCGGAGAACAGCATCGTGGCCTCGACGTTCTGACCGCCGAGCGCGTCGCCACCGCCGGCGAGCAGTTGGTCGGCCAGGCCGGGGTCCATGTAGCGCGCCATCGTGGACTTCATGCGCTTCTCGGAGGAGATATCCTCGATCAGCAGCATCGAGCCGAGGCGCTTGCCCTTGAGGCTGATGAGCGGCTGGAGCGTGACATTGACGTTCACCTTCTCGCCGCGGACCTGCAGCTCGGCATCCATCAAGGCGTCGGACTTCGCGCCCGAGGTGTCGAGGGCCTTCAGGCGCTCGATGATCCAGGCGTTGGGGCCGGTGAAGAATTCGGCGGCCATCTTGCCCACCACCTCGCCTTCGCGAGCCTTGAAAATGCGGAAACCGGAGCCGTTGCAGGAGTGGATGCGGCCGTCCTCGCCGAGCGTGATGACGGCGCTCGACATGCTCTCGAGCACGGACTGGTTGTAGTTCCGCATGTTCTGCACGTCGTCGAACAGCTTGGCGTTCTCGAGCGCGATGGAGACCTGGGCGGTGAAGGCCTTGAGGCGCGCCTCGTCCTCAGCGGTGAACGGGCCGCCGCGCTTGTTGAGGGCCTGGGTGACGCCGATGCACTTGCCGTTCTTGTTCACGACTGGCACGCACAGGATCGAGCGGGTGAAATAGCCGGTCTTCTTGTCGAAGGCCGGGTTGAAGCGCAGGTCGGCGTAGGCGTGCGGGATGTTGATGGTCTTGCCCGACTGGAAAACGGCGCCGGCGATGCCCGCGGTGTTGGGCAGCTTGATCTGGACAGCGTTGAGCCCCTCGCCCACCTCGGACCAGAGCTCGCTGGTCTTCTCGTTGGCGAGGAAAAGCGTGGAGCGGTCGGCCTTGAGCATGCGCGTCGCCTCGCTCATGACGCGGCGCAGCAGCACGGAAAGATCGAGCGAGCTCGTGATGTCGGCGACGAGGTCGAGGAATTCCATCTCCTGCTGCCGCGTCTTCTTCATCCCCTCGATGAACTGGGAGCTCTGCAGGGCGACCGAGGCCTGCGTGGCCATCGCCTCGAGCAGGTCAAGGTCCTCGCGGGTGAACTTGCCGGCGCGCTTGTTGAGCGTCTGCACGACGCCGATGATCTCGCCGCGGGCGGTCTTGATCGGGGCGCAGAGGATGGACTTGGTGACGAAGCCGGTCTTGCGGTCGATCTCGTCGTTGAAGCGCTTGTCCTTGTAGGGATCGTGGATGATCAGGCCCTCGCCGCTTTGGAACACGGAGCCGGCCACGCCGGAGTTGTTGAGCAGGCGGATCTCGCGGTTGAAGGTGCCCTGGGCGGTGCGGGAGAAGAGCTCGCCCGTGACCGGGTCGTTGAGGAACAGCGTGCCGCGCTCGGCGTTGGTCTCATTGGCAATCACCTCGACCAGGGTGGCGAGCAAATCGTCGAGGCTGTCGATCATCGCGACGCGCTGCGAGAGCTTGATGAGCATCTCGGTGCGCCGCAGGCGGGCGCGGAGGCTGGACATGCTCTCGCGGGGCGCGGGAGCGCGGCTGGCCGGCTTGGAAGCCTTGGCGGCGGTCTTGGCTTTAGCGGCCATGGTTTTTCTCAAGTTGCTCGCGCAAGCCCGCGATGGTGCCGCGGAGCTGGCGCAGTTCGTCCTGATGCGTGCGCGCCTGCTTTTCCAGGTTGTCGGCGTTTTCCAGGCGGAGCCGTTCCAGTTCGTCGCGCAAAAGCTGGATGGTGCCGTGCAACTGGCGGGCCTCGTCATGACCGGCGGCAACGGCGCCCTGCACTGCCTCCTGCTTGGCGATTTCCAGGGCCTGCAGTTCGTCGCGGAGGGAGGCGGCGGTGGTGCGGAGCTGGCGGGACTCGTCCTGCGCGGTCGTCACGGCGGTCTGCACCGCCTCGTCGCGGGAGGCCTGGACCCGCTCCAATTCGAGGCGGAGGGCCTGAATCGTGTCGCGCAACTGGCGCAATTCGCGCTGCATCACGAGCGATGCGGCCTGCTCCTCGGTCTCGAGTCCTTGCAACGGATTGAGCAGTGCCTTTTCCACGGGCCGTGAGCTTCCGCCGCGACGGGCGGGCGGGCAAGCCGAGAATGTGCGTGGTAGGGCGAGTCGTCCCCGACGAGCCGCGGCTCATCCGGAGGATTCGCCCTACCTGTTACAGTAAATCGGCGGCGAGTTCGGCGAGCTTCGAGCGTTCGCCCTTGGACAGTTTGACGTGCGCGGCCAGCGCGTGGCCTTTCATCCGGTTGTGGCAGTAGACGAGGCCGTTGCTCCGTGAATCCACGTAGGGGTTGTCGATCTGGGCGGGGTCGCCGATGAGCACGAGCTTGGAGCTCTCCGCGATGCGGGTGATGACGGTCTTCACCTCGTGCGGCGTGAGTTGCTGGGCCTCGTCGAGGATGAAGAAGCGCCGGGCGATCGAGCGGCCGCGGATGAAGCACAGGGCCTCGATCTCGACCACGCCGCTGCTGATGAGCCGCTCGTAAGGTTTGACGATCGGCCCGCCGCCGTGATGGTGCCCGCCGCTGCCGTGCACGGGCTGTGGCGCGGTCATCATGGCCATGGCATCATCGTGTTTCTTCTTTTTCTTGCCCGCCTTCTTGCTGGCGAACTGCGGCTCCTTCTGGGGCTTCGAGGGCATGAGCACTTCCAACGCGTCGTGGTAGGGCTGCAGCCAGGGCTTCATCTTCTCCTCGAGCGTGCCGGGGAGAAAGCCGATGTCCTTGCCCAGGGCGATGACGGGACGGGAGATGGAGAGGCCGTCGTAGCGCGAACGCTCGTCGGTGGTCTGGAAGAGCGCGCAGGCGGTGGAGAGCAGCGTCTTGCCGGTGCCGGCCTTGCCAAAGCAGGTGACGAGCGAGATGCTGTCATCCATCAGCGCGTCCACGAAGAACTGCTGCTCGAGGTTGCGCGGGCGGATCGGGATGCCGCCGGGCGCCTTGACGAAATCGGGCAGATGCAGGCGGCGGACGAGGTTCTGGCCATAATACCGGCCGGGCATGGTCTTGCCCTCGGGCGTCGTGAGCAGGACGTATTCGTTCAGATAGAGCGGCGCGGCGATTTCTCCGGCGAGTTCGAACTCACCCTCGGAGCAGAACCGCTGCATCTCATAGACATCGAGCGGCACGGTGCGGTAGCCGTCATCATCGGCCGTGGCCTCGGGCACCTTGTCGTTCAGGTAGTCCTCGGCCTCGAGGCCGACGGCGCGGGCCTTGAGCTGCACGTTGACATCCTTGGTGACGAGAATGGTCGGCGGCGGGTTGGTTTCCTGGATGAAGAGGGCGCTCGCGATGATGCGGTTGTCCTTCTTGGTGAAATCCGAGAGCACGGCGCGCAGCCGCTGCATGGCCGGCGACGACCAGTTGTTCTCGACCAGATAGCGGTTGATGATGACGGAGAGCGTGCCGCCGTTGGGCAGCTTGACGCCCTCGTGCATCGAGCGTGAATCCGGCAGGAGCTCCTGCAGGATGCGGTGCACGCGGCGGGCGTTGCGGCCGCGCTCCGTGGACTGCTCGCTCTTGATCGCATCGAGCTCCTCAAGAACCTCGACGGGGATCGCCAGGTTGTTGTCCTCGAATTTGTAGATCGACTGGGGGTCGTGCAGCAGCACGTTCGTATCCAAAACGTAGGTCTTGACCCTAACCTCTACGTATTGCTGCGGTGAATTTTGAACCGAGCTTTTGGTGTTTTCCATCGAGTGGATAACTTGTGAACAACCCATGTATCCACTTGGCGCATTTGTAAATGCAGTAATTGCAAATTCGTGAAGAATCCCGGCTACCGCCCGCCGCGACAAGATTTGCGCTAGTCGCGGGTAACCTTGGGTGGGAAGTAGGCGGACTCGGGCGGGATGGACCACATCCGGACGGGCACCCACACCTTGTAGCGCGACTTGTAGCCCGCCTCGGAAAAGGGCACGAAACGCACCGGCAGGTCCAGCGTGCGCGGGCCCTTGGCGACTTCCGGGATCGACGCAGCGGTGATCTGGAAAACCGGAACTCCGGGGGCCACGGCGGCGGCCTCCGCCGCGGGCACCACGGTGAAGTTGAGCGCCGCGATGTCCTGCTGGTAGATCTGGAACGTGCCGATCTTTTGCGCGGGGTTCACGCGATCGTCGGCGGCCAGCACAAGCGGCCCGTAGGTGAGCGCGGCCAAGCCGGCGTTGCCGTGCTCTCCCATCACGAGGCGGGGCCGGGCCGGGAGGCGCATCTCCACGACATCTCCCGCCTGCCAGTCGCGCTTGAGCGTCTGGTAGGTGCGCGGGGTGCCGTTGGTCACTGTGTCGGCCACGTTGAGGGTGACATCGCGCGACCAGCCCGGGATGCGGACCTTGATGCTGAACGGGGTGCCACGATCGACGCGGGCGAGCGTGAAGCGCACGGTTTCGCCAAGCGGATAGTCCGTGCTGGTCTGCACGGTCACCCGGCGTCCGTCCGCGAGCGTGAAATTGCCTTCACCGCTCTCAAAGAAGTTGATGACCAGTCCGTCCGCATCCGTGGCGGCGGCGACCATGGGCAGCAGGGCGATGCCGCGCGGGCCGCTGGAAAGGCAGCAGTGGCCGGAAAAGTCCGCCGAGAAGGGCTTACGGTTGTCCTCCAACTCGACGTAGTAGCCCCAGCTGGAGCCGTCGGGATGCTGGGCTCCGAGCAACTGGTTGTAGCCGGTGCGCTCGAGTTCGTCGGCAAAAACCGATTCGCCCGTGAGGCGCAGCAGGTGGGCGTTGAGCTGCAGCCAGGTGACGGTGACGCAGGTTTCCGCGATGTTTTGGAGTGAGTTGGGCAGCTCGTGCGCGGTGTGGAAGTATTCGTGCTGGCTGCAGGTGCCGGTGATGTAGAGGCGCTGGGCGACAATGTCCTCCCAGGCATGGCGGACAGCTTTCAGGATCTGCGCGTCGCCGGTGACGCGGTAGAGTTCGAGCGCGCCGTTGAGGCAGGACATCATTTCGTAGGCCTTGGCGTTTCCGACCTGGTGGACGCCGCGGCCGGCTGCGAGATCGGAGATGAGTCGGGGGCCGCGCGGCCCGTCCCAACGCCGCAGCACCATCTGGCAGAACTCCAGGTAGCGCGCCTCGCCCGTGAGCCGATACATCCACACCATGGGTTCCAGCACGCTGCTGGCCGCCATGCCCGCGTGCGAACCGCTCAGCACGATGTTCTGCTGCCCGGGCTGCTCGCCGAAGGTCCGGGTCAGCAGGTCGGCGATGCGCACGCTGGCGGCCAGGGCCGTTTGCTCGCCCGTGTAGCGGTAATAGGTGAGCAGCCCGATCAGGTTGTATTTGTGCGCCCAGACATCCCAGGAGGTCCACCGCTTCTCGGGCAGGTAGGTGCCGAGGTAGCCGTCGGCACCCTGCGTCGCGAGGAGCCCGGCGACTACCCGGTCGAGCTTGGCGCGGAACGCCGCATCGCCGGTGTTAACCCACGCGAGGGTGGCGGCGTGCAGCCACTTGCCCACATGCTCGCCATCCCACTGGTGCACGCCGGGACGGGTGCGATAACTGATCAGGAGGCGATCCTCATCGACGACGAGGAGTCGGTTCTTCTCATTCGCCGTGATGCGCCGCCCCAGGAAGCCGTCGAGGCGCTGCTGGTCCGGCTCCAGGAGGTGTTGCCGGTCCGCCACCTTGGGCGCGACCGTGAATGGCTGCGGCACCGCACCAAGCATCAGAGGAGCAACCGCCAATAGCAACAGGACGCTGGATGCACGGAATCGGGACTGGGAATCAAGCATGATGGAAAAGTTTTGGGCTGAGGACAATTGCCCGCCTAGCACGGATGATTTCCCGCACTCTGCAAAGGCGAAAAAACGATGGCTGCGCTCAGGAATGGATATGAGGTCGAGGCCGCGCACGCGGCACCTGATACCGGCGGATGCTCGCCGGCCGCAGGGCAACTGGTGCGGCTAGCTAGCCCATGTCGGGCGGGCCCGCCCGGGGCACCGCCGCCTGCTTTGGCTTGGGCGCCGGGCCCCAAAGGCGGATCAGGTGCTCCGCGAGGTTCAACAGGCTGATGCGGTTCGCCGCCATGCCCCGCAGCGTCGGCACGTGAGCGCTGCGTTCGACCAGATGCGCCCATAGGTCGCGCTCCAGCGCCCGCGCTGTCTCGCCCGGCTGGCTGGCGGCGCGGGTGGCATCGGTCACCTTGCCCTGCCAATGGCGGCGTTCATCGGGGTTCTTTTCCCAATAGGAAAAGAGGGCCGTTTCATAGCGATTTAGGCTCATCAGGCGCGGATTTTTACAGGTCAGGGCGGCATTGCAATTGAACATCCACCTGCTATCCCTGTCCTGCACACTCCACCTCTACACACCATGTGGCAAAAGCTTAAAGAACAACTCCCCGCAATCATCCTCACCGCGGCCCTGATCCTGGGCATCGCTTTCTGGTTCAACCAAAAGATGGCCGCCGACATGGCCGCCAAGCAGCAGGCCGAGATCGCCCTCCTGCGCGAGCAGACCAACGCCGAGATGAAAGCCTCCGCCGAGGAAACCCGCCGCCACATCGAATCCGTCAACCAGCTGCTCAAGGACGCCATCTCCAAGCGCGCCGCCGACGTGTTCATGACCGACGAGGAAGTCGCCAAGCTCAACGAGCAGAAGGTCAACCAACTCGCCGAAGCCATCGCCGCGAAGGTCATGCCCTATGGTTCCAACATCCCGAAGACCCCCGAGGAGGCCGAGAAGCTCCAGAATGAGCAGGTGGACAAGGTTTCCAGCCGCCTGGCCGCGAACATCTCCCCCATCCTCGGCGAGATGTCCAAGGACCAGAACCTGACCCGCGAGAAGATCGACGCCTACAGCCAGCGCATCACCGACCAGATCAGCGGCGTGCTGACCGGCGAGATGTCCCGCAACCAGGAGCTCAACACCCAGCTACTCGCCTCGCAGGCCGTCGCGCAGGACTCGATGAAGCTCTCGCACGAGATCACCGCCCTCTACCTGAGCAGCTTCAAGGACCAGGGCCTCCTCACCCGCCTCCTCACCCTGCCCGCCAACATCGTGCGCGACGCCGCCAACCTCAGCATCGTCAACAGCACCGACCGGAAGAAGATGGAGGAGCGCCTCGTCAGCGACATGAACGCCCTCGACAAGCGCCTGGCCGAAATCCAGGAAAACGCCCCCAAGAAATAATTCGGGTTATCACCCCGCTCCAAGCCGCGCCTCACCGCGCGGCTTTTTTATGCCGCCTTCGCGCGCCTGACGCCACGCACCCTCACTCTGACCGCCGTCGTCCGGCTCAGCCCCCACCGCGGGCGCGCGCTCATAATATCGCCCTTTCGCTGGTTGCGGGCTTGCTGGCCGCACCCCGCTCACCCATCCACACAGCTCCCCGCGATGGACGACCTCCTGCTCACCCTCAAGACCACCTTCGGCTACGGCACCTTCCGGCCGTTGCAACGCGAGATCATCGAGGCCGCGCTGGCGGACAAGGACGTCTTCGCCCTGCTGCCGACCGGCGGCGGCAAGTCCCTCTGCTTCCAGCTGCCCGCCCTGCTCCGGCCCGGCCTCACGGTCGTCGTCTCGCCTCTCATTGCCCTGATGAAGGACCAGGTGGACCAGCTCCAAGCCGCCGGCGTCGCCGCCACCTATCTGAATTCCACGCTCGACGCCGAAGAGGCGCGCTCCCGCCTGAGCGGCCTGCACCGCGGCGAATGGCGTCTGCTCTACGTCGCCCCCGAGCGCCTCATGCTCGACAACTGGGCCGCCAACCTGAAGGCGTGGAACGTCACCGCCCTCGTCATCGACGAGGCGCACTGCATTTCCGAGTGGGGCCACGACTTCCGCCCCGAATACCGCCAGATCGCCAGGCTCCGCACCCTCCTGCCCGGCGTGCCGGTCATGGCGCTCACCGCCACGGCCACCGAGCGCGTCCGCGCCGACATCATCAGGCACCTGCAGCTGCGCGGTGACACCACCTTCGTCGCCAGCTTCAACCGCCCTAACCTCTCCTATCGCGTCATCCCGAAGGACCAGCCGGCGAAGCAGATCATCGACTTCGTGCGCCAGCGTGAAACCGAGAGCGGCATCATCTACTGCGCCAGCCGCGCCACCGCCGAACGCGTGGCCGAGTCCCTCGCCGGACGCGGGTTCTCCGCCCGCCCCTACCACGCCGGCCTCGACGCCGAGGAGCGCTCGCGCAATCAGGAGCTCTTCCTGCGCGACGAGACCCGCATCATCTGCGCGACCATCGCCTTCGGCATGGGCATCAACAAGCCCAACGTCCGCTGGGTCATCCACCACGACCTGCCGAAAAACATCGAGGGCTACTACCAGGAAACCGGCCGCGCCGGGCGCGACGGCCTGCCGGGCGACTGCCTGCTGCTCTTCAGCGCCGGCGACATCGTCAAGCAGACGCACTTCCTCGCCGAGATCACCGACGAGCACGAGCAGGCCGTCGCCCGCGCCCAGCTCCGCCAGATCGTGCACTATGCCGAAAGCGCCGGCTGCCGCCGCGCCGAGCTCCTCGACTACTTCGGCGAGAAATTCCCCTCCACCAACTGCGGCGCCTGCGACAACTGCCTCGAACCCCGCGCCACCTACGACGGCACCCTCGTGGCCCAGAAATTCCTCTCCTGCCTCTACCGCATCGCGCAGAACAGCGACTTCAACGTCGGCCTGAACCACGTCATCGAGATCCTGACCGGTGCCGACACCGAGAAGATCACACGCTGGGGCCACGACCGCCTGACCACCTACGGCATCGGCAAGGAGCTCTCCCGCCCCGCCTGGGCCGCCGTCGGCCGCGAGCTGATGCGTCTGGGTTATGTGACCGTCAGCGAAGGCGGCTACGCCACGCTGGAGCTCACGCCCGAGGGCCGGGCCGTGCTGGTTTCCCGCGCAGCCATCACGCTGACCAAGCCCATGGACCTGCCCAAGGCGAAGCGCGTGGCCCGCCGCGAGGGCGACATCGCCTGCGACGAGATCCTGTTCGAGCGTCTGCGCGCGCTGCGCAAGCAGCTGGCCGACGAGCGCAAGGTCCCGGCCTACGTCGTCTTCGGCGACGCCACCCTCCGCCAGATGGCCCGCGAATACCCCGACCGCGTCGAGGCGATGGAAGGCATCACCGGCGTCGGCGAGAAGAAGCGCGCGGAGTTCGGCGCGATCTTCGCCTCCGTCATCGCGGATTTCCTCAAGACGAACCCGCGCATCCCATTCAGCGATTATTGAGCCTCGCCTATCAGACTGACAGGTAGGGCGCACCGGCCCGGTGCCGGGAGCGCGATATCCTATTCGCGGCGGGGCGGGCCGCCCCGCCCTACCTTTGGAAACACGAGCGTCAGTCTATTACGCGAATCTCAATAAGTCCACCCGATGCCGACACCTTCATCACTGCCCGAAAACACCGGTCTCACCTGGTTGGGCGAGCCTATCCCCGCGTCGGCACGGCTCAGCACAACCGTCCGAAAGCAGCTGCTCTCTGCCCGGAATCCATGTGGTCGGCCCAATGCCGATGTGATGCGACCGTGTGCCACATGCGAACGCGGCCAGCTCCGGGAGTATTGGGTCGTGGATTTTCCACCGGACATGGACGCCCAGGAGGCCAGGCTCTACGCCGAACCCTTCCGCCTTGCACCACGCGCCGCCGGACAAAACCGCGCCCTCCGCAATGCCCTCGCCCGCCGCGACCGCTACCTCGCCACTCCCGTCGCCGCCAAATTTCCCGACTGGCTCTGGCTTGATTCAAGCACCCTGCCCGATGACACCCTGCTCGCCGTGGTTCGTGACGACGATTTCGCCCACGGCATCCTTTCCTCGCACCCGTTCGCCCTCTGGTGGCAGCAACATCACTTGCCAGCCAATCCCACGCGGGCCATCGCCAGCTTTCCTTTTCCCTGGTCGCCCCAAGCCGGCCTCAGCGCACTGAGCAGGGCGCAGGAGGAACACCGTCACGCCGTCGCACGGGCCGCGCGTGGCGGAGATCTAGAAGCTCTCAACGCCTCCGTGGCCGCCGCCTACGACTGGCCGGCGGACCTCGATGACGAGGCACTGCTCAAGAATCTCGGCGACCTGAATTGGGCGCGAGCGACTCAAGCGTAGGGCAGGATCACCGTATCCCGCCCTACAGCTCCCTCACGGCTTCTCCCCGGCGAACTTCCACGAGCTGCGGTAGTCGCGCGGCAGCTTGGTGCCGGTGAGATGCGCGCGCACCATCTCGATCGGCATGATGCCGCCCTGCAGGATGCCGTCGTGGAAGGCCTTCTCCTTCATTTTGCCGGTCTGCACGAGCTCGGCGTAAAGCGTGCGCAGCTGGATCGCGCCCATCATGTAGCCGACCTGGTAGAGCGGCGAGTAGTCGCCGTTGAACGACCGGCGCACCTCGCCGGTCGCCGTGTGCCGGTCGTGGCCGACCGTGTCCACGAGGAAGTCGATGCACTCCTGCGGCGTCCACCTGCCGAGGTGGAAGTTGAGCGAGAAGATGATCCGGGCGGCGCGGTGCGTGCGCCAGAAGAGCGCGCCGGCGCGGTCCTCCGGGGTTTGCACGAAACCGAGGTCCCAGAGGTGGAACTCCCACCAGAGCGCCCAGCCCTCCATCCAGAAGGGCGTGTAGTAGAGCTGACGGTGCGGGTTGAAGCGGTCGATATACCAGCCCTGCAGGTGGTGCCCGGGGATCAGCTCGTGGTGCACCACGGCGCGGCAGAAATGCCGGTTGTTGGCCCGCAGGCTGTCGAGCTTGTCGGCGTGGTCCATCGTGTCGGTCGGGAACGACACGATGATGCGGTCGCCGCCGAGGAAGAACGGGTTCACCTTCTGCCGCTCGGGCGACATCATCGTCATCGTCCAGTCGTCGATCGCGTGCGGCGGGATGGTCAGCACGTCGCGCTTGAGGAGGAAGTCGACGGCCTCGTAGGCCATGCCCGCGATGAGCGCGGGCTGCTCGCCGGGCGCCACGTAGTTGGCCTTCACCTGCTCGAGCGCGGCCTTCCAGTCGTCGCCCTTGCCCATCGCCTGCGCGACCTTCTTCCACTCGGCCTGGCACCAGGCGAGTTCCTTCTGCGCAACGGCGATCAGCTCGTCCGGCGTGTAGGGGATCATCTCGCGCTCGAGGTCGAGCTTGAGGCCCTCGGCGCCGATCGGGTCGCCGACGATCGGCTCGTCCTCGCCGGCCTTCACGCCGACGATTTTCTCCCGCAGGAACTTGGCATAATCATCCAGCGCGGCCGTCGTCTTCTTGTAGGGCTCGCGCGTCCACCAGCCAAACTCGGGGTCGTAGCCGTTGTAGTAGTCGAACCAGTTCTTCAGCACCTTGCCGAGCCCGTCCAGGCGGTTGGCCGCGCGCAGGGCCGCAATCTTGCCGGGCTTGGCGCCGTCGCCCTCGAGTGATTTCTTCGCCGCCTCGATGCCCGTGCGGATCGAGGCCAGGTCGGCCGCCGCGGCCTTTGGCTCAACCGGCGCGAAACTCCTCCGCTTCTCCTGCAGGCCGGCGATGGTCTCGGCAAATCCGAGGAACGGCTGCATCTCCGCCCCTTTCTGCTCCATCCGGTCGAGCAGGCCGAGTTCATAGCGCAGGTTGAGCCGCAGCAGATGCCAGTCGATGCGCCCCTCGGCCCCGAGCGGCTCGTAGGGCAGCGCCTCCAGCCGGGCCTGCCAGGCGTGATAAAACTCCCGCAGCCGTTTCACCTGCAGCGCCGAGCCCTCGACCGAATAGATCTGCAGCAGGCCGTCGCGATCCTTCACAAACCGCTCGACGAGCTCGCGCAACTCGCTGGATTGCGGCTTCGCCAGGGCCCCAAGGTCCGGCACGTAGAGCGCGGCATCGCGCTGCGCTTGGGCGGGCTGGCCGTGGCGAAAATCCTCCGCCGCCAGCAGCGTGTTGCAGATCAGAAGCGGGACGATGATTCGGACGCTCGGTAGTTTCATGGGGGTGCCTCAGTTTTCCCCCACCCGAACCAAGCCGCAAGCGCGGAGTGCCTGCGGCCTGGTCGGCAAGTATTCGCCGAACGAGTCTCAGCTCATCCGGAGATTTCGGGCTACCACTTCCACTCGATGCCGGCAAAGCCGCCGAGCCCGAGCTGCGGGTAGCCGTGCACTTCTTCGTAGGCCTCATCGAGCAGGTTCTCGATGCGGGCTTTCACCGCCAGCCGGTCGTTCACCTGCCACGACACATAGACGCGCACGACGGTGTAATCCTCGGCATCAATTGTTGCAAACGTCGCCGCGTGCACATCCTGCCGACCCGCCGCAAACGCCACCCCCGCGCCCGCGCTGAAGCCGCGGCCGAAGTCGTGCCACAGATCAAGCGATCCGCTGTTGCGCGGGCGGCGTAGCAGGCGGATGCCTTGGGAGCGATTCTCCGCCTCGAGATAGGTGTAGGCCAGGCGCAGCTTGGTGGTGCCCGAGAAATCGAGCTTCGCAGCCAGCTCGACCCCGCGCGTCCGGGCCTCCTCAACGTTGGCCGTCGTGCCGGGGAACACACCGAAGTCGAACACGATCAGGTTGTCGTAGCGGGTGTCAAACCACGTCGCACTCAGCACGCCTTTGTTGCCCGCGAGGAAATAGTCCACGCCGCCATCCCAGCCGCGCGCCTTCTCGGGTTTCAGGCTGGGATTGCCGACGTAGAACGAGCTCTGGCCGTAGAGATCGAGGAAGCTGGGCGAGCGGAACGCCGTGCCATAGGTGGCGCGGACCTTCCATTTCGAGTCCTGCGACAGCCACGCTGCCGTGACCCGCCCCGTCGTGGCGCGGCCGAAGGTGTCGTGGTCGTCGCTGCGGAGGCCGGCGGTCAGATAAACGTGCTCAACCGGCGTCCACTCGTCCTGCGCAAATACGGCCAGCAGGCTCTGTCGCTCGTTGATGTTGCCGAAGCCGTTGTTGCGGGTGTGGTTTGCCTCGGCGGTCAGACCACCGGTCACCCGGTGCTGTTCGTTCAGCACATAGGTGCTCTGCCAGTCGAGCACGGCGCGACGATTCCTGACCACCGTCTCGCTCGTGCCGCTGTCAGACACATAGCGCCGGTCCTGTCCGCCGAGCACGACATGGCTCGTCAGCCCCGGCGAGTGCGTCAGGTCGGCAAACACGGTCGCCAGCTGGTTGCTCTCGCTTTCCACGTTGTCGGGATCGTTGGCGCCGAAGCCGATCGCGGCCCCGGGAGAACCGTAGCGGCCGATGAACCCGCGCCAGGTTGCGCCGATGGCAACAGCCTTCGTCACCTGCCGGTCGAGCCGGAGCGAGTAGGTGATGCTGTCGAATTCGTTGTTCGCGCGTTCGTTGTCGGTGTGGCCGCCGGACGCGGCGAACGTGTAGGCGCGCGTCGCATCGCCGGCCTGCGCACTGACCACCCCCTGCACGGTGCCGAAAGAACCCGCCTCGGCGACCAGGGTCGCGCTGCCCGGCCCCGCGCCGCGCTGGCTGCGCAGGGAGACGACGCCGCCGACGGCTTCGCCGCCATAAAGCGTGCTTTGCGGGCCGTGCGCCACCTCAAGATTATCGCACCCGTTGAGGCACATGCCGCCGAGTGACACTTGGTAATCGGTGTTGGGGTCGTTGAAGCGGATGCCATCCACGAGGAACAGCGTCTGGTTCGAGTTCGACCCGCGCAGGAAGACCGAGGCGATGCCGCCCGGCGCTCCCGACTGGGCACCGGTTGCGCCCGGGATGCCACGCAGGCCGGAGCGCAGGCCGGTAAGCTGCATGCGGGCAAGATCGGCCGCAGTGATTTGCTCGACGTAGGTGCCGAGCGTGGTCAGGGCCGCCGGAGTCCGCGTGGCACTGAGGATATACGTCGGGAGCTTTTCCGGTTCGGCCGTTTGGGCGCCGAGGATGGAGTGGGCGAGCCACAGGCTCCATACGAGGACGCCCGCAAGCCTAAGCGGCTGGCGGACGATTGAGCCGGCGCTTGCCAGCCGAAGGCTGGGCGCAGGCTGGAGGAGTAACAGGCGTCGGAAGGACGCTGCGATGGTGGTGTTCATGTTCTGCTGATGCGGAGGCAAGAGCAGACCCAAATTGCAGGAGCGGGTTTACCCCGCGATTTCGGGGCATAAAGCCCCTCCTACAGCTCAGAACCACTCCCACCCTTCAATGTGCGTTGAAGGTGAAACGCGGCTGCCCGCACGAGGCGACCGCGTGGTGAGTTTCCGGGGGCAGATGTTCGGACTCCGCATGTGCACGCTTTCGCGTGTTGACCTCGCCCCCTCGCCTTCACCGGTTGCCCGATTGGCTTTTTCCGGCGCCTGCCGCCGGTGGGGGTCTGTGATGCGTTACCGCAGCGCAACTGTGGCCGATTCGCACGGCCTTCCCTGTATCCCTGGAATTTGATGAAAGAACCTCAGGCGAATCACCAATCCCCCCGGCGGTTCGCGCGCGCAAGCCCTATTCCCGTCAATGTTTACGCATTTCTTGTCATCCGGTAAGCCATGGCTTGTCTTTTTCATATCATCGCATCTTGATGCAAGCATACAAGATTAGTTTCATGTCCACCCTCCCGCCCACTTCCGCCGAAATCGCCCTTCGCCGACTCCTCGCCGAGCGCGTCGCCATCATTGATGGTGCCATGGGCACGACCATCCGCGCCTACAACATCACCGAGGCGCAGGCGCGCGGCGAGCGATTCAAGGACGCGCCCAAGGACCTCAAGAACAACGGCGACATCTACTCCCTCACCCGCCCGACCGAGATCGGCGACATCCACCGCCGCTTCCTTGAGGCTGGCGCCGACATCATCGAGACAAACACGTTTTCGGCGACCAGCATCGGCCAGAGCGAGTTCTTCATCGAGGATCCGCGGGAAAAGGGCGGTCGCAAGGACCCGGTCTTCTACCAAAGCGTCATCGAGAACAAGTTCCTCCAGGAACTGGCCCACGACATCAACTTCCAGTCCGCGCAGCAGTGCCGCGCCTGGGCCGACCGCATTGCCAACGCCACCGGGCGACGCCGCTACGTCGCCGGCGCCATCGGCCCGCTTACGGTCTCGCTTTCCAACTCTCCCGACGCCGACGACGCCGGTTTCCGCGTCGTCACCTTCGACCAGGTGAAGGCCGACTACCGCCGCCAGGTGCGCTCGCTCATCGCCGGCGGCGTGGACCTGCTGCTCGTCGAGACGATCTTCGACTCGCTCAACGCCAAGGCCGCGCTGGTCGCCATCGAGGAGATCTTCGCCGAGGACAAGGTCCGCCTGCCGCTCATGATCTCGGCCGCCGTCGGCCGCGGCGGCGAGACGATGATCTCGGCGCAGACCGTCGGTGCGTTCTGGAACGCCGTGCGCACGCACCAGCCCCTCGCCGTCGGCCTCAACTGCTCCATCGGCCCCGACCTCATGCGCCCCTTCCTCGAGGAACTGGGCGCGAAGTCAGACGCCTTTATTTCTGCCTACCCCAACGCCGGCCTGCCCAATCCACTCACGGAAACCGGCTTCGACCTCAAGCCGGCCGACATGGCGCGCTTCATGGGCGAGTTCGCCGACAGCGGCCTGCTCAACATCGCCGGCGGCTGCTGCGGCAACACCCCCGAGCACATCGCGGCCATCGCCGAGTCGCTCAAGCCCAAGCCGGCCCGCCAGGTCAACGTCCTCAAGCCCGAACTCGCGCTCTCCGGCTCCCTCCCCTTCACGCCCGTGCCGGGTTCGTTCCTCATGGTTGGCGAGCGCACCAACGTCGCCGGCTCGCCGAAGTTCGCCAAGCTCGTCAAGGCCGGCAACTATGAGGAGGCCGTCTCCGTCGCCCGCCAGCAGGTGGACAACGGCGCCAACGTCATCGATGTGTGCATGGACGACGGCCTGATCGACGGCGTCGCGGCCATGACGCGTTTCCTGCACCTCATCGCGAGCGAGCCCGAGATCGCCAAGGTTCCGGTCATGGTGGACTCCTCCAAGTGGGAGGTCATCGAGGCCGGCCTGAAATGCCTCCAAGGCAAGGGCATCGTCAACTCCATCTCCCTCAAGGAGGGCGAGGCGAAGTTCCTCGAGCAAGCCCGCACCATCCTCCGCTACGGCGCCGCCGTGGTCGTCATGGCCTTCGACGAGAACGGCCAGGCCGCCTCCTACGCCGAGAAGATCCGCATCTGCGAGCGCGCCTATCGCCTGCTCGTGGACACCGCCGGCTTCCCGCCGGAGGACATCATCTTCGACCCAAACATCCTCACCGTCGGCACCGGCATCGAGGAGCACAACAACTACGCCGTCGATTTCATCGAGGCCACCCGCTGGATCAAGGCCAACCTCCCGCACGCCAAGGTCAGCGGCGGTGTCTCCAACGTCTCCTTCAGCTTCCGCGGCAACAATCCCGTGCGCGAGGCCATGCACGCGGCCTTCCTCTACCACGCCATCAAGGCCGGCCTGGACATGGGCATCGTCAACCCGTCCATGCTCGAGGTCTACGAGGAGGTGGACAAGGAGTTGCTCGTCCTCGTCGAGGATGTCCTCCTCAACCGCCGCCCCGACGCGACCGAGCGCCTCGTCGAACACGGCGAGAAGCTGAAGGCTTCCGGCGCGGCGAAAGACCAGAAGGCCGACATCGCCGAACTCGAAGCCTGGCGGAAGGGCACCGTGGAGGAACGCCTCTCTCATGCCCTCGTGAAGGGCATAGACGCCTGGATTGACGAGGACACCGAGGAAGCCCGCCAGAAATACGGCAAGCCGCTCACCATCATCGAGGGCCCGCTCATGGACGGCATGCGCGTCGTCGGCGACCTCTTCGGCGCCGGCAAGATGTTTCTCCCGCAAGTCGTGAAATCAGCCCGCGTCATGAAGAAGGCCGTCGCCTACCTCCAGCCCTTCATGGAAGCCGAGAAGGCCGCGCTCGTCGCCGCCGGCGGCACCGCCAAGGCCCAGGGCCGCATCGTCATGGCCACGGTCAAGGGAGACGTGCACGACATCGGCAAGAACATCGTCGGCGTCGTCCTCGCCTGCAACAACTACGAGGTCGTTGATCTCGGTGTCATGGTGTCGTGCGAGAAAATCCTCGCCGCCGCCCGGGAGAAAGGAGCCGACATCATCGGCCTCTCCGGCCTCATCACGCCCTCGCTCGACGAGATGGTGCACAACGCGAAGGAGATGGAACGCCAGGGCTGCAAAATCCCCCTGCTCGTCGGTGGCGCCACCACCTCGGCCGCGCACAACGCGGTGAAGATCGCCCCGCACTATTCCGAGCCCGTCATCCACGTGCTCGACGCCTCGCGTGTCATCGGCGTCGTCACAAAATTGCTCAACCCCGACAGCAAGCCCGCCTACCTCGCCGAGGTAAAGGCCCTGCAGGAGCGCCAGCGCGCCGAATTCGCCGACCGCCGCAGCGCCCGCAAGCTGCTGACGCTCGCCGAGGCTCGCGCTCGCGCCCAGCCCACCGACTGGAAAACCGTCGATATCCCGAAGCCCGAGTTCCTCGGCACGCGCGTCTTCTCTTCTGGAGGGCCGGTCTCCGCACCGGCCGCTTCGGTGGAGGGCCCAGCTCCAGCTGGGCCGGTTCAGCCGCTTTCCCTCGATGAAATCGCCGATTTCATCGACTGGGGCCCCTTCTTCTCCACCTGGGAACTGCACGGCCGCTTCCCTGACATCCTGAAGGATCCCGTCGTCGGCGAGGAGGCCACCAAGCTCTTCACCGAGGCGCAGGCGATGCTGAAACGCATCATCGCGGAAAAGCGCTATACCGCCAAAGCCGTCATCGGATTTTGGCCCGCCAACAGCGTGGGCGACTCCGTCGAGGTTTACGATCCCGTCACCCTGAGCGAAGCGAACGGGTCCAGTTCGGCCTCTCGGAAGGTCCTCAAGACCTTTCATTTCCTCCGCCAGCAAAACGAGAAGCCCGCCGACCAACACAACCACTGCCTCGCCGACTTCATCGCGCCGAAGGATTCGGGTCGCATCGATTATCTCGGCGGCTTCGCCGTCACGGCCGGCCACGGCGTGGAGGAATTCGCTGCGGAATTCCGCGCCAAGCATGATGACTTCAACGCCATCCTCGCCCAGGCGCTGGGCGACCGCCTCGCCGAGGCGCTGGCCGAGCTGATGCACAAGAAAGAGCGCGACTTCTCCGGCTACGGCAAGACCGAGAACCTCGAGATGAAGGACATCATTCGCGAAAAATACCGCGGCGTCCGCCCCGCCCCCGGCTATCCCGCCTGCCCCGACCACCAAGCCAAGCCGCCGCTGTTTGAGCTGCTCGGCGCCCAGACGTTGACCGGGATCACCCTCACCGAAAGCAATGCGATGCATCCCGCCTCAAGCGTGAGCGGCTGGTATTTCAATCACCCGGAGTCAAAATACTTCGCGACCGGCAAGCTGATGAAGGATCAGGTCGAGGACTACGCTCAACGCATGCATATCCCTGCGCCCGAGGCGGAGAAATGGTTGGCCCCCTACCTTGACTACTGAACCGACACCGTAATGGCCTCAGCTCGCCTTACTTCGCCGGCAGGGCCTTAAGTTCGTCCAAGCAAAAGACGTGGTTCCGCAACCAACCGACGATGAAGACGTATTTTCCGCCCTTGGATTCGATGGCAAACACCGGTTCTTCAATGTCGAAACCGATGAATGTCCACCAGTGATTCATCTCTGCGGAGCTGATCGCCCGCACCGTCCCACCGCCGTCTGCGGCCAGCAACTCGCGGATGCGGCCGGCCACGGGCACGAACTGGTCTGTGGCATTCAGCAGCCGGCCTTCCAGCTTCGCGACACCCGCCCGTAGTTCGACCTGCGCGATCATTGGCTTGGAGCCATTCAAGCCGGGTAGATCTGCCATGTGCTTCATGGCCCCGGGTTGCAGAAAGGCCACGCTGTCGAAATGCGCCGCCCAGTCCGGTGGTTCCGGCGACAAGAAAAGTTTCTCGGTCCGCTCCGCCGCCGCCACGACCTCGTCGTCGGCGACGAACTTGTAGCGAACCCGGGGCGACAGTTTGCCCGGCTTGAGGTGCTCAGGGCGGGCGGCCATGGCGGGAAGCTTGTCCCTGGCGGAAGTGGACGCGGGATTCGGCGTGCCGACGAGTTTAAGAACCCGCTGGCCCGCTTCGGCTCCGGTGCCGTCCGCAGGCGCTTGGACTGTGATGCCTCCCTTTTCCATTTTCCGCACGACCATGACCTTCGCCCCGTAATCGCTGAACGCATCCGCCATCAAGCGGACTGTCTCCACCAGGCTCTCGTCCGCAAGCAGGAAGACGAACGCCGCCTTTTTCTCGGGCTTTGTCTTCTTCAGGTAAGCTTTGGCCTTGCCGGGCGCGAAATGCCGGCCCTCCATGTCAACCACCTCATCCTTCGAGATGACCATGTAGGTGTGGGTCTTTTTTCCAGCGAGGGCTTCGTCCATCTGCTTGGCTGACACCTCGACGGTCTTGGTTTCCGCCGCCACGCAAGGCTGGCCCAAACTCAGCGCTAGCACGCCCAACATTGGAAGCAAAGCTCGTTTCCAGCAAAACAACGTGATGGTCATGGCCGGATATTCTGGCCGTTTCGGATCATTGCAAGGAAAGCAAGAACCCAATCTGCTCCCAAGGCCCGGCCACTCCCATTCGACCGCTTTCACTGGCCACGGCCATCGGGGCCGTGGTTTGGGGTTGGTGCCAGAAACAGCGGTTCGGCCAACGAGACTAGGTATTGTGGTTTGGACCTGGCTCCCGAAACCGGGGTTGAAAACCGCCAGGGGCAAACGCACCTTGGCTCCATGCCCGCCGTCTCCGCTCATGCTACCGCCGCTGATGCCCGGCAAACGGACATCTACCGCCGGATGACGCCCAAGCAGCGTTTGGAGCAGGCCATGCAGATGAACCGGCAAATGCGTGAACTGATGGATTCCGGCCTGCGCGCCACGCACCCGCAGCTTTCAGCCGACGAGCGCCGCCGCGAGATCGCCCGTCGCACGCTCCGTGCCCGGAGCTGACTACATCGCGCTTTTCACGCGCCCGCTGGAATCCGCCGGACTGGCCTACATGTTGACCGGTGCCACCGCCGCCAGCCTGCTGCTCTTCACGAGACAAGCTGACAGGGTCTGGCCTTGGAGACAAGCTGACAGGGTCTAGACAAGCTGACAGGGTCTGGCCTTGGGGTTTGGGGTCGCGGCTGACAGCCACTCTTTCGAAACAGGGGTTGAAATCAGCCGCCGGCATGCGCGCCTTGCCGGCATGAAGTCCGTGGTGGTCAGCAATCCGGAAAGCATGCACGACCAGGCCCGGGCCCAAATGGACGCCGGTATCCGGGCTTCGCACCCGCACTGGTCGGAAGCGGAGCGCCGCCGCGAGATCGCCCGTCGCACGCTCCGTGCCCGGAACTGACTACATCGCGTTTTTCACGCGCCCGCTGGAATCCGCCGGACTGGCCTGCAGGGTGACCGGTGCCACCGCCGCCAGCCTGCTGCTCTTCACGAGCCGGGTGTCCCGGCGTGGGAACAACGCTACTTCGTCGGCGCCGGGGTCGCAGCGACTGCCGGCTTGGGTTCGAAGCCGGGCTTGTAGTATGTCTGCCGGTGGCGTTCGCGGCGTTCCTCGGCACCCGTGATGGCACCCTGCTCGTCAATTTTGAATTGCACGCTCAGCTTGCCGTCGGCCGAGACGAACAGCCGCTCGCCGGCCGGATGCAGCACCGTCGGCTTGCCGCGCCGGTAGCGCCACAACCAGGCGTCGTCCTGCCGCACGAGGGCGCGCGGCGGCTTGCCGTCCTTCACGAGCTTGCCCTGCTTATCGACCGGGAGCTTTCCGTAGTCGCCCTCGAAAGGCGCGTAGGCCGCCGGATCGAACGTGGCGAGGCGCGCGGGCGAGATGTAGGGATCCTTCGCATACTCGGCGTTCTTGACCTTCTGCTGCTCGATCGCCGCCAGGGCGCGCGCCCGCTCGGTGCCGCCGTTGAATTTGAAGTCGGGCATCAGCACCTCCATATACGCCCCGGTCAGAAACTTGATGTCGTCCTTGCTCCAGCCACTCCGCGCCCGCAGCACGGTCAGGAAGAGCATGCCCTTGCGGAAGCCCTCCACCGCCTTCTTCACGGCGGGCTTGAAGACCACCAGCGCGCTCTTGATCGCCGCCCGCTTGAACAGCCCCATTTTCTCCTTCTGCATGACCTCCTGCATGACCGCGTTCTGCACGCCGACGTAGGCGTTGCGGGGCGGCAGGTAGAAGGCCCAGTCGTATTTGGCCAGCGCGTCGCTTTCGAGTTCAGCCAAGGTCAGCGCGCGCAGCTTCTGGTCCACCTTCGCCTCGGCGAAGCCCTCCGCCCAGGACAGTTGGTAGAGTTTTGAGGCCAACCCCTCCAACGGCAGAGGCAGGGCCGGCATGATCATGTCGAACGTGATCTTGAAATCCTTCTCATCGTCCTCGGCGTCCTGGTCGATGTTCAGCGTGGCCTTCCAGCGGTCCATGAGCTCGACCAACTCGCGCGTCTTCGCCGCCACGGCGGGATCGAGCTGGCCGGCGGCGCTCATCGCCAGGAATTTCCGGATCACCACCACGGGATGCGGCTCGCCTTCCCGCCCGACAATGACCAGGCCCGCGCCAGTTGACTTGCCCATGGTTTCGTAGGCGATGCCGACCGCATCCTCGGCAAATGCCTCCGCATACTTCCGGTCCCCCTTCGTCCGGGCGTGGATCGAGATGGAGAGCCTCTGACCCTTCACCACGAAAGGCGCAAGTTGGACATCCTTGCCGAAGTCCTCACCCGCCGACCCTGCCGCGAAGCCCGCGGTGCCGAGAAGGAATCCGGCCAGGCTCAGGGAAAATATGCTGCGACAAGGGGACAAGGAACGCATGTCAGGTAAGGGTGAAGGGGAACCTACCTTACACCGCAGCGGCGTAAATGTTTCAAATTTGTCCGGTTGCAGCGGACATTGTCACTCATTCGCAGAGCAGAGGAGCGCGCCATATTGGAGCGGCGGGCCTCCCGGCCGGCCGCAGTCGGGCGGGAGCCCGACCCTCCAGGCAAGCAGGCAGGATCAGCGATACCGCCCTGCATCCCCCGCATTCACCGCGTGAGCGAGAGCAACAGCAACAGCGTGTGCTGCGGGCCTTTCCAGGAATCGACCGGCTCGTAGGACTCGTCGAGCGAATGGGCGTCGCGGCTGATGCCGCCGGTGCCCACGGTGATGGCGGGAATGCCGAGCTTCATCGGGTAGTTGGCGTCGGTCGAGCTGGCGCGGATCACGGGCACGCCGCCCAGGGCGCGGATGACGCCCTGCGCACCCTGCACGAGCGCGGTGTCGGCGGAGGTCTGGCCGGGCGGCCGGTCGCCGACGAGCTGCACGTCGGCGGTGATGGCACCCTTTGGCCAGCGGGCATTCTCGGCCTTCACAGCCGTGTCAACGGCCGCGAGGATCTGCTCGCGCACCGCGCCGAGCGGGACGGGGTCGGGCGAACGCATGTCGATCTCCATCCACGCCTCGAAGGGAATCGAGTTGACCGAGGTGCCGCCGCCGATGCGGCCGATGTTGAAAGTGGTCTTGGGACTCGCCGGCACCTGGATGTCGGCGATCACGGCGGCGGCGCGCCCGAGCGCGTGGATGGGGTTGACGAGGCCGAACGCGCCGTAGCTGTGGCCGCCGGGGCCCTTGAAGGTCACGCGATAGCGGTAGCTGCCGACGCCGAAGGCCGTGATGGTGCCCGTGCCGCCGCCATCGATGGAGATAAACATATCCACCTGATCCTTGAGCGTGTGGTCGAAGAGCTCCTTGACCCCGCGCAGGTCGCCCAGGCCCTCCTCGCCCACGGTCGCGACGAAGGTGATCGTGCCGGTGGTCGGGGTTTTTGTCTCCTGCAGGACGCGAAGCACGCTGATGAGCTCGGCCAGGCCGCGGGTGTCGTCGCCGATGCCCGGGGCCTTCAGGCGGCTGCCGTCGTGCTTCACGGTCACATCGGTGCCCTCGGGAAACACGGTGTCGAGATGCGCCGACACGACGACGTTCGGCCGCGGCTGCGCGCCGGGCCGCGTGCCGACGACATTGCCGGCCCGGTCAATGAAGACGTTCTTCAGGCCGTGTTGCTCGAAGAGCTGCCTGAGCACGGCGGCGCGCGCCTCCTCCTTGAACGGCGGTGCCGGGATCTCGGTGAGCCTGACCAGCAGCGCCATCGTGTCCGGCTCGTTGCGCCGGACAACCTCCAGCAGAGACTGCACGGCCGGGTCCTTGAGCAACACCGCCGGATCGGCGGCGGGCAGGCCGGCGGCAACGACGGTGAAGGCCAGTGCCATGAGCCGGGAACGCAACCCACCGAAGAAAGAATGGTTAGTCATGAGTGAATGCGCGCCCAAGAGAGCAAGGAAAGCCTCCCGGAGCAAGGCCCGGCCATCGCGCAAAGCTGAAACAACTGCGGAGCGGGGCCTCACTTTTCGGCAACGGGATTCACCGCGATCAACTCCACCTCGAAAATCAGGCCGGAGAACGGCGGGATCTTGCCGGAGCGCAGGCCGCCGTAACCCAGATGCGGCGGGACGCAGATGACCGCCTTCGCGCCGGGCTTGAGCGTCAGCATCGCCGCCGACCAGCCCGAGATCAGGCGGTCAACGGCAAAGTCCGCCGGCTGGCCGCGCGCGACCGAGCTGTCGAACACGGTGCCGTCCTTCAGCCGGCCGGTGTAGTGCACGCGCACGCGGTCCTGCAACTGCACCAGCGGACCCTCGCCGGGCGCGAGCAGCTTGATGCCGAGGTTGCTCGTGCGCCACGTGATGGCTTTGTCCGCCGCGATTTCCGGCCCGAAATACTGTTCGCGGCGCACCTCGGCCTCGGTCTTCGCCGGCGCGGCGGGAGCCGATGGCGGCTTGGGTGCACAGCCCGCCAGGACCAGCACCGCCGCCAGCAACATCATCCGGGGACCGGGGTTCATGGCACGACCCAACCGGCGGATTTCGCCGAGGCAAATCCAAATCGGTTCACCGGTTCGGCCGGCGTTCGCCGAGCCGCGCCAGCAAGTCCGGCATCGCTGCGGACAGCGGCGAGGTCGCGAGAAAATCATCCGCCATCGCCTTGGCCCCGCGCGTGCGCAGGCCGGCGTAGACGTGCAACTCGAACTGCAGCCGGAGCGCGGCCTCCGCCTCCGCGAGCCCGAGCGCGGCATACAGGAACATCAGCGCCTCCACCGTCGCATACTTCCCCGCCCCGGGCGCGTTGCGCAGCCAGTAACGGCTCGGTCCGCCCAGCGGCAGGCTGATGCGCCGCCCCCACTGGCCGACGACCCCGAGCATTGAGCCGGCTTCGCTCCAGCTGCCGTCGAGCAGCAGCACCTGCACGTTCGCCGGGTCGGCACCGGCCGGCAGCCCCTCGCCACGCGGATGCAGAATCCAGAGCTCGCGACCGGGCCGCACGACGGCCGCGCGCTCCGGGGGCTTTTCCTGCCAGAAAACATGGCCGCGCGAGCCCGACACCACCCGGTTGATCAGCCGTCCCGTGCTGGTCGGCCGCCAGTATTCGCGCTTGTGGATCAGCACATCCGCCGCCAGCGGCGACACCACCGCGCGGAAGCCCGCGCAGATGCACCAGCGCGGCGTGCAACGGCAGCGCTCGCAGCGCGGGGTGGTTTCAAGGACGACGCTTCTCGCCATGCGGCGCATCAGGCCGCAGCGCCCGGCCCGGGTCAATCCCGCGGGCTCCTAGGTTGACTCTCCTGCCGGAACCCAAAACCTCGGGACCTGTCAGCGATGCCGGCCGCCCGTCGGTCCGGCCAACTATCAACCCTCCTCCCCATGAAAAAGCTGTTCACCCTCCTCCTCGCCGCCGCCCTGCTTTCGATCGGCGCGGCCTCCGCCGCCGCCAGCGCCACCGCGCCCAAGTCCGTCATCCACGTCGTCACCGTCGCTTGGAAGGACGGCACCACCCCCGAGCAAATCCAGGCCGCGCTCGACGGTGCCCAAGCCCTGCCCGCCGCCTACCCAGGCATCACGCGGGTCTGGACCAAGGCCATCAAGGTCCAGAACGCACCCGGCACGACGGTCAAGCGCACCCACATCATCGTGATGGAATTCGCTGACGAAAAAGCCCTCGCCGACTACTCCGGCAGCGACGCCCAGAAGGCCTGGTATAAGCTCTACACGCCCATCCGCGGACAGAGCACCACCCACGACATCACGAACTGAGCGCCGCCCAGTGACGCTACCCAAGGCCGCCTCCGGGCGGCCTTTTCTTTTTCGCCCAGTGGGCTTGGTGGACAAACAGAAGGTATTTTCCCTTGCGCAGTCTTGCCATGGACGGACCGGACATATGTGCTGATAAAAATTACATCCCCATGCCTACTCAAAAATCCCCCCTCCGTGGCCCGGTCATGACCACCGTGCTGGCGAGCCTCGGTCTGGCTGCCGCACTCACCCTCCAGGCCCAGCCTGATGCCAATCCTTTGCTCACCCCGAGCACCCTGCCCTACCACCTGCCGCCCTTCGAGCAGATCAAGGACGAGCATTTCGCCCCCGCCTTCGCCCAGGGCATGGCGGAAGACCTCAAGGAGCACGAGGCCATCGCCAACAATCCCGCCGCGCCCACCTTTGCCAACACCATTGTGGCCATGGAGCTCTCCGGCCAATTGCTCGACCGCACCGGCACGGCTTTCGCCATCCTCAGCGGTGCACTCACCAACCCCACCCTCCAGAAGCTCGAGGCCGAGCTCTCGCCGCAACTCGCCGCGCACTCCGACGCCGTCCGCCTGAACCCCAAGCTCTTCGCCCGCGTCCAGACACTCTACGACGCCCGCGACACCCTCGGCCTCGACGCCGAATCGAAGCGCGTGCTGTGGCGCTATTACAAGGACTTCGTCCGCGCCGGCGCCAAGCTTTCCGAGACCGACAAGACCAAGCTCAAGGCCCTCAACGCGGAGCTCGCTGTCCTCTCCACCCGGTTCTCCCAAAGCGTGCTGAAGGAAGTGGGTGCCTCCGCCGTGCTCGTGGATACCCGCGAGGAACTCGCCGGCCTGACCGACGGGCAAATCGCCGCCATGGCCGCCGCCGCCAAAGCTGCGGGGCATGAGGGCAAGTTCCTCATCCGCCTCCAGAACACCACCGGCCAGCCCCCGCTCGACGCCCTCACCAACCGGGCCCTCCGCCAGCGGATCATGGAAGCCTCGCTGGCGCGCGGCAGCCACGGCGGCGAGTTCGACACCCGCGAGACCGTCACCCGCATCGCCCGGCTCCGCGCCGAGCGCGCCAACCTGCTCGGCTACCCCACCCACGCCGCCTTCCAGCTCGAGGAGCAGACCGCCGGCTCGGTGGACGTGGTGAACAAGCTCCTGGCCCAGCTCGCCCCGCCCGCCGTGGCCAACGCCCGCCAGGAGGCCGCCGCCATGCAGCGCATCATCGACGCCGAGAAAGGCGGCTTCCAACTCGCCGCGTGGGACTGGGATTTCTACGCCGAGAAGGTCCGCAAGGAGCGCTACGCCTTCGACGAATCGCAGCTCAAGCCCTACTTCGAGCTCCGCCGCGTGCTCGTGGACGGCGTGTTCTACGCCGCCACCAAGCTCTACGGCATCACCTTCAAGGAGCGCACCGACCTCCAGGGCTACACCCCCGACATGATGGTCTTCGAGGTCTTCAACGAGGACGGCAGCCCGCTCGGCCTCTTCCTCGGCGACTACTACGCCCGCCCGAACAAGCGCGGCGGCGCCTGGATGAACGCCTACGTCTCCCAAAACGGCCTGACCGGCGACAAGCCCGTCGTCGCCAACCACCTCAACATCCCCAAGCCGCCCGCCGGCGAGCCCACCCTGCTCACGTGGGACGAGGTCAAGACCGCCTTCCATGAGTTCGGCCACGCCCTCCATGGTATTTTCTCCAACGTGAAGTATCCGCGCTTCGCGGGCACGGCCGTCCCGCGCGACTTCGTCGAGTATCCCTCCCAAGTGAATGAGATGTGGCGGGTCTGGCCCGAGATCCTCGCCCACTACGCCAAGCACTACCAGACGGGCACCCCCCTGCCGCAGGCCCTCCTCGACAAGGTGCTCGCCACCACGAAATTCAACCAGGGCTTTGCCACCACCGAACTCGTCGCCGCCAACGTCATTGACCAAGCTTGGCACCAGCTGAAGCCCGGCGAGGTCCCCGGGCCCGACGGCGTGCTCGCCTTCGAGACCGCGGCCCTGCGGAAAGCCGGCGTGGATTTTGCCCCGGTGCCACCGCGCTACCGCACCACCTATTTCTCCCACTCGATGGGCGGCTACTCGGCCGGCTACTACTCCTACTTCTGGAGCGAGGTGCTCGATGCCGACACCGTGGCCTGGATCAAGGCCCACGGCGGCCTGACGCGCGCCAACGGCGACCGCTTCCGCTCGACCCTGCTCTCGCGCGGCGGCAGCGACGACGCGATGAACCTCTTCCGCAACTTCACCGGCGGCGAACCCGACATCAAGCCCCTGCTGGAGCGCCGCGGGCTCGAAACCCCGGCCAAATGACCCCCGGAGGCGTAATTTAGTAAAATTTTCACAACAAGCCGGCGAGACAACAACTGATTTGTCTGCTAGCACTTAGGCATCGCCCTACATGAGCTCTCCGCTCCAACCACAGGCCACGACGACAAAACCGAAGAAGTCACTGCGCGTGCTCTATGCTGACGACATGCGCGAATTGCGCCAACTGCTGGAGGTGGTGCTCGGCCGTGATGGGCACACGGTCGAGTCAGTCTCCGACGGCCATCTCGCCTATGATCTGCTGAAAGCGAATCCCGCCGCCTACGATGTCGTGATCACCGACCATCACATGGCCAAGGTCAGCGGATTGGAATTGGTGGCCCGCCTGCGGGCGATGGCGTATCCGGGACGGATCATCGTCTTCAGCTCCGAGCTGAGCGAGGAGGTCGATGCCCATTATCGCCAGCTGCAGGTCGATCACATCATGCCCAAGCCGGTCTTCCCCTCGGATCTCCGGGCGTTGTTCGCGACCCTCTGACGGCGGCCATGCCTGCCACACAATCCGCGCACGCCCTGCGCGGATTTTTTTGCGCCCGACCGGCCGACGCGAGCCTGTCCGCGGACGGCATTTCAGGTTGTCCCCGCCGGCGAACCCTCAGACCGTCGCTCCGTGCCACCGGACTCCGCCGACCTCCTCGCCCGCTTCCTGCGCTACGTGCAGATCGACACCCGCAGCGATGACCAGTCGCCCACGACCCCGAGCACGCCCGGCCAGTGGGACCTGCTGCGGCTGCTGGAGCGGGAACTGAAGGAGCTCGGCCTCGCCGAGGTGCAACTCACCGCGCACGGCTACGTGCTCGCCACGCTGCCCGCCACCACGCCGAAACCGGTTCCTGTAATCGCCTGGTTCGCCCATGTGGACACCGCGACCAATCTCCCCGGTGCGGCCAAGCCCCTCGTGCACCGGGCCTACGACGGGCGGCCCATCGTGCTGCCCGACGATCCGACCCAAAAGCTCACGCTCGAGACCACCCCCTCCCTGCGCGAATGCCTCGGGCACGACATCATCACCGCCAGCGGCACCACCCTGCTCGGCGCCGATGACAAGGCCGGCGTGGCGGTGATCATGGCGGCCGTGCGCCATCTCCGGCAACACCCGGAGATTCCGCACGGCCAAATCCGCCTCTGCTTCAATCCCGACGAGGAAATCGCCCGTGGCATGGCCAAGCTCGACCTCGCGCAACTCGGGGCCCAGGCCGGCTACACCCTCGACGGCTCGTCGCCGGGCGAGATTGACGGCGAGACTTTCAGCGCCGATGCCGCCGTGCTCGAAATCCACGGCGTTTCCGCACACCCCGGCTGGGCCAAAGACGTCATGGTCAACGCCGCGCGGCTGGCGGGGCGTTTCCTTGCGGCGCTGCCTCCCGAGTTGTCGCCCGAGCACACGGACGGCCTCGCGGGTTTCATCCACCCGGTCGAGTGCACGGCCTCGGCCGAACGCGCGAAGGTCCGCTTCATCCTGCGTGACTTCGAACTCGCCGGGCTCGCCGCCCAGCGCGCCCTCCTGGAAAAACTCGCCGCCGATCTCCGCGCCTCCGAGCCGAAGGCCGCGATCACGCTCACCTTCACCGAGCAATACCGCAACATGCGCTATTGGCTGGAACAGGACATGCGCCCGGTCGAGTTCGCCCGGGAGGCCATCCGCCGCGCCGGGCTCACGCCGAAATCCACCGCCATCCGCGGCGGCACCGACGGCTCCAATCTGACCGCGCGCGGGCTGCCGACCCCCAATCTCTTCACCGGGATGCACGAGGTCCACAGTCCGCGCGAGTGGGTCAGCCTGCAGGACATGACGAAGGCGGTTGAAACCCTCCTCCACCTTGCCCAAGTCTGGGCAGAACGCTCCGCATGAAAAAGCTCCACGCCCGCACGCTTCTGTTCCTCGGCCTCGGCCTGTTGCTCGGGGGTTGCGCGTCGTTTGAGGCCACGGTTGACCGCGGCCGCAGCCTGAAGGGCGTGCAGCGCTTCTTTGTCGTGAGCAACCTCAATGACAATCGCGCGCTCGATCAGCAGGTCGCCGCCGCCCTGCGGGCCCGCGGCCGCACCGCGGAAGTCGGCCCGCTGACCATGATGCCCGACGACGCCCAAGCCGTCGTCGCCTTTCAGGATCATTGGTCGTGGGATTTCGGCGAGCACCTCAACTTCCTGCGCATCACGGTCAGCGATCCGCGCTCCCCCCAGCCCTACGCGGCGGTGACCTTCAGCGCCAAGGTGCCGTTGCGGGAAAGGACCGGCGTGACCATCAGCCGCCTCGTCGACGATCTGCTCGGAAAATAATCCCAATTGCGCGGCCCCGAAGGTGGAACGCGGAGTCCGAGTTCCACCCTCCACGGAACCGCAGATCGTTGGGTTCAGCCGGAACGATGCAGTAGGACTCCTTCAACCACAGATAACCTGCTCTCTGATAATAGGAGCCCTCCTGCATTGCAATCGAGGTTCCGTTCATCTTTCGGTGCCTGACTGTGGGAGCGAGCTTGCTCGCGACCTCGCCCAAAAAGTCGCGAGCCAGCTCGCTCCCACATTTCCCGACTGCATGGTTCCGGTTCAGGCCAACACCGCCGCGCGCTCCCCGGCAGAAAGCTCCCGCCACTGGCCCGAGGAGAGAGCGCCGAGACGGAACTGCCCGATGCGCACCCGGATGAGCCGCAGGGTCGGGTGGCCGATGGCGGCTGTCATGCGCCGCACCTGCCGGTTCTTGCCCTCGATCAGCTCCAGCGACAGCCAGCAATCGGGCACGGATTTCCGCACGCGGATGGGCGGGTCGCGCGGTGGCACCTCAGGCGCCGGCTCCAGCCGGCGCGCCACGCAGGGCTTCGTGGCATGGCCGCCGATTTTCACGCCGCGCGCCAGCTGCGCCAACGCGGCCGCCGTCGGGAGCTGTTCGACCTGCGCCCAATACTCGCGCGGATGCTCCGCCGCCGGATCAAGCAGACGGGAATTCAGGCCGGGCTCATCGGACAAAAGCAGCAGCCCCTCCGAGTCAGCATCCAGCCGGCCGAGCGCGTAGGTGTTCGGCGGCAACTTGAAATCTGCCAGCGTCCGCCAGCGCGAGCCCGGCTCGGGCGTGAACTGCGAGAGCACGCCGTAGGGTTTGTGCAAGGCGATCAACATGACGGGTGATGACGTGGCACGGGGCGCCTGACCCGTGTTCCGAATTCACGGGTCGGGAGACCCGTGCCACCGGGCGTTCAGCGCGTCAGCCGCGCCCAAGTGAAGTTCGCGTTGCGGCCTTCGCGGACGTTGAGGCGGATCCAGAGCAGGGCCAGCGGCTCCAGGCTGCGCGACATGCCGAGCCCGCCCGTGTCCACCGGCTCAAAGTTGAGGTCGGATGCCAGTTGCTGCACCGTCGCCTTCGCGGCGTCGTGGTCGCCGCAATAGAACATCACCGGCTTCAGGCTGGCGGCATTGGGATAGTCCGAATTGGCGAAATTCTCCCAACCGTAAGTGTTGAAGGCCTTAACCACCTGTGCGCCGGGCGCCATCTTCTCGATCTCTTCCGCCCCCGACGTGGTCGAGCCCAACGAGAGGCTGAGGCTGCCGTCACCGTTGAGTGACAGCGGATTGGTGCAATCGATCAGCACCTTGCCGCGCAGGTCGCCCATCGCCTTGATCGCATCAGCCACGGCGGGCCACGGGGTGGCGAGCACGATGATGTCCGAGGCGCGCGCCGCATCCGGCACGGCCATGGAAGTCGCCCCGACGCCGATCTCCGCCAGCGGGGGCTGGGTCTTGCCCTGCCCGGGGCTGCGCACGCCGAAGATGATGTAGTGGCCGGCCTTGGCCCACGCCTTGCCGAGTGCGCTCCCCAGCTTGCCCGCCCCGATAATGGCTATTTTCATATGGCCGGCAGATTGATGTTTCCCCGGCCCTTGGGCAACTACTCCCTGCGCGCGCGCCTAGAAACGTTTGGTAAAAGATTGGGGCGGCAGCGCCCCGCCGCTCAGTGCGCGACGTGGCAGAAGTGGTCGTCAAGGGTGCGCAGCCGCCGGGCGAGGTCACGCGCGATGTTCAGCATGACGATGCCGTATTGCCCGGGATGTTTCTGGTAGAGATGGTAGAAATCCGCCCCCTTGAGCGTGAACACGCGCGTCGGCTCGAGGGCGATCACGCTGGCCGAGCGCACCACGCTCTCGACCAGGCTCATCTCACCGAAAAAATCTCCCGGCCCGAACTCCGCAAGTCGCACTGCCGGTTCCCCGGGGGTTTCCTTGACCACCCGCACCCGCCCGGCATGGACAAAATACACCCGGTCTCCCGGGTCGCCCTCGCGCACAATCACGCTGCCCACCGCATACGATTCGTCGCCCGCCTGCGCGCCCAAAAACTGCAGCGCGGTCTCATCGAGCCCCGCCATCACCGGCAGGCGGTGCAGAAAATTATCGAGGGTGGCATCCATGCGGGCACCGTCCAAGGGCTGACCCAGTTTGCAGCTCTCGTCCCCGAACACAACGCCAACCCGGGCGCCTGCCTCTCGCTTATTGTAGCGGCGGTCTATGACCGCCGAGGAACATGAACGCGCCTCCAACGGCGGTCATAGACCGCCGCTACAGAGCCTCAGCCGGCAGCCGGCACTACATATAAGAACACCGCCGCCCAGTGACACGCGCTGCCGCCGAGCACGAACAGGTGCCAGATGGCGTGGTGATACGGCAGGCGCTTCCAGAGATAAAAGACCGCGCCGCCGGTGTAGCACAGGCCGCCGGCCACCAGCAGCTTCATGCCACCCGCCGGCAGTGCCGCGACCAGCGGCTTGATCGCCACCAGCACCAGCCAGCCCATCGCGACATAGATCAGCGTGGACAACAGCTTGAACCGCCCCGCCAGCCAGAACTTGATGGTCATGCCGGCCACGGCGAGGCCCCACACCACCCCGAACAGGCTCCAGCCCCACGGACCGCGCAGCGTGACGAGCACGAACGGCGTATAGGAGCCCGCTATGAGCAGGAAGATGGCAGCGTGGTCGAATTTTCTCAGGCGCTGCTTGAGCCGCTCGCCGCGCAGGCTGTGGTAGAGCGTCGAGGCCGCGTAAAGCAGCACCAATGTCGTGCCGAAGATGGCCGTGCTCACGACGTGCCACGCATCACCGTGCTGCGCCGCGCGGATCACCAACAGAACCAGCCCCGCCACGCTCAGCGCCGCGCCCAACCCATGCGTCAGGCTGTTGGCGAGTTCCTCGCGAGGCGTGTAGGTCGTGGCCATGGGAGCGAAAGGCTCAGGGCCGCGCCAGCGTCTGCAGTCGGGCGAGTTCGGCCCGAGCCGCCTGATCGTCCGGGCGCAACTGCACGTAGGCGCTGAGGTGCGTGCCGGCCTCGGGCAGACGGCCCAGATGTGCGAGCACCGCCGCCAGGTTGCGATGGGCATCGGCGTAATCGGGCCTGAGCCGCAAGGCCTGCTCGTAGCGCGTGATCGCCTCGGGCAGGCGGCCAAGTTCCGCCAGGACGTTGCCGAGATTGTTGGCGGCATCCGCGTCGTCGGGTTTCAGGCGCAGAGCCTCCTCGTATTGCCCGAGAGCCTCAGGCAAACGGCGGGCCTGGGCGAGCGCGTTGCCCAGGTTCAGGCGCGCTTCCGCGAACCGGGGATCCAGCCGCACCGCCTCCTCGCCGTGGCGGATGGCTTCGGCCGGAAGGCCCTGCACCAGCCGGACATTGGCCAGGTTGCTGTGCGCCTCCGCCCAGCCCGGCCGGCTCCGCAGCGCGATTTCGTAGCAGTTGCCCGCGTCGGCCAACCGGCCCACCGCCAGCAGCGCGTTGCCCAGGTTGTTTTGCGCGTCCGGATAGTCGGGCTGCAACCGCAAGGCCTCCTCGTAGTGGGCGATGGACTCGGCCGGACGTTGCAGCCGGGCGAGCGCCAGCCCGAGGTTGTAGTGAGGTTCGGGGGCCGTGGGCTGGAGGCGGATGGCCTCCGCGTAATGCGCCAGCGCCTCAGCAGGCCGGCCTGCGGCGAAAATCACCTTCCCGAGGTTGTTGTGCGCGCGACCGTTGTTCGGCCGCTTGGCCACGGTGTCGGCCCACAGCACCAACTCGCTGTGATAGTCCGCATTGCGCCAAAAAGTGGCGGCACCCAAAGCCACCGCCAGAGCTCCACAAACGAGTAGCCCGCGCCGCCCCACCCAGGCATGCAGCCCGGCCACCGCCACCAGCACCACCGCCGCCAGCGGCAGATACATGCGATGCTCGGCCATGGTTTGCGAGGCGACAGGCACCACGCTGGAGCTTGGCGCCAGGATGAGGAAGAACCATGCCCCCACAAACCCCCACACGGGTCGTCGCACCAGTGCCACCCCGGTGCCCGCCGCCAGCGTCACCAGCAAAAACGCCTGCGGCCAGACCTCTCCCAGCCGACCGACCGTCGCCGTGCCGTAGTCGAACACCAGCGGATGCGGCCATAGGCAGAGCCGCAGGTAATGCATGATGGCCTGGCATTGTGTCAGCAGGTAGGACCACGGGCCAACCACCGTGCCGAAACCGGCCGTGCCGCCACGTCCGGTCGTGCCAGCCACCAGCCAGGCAAGGAGGAGCCAGGTCCCCGCCAGGCCGAGATAATAGCGCCCGCGGCGGCCCCAAGCTTCCCGGAATGTCCCGCCCACAAATGTGCGGTCGTAGAGGAGCACCACCAGCGGGGCCGTCACCATGACCTCCTTGGCCGCCATGCCGACCAAACAGGCCACAAACGACAGAAAGAGCCATGCATCCGGTCTGGCGGAATCCACGCTCCGGACAAAGGCATACAGTGTCAGCAGGTAGCACAGCCCCATGAGCGACTCCGCGCGTTGCACGACATAGGTGACTGATTCCGTCTGCAAGGGATGCAGCAGCCAGATGACCGCCACCGCCCAACCCATCGGCAGCGCCGCCGCGCCAAACCGGGGTGCCAGCCGACGTTGCTGCAGGGTCCGCCGCGCGATCCCGAACAGCGTCAAACCCGCCAGCAAGTGCACGAGCAGGTTGAACAAGTGATACCCCCGCACCGCCTCGCCCCCCAGCGCGTGGTTTAGCGCCAGGCTGAGGTTGACCAGCGGCCGGCCGCTGACCGTGAGGCCGCCATCCAACTCTGGCGCCAACACCGCGCCCAGCGAACCGAGCTGGCGGATGGACGGGTTGCCCATGATGGCCGGCACATCGTCGAAAACGAACGGCCCGCCGAGGCTGTTGCCGTAGGCGGCGAAGCCCGCCAGCATCAAACCGCCCCCTGCCAGCCAGAGAGCGCGACGCGGCGGGGCGTTGGTCGGTGGCGTGGCGTTCACAAACGCCGATAGGAATGCGGATTCAGCGGGAAGGAAACTGTATTTTCCATGCCCGCCATCTGCCAAAAGTTACAGCCATGAAACATCATTGTTCTGCGGGGAAAGGAGGGGGGTTGCAGGCTTGACTCAGCCATCTGACAGGCGTTCGCTCCGCCATTCTCACTTTCAGGCCACCAACCTGAAACCCTAACACCAACTGCATTTACACCATGCACAAATCGTTCGTTAGATCGTTCGTCCTCGCAGTGGTCACGGCACTCGCCCTGACCCTTTCGCCCAGCGGCTTCGGCCAGCTCGTCAGCTCCGGTATGACCGGCACCGTCCGTGGCTCTGATGGCAATGTCGTTGCCGGCGCGTCCGTGACCGCCGTCCACACGCCCACCAACGCCACCTACACGGCCACCACCAACCAGAACGGCCGCTTCAATTTCCGCGGCCTGCCGGTCGGAGGCCCCTACACGGTGACCACCCGCGCCTCGGGATTCAACGAGGGCGTCTCCACCGATATCACCACCGAACTCGGCAATGACATCGACCTCGCCGTGACCCTCAAGTCCGAGGTCCTCCAGCTCGAGAAGTATGTCGTCGGCAGCTCGCGCAACGAGCTGGATGCCGCCGCCGCCGGTGCCGGCTCCGTCCTGAACAGCCAGCGTTTGGCCGCCAAGCCCACCGCCGAGCGCTCCTTCGCCGACATGATCAGCGCCAACCCCTTGGTCTCGCTCCGCTCGCTCTCGAGCGCCAATGACCGCGAGGAAGCCCACATCACCGCCGTCGGCCAGAACAACCGCTTCAACTCGATCATGATCGACGGTTCCCGCACCAACGACGTGTTCGGCCTCAACGGCACCGGCATCGCCGCGTTCTTCAATCCCCTCTCCGTTGACACCATCGAGCAGCTGGCCGTCCAGATCTCGCCCTACGACGTGACCCTCTCCGGCTTCACCGGCGCGACAATCAATGCCGTCACCAAGAGCGGCACCAACCAGTTCCACGGCTCCGCCTACATCTACTTCCGCGGCGACTCCCTGTTCGGCCAGGCCCTCCAAGGCTACAACGCCCGCGAATATTCCCTCACCGGCGCCAAGGTCACCCCGAAGCTGCAGCGCACCACCTGGGGCGGCACCTTCCACGGCCCGATCATCAAGGACAAGCTGTTCTTCTTCCTGAACTACGAGAACTACGAGAGCATCAGCGCCGGGCGCGACATCCGCTTCGCCCCCGCTGCCGGCACCGAGACCCAGATCCTGAACCGCCTCAAGCAATACTCCGCCACCATCCCGTGGGGCGACCCCGTCACCCAGGCCACCTCGAACACCCAGACCGACAAGAAGATCCTGGCCAAGCTCGACTGGAAGATCTCCGCCAACCACCGCATGAGCGCCCGGTATTCCAAGACCGACGGCCTCGTGCCCCAATTCGGCAACTTCGGCGGCACGCTCACCATCAACGGCGTCTCCGGCGGCGTCTCCACCACCCCCACCGGCCACTTCTACGACCAGTCCCGCGTCGGCGAGTCCTATGCCCTCCAGTTCTTCAGCCAGTGGACCCCGGACTTCAAGACCGAGGTCAAGTATTCCCACACGACCGACGACCAGCTGACCCCGACCGCGTCGACCGCCCCGTTGGTCCTTATCACCGGCCTCACCGGCACCGATCTGCTCAACAACTCGACCATCACGAACGGCTCCTACATCGCCGGCACCGAGCAGTTCCGCCACGGCAACGTGATCAACGTGGTCAACCAGCAGCTGTCCGCCACCGGCGACTATTTCTGGAAGAACTTCGTCTTCACCGGCGGCTTCCAGCGCGAGTGGTCGGACTTCCTGAACCTCTTCCGCGCCGGTTCCTACGGCTTGGTCGCCTTCCGCAACCTGAACGACTTCCTGGCTGACACCAACGCCGTCATCACGCGCAACTACGTCGATCCGAACGCCCGCCCCATGGCCGACATCTCGGAGTTCGCCACCACTGGCATCTTTGGCCAGGCCAAATGGAACGTCAGCGATCGCCTGAACGTCAACTTCGGCATCCGCCTGGAGCTCGCCGAGGCCGGCCTCAAGCCCGCCCTCAATCAGGCCCTGCTCACCACGACCGGCTTCCGCAACGACGGCTCGCTCGACGGCGTGAAGACCGTCTCGCCCCGCCTCGGCTTCAACTACGCGCTGGATGACAAGCGCACCACGCAGCTCCGCGGCGGCGTCGGCCACTTCCTCGGCCGCTCTCCTTGGGTGTTCTTCTCGAACTCCTTCGGCAATACCGGTGTCGGCACCTTCTCCCGCTCCTCCACGGACACGGTCAGCCCGCTGTCCTCGAGCTTCGCGGCCTACATGGCGGCTTTCGACCCCGCCAACCCGATCGGCACGGGCACGGACAATCCGACCCTCCGTCGCGAAGTCGCCTTCAACGACGACGGTGTCCGCCTGCCCTCCGTCTGGCGCGCCAATATCGCGGTGGACCGCAAGCTGCCCTTCCTCAGCTCGACCATCACAGCGGAATACGTCCACACCAAGGTGGACACCGCCCTCCGCACCACCAACGAGAACCTGCGCCCGCTGGCCGGTGCCCTCGCCCTCGATGGCCGCGCCCGGTTCTCCGGCACCCCCACCACCCAGGCCAACGCCCTCTATTCCGCGTTCACCAACCTGTATCGCGTGAGCAACGCCAACGTCGGCAAGTCCGACTACTTCAGCATCACCTGGGATCGCCCGATGAAGGACAAGTGGGCCTTCAACCTCGCCTACACCCGCGGCCGCGCCACCGAGGCCCAGGCCAACGGCCAGACCACCGCCGGCGGCCAGTTCCAGCGCAACGTGGTCTTCAACCAGAACACCATCGAGGAAGGCACCGCCGACTTCGAGATCAAGGACCGCGTGCAGCTGAGCCTCAGCCGCCAGTTCGAGTTCATCAAGAGGTTCAAGAGCACCGTCTCGCTCTACTATGAGGGCCGTAGCGGCAACCCCTACAGCTTCGTCTTCGGCGGCGACCCGAACGGCGACGGCACGACCTTCAACGACGTCGTCGTGATCCCCACCGGGCCGACCGACTCCCGGTTCGACTTCTCCGGCATGACCAGCGCCCAGCAGACCGCCTTCTTCGCCTTCATTGATAAGAGCGGCCTCTCGAAGTATGCCGGTCAGCAGTATGTCCCGAAGAACACGTTCACCGAGCCGTGGGTCAACCGCCTCGACCTGAACTTCAAGCAGGACATTCCGATCCGCGGGCCCGCGAAGCTCCAGGTCTTCTTCGACTTCATCAACCTCGGCACGTTCATCAGCAAGAAGACCTTCGGCTACACCGAGGTCGCCCCCTTCGGCCCGAACGACGTGTTCCGCACCCGCACCCTGACCGGCACCACGACCTACAATGCCTCCGGCCAGCTCCGCCCGACCTTCACGGCGGACCCCACGGGCTTCAATATCGACAACCTGCAGTCCCGCTGGCGCATCCAGGTCGGCGCGAAGATCATCTTCTAAGCCAATACCTGTTTAACCCTCTCAAGGCGCCCGGTGCAAACCGGGCGCCTTTTTTCTGCCCGGATTTGACCCCGTCAGAATCCGGGACAGACACCGGGCGCCCAGCAGGGCGCAACGGTGCGTCGCGCAGCAAGAATCCCGGACAGACCCTGGGTGACCCACAGGCCACAACAGGGCCCGGGGCGAAAATTCAGGACCCGCAGGCTCGCAACGGTATGGCTGCCTCGGCCAGTAGCAGCTATCGCCGATCGCTGATCCCCAGTCGCCTGCCCCCGCTGCTACCCCTCAAGCCCACCCCTATCCTCCGCCCCGCCAGCGTCCCTCTCGTGTTTTAGGCCCACCCACCGCAGCCCGTTCACGCTCTGGCAGGCTGCGCACGATTTTTATTTTCCGCGAAAGCAACACTCCTCCTCTGTCAATCGAGCTCATCCACGGATTTTTCGCGTCAAGAAAATATTTGCGCACCCACCGCCATCCTCGCGATCGGTCATTTTCAGAGGAAAATTGTGGCTTCGGGCTTTTTTTTTCGCGCCCGAAATACGGGCGCTGAGTTGATGCTTGGTTGTCCACCCAAAAAAACGCGGAAATTCGCAAAGTTCATCCTTAATCTGTTTGACGGGGCTATGGCCGATTTCCATTAGTTGTGGTCAAGGTTCCGGGCATCCACATCCTGTGGTGGTCGACAACGTGTCAGGAAGTTTTGGCAACTTGGTGTCGCCAGAGACTTTCCGCCGTCGCTAGACCACGGGACACACACCGCT
>JAEUGW010000028.1 GCA_016795565.1 Opitutaceae bacterium | reverse complement strand
CCTCAGCTACACGCGGCACGAGTATTTCCGCCGCGTGCTCTGCAATTTCCTCGGCGGCCTCGTCGAGCGCGGCGAGATCCCGTTCGATCGCGAGCACGTCGGCGGCATGGTGCGGAACATCTGCTTCGCCAACGCCCGCGCCTATTTCCGCCTCGGGCTCGATCCGGCCTACGCCGGCTGAGGCGCAGCCCGGCGGAAAATGATTGTCGTTTACATGCCGCCGCCGCCGCGCGCATCGTAGCGCGCTGTTCCGACAGCCCGCCATGGCCAGCCTCACCGATGTAGCCCGTCACGCCCAGGTCTCGATCGCGACCGTGTCGCGCGTGATCAACAACTCCGACAAGGTCGTGCCGGAGACCCGGGACCTCGTCCACAAGGCGATGGCCGAGCTGGGCTTCAAGCCCAACCGCGTGGCCCGCCGGCTGCGCCAGAAGGGCGGCTTCCGCCACCTGCTGGGCCTGATCATTCCGGATATCCAGAATCCCTTCTTCGCGGAAATGGCCCGCGGCGTGGAGGACGTGGCCTACGCCCACAAGTTCGCCGTGATGCTTTGCAACTCGGATGAGGACATGAAGAAGGAGGAGTTCTACATCGACGTCCTGCAGTCGGAATCCGTGGACGGCATCATCCTGCCGCCCATCAGCGAGCGCGACGGCGTCGTGCTCAAACTGGTGGAGTCCGGCGTGCCGGTGGTCACCGTCGATCGCAGCCTGGCGCACCGGTCAATGGACAAGGTGGAGGTGGACAACCGCCGCGGCGCCTTCGAAGCCGTGGACCATCTGATCAAGCTGGGCCACCGGCGCATCGGTCTGATCGCGGGCCGCCTCAATGTCTCCACCAGCCGCGAGCGGCGGCTCGGCTACGATGACGCCATGGCCGCGCACAAGCTGCCGGTGGCGTCCGAATACATCCGGGGCGGCGACTTCAAGCAGGCGAGCGGCCGCGCCATGGCGGAGGAACTCCTGGATCTGCCCTCGCCGCCCACGGCCCTGTTCGTGCTCAACAATCTCATGACGGTGGGTGCGCTGGAGGCGATCCACCGGCGGAAGCTGAAAATCCCGGGGGATATCGCCGTGATCGGCTTCGATGATTTGCCTTGGGCCGAGGCGCTTGATCCGCCGCTCACCGTCGTGCGCCAGCCCGCCTACGAGGTCGGACAGGCGGCGACGGAATTGCTCTTGAAGCGCCTTGAGGACCCGAAACGAGCTGAAACACACCTCAAGCTCCTTCCGAAGCTTGTTATCAGAAATTCTTGTTGAGAAATGCTTAGCGAACACAGCGAGCAAATTTCCGATAAAAGGTAAACGTTTACATTGATTTTTGCCGAAAGCCTGTTCAATACAGCTTTCGTATGCCCCTTACCCCCCTTCGGCGGCCTTCGCGTCTTCACGTTTGGATTGGACTCTTGCTCGGATTGGGCGCGCTCGCCGCGCCGGTGTGGGCCGATACGGCGGCCCCCGCCCCAAAGCTGGCGGTGGTCATCTCCATCGATCAATTCCGCGCAGACTATCTTGTCCGCTTCCGGCCGTATTTCGTCGCCGGCGGCTTCCGGCGCCTTCTGGAGGGTGGGGCGGATTACCAGAACAACCACTACCGGCACGCGGTGACGAAAACCGCGCCTGGTCACGCCACCATCTTGAGCGGCGTGCACGCCAACATCCATGGCATCGTCGCCAATGAGTGGGTCGATCGCACGACCTGGCAGGTGATCGAGTCGGTCGAGGATCCGGCCTTCCCGCTGGTCGGTGCCGCGCCCGCCGCCGGGCGCTCTCCGGGTGGCGTGCTGGAGGCCAAGGCCGGCCGCTCGCCGCGCAACTACCTCGCGACCACCGTGGGTGACCAACTGAAGCTGCGCTTTGGCACCCACTCCAAGGTGTTCGCCGTCGCGCACAAGGATCGCTCGGCGATCCTCATGGGCGGCAAGCTGGCCGATGCCGCCTACTGGATCAACGGGGGCCGGTTCGTGACCTCCACCTATTACCGCGACGAGTTGCCCGAGTGGATCGCAAATTTCAACGCCGCCGGCCATGTCGAGGCGCGTTTCGGGCAAACCTGGGAGCGGCTGCTCGCGCCGGAGGTTTACGACGCGGCGCAGGGCCCCGATGACGCTCCCGGCGAGAACACCGACTTTGGCTTCGGCCGCACCTTCCCCAAAAAGGTGGATGGCGGGCGTCCGCAACTCTCGCCGAAGTTCTACGAGGCCTACGAGAACGATCCCGCCGCCTCCGAACTGGTCGGGGCCTTCGTGCAGGAGGCGGTGAAGCAGGAGCAGCTCGGCCGGCATGCGAACACCGACCTGCTGTGCGTGGGCTTTTCGCAGATCGACAAGGTCGGCCATTCCTACGGGCCGGACAGCCACGAGCTCATGGATGCCGTGCTCCGCCTCGACCGCGTGCTGGCGGATCTGCTGGCCTGCCTGGATCGCGAGGTCGGGCTGGCCAACTGTGTGATCGTCCTCACGGCCGATCACGGCTCCAGTCCGTTGCCCGAGCATGTGCAAGCCCTGCGCGCGGAGATCCCCGCCGGCCGCTTGCAGACGGCGGAGCTGGACGCGGCAGTGAACGCCGCGCTCGACCGCGCCTTTGGCCCTCTGCCCGCCAATGAATACTGGGCGCTGCGCGACAACTTCGGCTACCACCTCCGCCCGTCCGCGCTGGCGGCCAGGAAAATCACGGTCGCGGCGGCGGCCGGGGTCGTGAAGCAGGTGCTACAGGCCTGGCCGCAGATCGCCAACGCGTTCACGACCGACGAGGTGCTGGCCGTGGCACCGGAAGGCGACCTGCTGCCCGCCGCCACCCGGCGCAGCTTTTTCCCGGGCCGCAGCCAGGACGTGATCTTCGTGCTCAAGCCCTATTTCATCGACCGGCCGAAGTCGGGCACCAATCACGGCACGCCCTACGACTACGACACCCACGTGCCGCAACTGTGGTTTGGCGCCGGCGTGACGCCGGGAGTCCATGCGGAGCGCACCGGCATGGATGATCTCGCGCCCACTCTGGCCGGCCTGCTCGGCGTGCCCCGTCCGCCGCAAGCGCAAGGCCGCCAGCTTTTTTGAAATACCCTCCCGTGGAAGCCGCCCCCGCCATCCTCCAGATGAAAGGCATCGCCAAGCGCTACCCTGGCGTGGTCGCGCTCGATGGCGTGGACCTCGAGGTGCGGCGCGGCGAGGTGCACATCCTGCTCGGCGAAAACGGCGCGGGCAAATCCACGCTGATGAAGATCCTCGCCGGCGCCGTCCGGCGCGACGCGGGCACCATCGCCCTCGACGGCCGCGAGTGCGACCTGGCGACCCCGCGCGCGGCCCAGGCGGCCGGCGTGAGCATCATCTACCAGGAGTTCAACCTCGTGCCGCACCTGACGGTGGCGGAGAACATCTTCCTCGGTCGCGAGCCGCGCGGCCAGGTGCCCGGCCTCATCAGCGCGGCACGCCTGCGAACCGACGCGGCCCGGCTGCTGCGCGAACTGGAGGTGACCATCAATCCGGGGGCGGTCGTGGCCGACCTGGGCGTGGCCGAGCAGCAGATGGTCGAGGTCGCCAAGGCCCTCTCGGTCGAGGCGAAGATCCTTGTGCTGGACGAGCCCACCTCCGCGCTGTCGGACAAGGAAATCGCGCAGCTCTTCAAGGTCATCCGCGCCCTGCGTGGGCGTGGCGTGGCGCTTATCTACATCTCCCACCGCATGGAGGAGCTGTTCCAGATCGGCGACCGCGTCACCGTTATGCGCGACGGCCGTTACATCGCCACGCGCGATATCCCGCAGACCACCCTGCCGGAGCTGGTCAGCCTCATGGTGGGCCGCGACCTGACGGAGCATTTCCCGAAAAAAGCCGTGCCGCCCGGCGAGGAACTGCTGCGTGTGGAGCATCTTTCCCGCACCGGCGCGCTGCACGACATCTCGCTGACGCTCCGGCGCGGCGAGGTGGTCGGGCTGGCGGGCCTGATGGGCTCCGGTCGCACCGAGCTGGCCCGCGCCATCTTTGGGGCCGACCCGGTCACCGCCGGCCGGGTGACCGTGAAGGGCCGCGAGGTGAAGGTCGGCTCGCCCCGGCAGGCCATCGGTCTGGGGCTTGGCCTGCTCACGGAGGATCGCAAGCGCCAGGGCCTCGTTCTTTGCCTCGATATCCGGGCCAACACCTGCCTCGCGAGCGTGGACCGCTTCAGCGCGGCCGGAGTGGTGGACGGCCGCCGCGAGACGGCCGCCGCGCAAAAACTCACCGCCGACCTGCGGGTCAAGACGCCGGGCCTGCACCAGCGGGTCGTCAATCTCAGCGGGGGCAACCAGCAGAAAGTCGTCCTCGCCAAATGGCTGTGCTGCGAGGCGGACATCCTGATCTTCGACGAGCCCACGCGCGGCATCGACGTCGGCTCCAAGGTCGAGATCTACCAGCTCATCAACCGCCTCGCGGCCGAGGGGAAGGCCATCCTCATGATCTCCTCGGAACTGCCCGAGATCCTCGGCATGAGCGATCGCATCCTCGTGATGAATCGCGGCCGGATCGCCGGGGAGTTCACCGCCGCCGAGGCCACCCAGGAGAAGATTCTGCACTGCGCCCTCGGCGCCCACGCCGCATGAAACTGCCCCCCGTCATCGCCCGCCACGCCCGCCAGTTCGGCACCTTCGCCGTGTTCGTGGTCCTGTGCGCCGTCATCAGCGTGCTCACGCCACATTTCTTCACGGTCACCAACCTGCTCAACGTGGCGCAGCAGACCGTCATCAACGCCCTCATCGCGGTCGGCCTGACCTATGTGATCATCTCCGGCGGCATCGACCTCTCGGTCGGTTCCATTCTCGCGTTCGCCGGCGTCGTCATGGCCCACGCCCTGCGGCTGGGCTGGCCGGTGCCGCTGGCCATTCTCGCGGGTGTCGGGGTCGGCGCGGGCTGCGGCCTCGTCAACGGCCTGCTCATCTCCTACGGCCGCCTGCCGCCTTTCATCGCCACGCTGGGCATGATGAGCGTGGCGCGCGGCGGCGCCCTGCTCGCCACCGACGGCCGTCCGGTGTCCGGCTTCGGCGAGTCCTTCCGCTGGCTGGCCACGGGCGAGATCGCGGGCGTGCCCGTGCCGGTGCTCATCATGGTGCTGGTCTACGCGGCGGCGCACCTCGTGCTGCAGCGGACCAAGTTCGGCCGCTACACCTACGCCATCGGCGGCAACGAGGAGGCCTCGCTGCTCTCCGGCGTGCCGGTGAGGCTCTACAAGACCGGCATCTACGTCGTGGGCGGAGGCCTCGCGGCGCTGGGCGCGGTGCTGCTCACGGCGCGGCTCAACTCCGCCCAGCCCATCGCCGGCATCAACTACGAGCTCGATGCCATCGCCGCCACCGTGATCGGCGGCACCAGCCTGATGGGCGGGCAGGGCTCGGTCATCGGCACGCTCATCGGCGCGCTCATCATGGGCGTCCTCCGCAACGGCCTCAACCTGCTCGGCGTGTCCTCCTTCATCCAGCAGGTCGTCATCGGCGTCGTCATCATCGCCGCCGTGCTGCTCGACACTTTCTTCAAGCAATCGAAACGCTAACCCCGCCCCATGAAAAAACTCCTCCCCCTCGTCGCGGCCGCCGCCGTGCTCGCCGGCTGTGGCAAAAAAGCCGAGACCACCGCCGGTGCCCCCGCGACCCCCGGCAAGCCCGTCGTCGCCCTCGTCGTCAAGACCCTGAACCATCCCTTCTTCATCGACATGCAGCGCGGTGCCGAGGAGGCCGCCAAGGCGGCCGGTGTCGAGCTCATCGTCCAGGCCGCCGAGCGCGAGATCGATGTCGAGCGGCAGATGCAGATCATCGAGAACCTCATCCAGCGGAAGGTGAATGCGCTCGTGGTCGCCCCCAGCGGCTCGCGCGAGATCGTGCCCGTCGTGGTGAAGGCCAACCAGGCCGGCATCCCGGTGCTGGTGGTGGACACGCGCGTGGACGCCCCGGCGCTCCAGGCCGCCGGCGGCAAGACCGCCACCTTCATCGGCTCCGACAACTACGAGGGCGGCAAGCTCGCCGGCGAGTTCATGCTGCAGAAGATGGGCGGCCAGGCCCGCATCGCCATCCTCGAGGGCATCCCCGGCCACGAGACCGGCGACCAGCGGCTGCGCGGCTTTCGCGACGCGCTGAAGGGCAGCCCCGGCATGGTGGTCGTGGCCTCGCAGCCCGCCAACTGGGAGCGCGACCAGGGCTACAATGTTTTCCAAAACATCCTGCAGGCGCACCCCGACGTGAACGCGATGTTCGCGGCCAACGACCTCATGGCGCTTGGGGCGCTCGAGGCCATCGCCGCCGCCGGCAAGACCGGCCAGATCACGGTCATCGGCTTCGACGCTCTGGAAGAGGCGCGGGCGGCCGTGAAGAAAGGCACGATGGCCGGCACGGTCGCGCAGGATCCCGCGCAGATGGGCCGCGTCGGCGTCGAGTGGGCCGCCCGCGTGCTGAAGGGCGAGACCCCGCCCGCCGACATCGCCGTCCCGATCCAGTTCGTGAAATAAATTTTCCCTTATGAACAAGCCAATCAACATCGGTGTCGTGGGGCTCGGCCGGCTCGGCCGGCTCTACGCCAGATATTTCACCAACCGCCTGCCCGGTGCGCGCCTCTATGGCGTGACCGACGTGGCTCCCGAGGCGGTCAAGGCCACCGTCGCCGAGACCGGCGCGAAGGGTTTCGCCACCACGGCCGACCTGCTCGCCGACCCGGCGGTGGACGCCATCGTCGTGATGACGCCCACCAAGATGCACGGCGAAGTCGTCATCGCGGCGGCGGCGGCGAAAAAGGCCATCTTCTGCGAGAAGCCCCTGTCGCTGGAGGTCAGCGAAGGCGAGGCCATGCAGGCCGCCGTCGCCAAGCACGGGGTGTTTTTCCAACTCGGCTTCATGCGCCGGTTCGACAAGGCCTACGCTGCGGCGAAGAAACGCATCGACGCGGGCGAGATCGGGACGCCCGTCATCTTCAAGTCCAGCTCGAAGGATGCGCTGCCGCCTCCGGTCGAATACCTGCGTCCGGCGAGCAGCGGCGGGCTCTTCATTGACATGGGCATCCATGATTTCGACCTGGCGCGCTGGTATATGGGCGAGGTGAAGGATGTGTTCAGCGTCGGCAACTCGATCGCCTTCCCGGAGATTTCCAAGGTCGGGGACGTCGAGAACGGCCTGAGCACGATGAACTTTGTCAACGGCGGCATCGGCACGATCAGCCTGAGCCGCATCGGCATCTACGGCTACGGCATCCACACCGAGATCGTCGGCACCAAGGGCACGATCCAGATCGGCTACGATCGCGAGACGGCCATCCTCGTCATGACCAAGGACCAGATCGCGCACGACACGGTGCCGGGTTTCTACGAGCGCTTCGAGCAGGCCTACATCACGCAGCTCCAGGATTTCGTGGACAACCTCGTGCATGGCCGGCCGGCGCCGATCGTCGCCGACGACGGCATCCGGGCCCAGCGCATCGCGATCGCCGCCACCAAGTCGCTGCACAGCGGCCAGGCCGAGAAGGTGGCCTGACACGCAATCGTCTTCTGGGATTAGACCGGGGCGGACTGCGGTCCGCCCCTGTATTTGGGTGGAACCCGGCCTCCGGGCGGGTTGGCCTTGGACGCCGGAAAGAAAGCGCGTCCGGAGGCCGCGCTCCACCCAAGATCACAGGGCGGAGAGCCAGCCGCCATCCACGTAGATGATCTGGCCGTTCACGAAATCCGAGGCGGGGGAGGCGAGGAAGACGGCGGCCCCGACGAGATCATCCGGCGTGCCCCAGCGGCCGGCCGGCGTGCGGCCCTTCACCCAGGCGTCGAAGTCGGGCTGCGCAGCGAGATGCGCGGTCATGTCGCTCAGGATGTAGCCGGGCCCGATGCCGTTGGCCTGGATGTTGTGTCTCGCCCACTCGACCGTCATGGACTTGGTCAGCATCTTGAGGCCGCCCTTCGCGGCCATGTAGTTGCCGGTCGTGGGCCGGCCGCCCTCGCTCATCAGCGAGCAGATGTTGATGATCTTGCCGCGGCGCCGCGCGACCATCCCGGCGGCCACGGCTTGGGCGGCGAGGAACGCGCCAGTCAGGTTCACGTCGAGCACCTCCCGCCATTTCGCGACATCGAGCTCGAGCAGCGCGCCATAGCGGTGGATGCCAGCGTTGTTGATGAGGATGTCCACCGGCCCGGCTGATTGCTCCAGCTGTTGCACGCCAGCGCGCACGGCGGCCGGATCGGTAACATTGAAGATGGCGGTGTGTGCGGCGCAGCCTTTCGCGCGCAGGACAGCGGCGGCCGTCTCGGCGCGGGCCGCATCAACGTCGTTGATGACCACTTCCGCCCCGGCTTCGGCCAAGCCTTCCGCGAAGCGAAGCCCCAGTCCGCGACCCGAGCCGGTGATGAGCGCCCGGCGACCCTTGATCGAGAAGAGATTCATCGGATAAAATGCCAGCCTGCCGGAAGTTAGGCAGCCACAAGGCCGGGAGGCAATATTTTCAAACTCCGCGGATTTTTTGCTTTACCTAAGGAGAAGTAAAGGGAAAATGTAATCGTTTTCATAAACACCCCGGATGCCCCCCCTCAATGCTACTGCCGGTAAGGTTGCCGGACCTCGTCTTGGTTTTCCCCGCGGACTGACTTGGCTGACTCGCGAGAACGAGAAGCGGTCGGTTGGCCGCATGGATTTTGGCGTCTGCCGGCTGGGCCGGGGCGCGGTGCAGGTGGCCACTACAGACAAGGAATCGCTCTGGGTGCTCCTGCGGGGACGCGCTGAACTGCGCTTCGGCGGCAAGACGGTCACGGTGGCGCGCAAGTCGGTTTTCGACGGCGGCCCGGTGGCCGTGAACTTCGGGGCCGGCGAGCCGGTGGTGGTTCGCTCGCTCGCGGCCAACACCGAGTGGGCCGTGATGCGCGCCGCCAATCCCCGCATGCGCGGCGTCCGCCTTTACCGGGCGGATGAGGTGGCGCTGGAGAATCGGGGGGCCGGACTGGCCCAAGGCGCGTGCCAGCGGCTGGTCCGCACCATTTATGACTACTCGACGCGCCGCGACTCGGCTTTCGTGATCGGGGAGGTCGTCAATTTGCCCGGCCGCTGGTCGAGTTATCCGCCGCACCACCACGCGCAGCCGGAGATCTATCACTACCGCTTCACCGGGGCCTCGGGCTACGGTCATGCTGAAGTGGGGGAAAACGTTTACAGGGTGGTATCCGGCGATACGACAGTCATTCCGGGCGGCTTGGATCACGCGCAGGTTTCCGCGCCGGGCTATGGCATGTATTACCTCTGGGTGGTGCGCCACCTGCCGGGCCGGCCCTACAAGGGGTTCAAAGTCACGCCGGCGTATCGCTGGCTGCTCGATCCCACCAGCCAAGGCTGGAAACCGGCCAGGTCGCTTTTCCGATGAAGACGGTTCGCACCACCACGGCGGCGGCCATCGTCCGCTTTCTCCAGGCGCAATATGTGCGGCGCGACGGCGTGGAGCACCGCCTCATCAACGGCGTCGCCGGCATCTTCGGCCACGGCAACGTGACCGGTCTCGGCCAGGCCCTCGAGGAGTTTGGCGGCAAGAGTCTGCCTTTTTACCAGCCGAAGAATGAGCAGGCGATGGTTCACATGGCGATCGCCTACGCCAAGACCAGGCAGCGCCTCGGCACGCTCGCCTGCACGTCCTCCGTTGGTCCCGGCGCAACCAACATGGTCACCGGCGCCGCGACCGCGACCATCAACCGCCTGCCCGTGCTGCTCCTGCCGGGCGACATCTTTGCCAACCGCCGCCCCGGTCCCGTGCTCCAACAGCTCGAGTCGCCCGCGAGCCAGGACGTGAGCGTCAACGACTGCTTTCGCCCCGTCTCGAAATATTGGGATCGCATCAACCGGCCCGAGCAGATCCTCACCGCGCTGCCCGAGGCGATGCGTGTGCTGGCCGATCCGGCCGAGACCGGAGCCGTGACCATCGCCCTGCCCGAGGACGTGCAGGCCGAGGTCTTCGATTGCCCGGTGAATTTCTTCGCGAAGAAGGTTTACGACGTCTGGCGTCCGGCCGCCGTCGCCGAGGCGGCCCGCGCCGCGGCGAAACTCCTGCGCGCGGCCAAACGTCCGCTGCTGATCGCGGGTGGCGGCGTGCATTACTCCGACGCCGGCGCCGCGCTGCGAAAAATTGCCGAATCCACCGGAATTCCCGTCGCGGTGACGCAGGCCGGGAAGGGGGCCTTGCTCGAGTCGCATCCGCTGGGCCTCGGCGCCGTGGGTGTCACCGGCACCTTGGCGGCCAACCGGATCGCGACCGAGGCCGATGTCGTGCTGGTCGTGGGAACCCGGCTTTCCGATTTCACGACGGCGTCCAAGACCCTGTTCCAGCACCCGCGCGTCCGCTTCATCGGCATCAATGTCAACGCCGCCGACGCCGCCAAGCACGGCGCGCTGCCGCTGCTCGGGGATGCGCGCGCCACCCTGGCCGCGTTGGGCCGGGCGCTCGTCGGCTGGCGCGTGCCGCCCGCCCATCGCCGCGCGGTTGCCCGGGCGCGGACGGATTGGGAGCAGCCCTGGCGCGCGATGACCTCGCCGCCGCGCCGCAGCCCGGACGGCCTGCTCTACCAGAGCCAGGTCATCCGCGTGCTCAACGAGTTCACCGATGCGCGCAGCACCGTGGTCCACGCCGCCGGCGGCATCCCGGGCGACATCCACAAGCTCTGGCGCGGCAAATCCGCGACCGACTACCACTCCGAATACGGTTATTCCTGCATGGGCTACGAGATCGCGGGAGCACTCGGTGTGAAGCTGGCCGACCCGCGCCGCGAGGTTTACACTCTCCTCGGCGACGGCAGCTACCTGATGCTGAACCACGAGATCGTCACCGCCGTGCAGGAGAAGCTGAAGATCACCATCGTCCTCACCGACAACCACGGCTTCGGCTGCATCCACAATCTCCAGCGCGCCAACGGCGGCCGCAGCTTCGGCAACGAGTTCCGCGCCCGCACCGCGCGCACCGGCCGCCTCGAGGGCGCGGCCATGCCCGTCGATTTCATGGCCAACGCCCGCAGCCTCGGCGCCACGGTCCTGGCCGCCCACGACGAGCGGTCGCTGCGCCTGGCGCTGACCGCCGCGCGCCACCAGGCCAACACCTGCCTCATCTACATCCCCGTCACGCCGCGCTCGGTCATGCAGGGCTTCGCGTGGTGGGATGTCCCGCCCGCCGCCGTTTCCGGCGTGCCCGCGGTGCGCGCCGCCCGCGCCGCCTACGACCGGGCGAAAAAACGCCAGCGTTTCCATTACTGATGATTGCCTCCGCCCCTGTTTCCGCCCCCGTGCTCGCCGGCTGTCAGGTCGGTGCCAACCCGATCATCTGGAGCAACGATGATTTCAACGACCTCGCCGGCGATGTGCCGCTCGACGTCATCCTGCGCGAGATGCGCGCCGCCGGTTTTGCCGGGACCGAGCTGGGACACGCCTATCCCCGGACGACCGAGGCGCTCGGCGCCGCGCTCCGCCGACACGACCTCCAGCTCGTGAGCGGCTGGCACAGCACCTACCTCGCGGCGGGCGATCATGCGTCCGAGGAGAAGAACTTTCAGGCGCACCTTGCGCTGCTCCAATCCCTCGGCGCACCCGTCGTCATCGTCGCCGAGTGCACGCGCTGCGTGCACGGCGACAAGGCCGCCCGCCTCGGGTTCGGGGCGGACGACCGGCCGTTGCTGACGGAAGCGGAGTGGGGGAGGCTGGGCGCGGGACTCGCGAAATTCGCTGCGCTCAGCGCCGCCGCCGGGCTGAAACTGGTCTATCATCATCACATGGGCACGGTCATCCAGAGCGAGGCCGAGCTCGACCGCTTGCTCGCGGGTGTGCCCGCCATGCATTTGCTGTTCGATCCCGGTCACCTCGCCTTCGCGGGGATTGATCCGCTGGCGGTTGCCCGGCGCCACGCGCCACGCATCGCCCACGTGCACCTGAAGAGTGTGCGCCGCGAGGTGGCCGAGCGCGTGCGCCGCGAGGGCTGGTCGTTCTACCGCGCCGTCCGCGAAGGGGTGTTCACGATTCCCGGCGACGGCATGGTGGATTTCCCCGCTTTGTTCGCCGTGCTCGCCCAGCACCACTACCGCGGCTGGCTCGTCGTCGAGGCCGAGGAGGATCCGGTGCGGGTCGCCGCGCTGCCCAAGGCCAAAAAAGCCCGCGAATTCGTCCGCACCCACGCCGGCGTCTGACATCCCATGACCACCATCGCTCCTTCCCGCATGACCCAGATGACCGCGCTCGGCGCGGATTGGTGGAACGATTCCGGCGTGCCCGCCGAGTTGGGCGAGGCCGTCGGCCTCGGCGCCACCGGCGGCACCTCGAACCCCGTCATCGTTTACCAGACCGTCAAGGCCAACCCCGGCCTCTGCCTGCCGGCGCTCGACCAGCTCATCGCCGACTTTCCGCACGCCACCGAGGACGAGCTGACCTGGAAACTCATCGCCGTGCTCGGCCGCGAGTCGGCCAAGAAGCTGCTGCCGGTTTTCGAGGCGACCAAGGGCGCCAAGGGTTACCTCTCGATGCAGGTGAACCCGAAGTATTACCCCAGTGCGGAGCACATGGTCGCGCACGCCACCGAGCTCGCCGCCCTGGCGCCGAACATCGCGATCAAGGCCCCGGCCACCGAGACCGGCATCGCGGCGATGGAGGAGATGACGGCGCGCGGCATCCGCATCAACGCCACCGTCAGTTTCTCCGTCGCCCAGGCCCTCGCCATGGCCGCCGGCATCGAGCGCGGTCTCAAGCGCGCCAAGTCCGCCGGCCTCAACGCCGATGCCATCCGCCCCTACATCACGCTCATGATCGGCCGGGTGGACGACCAGCTCAGGCGCGTCGCCGAGGCGCAGAAGATCGCCGTCACGCCGGGCACCATCGATTGGGCGGGCATCGCGGTCTTCAAGCACGCCCACCGGCTCTTTCAGGCCCGGGGCCTGCCCGGCACGCTGCTCGCCGCCGCCTACCGCCACGAGGGCCACTGGTCGCAGCTCATCGGCCGCGAGGTGCTGCAGACCATCCCCTACAACTGGTGGACCAAGTTCAACACCTCCGCCACCGCGCCCGCGCTCACGCTCGATACCCCGGTGGACGGCGCGATCCTCGCCGAGTTGCGTGCGAAGTTCCCGGATTTTGTCCGCGCGCATGACGAGGACGGCATGAAACCCGCCGGGTTCCTGCGCTATGGCGCGACGCTCCACACTCTCCACCAGTTCCTCGGCGGCTACGCCGACCTGCTCGCGCTCGTGCGCGGCCGGATGATCCCGATGTAACCCGCTGCCCATGTCCACCTCCGCGCCCTGTCCCCTGCTCATCAACGGCGAATGGCTGCGCCCCGCCGCGCTCACCACCTCGCCGGTTTTCAATCCCTCCACGGGCGAGGTCATCGGCGCCGTGCCGCTGGCCGGCGCCACCGAGGTGGACGCCGCCGTCCAGGCCGCCCAGGCCGCGTTCCCCGCCTGGGCCGACACGCCGGTCGTGGACCGCACACGCATCATGTTCCGCTACCGGTCGCTCGTGGAAAAACACTTCGACGAGATCGCCCGCACCATCTCCCGCGAGCACGGCAAGACCTACGCCGAGTCGCGCGGCGACCTCTTCCGCGGCATCGAGGCCATCGAGTATGCCTGCGGCGCGCCGACGCTGATGATGGGCGACATGGTCACGAACATCGCGCGCTCCGTTGATTGCGAGACCACGCGCTACCCGCTCGGCGTGTGCGCCGGCATCACGCCCTTCAACTTCCCGGCGATGATTCCGCTGTGGATGTTCCCGCTCGCGCTGGTGACCGGCAACACCTTCGTGCTCAAGCCGAGCGAGCGCGTGCCGTTCACGGCCATCCGCCTCGCGGAGCTCCTCATGGAGGCCGGCCTGCCCAAGGGCGTCTTCAACCTCGTGCAGGGCGGCAAGCCGGCCGTGGACGCCCTGCTCACGCATCCGCTGGTCAAGGCCGTCTCCTTTGTCGGCTCCACACCGATCGCCCGCTACATCCACCAGACCGCCACCGCGCACGGCAAGCGGGTGCAGGCCAACGGCGGCGCGAAGAACTACGTGTTTGTCCTGCCCGACTCGGACGTCAGCAAGACGGTCGAGGGCGTGATGAACGCCGCGTTCGGCTGTGCCGGCGAGCGCTGCATGGCCGGCTCCTCGGTCATCACGGTCGGCAACCGCGGCCGCCACCTCATGGGCGAGCTCGCCGCCGCCGCCAAGGCCCTGAAGGTCGGCCGCACCGACGGCGAGGCCCAGCCCGACATGGGCGCGCTCATCACCGCCGCGCACCGCGACCGGGTCCTCGGGCTGGTCGAGTCCGGCCTTTCCGCCGGCGCCAAGCTCGTGGCCGACGGCCGCGGTGTGAAGGTGCCCGATGCCCCGAAGGGTTTCTATCTCGGCGCAACCGTCGTGGAGGACGTGCAACCCGACATGGCGCTGGCCCGCGAGGAAGTCTTCGGCCCCGTGCTCAATGTCCTGCACCTCGACCACCTCGAGGACGCCATCGCCCTCGCCAACAAGTCCGCCTACGGCAACGGCGCCGCCATCTTCACCAACTCCGGCAAGGCCGCGCGCGAGTTCAAGCACCGCGTCCAGTGCGGCATGATCGGCATCAACATCGGCGTGCCCGCCTCGCTGGCGATGTTCCCCTTCAGCGGCTGGAACGACTCGTTCTTCGGCGACCTGCACATCCAGGGCAAGGAGGGCGTGTGGTTCTACACCCAGCAGAAGGTCACCACCACGCGCTGGATCGCCGAGGGCGTGGGCGACGTCTGGCGCAAATAACCCCGTTTCACCCGGCCGTGACCTGATCCTTACCCCACCTTCACTCCCGCGGGATTCCCCTCGCCGCGTGCTTCGTCAGTTTCCGTTACCCATGTTCACCAAACCAAGACCATCCATGACCCCGATACCCCAAGTCAGTCCCCCCACCGGCGGTTTCCGCCGTTTGCTCGCCTGCTTCCTTGGCCTGTCCCTCGCGTTGACCAGCGCGTGGGCGCAGACCGGCGCCGGTTCCATCTCCGGCAAGGTCACCGACACCAGCGGCGCGCCCCTGCGCGGCGCCCGCGTGACGATTGACAGCCTCAACCGCGACACCGCGACCAACAGCGACGGCAGCTTCCACCTCGGCAGCATCGCCGCCGGCACCTACACGGCGCACATCTCCTACCTCGGCCTGCCGTCGAGGGATTTCCCGGTCACCGTCGTCGCCGGCCAGCCGGCCAGCCTCGACGCCAAGCTCGGCGACGAGGTCGTCCAGCTCGCGAAGTTCACCGTCGAGGGCCAGCGCGTCGGCCAGGCCCGCGCGCTCAACCAGCAGCGCGCCTCGGACAACCTCAAGAGCATCGTCTCCTCCGACGCCCTTGGCCGCTTTCCCGACCAGAACGCCGCCGAGACGCTCGGCCGCATTGCCGGTGTTTCGCTCGCCCGCGACCAGGGCGAGGGCCGGTTCATCTCGATTCGCGGTGTCGATCCCGACTTGAACAACACCCAGATGAACGGCGTCAACATCCCGGCCTCGCACGAGGACAGCCGCGCCGTCATGCTCGACGTGTTTCCCGCCGACCTGCTCGATACCATTGAGGTCGTGAAGGCCATCACCCCCGACATGGACGGGGACGCCATCGGTGGCAGCGTGAACCTCAAGACGCAGACCGCCTTTAGCACGCCGGGCCGCAGCCTCCGCGTCGCCGCCGAGGGCCAATACAACGAACTGTCCGGCCAGTGGAGCCACAAGGCCAGCGTGGTCTGGGGCGACAAGTTCAACGACGGCAAGCTCGGCGTGCTTATCGCGCTCAGCGACGCCAAGCGCTTCTTCGCCTCCGACGGCAGCGAGACCGACGACAACCCCTGGGTCTCCGACGCCAGCGCCACTCCCGGCACGTTCTATCTCACCCCGGGCGGCGACCTCCAGCACCGCGAATACACCATCAGCCGCCTGCGCCGCGGCATCAACTTCTCCCTCGATTTCAAGCCCGCGCCGGGCACCAGCTACTACTTCCGCGGCGTTTACAGCCACTTCTCGGACTACGAGAACCGCTTCCGCACGCGCTTCCGTGGCCGCGCGGCCAACGCCGTCCCAACCTCGGACTTCACCGGCACCGTCACCGGCCGCCGCATCGTGGTCGACCTGAAGGACCGCACCGAGGACAACAACGTCTGGTCCCTCACCGGCGGCGGCGAGCACCAGCGCGGGAGCTGGGTCATCGATTACTCCGCCTCCTGGGCCCGCGCCGAGCTGGTTGACCCGTTCCGCTACCAGCCCGTCTTCCAGAGCGCCAACACCACCTGGAACTACGACCTGACCGACCCGCAGCACGCGGTCTTCACCGGCGCCGGCACCGCGCTGCCGGCCTCGGCCTTCCCCTTCACGGGCTGGGCGCTCGACAACGGCCTCAACGTCGAGGACGAGTGGACCGTGAATCTCAACGCCAAGCGCGAGGTCACCCTCGGCGGCCACAACGGCCACGTGAAGTTCGGCGGCAAATACCGCGCCAAGGCCCGCAGCGTGGACATCGGCAGCACCGCCATCATCCCCACCGGCACCAACACGCTCACCCTCGCCCAGGTCGCCCGCACGAGCGCGCGCGGCGTCAACCCGACCTTCGCCAGCGTGAACCCGCAGGCCTTCCGCGCCTACTACGCGGCCAACCCCGGCCAGTTCGGCATCGATGCCAACGCCACCGCGGTCAACAACGCCATCGAGGACTACAACACCGACGAGAACATCTTCTCCGTCTACGGCATGGCCGACCTGACCATGGGCAAGCTGACCCTCATCGGCGGCGCCCGCCTCGAGAGCACCCAGTTCGAGAACCGCGCCTGGAGCGTGGTGGACGAGGATGCGACCACGCTCGCCCGCACCTCCGCCGACCGCAGCTACTCCAGCTTCCTGCCCAGCCTCATCGCCCGCTATGACTTCACCTCGCGCATGGTGGGTCGCGCCTCCGTCACCAGCACGCTCGCCCGCCCGAAGTTCCTCGACGCCTCGGCCAGCCGCCTGGTGGAGGATGACGACGTCACCCAGGGCAACCCCAACCTCAAGCCCTACCGCGCCACCAACTGGGATGCCTCGCTGGAGTTCTACCCGAAGTCGCTCGGCGTCATCACCGTCGGCGTCTTCCACAAGGACATCCAGGACTTCATCTTCTCGCAGGTCATCGCCGGCGGCGCCCCCAACGGCATCAACAGCCTGACCATCCCGCTCAACGGCGACTCCGCGAAGGTGACCGGCTTCGAGGCCGACTACCAGCAGCAGTTCACGTTCCTGCCCTCGCCGTTCGACGGCCTCGGCCTCTACGCGAACCTCACGCTCACCGACAGCGAGTCCGTGCTCGGCGGCTCCCGCTCCGGCGAGAAGGTGCCCTTCCTCAACCAGTCCAAGAAGCTCGGCAACCTCGCCCTCTCCTACGAGAAATACGGCTTCTTCGCCCGCGTCTCGCTCACCCATCGCAGCCGCTTCCTCAGCCTGCTCGGCGCCAGCACCGCCGGCGACCAATACGTCGAGGACCACTCGCAGATCGACTTCAGCACGAACTACAAGTTCTCCCCGCGCTTCACGGTCTATGCCGAGTTCCTGAACATCACGAACGAGCCCTACTCGGCCGTCTACAATGTGACCAACGGCCTCCGCAAGGCCGAGTTCTACAACTGGTCGGCCAACGTCGGCGTCAAGCTGTCGTTCTAAGCCGCCCGCTCCCTCCCGGCGGATTACATCTTTGTAATCCGCCGGCATTTTTCCCGCAATCAGGGCCGGCCATGCTGCCGGCCTTGATTTTATCCCCCTCCCCATGAAAAAACTTCCGCTTCTCCTGGCCGTCCTTGGCCTCGCCACCGTCGCCCCGCTGTCCGCCAAGCCGGGCAAGACCGCGCCCGCGCCCGACGCCATCAAGCCCCGCGTCGTCACCGAGCCCACCAAGCACGACACCGACGATCCCGCCATCTGGATCAACCCGGCCAACCCGGCCGAGAGCCTCATCCTCGGCACGGACAAGAACACCGACGGCGCCCTCTACGTCTGGGGCCTCGACGGCAAGATCAGGCAGGACAAGGTCGTCCGCGGCCTCGTCCGTCCCAACAACGTGGACATCGCCTATGGCGTGATGCTCGGCGGGAAAAAAACCGACATCGCCGTCGTCACCGAACGCTACGCCCACCGCCTCCGCGCCTACCGCCTGCCCGACATGGCGCCCGTGGACGGCGGCGGCATCCCGGTCTTCACGGGCGAGCTGGCCCGTGACTGCATGGGCATCGCCCTCTACACCCGCGCCGCCGACGGCGCCGTCTTCGCCATCGTCTCCCGCTCCGACTACCAGGCGCCGAAGCAGGGTTACCTGCACCAATACCGCCTCGTTGACGACGGCAACGGCGTTCTGCGCGGCGTGTTCTCCCGCTCCTTCGGCGAGTGGAGCGGCATCAAGGAGATCGAGGCCATCGCGGTCGATGACGAGCTCGGCTACGTCTATTTCTCCGACGAGGGTTATGGCGTCCGGAAATACCACGCGGATCCCGCCGCGGATGACGCTGATGAACAGCTGGCGGTCATTGGCCTCGACGGCTTCGCCGAGGATCGCGAGGGTATCTCGATCTACAAGACCGGCACCGGCACGGGCTACATCCTCGTCTCCAACCAGCAGGACAATTCCTTCCGGCTCTACACCCGCGAGGGCACGGCCGCCGATCCGCACGCCCACGCCTTCGTGAAGAGCGTGAACGTCTCCACCATCGAGAGCGACGGCAGCGAGGTGACCAACGTCGCCCTGCCCGGATTCCCCAAGGGCCTCTTCGTCGCCATGTCCAACGGCAAGATCTTCCACTACTACTCGTGGGAGGACATTCTCGCCGCCAAGTAACCCCGGCACCATCCCGACATGAAACCACGCCTGCTCGCCTTCGCCGCCAGCCTGCTGCTCTTCCTGCCGGCCTTCGGGCAGGCGCCGCTGCCCGACGGCAGCCTCCGCTTTCTCGTGGTGGGTGATTGGGGCCGCCGCGGCGCCCATCACCAGAAGGAGACGGCGGAGCAGATGGGCCGCACCGCGACAGAGATGTCCGCCCAGTTTGTCGTCGCAACCGGCGACAACATCTACGACGAAGGCGTCCGCGATGTGCACGACTCGCTTTGGAAATATTCCTTTGAGGACATCTACACCGCCCCGTCGCTGCAGATCCCGTGGTATGTGTCGCTCGGCAACCACGACTACCGCACCAACCCGCAGGCGCAGGTGGAATACACGCTCTTCAGCCCGCGCTGGAAGATGCCGGCCCGCTACTACAACGTCATCTGGCAGATCACCCCGGAGGTCAGCGCCGAGTTCTTCGTCATCGACACCTCACCGTTCATCTCCGGCTACCACACCGACCCGAAATACGTGAAGTCCGTGACCGGCCAGGACACGAAGGCCCAGCTGGCCTGGCTCGAGCGGAAGCTAGCCGCGTCGACGGCGAAATGGAAATTCGTCGTTGGCCACCACACGATCTATTCCTCCTCGGCCAAGCACGGGGACAGCCAGGACATGATCCGCGCGTTCCGTCCGCTGCTGGAGAAATACGGGGTGCAGGCTTACCTGAACGGCCACGACCACGACATGGAGGTCATCAAGGAGGGGCCGATCCACTACATCACCTCCGGGGCCGGCTCCTCCGTGCGCGGCGAAATGAAGCCGGGCGCCAACTCCCTCTTCGCCAATGGCACCGAGTCCGGCTTCCTCGCCGCGAAGCTTACGCCCGGCAGCTTCGACTACCAGTTCATCGACTGGCAGGGTCGCGTGCTGTTCTCATCGAGCATTCCCGCCGCTACGAAATAAGCCATGCGCGCCACCGGCCTCCTCTTCCTCGCGCTGGCCGCGGTGGCGGTCGCCGGCCCGCTGGCCCATTCGCACAACGACTACGAGCAGTCCCGACCCCTGCATGACGCGCTGGCACTGGGTTTCGACAGCATCGAGGCTGACATCTGGCTGGTGGATGGCCGCCTGTTGGTGGCGCACGAGGCGGAGCAGGTGCGGCCGGGGCGCACCCTCGAGTCGCTTTACCTCGATCCGCTCCGGCAGTGGGTGAAGCAACCGGGCCGCCCCCTCATCCTCCTCATCGACGTGAAGACGGAAGCGGCGGCCACCTACGCCGCCCTCGACGCGGTGCTGGAAAAATATGCCGATCTCGCGGGGCGCATCCGCTTCATCGTTTCCGGCAACCGCGCCCGCGAAGTCATGGCCGCGCAGCCGCACCGTCGCGCGGCGCTGGATGGGCGGCTCGACGATCTCGCGACGGATGCGCCCGCCGACCTGATCCCGTTGGTCAGCGACAACTGGGCGAAGTTCTTCACGTGGCGCGGGGAAGGGGAATTCCCCGCCGCCGACCAGGCGCGCCTCCGGCAATTCGTCGCCCAGGCCCATGCGCAGCACCGGCTCCTGCGTTTCTGGAACACGCCGAACCGGCCCGGGGTGTGGCGCGAGCTGCGCGCCGCCGGGGTGGATGTCATCGGCACGGATGATCTCGCGGCCTTGCGCCGGTTTCTCGATGCCCCGTGACCATCCAGAGCACCTTGTTCCCACCCGGTCCGCTCCGCGCCGTGTCCGCACTTGCCGGTTGCCCCGGGGTCTGGCTCCATCCCCATTCGCTGAACGATCAATTGCCTGCGGCCCAGTCAGGGGAATGAATCCTGCCCAATCGTCGCGTTACCGCCCCGCCCTTATGAAAACCAAAACCTGCCTCGCCCTCCTGCTCCTGCCGGTTCTTGCCTTTGCCGCCGAGCCGCGCGCCAAGAATGTCATCCTTTTCCTCGGCGATGCCGGCGGGATCCCGACCCTGAATGCGGCCGGCATCCGCGCCCATGACAAGCCGCAGAGCCTCTACCTGCACAGCTTCCCGCACCTCGCGCTGTCCGACACCTCGTCGCTCGACCGCTGGGTGACGGACTCCGCCGCCGGCATGACGGCCATCGTCACAGGGGAGAAGACGAACAACGGCATGCTCTCGCTGCTCCCCGCCGTGAACGGCCGGCCCGGGCGCACCTTGAAGACGATCCTGGAATACGCCGAGGAGCGCGGGCTTTCCACCGGCGTCGTGACCAACATGCCGGTCTGGGACGCCACGCCCGCCGCCTGCTACTCCCATGTGGTCTCGCGCAAGAGCACGGCGGAAATCTTCAAGCAGGCACTGAACCCGCGCTTCGGCGACGGCGTGGATATCCTCGTCGGCGTCGACAAGGGCCTGACCGCCGCCGCGCAGAAGGACGGCTGGGATCTCGGCCAGGGACTCCGCGACGCCCGCTATCAGGTCTATGCCTCGCCCGCAGATATCCCGGCCGACGCCCCGCGTGTCGCCTCCATCTATGAGGGCGATGATTTCGTGCCCGGCCCCGTCATCAGCAACATCCTGCGGAGTCTCGTGCGCAACCCCAAGGGCTTCTTCCTCATGGTCGAGTGGGACATGCACACCAACAAGCTCATCAAGGGCCTCGACCGCGCCATCGTGATGGACAACCTCATCCGCCAGGTCGCGGGCGAGGCCCCGGCCGACACGCTGATCGTGTTTGCCGCGGACCACTCGTTTGATCTGCGCCTGCGCGGCGGCAAGCGCGGCGAACCGCTGGCCGCCCAGATCGACGCCCAGCTCGCGGCCGCCACCCCGCCGGAAAAGCCGGTGGTGCGCGTGGACGACAGCCATACCGGCGAGGAGATCATCGTTGCCGCCCGGGGCCCCGGCGCCGAGCGCCTCCGCGGTTTCATCCCCAACACCGCGATTTTCCACCTGATGATGGACGCCTACGGCTGGAAGGAAAACTGAACCCCGCACCGCCGGCCCACCCATGCGCATCCTGGTCATCGAGGACGATCCCAAGCTCGCCGCCTTTGTCACCGGCGGGCTGAAGCAGGCGGGCTTTGCGGTGGATCACGCGGCCGACGGTCTCGACGGCCTCGCGTTGGCGCGGCAGGGCCACTACGCGACCGCCATCGTGGATCTGATGCTGCCGAAGCTCGACGGCCTCGCCCTGATCGAGACCCTGCGCGCGGAGAAGAACCAGCTCCCCGTCATCATCCTCAGCGCCCGCGCCAAGCTCGACGACCGCATCCGCGGCCTGCAGGCCGGCGGCGACGACTACCTCACCAAGCCCTTCGCCTTCTCCGAACTGCACGCCCGGCTCCAGTCGCTCATCCGGCGCGCCCAGCCCGGCGAGGCCGTGACGGAACTCAGCGCCGGCGGCGTCACGCTCAACCTGCTCACCCGCGAGGTCGCGCGCGCCGGCCGGAAGCTCGACCTGCAGGCGCGCGAATTCGCCCTGCTCGAGCTGCTGCTGCGCCACGCCGGCCGCGTGCTGACCAAGACCTTCCTGCTCGAACGGCTGTGGGACTACAGCTTCGACCCGCAGACCAACGTCGTGGACGTCCTCGTCTGCCGCCTGCGCGGCAAGGTGGACCGCGACTTCGACGCCAAGCTCATCCACACCGTCCGGGGGGCGGGTTATGTTCTCAAGGTGGATTAAGCGCATCACCGGCGCGTTCGGCTTCCGCCTGAACGTCTATTACGCCGCGTTTTTCAGCCTGCTCGCGCTGGCCTTCGTCGCGTTTGCCTACACCGAGCTGCTGACCCTCCTGCGCAAGAAGGACCGCGACCTGGTGAAGTCCCAGCTGGAGCAACTGGTCACGCGCTACGAACACGGCGGGGTCGGCCGCCTGCGGGCGGATTTCAGCGTGCCCGCCGAGCTGAAGAAGAACGTGCTCTTCGTGCGGCTCATCGCACCGGACGGCACCCCGGAGCTGATCGTGCTTCCCGCCGAGGATCGCGGGCGGGACGACCTCGATCTCGCGCGCTTCACGCTGGCCGACGCGCCGGCACCCGGCGACAAGCCGACCTGGCAGGAGGTGCCGGTGGCCGACGGCAGCCGCACCTGGGTCGCCTACACGGCCCGGCTCGGGGATGGCCGCCTGCTCCAGGCCGGTGCCCGCACCTCCGACCGGCGCGAACTGCTGGCGGAATTCGCGGGGATTTTCGGTCAGGCCATCCTCCCCGCCATCATCGGCGGCGTGCTCATCGGCTTCTGGCTGACCTGGCGCGCGCTGGCCCCGGTCCGCGGCATCCTCGCGACGGTGCGGGGCATCCTCGCCACCGGCGACCTCGGCGCGCGCGTGCCGGAGCGGCGCAGCGAGGATGAGCTCAGCCAGCTCGTCACCGTGCTCAACCAGATGCTCGCCCGGAACCAGGCGCTCATTCGCGGCATGCGCGAGGCGCTCGACAACGTCGCCCACGATCTCCGCACGCCGCTGGCCCGGATGCGCGGCTCCGCCGAGCTGGCGCTGCAGGATACCGCCGATCCCGCCGCCGCCCGCGAGGCGCTCGCCGACACGCTCGAGGAGACGGAACGCGTGCTCACCATGCTGCGCGCGCTGATGGACATTTCCGAGGCCGAGACCGGCGCGATGAAACTCCATCGCGAACCCGTCAACCTGAACGACCTGCTCTGCGGCGCGGCCGACCTCTACGAATACGTCGCCGAGGAGAAGCGGATCCGGCTGACCGTCGCGGTCGCGCCCGACCTCGTGGTCTCCGCCGACAAGGTCCGCCTGCAGCAGGCCGTGGCCAACCTCGTGGACAACGCCCTCAAATACAGCCCGGAGGGCACGGAGGTGACACTTGCGGCGCAGCCCGCGGCGCGCGGCGGCGTGGAGATCACCGTGCGCGACCAGGGGCCCGGCATCCCGCCGGAGGATATGCCGCGCATCTGGGACCGGCTATACCGTGGCGACAAAAGCCGCACGCAGCGCGGCCTCGGGCTCGGGCTGAGCTTTGTGCAGGCCATCGCGCACGCCCACGGGGGCACGGCCACGGTGGCGGCCGCTCCGGATCGCGGCTCTCTTTTCACGCTCACGCTGCCGGCTTGAGTCGCGGTCGCCGTCCGCGCGCCGCCGGAATTCCTTGCGGCGATGTAATGTTGTCGCAAAGCCGTCTTCATTCCTCCGTGCGAGCATGAGGGGCATGAGACTCAACCCAACTCGCGGGTCCGCCCTGCTGCTGAGCTTGATCTGGCTGACGGGTTGGCTCGGTGCCTCCGACCGGCCGACCCGGCCGTTGGCGGCCACGGAGACCGCGCCGGTCATTGACGGCCGGCTCGACGATGCGTGCTGGGCCCGCGCCACCGTGATCAGCGATTTCCAGCAGATTGAGCCGCGCCGCGGCGCCGCCCCGACGGAGTTCACGGAGGTGCGCGTCACCTACGATGCCGATCACCTCTATGTCGCCTTCCGTTGCGACGACCGGGCACCGGCGGAGATCCGGGCCCGGCAGATGCAGCACGACAGCAACAATGATTCCGACGACGTGGTGCGGCTGGTGCTCGACACGTTTCACCGGGAAAGCGACGGCTACTTCTTCGAGCTGAGCGCGGCCGGCGGCCGGACCGAGGGCATCGTGGAAAACAAAACCGAGGTGCGCGAGGAATGGGATGCCATCTGGCGGGGGGTGAGCCGGATCGGTCCCGCGGGCTGGACGGCGGAGATGATGATTCCGTTGAAGAGCCTGGCCTTTGATCCGGCGGGGACGGCGTGGGGTTTCGACGTGGAGCGTGTGATCCGCCGCAAGCAGGAGATTGTCCGCTGGTCGGGGCGGTCGCAGACGCGGCCGGTGTCCTCGCTGTCCGATCTGGGCGAGTTGCACGGCTTCGCGGGCCTGCGCCAGGGCCGTGGCATCGATTTCGTGCCCTATGCCAGTGTAACCTGGGCGACGGGCGGGCCCGCCGCCGGGGACGGCAGGTTCAAGCTCAAGCCTGGCTTCGACTTGGCGTGGCACATCACGCCGGCCCTGGCGGCGACGCTCACCGTCAACACCGACTTCGCCGAGTCCGAGGCGGATCAGCGCGAGATCAACCTCACGCGTTTCTCGCTCTCGCTGCCGGAGAAGCGCGCGTTCTTCCTGCAGGACGCCGCGCTGTTCAGCTTCGGCAACAGCGGGGATCCGCCCTTCGGCTTTTATTCCCGGCGCATCGGGCTGGCGCCCGACCGCACGCCGGTGGACATCCAGGCCGGCGTCAAGGTGGCGGGCCGGCTCGGGCGCGTCTCGCTCGCCGCGCTCGACCTGCAGGTCGCCGCCACCGGCGCGCTCGCCGCGAAAAACCTGTTCGTGGCCCGGACGAAGGTGCAGGTGCTGGCCGAGTCGAGCGCCGGCCTCCTCGTGACCCGCGGCGATCCCAGCGCCCCCGGCAGCAACACCACGTTCGGGGCTGATTTCAATTACCACACCAGCCGGCTCAGCGAGGGGCGGACCCTCGACCTGGCCGCGTGGGTGCTGGGGTCGGACAGCGATGCCTCCGGCCGCGACACCGCCGCCGCCGTGCAGCTGGACTATCCCAACGAGCCGCTCGAAGGCTCGCTCTATCTCGGAAGATACGGCGAGAAGTTCGACCCGGGACTCGGGTTCGCGCCGCGCACCGGCATCTACGAGGCCCGGGGAACGCTGGGCTGGACGTGGCGCCCGGCGCACGGCCGCTGGCGGCAGTTCCGGGCGGAAATCAAGCCGGAGCTGGTGGCGGATCTGACCGGCCGGCTGGAGAGCGTCGATTTCGACCTGCCGATGATCGAGTGGAAGACCAACGCGGGCGACACGCTGAAGCTCGAGCACACCGCGTTCCTGGAACGGCTGGACGAGCCGTTTGAAATTGCCGACGGCGTGGTCATTGCCCCGGGCGCCTATCGCTGGGGGCGCGGCGAGATTGAAATCAACACCAGCAGCGCGCGGGCCCTGGGCGTGGCGCTCAAGGTCAAGGATGGCGGCTTCTACACCGGCCACCGTCGGGATTACGAGGGCACGCTGGCGTGGCGCGCCTCCCGGCATTTCTTCGCCAGCCTGGGCGGGGAATGGTCCGACATCCGGCTGACGACCGGCGGCTTCACCACCTGGGTCGTGCGCTTCCAGGCCAGATATCTTTTCAGCCCCGATCTGTCGCTCAATGCCCTCACGCAATACGACAGCGACTCCGGGATCGTGGGCCTGAACCTGCGGCTCAAATGGACGGTGCAGCCGGGCAACGAGCTGTTTCTCGTGTGGAACCAGGGCTACGCCGAGGAAAACAATCGCTGGCGCTCAACCTCGACCCAGCTCACGACCAAGGCGGCCTGGACCCTGCGGTTCTGACCGGCAATGCGTCCGCGACCGGGCGACACGGTCAACGGCTCCACCAAAGCGATACCAGCGGCGTCATGAGCGCGACGTCCGCGAGGGTGCGCGCCAGTTGCCGCCCCAGCCGCCGGTGGGCGAGATCCACGCCGCCGAGCAGAGCGCCGCTGGCGGCGGCGCAGGCGAGGATGTTGGATCCGTCGCTGGGGGCGCGAAGCCCGGCGGCCAGGCTGAGCCCGGCCAACAGCCACGGCAACGCGCGCACGAAGCGCCGGCCCCGGGGAAACTGCAGCGCGAGGGAAGTCTGGCCGTGCACGCGGTCCACCTCGTCCTCCCACAGCGATATCAGCGCGCAGTTGGCGAAGCAGAGCAAGGCAAAGAGAATCAGCGGAACGGCGATCACCGGCAGCAACACCCACCGGCCGGCGAGGGGGAAGCAGGCGGCGCCTGCGGCAAACAGCAGCGCGACGCAGATTTCCTTGGGCGCGCGCCAGGGGTGTTCGCGGTGGATCAGCTGGTGCGAGAGCAGGTAGGCGAGCACCGGGGCCAGGACGAGCAGCCCCGCCGTCCACTCGCCGCGCGTGAGCCGCGTGGCGGCCAGCCCCAGCGCGCCGACCAGCACGAGGCCCCACAGGACGGCCAGCGGCCAGCGCCAGCGTTGATAGAACCAATGGCGTTGCGTGAGGATTTGCGCGGGGTCGAGCCGCCAGCCTTCGAGCCAGCGGTCGGCGGCGTAAGCCAGCCACACCGCCGCGCCGAGAAGGAATGTGTGGTGCCCGCGCAGGGTCACCTGCGCCGCCCCGGCCAGCCCGGCTTGCCACGCGAGCGCGACGAGCGGCGCATCGAGCGACAGCACCGTCAGCCATTGCCACCAATGCGGCCGGCCGGACACATAGCCGTGGCGGTCGCGGGACGGCGGCATGTCAGCGGCTGCGCTTCGGGCGGACGGAAGCCAGCAGCGGGCCCTTTTCGCGCAGTTCCTCCTCCTCATGGAGCCGGCTGCGCGCCGCGAGGATATCCGCGCGGCCCAGGTAGCCGACGACCCGTCCCGGATCCTCGCGGGCCACTACCGGCAGCCGGCCGATGCCGCGTTTCAACATGGTGCCGATGGCCTCCTGAAGCGTCTCGTCCGGGTAGGTGACGGCCACGTCGGTGCTCGCGGCCTCCAGCACGGTCGTTGTGTCGGGGTTGCCCTCCTGCACACAGTTCAGCAGGTCGCCGCGGGTGATGATGCCCGCCAGGCGGCCCGCCTCATCCAGCAGGAGGGTGCCTTGCCGGCCCGCGAGCTGCGGGTCGCCTTGCGCAATGCGGTGGGAGAGGGCGGCGACGGTCAGGGAGGCGGGCACGACCGGCGGGTTGCGGTCCATGACGTCCGCCACGCGGGCCAGGGCAAAGACGTCCACGCTGTATTCGCGGGCGATGTGCTGGCCGCGCCGCGCCAGCTTCTCGGTGAGGATGGAGCGGCGCAACAGCAGCACGGTCACGCACAGCGCGGCCACGCTGCCGACGAGCAGGGCCGGCAGCGCGTGCAGGTCGTGCGTCAGCTCCAGCACGAACACCATGCCGGTGAGCGGCGAGCGCATGGTGCCCCCCATCATGCCGGCCATGCCGACCATGGCCCACAGGCCGGGATCGCCGATGCCGGCGGCGGCCCCGCACAGCGCCCCGATGGCACCGCCGATCATGAGCAGCGGCGCCAGCACGCCCCCGGAGGTGCCGGAGCCCAGCGCGACCGCCCAGACCACGCCCTTGACCAGCAGGAGCGTGACCAGTGACCACCCGAGCAGGTCGCCCTGCATGAGCTGGTGGATGGTTTCATACCCGACGCCGAGCACGCGCGGATCGAGCACGCCGCCCAGGCCCACCACGAGGCCGCCCAGCGCCGGCCACCACATCCAGTGCACCGGCAGCTTCGCGAACAGATCCTCGCAGGCATACACCAGGGCGGTCAGCGCGCCGGAACCGAGACCGACCAGGATGCCAATCGCCAGGGCGAAACCGAGCATTGCCGGCGACAGCACCTCGTGCGGGATCACCGCGAAGATCGGCCCCGCCCCCAGCAGCGGCACCCGCAAGACGGACGCCACCATGGCGGCCACCGCGACGGGAATGAAACTGCGCGGCTTCCACTCGAACAGCAACAGCTCCACGGCGAGCAACACGGCGGCGATGGGTGTGGCAAACACCGCCGCCATGCCGGCGGCCGCCCCCGCGACGAGCAGCGTCTTGCGCTCCGCCGCCGACAGGTGGAACAACTGGGCGAAGATCGAGCCGAGCGCCCCGCCGGTCATGATGATCGGGCCCTCGGCGCCGAAGGGGCCGCCGGTGCCGATCGAGATGGCCGAGGAAACCGGCTTGAGCACCGCGACCTTTGGGTCAATCAGGCTGCGGCCGAGCAGGATGGCCTCCAGCGCCTCGGGGATGCCGTGGCCGCGGATTTTCTCCGAGCCGTAGCGGGCCATCAGGCCGATGAGCAGCGAGCCGGCCGCCGGCACCAGCACCACCCACCAGCCGAGTTGGTGCATCTCCGGCGTGGCGGGGCCGGCCGACCACCGCAGGAAGAACGCCGCGTTGGTGATCACCGCGATGAGCCAGAGCAGTATCTTGGCCACCACGGCGCCGAGGACGCCGATGGGCACGGCGAACGCACAGAGCAGCAGCACGCGGCGGTCGGTGCTGAAATCGGCGAGGGCGTCTGGCGGATGGCCGGAGACGGGAAGGGAGGGCGTGGCGTGGGTGGTGTCCATGGCGGCGGGCAATCCGGCAAACAATATCGCGGCGCGATATAAAGCAATAGGATTGTCTCCCCGCCGCCGGGAAGCCTTGCTGCTCCGATCCTTCCCCATGGCCACCGCCCGTCCCCGTCTCGCCAAATCCCATTATGAGCTGCTCGCCGCGCTGCGGCACGCGCTGCGCCGCTTCCAGCGTTTCAGCCGCGACGCGGCGCTGGCCGCGGGCCTGACCCCGCAGCAGCACCAGGCCCTCCTGGCCATCAAGGGGTTTCCCGGGCGGGACTATGTGTCGGTGGGCGAGCTGGCGGAGCGGCTGCACCTGCGGCATCACAGCGCGGTCGGCCTGGTGAACCGGCTGGTGCAGCGCCAGCTCGTGCGCCGGACACCCTCGCAGACCGACCGGCGGCAGCAGGAAGTCAGCCTGACCGCCCACGGCGAGAAGCTGCTCGGCCGGCTCTCCGCCGCGCACCTGCGCGAGGTGCGCTCGCTGCGCCCCGAGCTGCGCCGGCTGCTCGAATCGATGCCGGCGGATTGACGGGCTTCAGAGCAGCCGGTGGTCGCGGGCCCAGCGGACAAACTCCTGCTCCAGCTGGTCGAAGGACTCGATGACGAACAGCGTCTCCTGAAAATGCCAGATGTCGTAGGCCTGCGCGGCCAGCGTCTCGGGCCGGTAGGGCAGCTTCCTGACCTTGTCGGTGAGGGAGTGCTGCGTCTCGCCGGAGGAGGAGATGATGCCGTTGCCGTAGATGCGCGGGCCGCCGGGATTCCGGATCAGGCCGAACTCGACGGTGAACCAGTAGATGCGCGTCAGACCCTCCTCGACCGCCGGATCCTGGCACGCCAGGGCGGCCTGGCCGATCTTCTGGTAGAAGTTGGCGAAGCGCGGGTGCATGATCATCGGCGTGTGGCCGAAGATGTCGTGGAAGCAGTCAGGGGCCGGCGTGTAGTCGAGTTCGTGGCGCGCGCGGATGTAGTCGGTGCAGGGGAAGATGCGGCGCGCGAGGTAGGAAAAGAAGTCATGCGCATCGAGCAGGCCCGGCGTGCGTGCGATCTGCCAGTTGGTGGCGGCCTGCAGCTTGCGGGAGACATCGGCGAGGGCCGGGATGCGGTGCTTTTCCAGGTCCAGGGCGAGCAGCCCGAGGTGGAATTCGTCCGCCGCGCGGCCGGGCAGGAGTGTCTCCATGCGGGCGTAGAGGGTGCGCCAGACGTCCTGCTCGTCGGCGGTGTAGGCCGGGTAGGGGCACTCCGCGCCGACGGGCAGCGGGGCGGTGAGCTTGTGGGGAACGCAGCGCGGGTCGTCGGCGCCGGTTGGGGTTTCAGGGTGGGCGGGGGTATTCTGCATGGCGGCACTCTGCCGGCTCCCGGCGGCGAATCGAATCCCGAACAGGACGCCGGCAATGTTTACGCCGAAAAGGCTAGGCCGGTGCCGGTTCGATGTGGGCGGGGTGCCCTCACCCCGCGAGGCATCGCGAAACCTGGGACCTGCGGGGTGGGGGCACCCCGCCTACAAGAACCCAGGATTACGCACCCCCGAGGGGCGGCGTGGTCTCGCCGGGCTTGGGCTCGGGCGGGCGGGGTTTGCGGCGCTCGATGCCATCCCATTTGCGTGGGGCCGGGGCGGGGTTGACGAGGGTCTCGGCGAGGTGCAGCGGGAGCTTGGCGAGCATGGAGAGCAGCGGCAGCGCGGACAGGAGCGCGAGGGCGGAGGTGTTCGGCGTCAGCCCGCCCAACACGGCGGCGGCGGTGGCCATGACGATGATGGCGGCCCAGACAAGGGTGCTGGCCAGGGTGGGCCAGGCGAGGAGCTTGAGCCAGGTGCGGGCGGGGCGTCGCGAACGCCAGAGGGGCGCTGCCGTCAGGGCCAGCACGGTGCCGAAGAGGAATACGCCGGCGGCGCCGCTTCCCAGGATGGTGCCGATGGTGTGGAAAAGCGCGTCCACCAAGCCGAACAGCTTGGTCGCGAAGAGGCCGAGCCGCACGTTGGCGTCGGGTGCGGAAAACAGGTCGTCACGGTCGTAGAGGCTGGTGAAGCGGCCCGACTGGATCCGGTCGTGGTGCCGGAGGTAGGCCGCCATGCGCTGTTCGTGAAGCGCGGGATTGGCCGCGCGCAGCCGGCCGGCGCGGGGCACCTGCGGCACGCCGTCGAACACGCCGGTCACCTCGGGGTAGTCGCGCCGGAGGGCTTCCTGGGCGGCGGTGACGTTGAAGGGGGTGGCGAGGCTGAGCGGCCGCCAGCCGTATTCGCTCTCGCGCAGCCGCGTGGCGAAGGTGCGGAGCAGCGCCACCGGATGCTCGTCGAGGGCGGCGGCGGACAGCCGGTAGTTGAAATCAGTCCAGCCGGCGGCGGCCCTCGGCGAGGTTGCGGTCAGTCCCCACACCAGCCCGGTGCCGGCGATCAGCAGGAGGAGGCCGAGCCGGAGGGAGCGCCGCAGCTCGCGGCGCAGCCAGGGGCCGAATTTTTCCTCCGATATGCCGGTCGACTTGATGGCGCTCATGCGGGTGTGGTGGTCAGCAAGACAGGCCCGGCGGCGGTTGTCACGCCCGGGCCTCAGCGATTGAGCAGCGCGGCGACGCGGGTGCGGCCGCGGACGCTGAGCTTGGCGAAGATGGCGGCGAGCTGGGTCTTGATCGTCAGGGGGCTCCGGCGCAGCTCGGCGGCGATCTCCGCCGTGCGCAGGCCCTCGCGCACGCGCATGGCCACTTCGCGCTCGCGCTCGGTCAGCCGGGCCAGCAGGGCCACGGCACCGGGGGAAAGCGGGCGGTCCCGGTCGCCGCGTGGGCGGCGGTAGTCGAGCTGGATGTGGAAGGCCGGCGCGGATTCGCCGGGTGCCGTGTGGAGCTTGATGCGCGCGTGCAGCCCGCGGGTGTTGTCGCTGACGACCTTGGTCGGCACCGGGGCGGCGTGCAGTTCCCGGCAGGCGGCCAGCAGCGCCTCGGGCACGCGAAAGGCGTTGCGCGCGCGCAGGGCGGCGGCGGGCCGTTCCCCGTGGTTCCACACCGCGCAGGCGCGAGTGGCTTCATCATTGAACCACAGGGGCCGGGCGGCCGCGTCCAGCAGAAGCAGGCCGACGGGCACGTCCTCCAGCATGGCGAGCACATGGTCGAGAAGCGGAATGTGGACGTTGGGGTGGGGCATGGGGTTAGGCTGAACGGAGTAAATGGCCGTCCCGCCCGGCGACGCAAGGCCGTTTACTCCGTCCGGCGTATGGCCGCGGCTGGGTGGGGCGGTTAGAGTCAGGTCAAACCTCAACGCCCGGCCGGACATCATCCGCCGGGTCCTTCCACGCATGAGCCGCACATTTTTTGACAAGCCCGTCGAACGCAAAACCGGCGTGAATCCGCTCGGTCTGCGCGGTTTCGACCACATCGAGTTCTACGTTGATAACGCCGACCAGTGGCGCGACTTCTTCGTGCAGAAATACGGCATGTCGCCGCGCGCCTACGGCGACAACTCCACCGGCCTCGTGGGCCGCCGTGCGCACGTCGTCGGCCAGGGCCGCGTCAACTTCGTCGTGAGCGAGCCGCAGGGCGCGGGCGAGACGGCGGATTTCCTCCGCGCCCACCTGGAGAAGCACGGCTGTGGCGTGCGCGACGTGGCCTTCAAGGTGAAGGACGCCGGACACGCCTTCGCCGAGGCCCAGCGCCGCGGCGCGAACGCTGTGCGCGAGCTCTACGCCGACGACAACATCGTCCACGCCGCCATCGCGGCCTACGGCGACACGATCCACAGCTTCGTCGAGCGCAAGGGCCGCGGCGAGTTCATGCCGGGCTTCATCAACGTCCCGGGCGGCATCGACGACCGCGAGATCAACTTCGCCATGATCGACCACGTCGTCGCCAACGTGGAGCGCATGGACGAGTGGGTGACCTTCTACGAACAGGTGTTCGGCTTCGACCTGTTCATGCACTTCGACATCAACACCGGCCGCTCGGCGCTGATGTCCAAGGTCGTCAGCTCGACCGACGGCTGGGTGAAGCTGCCGATCAACGAGCCCTCCTCCGCCAACTCGCAGATCCAGGAATTCCTCGACCAATACAACGGCGCCGGCGTGCAGCACATCGCGCTCCTCACGCCCGACATCACCGCCACGATCGACGAGATGCGCAAGATGGGCCAGGAGTTCCTCGACGTGCCGGACAGCTACTACGACGGCGAATTCGACACGCGCGTCGGCAAGATCCAGGAAAACAAGGAGGACCTGAAGAAGCTCAAGATCCTCGTGGACCGCGACAACGAGGAGGGCTACCTGCTCCAGCTTTTCACCAAGTGCGTGTTCGCGCGGCCGACACTGTTCTTCGAGGTCATCCAGCGGCGCGGCCGCTCGATTGGTTTCGGCGAGGGCAACTTCCGCGCCCTGTTCGAGGCCATCGAGCGCGAGCAGGCCCGGCGCGGAACCTTGTAATTTTAGATTCTCGATTCTCGATTTTTGATTTTAAGTGCCGCCGCTGTAGTTTTGCCCGGCCGGCAATCGAAAATCCGAAATCCAAAATCGAAAATTCCCATCATGCCCCAATACCTGAAACTCGGTTCGGTCCCCCGGAAGCACCACATCAAGTTTCCGCGCGACCCGGCCGCGAGCTACAAGGGCGAGGGCCTGCACTACGAGCACGTCATCACGACCGAGGGCTTCGACCGTGCCTACAGCATCGTCTATCACCTGAAGCCGCCGACCCGCGTGAAGAGCGTCGAGTTGTTTAGGGAGTTCGCGCTCAAGCCGGCCGGGCACACGCCGCTGCGCCACCATCACCTCAAATCCGCCGGCATGGCGCGGAAGGGCGATCCCTACACCGGCCGCGTGCCGCTGATGTTCAACGCCGACATCGGCGCCTACCGCTGCCGCCCGGCCACGGCGATGGAGTCGGGTTACGATTTCTACCGCAACGGCCAGTGCGACGATGTGATCTTCGTCTGGGCCGGCGGCGGCTGGCTCGAGTCGCAATACGGCCGGCTCCGCTACCGGCAGGATGACTACATCGTCATCCCGCGCGGCACCATCTACCGGCTCGTGCCGGACGACATCGCGAAGGAGGACTACCTCGTCATCGAGTCCACGCACCCCGTCCGCCTCCCCGAGCGCTATTTGCACAAGGAAGGCCAGATCCGCATGGGCGCGCCCTACAGCGAGCGCGATTTCCACGGCCCGAGCGAGATCATCGCGCAGGACCAGGAGGGCGACTTCGCCATTTTGACGAAGGATCGCACCCGCTTCACGCGCAACGTCATGGCCAGCCACCCGCACGACGTCGTGGGCTGGGACGGCTACCTTTACCCGTTCACGTTCAACGCGAATGATTTTGAACCGCTGACCGGCACCGTCCACCTGCCGCCGCCAGTGCACCAGACCTTCGAGATGCACGGCTTCGTCATCTGCACCTTCGCGCCGCGCTACCTCGACCACCATCCCGAGGCCATCAAGGTGCCGTGGGCGCACGACAACACCGAGGCCGACGAGGTGCTTTTCTACGTGCGCGGCCAGTTCGGCTCGCGCAAGGGCGTCGAGCCCGGCTCGTTCACGCTCCACCCGCAGGGCATCCCGCACGGCCCGCATCCCGGCACGACGCTCGCCAGCATGGCTGCGGCGCGCACCGAGGAGCTCGCCGTGATGTTCGACACGCAGTTCCCGCTCGAGCTCACCGCCGAGGCCCTGGCGATGGACGACCCGAACTATCCGCTGAGCTGGCTGGGCTAAAGGAGTCAGGATGAAAGGAGCCAGGATTCAGGAGAAAATCCTTCGCCTTTGCCGGCTTCTGACTCCTGTATCCTGACTCCGCTTCTCCTTTGTCATGCTCGTCGATTTCCAGAAGCTCCCCCCGCGCGATTCCTACCCGTGGCTGATCAACGCGATCAATCCGCGGCCCATCGCCTGGGTCTCCACCATCTCGGCGGACGGCCGGACGAACCTCGCGCCGTTCTCGTTCTTCCAGGGCATCTGCGCCAATCCGCCGACCCTGATGTTCACCGGCGCCAATGACCGCACCGGCAAGAAGAAAGACAGCGTCGTCAACGTCGAGCAGGTGCCGGAGTTCGTCGTCAACATCGTGCCCTACGCCCTGCGCGAGACGATGAACCTCACCTCGGCCCCGCTGCCGCACGGCGAGAGCGAGTTCGAGAAGTTCGACATCGCCACCGCGCCGTCCGCGCTCGTGAAGCCGCCGCGCGTCGCCGCTTCGCCGGTGTCGTTCGAGTGCCGGCTCGACCGCATCGTCCGCATCGGCGAGGGCCCGCTCGCCGGCAACGTGGTCTTTGGCACCGTGCTCTGCGCGCATGTCAGCGAGGCGGTCATCACCGACGGCGCCCTCGACCCGCGCAAGCTCGACACCATCGGCCGCATGGGCGGCAACTACTACACCCGCTCCGCGACCGATCTCTTCGAAATCAAGCGACCGACATAATCGTTCTCTTTCTCTTCCCCTGACGAGCCGAGAGAACGATTAAGAGAACGAGAAAGAGAAAGATTTTCCCCTCACCCCCATGCCCGACATCGTCATCCTCTCCGCCACCCGCACGCCCATTGGCGCCTTCCAGGGCGCGTTCGCCGGCGTGCCCGCCCCGAAGCTCGGCGCCACCGCCATCAAGGGCGCGCTCGCCCGGGCCGACGTCGCCCCCGCCGACGTCACCGACTGCCTGATGGGCAATGTGCTCCAGGCCGGCCTCGGCCAGGCCCCCGCCCGCCAGGCCGCCCTCGGCGCCGGGCTGCCGCAGTCCGTGCGCTGCGCCACGGTGCACAAGGTCTGCGGCTCCGGCCTGCAGACCGTCATGCAGGCGGCCCATGGCCTCGCGGCGGGAGCGGGTTCACTCTACGTCGCCGGCGGCATGGAGAACATGACGCTCGCGCCCTATCTGTTGCCGAAGGCGCGCGACGGCTTCCGCATCGGCCACCAGCAGGTGATCGACTCGATGATCACCGACGGCCTGTGGGACCCGTATAACAACCTGCACATGGGTAACTGCGCCGAGCAGTGCGCCACGAAATACAAATTTACCCGCGAGCAGCAGGACGCCTATGCCATCGAATCCTTCAAGCGCGCCAACGCCGCGCAGAAGGACGGCAAGTTCGCCGCGGAGATCACGCCCTTCGAGTCCACCGACGCCAAGGGCAACGTCACCAAAGTCGAGCACGACGAGGGTCCGGCGAAGGTGAAATACGACAAGATCCCGACGCTGAAGCCCGCCTTCCAGAAGGACGGCACCATCACGCCGGCCAACGCCTCTTCCATCAACGACGGCGCCGCCGCGCTCGTGCTCGCCACCGCCGACACCGCGAAGGCGAAGGGCCTCAAGCCCATCGCGCGCCTCGCCGGTTTCGGCGGCCACGCGCAGGACCCGGTGTGGTTCACCACCGCGCCCGTGCAGGCCACGCCGGCCGCGCTGAAGCAGGCCGGCTGGTCGGTGAAGGACGTCGATCTCTGGGAAGTGAACGAGGCCTTCGCCGTCGTGCCGATGGCGTTCATGGCGGAACTCGGCGTGCCGCACGACAAGGTCAACGTCCGCGGCGGCGCCATCGCGCTCGGCCATCCCATCGGCGCCAGCGGCGCGCGCATCCTCGTGACGCTCATTGCCGCGCTGCAGGAGCGCGGCCTCAAGCGCGGCGTCGCCGCCATCTGCATCGGCGGCGGCGAGGGCCTGGCTGCGTGCGTGGAGCTAATCTGATCTTAACGCGGAGGGCGCAGAGATCGCGGAGCGCTCGCCGAAGCCACTACGAATTTCTCCGCGTCCTCCGCGATCTCCGCGTTTAAATCCACCTTTCGTCCCCATGAGCAAAGTCCACCCCAACGCCACCACCGCCCCCGGCGGTTGCGAGCTTGCAGGACCAAGCCGGATGACTAGCTTCCGGCCATGACCAAGCTCGCGGAAATCCAGCAGGCCATCGAGACGCTCCCGCCGCAGGAGCAGGCCGTGCTCCGCCACTGGTTTTTTGAGCACATGGAGGAGACACCCGAGATGCTGGCTGCGATTGACGAGGGCATCAGGTCGCTGGAAACCGAACCCACGATTCCGATCGAGGAGGTTCGCAAAAAAATCAAGGGATGGGCTACAAGGTAATCCTTGGCGCGAAAGCCGAACGCGATTTGATCGACATCGTCGAGTTCATCGCCCAAGGCAGCCCCCTCGCGGCGGAGAAAATTGGGGCGGCCATTTTAGATGCGGCACTGGCTTTGGATGTTTTTCCCTGTCGCGGCCGGGTGGTGGCATTCCGCCCCGGATTTCGTCGGATCGCCGTGCCACCGCATTACGCGATTTTCTATCGGGTCAACGAATCGTCCCACCTGGTCGAAATTGCGACCATCTGGGATGGCCGGCGTAATCCGGCGGATCTGAATATGAGTTGAATTTGCCGCTTTCCCCATGAGTAAAGTTTACCCCGACGCCACCGCTGCCCTCGCGGGCCTCTTGCACGACAACCTGACCATCGCCGCCGGCGGCTTCGGGCTCTGCGGCATCCCCGAGAATCTCATCGCCGCGCTGCGCGACAGTGGCGTGAAGGGCCTGACCATCGTCGGCAACAACGCCGGCGTGGACGGCTTCGGCATGGGCGTGCTGCTGAACGGGCGGCAGGTGAAAAAGGTCATGGCCTCCTACGTCGGCGAGAACAAGGAGTTCGAGCGCCAGGTGCTGGCGGGTGAGCTCGAGCTCGAACTCATCCCGCAGGGCACGCTGGCCGAGCGGTTGCGCGCCGGCGGCGCGGGCATCCCGGGTTTCTACACGCGCACCGCGTTCGGCACGAAGCTGGCGGAGGGCAAGGAGACCAAGGTTTTCGACGGCCGGGAATACGTGCTGGAGCCGGGCATCCGCGCCGATGTCTCGATCGTGAAGGCGTGGAAGGGCGACAAGTCCGGCAACCTCGTCTTCCGGAAAACCGCGCGGAACTTCAACCCGATGATCGCCACCTGCGGCAAGGTGTGCGTCGCCGAGGTCGAGCAGCTCGTCGAGGTGGGGGAGCTGGCGCCCGACGACATCCACACGCCGGGCATCTACGTGGACCGCATCATCCAGGGAACGAATTACGAGAAACGCATCGAGTTCCGCACCGTGCAGGGTGCCGCCGCCTCGAAAAAGGAAACGCCGATCCGCGAGCTGATGGCCCGCCGCGCCGCGCAGGAATTGCGCGACGGCTACTACGTCAACCTCGGCATCGGCATCCCGACCCTCGTGGCCAATTTCATCCCGCCGGGCATGAACGTCACGCTCCAGTCCGAGAACGGCCTGCTCGGCATCGGGCCGTTTCCGCCCGACGATCAGGTGGACGCCGACCTGATCAACGCCGGCAAGCAGACCATATCGACGATTCCCGGCTCGGCCTTTTTCTCCAGCGCCGACTCGTTCGCCATGATTCGCGGCGGGCACATCGATCTTTCCATTCTCGGCGCGCTCGAGGTGGCCGACAACGGCGACATCGCGAACTGGATGGTCCCGGGCAAGATGGTGAAGGGCCCGGGCGGCGCGATGGACCTCGTCGCCGGCGTGCGCCGCGTGGTCGCCGTCATGGAGCACTGCGCGAAGGACGGCAGCCCGAAGATTTTGCCGCAATGCTCGCTGCCCATCACCGGCAAGGGCGTCGTCAGCCTCATCATCACCGACCTGTGCGTGTTCGAGGTGAAGCCCCAGGGCGGCGGCCTCGTGCTCATCGAGCTGCATCCCGGCGTCTCCCTCGACGACGTGAAGGCCCGCACCGGGGCGCCGTTCGCGGTCGCCCTGCGGTGATTCACCGCGCGAAATCCGCCGCCGGTCACTGGCTCGTTGCCAAAACCGCCGGCCCGGCTACATCAACCTTTCCTCCATGAAACATCCCCGTCTCCTCCTCGCCGCGGCCAGTCTGGCCGCCTGCCTGCCGCTCGCCGCCACCGACCTGCCGCCGGTCCCGCGCTTCAGCCCCGCCTACATGGACACCACCGTGGACCCGCGCGCCGACTTCGCCCGTTACGCCTGGGGCAACTGGTCGAAGGACAACCCGATCCCGGCTGACAAGTCCCGCTGGGCCGCGTTTGGCGAGCTGGACCAATACAACCAGGCGGGCCTGAAGGCCATCCTCGAGGCGGCCGCCGCCAAATCGCACGAGCCCGGCTCCGTCGAGCAGAAGGTCGGCGACTTCTTCCTCTCGGCGATGGACACCGGCACCATTGACGCCGCCGGCACCAAGCCCATCGCCACCGACCTCGCGCAGGTCGCCGCGATGAACAACCTGACCGACCTCGCCCACACGCTCGCCGTGCTGCACAACCAGGGCGTCTCCGGGTTTTTCGGCGTGGTGGTCTTCGCCGACCAGAAAAAGAGCGACATCAACGCGCTCTACGCCTTCCAGGGCGGCCTCAGCCTGCCGTCCAAGGATTACTATTTCGACGGGAAGTTCGCGAAGTTCCGCGACGGCTTCGTCGGGCATGCGGCCAAGCTGTTCGAGCTGGCCGGGGACACGCCCGCCGCCGCCGCCGCGGCGGCGAAGCAACTGCTCGACATCGAGACCGCGCTGGCGGTCAACGCCAAGACGCCCACCGAGCTCCGCGACCGCGTCGCCAACTACAACAAGATGCCCACCGCCGAGCTCGCGGCCAAGGTGCCGGCCTTCCCCCTGGCCGCCTACCTGGCGGATCGCGGCATCGGCGGCCCCGCCGCCGCCGAGATCATCGTGGGCCAGCCGAAATTCTTCGAGGGCCTGCAGGCCCAGCTCGCCGCCCGCCCGCTCGACGACTGGAAGGTTTACCTGCGCTACAAGATCCTGCGCAACGCCGCCCCCTATCTCACCGCCGCCTTCGAGCAGGAGGTCTTCCGCTTCTACAGCACCGAGCTCCAGGGCACGCCCGCCATGGAGCCCCGCTGGCAGCGCACCGCCCGCGTGGTGGACGGCCAGATCGGCGAGGCCCTCGGCCAGCTCTACGTCGCCCGCTATTACCCGCCCGAGGCCAAGGCCCGCATGGCCGCGCTGATCGCCAACATCACCGCCGTGATGAAGGACCGCCTCGCGCAGCTGGATTGGATGACCGAGCCCACCCGGCAGAAGGCCCTCGCCAAATTCACCCGCTTCTACGCCAAGATCGGCCACCCGGAAAAGTGGAAGGACTACTCGACCGTCCCCGTCGTCCGCGACAACTACTTCGCCAACGTCCGCGCCTCGACCGAGTTCGAGGTGCGGCGCAACACGGCCAAGCTCGGCCAGCCCGTGGACAAGACCGAGTGGTCCATGACGCCCCCGACGGTGAACGCCTATTTCCAGCCCACCGCCAACAACATCAACTTCCCCGCCGGCATCCTCCAGCCCCCGTTCTTTGACTTCACGCTCGACGACGCCGTCAACTACGGCGGCATCGGCGCCGTCATCGGCCACGAGATCACGCACGGCTTCGACGACCAGGGCCGCCGCTACGACGCCGAGGGCAACCTCACCGACTGGTGGACCGCCGAGGACGCCGCCGCCTTTGAGGAGCGCGCCCTGAAGATGGTGGAGCAATACAACGCCTACGAGGCCCTGCCCGGCCTGCATGTGAAGGGCCGGCTCACCCTCGGGGAGAACATCGCCGACCTCGGCGGCGTCTCCATCGCCTACGAAGCCCTCCAGCGCTCGCTCGCGGGCAAGGAGCGGAAACTCATCGACGGCTTCACGCCGGAGCAGCGCTTCTTCCTGTCCTGGGCGCAGGTCTGGCGCACCAACATCCGCGACAACGAGGCCCGCCGCCGCGTCGAGGTGGACTCGCACTCGCCCGGCCGCTTCCGCGCCATCGGGCCGCTGGTGAACTTCCAGCCCTTCTACGACGCCTTCGGCATCAAGGCAGGCGACCCGATGTGGGTCGCCCCGGAAAAGCGCGCCAAGATCTGGTGAGGGCGGAGACGCGCGGGCGACCGCACCCGCGCAAGGTTTCAAGCCAATGCCCCGGAAGCCCGCCCCGGGGCATTCATTCTCGCTGCCTACGTAATTCTGCGTATTCCGCTCCGGCGCGAATACGCTACCATGGGCGCGATGAGAGCAACACCCCTTCACCGCCGCGTCCTGTTGGTCGGCTCTCTGGCATTCACCACGGCGTTGTCGGCGCAGAGCGTCATCTTCTGGGCCCAGAACGGCAATGACCGCGTGCTCCGCGCGGACGGCAACGGCGCCAACGTGACCGACCTCACGCCCACGCTCACCAACCCCTGGGGCGTCGCCTACGACGGCACCCATGTCTATTTCTCCGAGGATAACGCCGGCAAGCTCTGGCGGATGGACCCCGACGGCAATAACCGCACCGAAATCGCGAGCGGCCTCTCCATGCCCCGCGATGTCGCCGTCAGCTCGACCAACCTCTACTGGGTGAACATCAGCGGCGGCGTATTCCGCTCCAACCTGGACGGCACGGGCGTCACCACGCTCACGACGGTTGGGGGCTCGCCCTTCCTCCAGGGCGTGGATGTCACCGACAACTTCCTCTATTGGACCAACGCCACGGCCCACACGATCCAGCGCTCCAACCTGGATGGCACGGGCGTGGTCACGCTCGCGTCCGCCGGCGGCAACATCCCCTACGGCATCGATGCCACCGCCACCTTCCTCTACTGGGTGAACCTGACCGGCCGGCAGGTGCAGCGCGCGAACCTCGACGGCACCGGCGTGACGACGCTGATAGACTCGATTGATCTGGTCGGGGCGCCCAGCGGCCTGTTCGTCACCGATACGGCGATCTACTTCACGCAGCAATATCACGGCGTCTACCGGGCAAACCTCGACGGCTCGGGCCTCACCCAGCTCGTCACGGGCTCGAGCGACTACCGCTTCATTGACGGCCAGGTGCTGGCTGTTCCCGAGCCGTCCACCTACGCGCTGCTCGCCGGCGGGTTGGCGCTCGGGCTGGCCGCGTGGCGTCGCCGGGCCGGGGCCTGACCCGCTCAGGCCGGGCTGCGCAGCACGTCGTTGGCCTTGGTGGCGGCGGCGAGACGGTTTTCCACGCCGAGGCGCTCGAGGAGCTGCTCGACGTGCTTGTCGATCGTGCGCGGGCTGGCCCCGAGGATGATCGCGATCTCGGCGTTGGTCTTGCCCTGCGCCACCCAGTAGAGCACCTCGCTCTGGCGCGGCGTGAGCCCGAGCCGGGTCAGCTCGGCCGGGCCGGCGGGCGTGTGCTCCTCGACCAGGTAAAGGATGCTCAGTGCATCGTCGTCGCGCTGCGTGAAGCGGTTGAGCAGCAGCGCGCCGACCGGGCTCACGTAGCGCTCGGCCGCCGCCAGCTCGGAGGGCAGGTGGCCGGGCCGGTGCCGGGGCAGGTGCTTGTGCAGCAGTTGCGCGGCGCGCAGCGTGTGGAAAATGATGCGGCCCTCGCGATCCGACACCAGCAGCGCCCGGTCGAGCGACTGGGCCAGCTGCGCCTCGGCATCGAGCCGCAGCGTGATCTCGGCCTCCAGCTTGTCGTTCTGCTGCTGCAGGGCGCAGCGGGCGGCCTGCAGGTCGAGGTGGGTGCGCACCCGCGCCAGCACCTCGGGCGGATGCACCGGCTTGCTGATGTAGTCCACGGCGCCGGCCTCCAGTGCGCGGACCTTCTGCGCGGGCTCGTCCACCGCCGTCATGAAGAGGATGGGCAGGTCGGCCCAGGCCGCGTGCCGGCGGATCTCCGCGCAGGTGGCGAAGCCGTCCATACCCGGCATGATCACGTCGAGCAGCACGAGGTGCACCGGCTGCTGCATCAGCAGCTCCAGCGCGCGCGGGCCGCTCTCGGCGACGAGCACGCGCAACCCGGCCGCGCCGAGCGTCTCGAGCACGACGCCGAGGTTGGCGGGGGTGTCGTCAACGACGAGGACGGTGGCGGTGGTCTTCATGAGGGAGGCTGGTCGCGCAGCAGTTGGCGGATGCGCTCAAGCTGGTAGCCGGCGGCGAGCTTTTCAAGCTGGTCGATGAATGATGACGCGGAAGGCTGCCGCTCCCGCGCCGCGCGCAAGGCCGCGCGCAGCGCCAGGATGTCGCCGGCCTCGGCCGCCGCGCGCAGGGCCGGCAGGTGCTCTGCGGCGAGCGACGCGGCCCCGGCGGATTCCGGCTCGGCGGCGCGCCAGGTGAGGCCGAGCAGCCGGGTGAGCAGCTCGACCAGTTGTCCGGTGGCAAAGGGTTTCGGCAGGAAGGCGTCGCTGCCGGCCTGCGCGGCGGCCGCCGCATCGAAGGTCAGCACCGAGGCGGAGGTCAGCACGATGGGCAGGGTGGCGGTTGCCGGGCGGGCGCGGAGCCGCCGGGTCAGCTCGAGGCCGTCCATGCCGGGCAGCTTTACATCGAGGAAGGCGATGTCCGGCGGCGGCGCGGCCTCCAGTGCGGCCAGGGCCTCCTCGGCGCTGGCGTGGCTGCCGCAGGCGAAGCCCAGTGGCGTGAGCAGCTCGGCGAGGAGGGCGCGGTTGACGGCGTGGTCGTCCACGATGAGCACGCGGCGCGCCGGGCCCTCGTAGCCGCCGGCGGCGAAGGGCGGGCGGCTCGAGCCGTGGGGCGCCTCGGTCGGCGGCAGGGTGAGGGTGAAGGCAAAGCGGCTGCCGGCCCCGGGCGTGCTCTCCACCGCCAGTTCGCCGCCGAGCAGTTGCACGAGCCGGCGGGTGATGACGAGGCCGAGGCCGGTGCCGGATTCGCCGGCGGGCCGGCCGGCGGCCTGGGCGAAGGGCTGGAAGAGCCCGGCGAGCTCGGCGGCGGACAGGCCGATGCCGGTGTCGCGCACGGCAAAGATCCACGCTTCCGGCCCGGCCGCCGCGATGGCCAGTTCCACGCGGCCGGTGCGGGTGAACTTCACGGCGTTGGAGAGCAGGTTGTCCAGCACCTGCCGGAGTTTCTGCGGATCGCCGCGCACGAATTCCGGGAGCGCCTCCGTGCCGGTGGCGCTGAAGCCCAGGCCCTTGGCGGCGGCGGCGGCCCCGTGCAACGACCCGAGCTCGCGCAGCAGCTGGCCGGGGTGGAACGGCGTGTCGTGGCGCTCGATGCGGCCGGCCTCGATCTTGGAGAAGTCGAGCACCTCGTTGATCAGGCGGAGCAGGTGCGTGCCGCTGGCGTGGACGATCTGCACGCGCTCGCGCTGCGGCCCGCTCAGGCCGCGGTCGCCGAGCAGCACCTGGGCGTAGCCGATGACGCCGTTGAGCGGCGTGCGCAGCTCGTGGCTCATGTGGGCGAGGAAGGTGCTCTTCGCGCGGTTGGCGGCCTGGGCGTCGTCGCGGGCGACGGCGAGCTCGGCGGTGCGCGCGACGACCAGCTGTTCGAGGCGCTGTTGTTCGCGGCGGGCGGCGGCGAGCCGCCAGCGGATGAAAGCGGCGATGGCGAGGAGGCCGAGCAGCGCGTAGCCGGCGTAGGCGGCGGGCGAGCGCGGCCAGGGCGGGGCGACGCTGAAACCGAGCCGCGCGGTCTCGCTGACCGCCCCGGTGGCATCGATGGCCCGGACCTCGAAGGTGAAGGGGCCGCCCTCCAGGTTGGTGTAGCTCGCGCTGGTCGCGGCCGCCGGCTCGGACCAGTGCTCGCTGTAGCCCACGAGCCGCGTCTGGTAGCGCAGGCCGTCGAGCGCGCCGAAGCGGGGCGCGGCAAAATCAAAGCGGATGGGCTCGCGCGAATACGCGAAGCGCGCGGGCTGCGCCGGATCGGCGGCTTGGGCGCTGCGCTCGGCGTGCACGGCGCGGATGAACACCGGCCAGGCGGGGGCAGGGGAGGGCGCGGCGGCCAGGTCGACGCGCACGGTGTTGTTGTAGCCGCGGGCCCAGAGGACATCGCCCGTCGCGGCGGCATCGACCCACATCACGGCGGCACCGGCGAAGCCGATCTCCTGCAGGGCCTCGGGCGCGGCCGTCCGCCAGTCCATGCCGCCGCCCGGCCGGGGCGTGAAGCGGCCGAGCGGCGGCGTGGCGGCGAGCGTCGAGGTGCGGAAGGCGGAGGCCCAGGTGTCGCGGCCGCTGACGATGGTCGGGGTGAGCATGGGCGCGACCCCGTCGGCGAAGACATAGCGGTCCTCCGGCACGAAGGCCTTGCGCGCGGCGTCGAAGCGGCGCGCGCCCTTGTCGGTGAAGAACACGGTGCCGGCGTGGCCGGGCGTGACCGTGGTCCACACGAGGCGCTCGGGCAGGCCGTGGCCGCTTGGGTAGTGTTCGTAGGTGGCCCGGGTCCAGTCGGTCGTCGCGTCGGCGCCGGGCACGCGCCAGAAGCCGCGGTTGTAGGTCGCGAGCCAGAGCGTGCCGTCGGGCTCGAGCACGGCGGTGTGGACGTCGCCCAAGTCGAGGCGTTCGCCGAGCTTGTGCCAGCCGGTGGCGTCGTGCTGCACCACGGTCAGGCCGAGCGCGCCGCCGATGTAGAAGCGCCCGGGCACCTGGGTGGACCGCACCAGCACATAGCCGCTGTTGGTCGGCGTGGGGAAGAGCATTTCCTCCCGGCCGTCCTCGGCGATGCGGTAGAGGCCGTTGCCGGCGAGGGCGAGCAGCTGGCCTTGGCAGGATTCGAGGCCGAAGATGTGTGCCACGCGCTCGTTGATCCGGGTGAACCGTCCGCCGTGCGCGGCGGCGGTGGGAGGCTCCAGGCGGTAGAGTCCGTCATAGGTGCCGGCATAGAGCCGGCCGGCGTGCCGGCCCCAGCTGTCAATGGTGCCGGGGGTCGGGCCGTTGGTGGCGTCAAAGACGGTGACGTGGCTGGCCAGCGCGAGCCGGGCGAGGCCGGAGTTGTAGCCGAGCCAGAGGCCGCCTTCATGGTCGGGCGCGAGGCTGAGGATGGCGTTGTCCGCGAGGCCCGCCGCGCGGTCCAGCCGCCGGTAGGATTGCAGGTCGGATGAGATGAGCAGCAGGCCCTGGCCGGCGCTGGCGGCGGCGACCGTGCCGTCGGGGAGCGTCAGCAGGTCGTTGAGGCGGACGGTGCGCGCGGTGTCGGCGAGCTGGCCCGGGAACGGCGTGAGTTGTCCGGTCACCGGGTCGGTCAGGTAGGCGCCGACGGGATTCAGGGCGAAGAGAGTCCGGCCGTCGGCCAGCACGGTCGAGACCAGCCGGCCGGGGGTTTTGAGAGCCTCCATCCCGGGCCAGGGGGTGAGCGTGTCGGCACCGAGCCGGAACAGGCCTTCGCCCGCGATGTGGCCGGCCACCTCGCCGCCGACGAGGTGGAGCGTGGCGCGCTTGGTGCCGACGGTGGGCCAGAACTTGACCTGGTCGTCGCGCACGCGGAGGAAGCCGCGCGAGCCGCTGAAGTAGACGCCGTCGGGGCGGACCAGCACGTTGGTGGTGCGGTCCCAGGGTTTGGCCGCGGCGGGCAGCAGGTCGCGGATCGAGCGATAGGTGCGGCCGCCGCCGGGCTCGGCCGTGAAGCAGCCGAGTTCGTCGTTGCCGCCCGCCCAGATGCGGCCATCGGCGCCGGCGGCGAGTTCATAGACCTGCGCCGAGGGCATCGCGTGGTGCGTCCAGCGCGCGCCGTCGAACTCGATGATGCCTTCCTGGTTGGCGAAATAGAGGAAGCCCTGCGGCCCTTGGATCAGGCCGAAGACCTGCGGGTGGCCGCGGTATTCCGTCGGACGGTAGTCGCGGGCCACCGGCCGCCCCGCCTCCGGATGGAACACGCCCGAGGGCGGGGCCGCCCGCAACGGCCCGAGGGCGAGGAACACGGGCAGCAGCGGGAGGAAGGCAGTCCGGACTCGGCGCGCCACGGCGGGTATCATCGGCCCAACGCAATCGCGCGTCGTCGCCGTCGTCAATCTCCCACCCGGTCGGGCCGCGCGGCGGCTTTTGATTTGCCGCGGCGCGGCCGGCCCCCGACTTTGGCGGGCGCATGAGCATGACGATCTGGACCAACCACGGCTTCCGCCCCGACGCTCTCGAGCTTTTCCAAAAAGGACTCGCCGCCGTCGGCCACCGGCTCGTCCACTCGCCGAAATCCTCGGCCTCCGTGCTGGCGGCGGGCGCGGCGGACCCGTCCATGAACGGGGCGGATGTCGCCTTCGGCCAGCCCGACATCGGCGACACCGTGCGGCTAACCGGTGTGCGCTGGGTGGCGCTGAGCACCGCCGGCTACACGCGCTACGACACGCCGGAATTCCGCGCCGCCATGACCGGCCGCGGCACGCTCGTGACCAATTCGTCGGCCGTCTTCGCCGATCCCTGCGCCCAGCAGATGCTCGCCGCCATGCTCGCGCTGGCCCGCAACCTGCCGTCGCAGCTGCGCAACCAGGACGGCCCGCGCGAGTGGCGCTACCTCGGTGACCGCTTCACCGCCTCGGTGCTCACCGGCCAGAACTTCCTGCTCCTTGGCTTCGGTGCCATCGGGAAACGCATGGCGGAACTGCTCGCGCCCTTCGGCGGACAAGTGACGGCCTACCGGCGCACGCCGCGCGGCGACGAGGGCGTGGCGCTCGTGAACGACGCCGGCCTGCCCGCGGCCTTCGCGGCGGCCGACCACGTCGTCAACCTGCTGCCCGACAGCCCCGCCACCAAGTTCTTCATGAACACGGCGCGTTTCGCGGCCATGAAGCCCGGCGCGCGCTTCTATAATGTCGGCCGCGGCACGACGGTGGACCAGGACGCCCTCATCGCCGCGCTCAAGTCCGGCCGCCTCAACGCCGCCTATCTCGACGTGATGGAGCCCGAGCCGCTGCCCCCGGCGCACCCGCTGTGGAGCGCGCCCAACTGCTACATCACCTGCCACCTCGGCGGCGGCACCGGCGACCAGGACGTGAAGCTTGTCAAACAGTTCCTCGAAAACCTCCGCCGCTTCGAAAAGGGCGAGGTGCTGATTGATCGGATTATTTGAGAGTCAAAGTTAGCGATTCCACGATGAGCATATTCAAACGCATCTTTGGCTCGAAGAATGAACCGGCTAAGCCTGTTGAACAGGCGCTCATCGTTCGCATACCTATTTCAGGCGCAAACGGGGCGAAAGAAGAAATCCAGCAGCTAATGGATTTGGAACTGAAGCTAGAATCCGCGATCGTTGAAGCTGGAGTAGGCGAGTTTGATGGAAACGAGTTCGGAGAAGGGGAATACACATACTATATGTATGGAACCGATGCAGATCGGCTCTTTGCATCAGTGGAGCGGCTGCTGCGTGAGCACAACCTTGCGAAAAGAGGTGTCGCAGAAGTTTGCTATGGTGGTCCCGATGCAGAAAGCCGGAAATTGGCACTAAGCTAAGCCGGAACGATGCAGTAGAATCGCCGACTGCGTGGGCTAAACTTCTGCGTCACATGGAGATTTCCTACTGCATTGCAGTTGGATTTGGCTCACTGCACCGCTGGGAAACACGCTCATGCGCTGCTTCGACTGCATC
>JAEUGW010000006.1 GCA_016795565.1 Opitutaceae bacterium | reverse complement strand
GGAAGTGGACCCCAAGCATTGGACAGGGGATCGGGTAAATTAAGATATGTTTCTGGGAGGGGGTGCAGGGGGAGGGGCGAAGCTCCTCCCCCGCTCTGGTTGGGTGATTGCCGGATGATCGCGGTGGGTTCAAGCGCTGAGTGGTTGCGCGAGGTCGCGGCAGTAGATTTCCATGGGCGTGAAGTGCTGGCCGTCGTGATCGTGGGCGCTGTGCGGGCGACGTTCGTTGTAGAAGTCGAAGAAGACCGTGAGGCGGTTTGTGGCTTCGGTCAGGTCGGCGTAGCTGCGCAGGTAGATCTCGTCGTGTTTGACCGTGCGCCAGAGCCGTTCGACGAAGACGTTGTCCAGGCACCGCCCCTTGCCGTCCATCGAGAGCTTCACCCCGCAGGCGAGCAGGAGCTGGGTGAACTCCGCGGAGGTGAACTGGCAGCCCTGGTCGGTGTTGAAGATTTCCGGCGTGCCGTGCTGCGCCAGCGCCCGTTGCACCGCCCGCACGCAGAAGCTGGCGTCGAGGGTGTTCGAGAGTTCCCAGGCCAGGACGGCCCGGCTATACCAATCGATCACCGCGCAGAGGTAACAGAAGCCCCCGGCGATGGGCACATAAGTGATGTCGGTGGCCCAGACCTGATTGGGCCGGGTGACGGCCAGATGCCGCAGCAGATACGGGTAGACCTGCGCACCGGCCCGGGCGCGCGAGAGGTTGGGCTTGGGATAGATCGCTTCCAGGCCCATCAGCCGCATCAGGCGGCGGACCCGCTTGCGGTTGATCGTGTAACCTTGGCGGCGCAGCCACCGGGTCATCTGCCGGGAGCCGAACACCGGCTGGGCCAGGTAAACTTCGTCGATCACCCGCATCAGCGCGAGATCCTCCACCGGTTTGGGGTTCGGCCGACGGTAGTAGCTCGAGCGCGGCAGGCCGAGCAACCGGCACTGCCGCGCTGTCGAGAGCTTGGGATGGTTGGGCTCGATCATCTGGCGGCGCTCAGCCATGGAGCTGCGCAGATTTTTTTTTAAGCCAGTCGAGTTCCACCTCGAGCTGGCCGATCTTCTGAAACAAGCGGGCCTCCCGGGCCTCGATCTCGGCGGCATCAGGCCCGCCCTTGCGGGCAAAGACGGCGGGCAACTGGGCCAGCAACTCCTGCTTCCAGGTGGTGATCTGGGTGGGATGGATCTGATACTTCGCCGCCAAGGCGTGAATCGGCTCGATGCCCTTGAGGGCCTCCAGCGCTACTTTGGCTTTGAACTCAGGACTGTGGTGGCGTCGTGTTTTGGACATGCGGATCGTTTCTCGATGGTTGGGTTATCGATCCGACCTGTCCAGTTTTCGGGGTCCACTTCAGATTGCCTTTTCCTGTGGGGATGTCCTGGTGGCGGGCAACACCTGTGCTCCATGAAGTTTTCCCGAACTTGGCTGGCCATCGGCCTGAGCCTTGCCGCCACCGCGGTTCAGGCCGCGGAAATGCCGACCGACGCAGGCGTGCCGCTCAGCATCGACATCCGCACCTCGGTCGATCAGCGGTGGCGGGGTTTCCGCAAGGGTGGGGCGGTGGCCCACGGCAAACGCTATCTGCTGGCCTCGGTGAAGGAAGCGGCCGGCGCCGTGCCGCTCGTCCGCCCGGTCAACGAGGGCGAGTTGCTCCGGCTGGTCCGGAGCGAGCTGGGCAAGCACGGCTTCCAGGAGATCACGGCGGCGCAGAAGCCGGAAATCGTGCTCACGGTAAACTATGGCCGTGGTTTCCTGCGGAACCCGCACTTGGAGGATGCGATGCTCGATGATGCCACGACCGGCGTGCCGACGGCGACCATCACCTCGCCGAAACAGGCGATGCGCCAGCGTGGCTTCAACGCGGAGGCGAGGCTGCAGAAAGCCCAGTTCGAGAAGCTCTACCTCGCCGTCACGGCCTGGAAATACCCGGAGGCCCGCGGGGAGAAACCGTATTTTTTCTGGCGCACGGTCATGGCGGTGGACAATCCCGACGGCCGCGACCTCAACCTCGCGCTGCCCGCGATGCTGGCGGCCGGAGCGGGGTATTTCGACCGCGAGATCAAGGATCCCGAAGTCACCATCAACTCCACCCTGCCGACCGGCACGGTGAAGCTCGGGCCGCTCGATGTCATCGAGGAGAGGACCGGCAAGTGAAGCGGCCGGATGTTCAGGACTTGCTGCCGGCGCGATAGCTCCACGGGGGAACCGGATCCTTGTCCTGCCAGAGCCCGAGCCGTTGCTCGCGGGCGCGCCGTTCGAGGCCCTGCACAACCGTGTCCTTGGGATAAAGCCGCTTATACCACCAGGCCCAGCCGGCCGCCACGAGGTCCTCGTTGAGCGAGCGGCCGCCACGATAGCTGACTTCGCCGATGAAGCGCCCGTATTGGTCGATGGTTTTGGCGCGCACGATGACCGTGGCGCCGTCCACCTTGATGCGGGTGAAGTCGCGGGCCTGCTCCCCGCGCGGCTGGTGCAATTCGGGCGCGTCGAGCCGCGCCAGGCGCACCTCGTAGATGTCCTCGCCCTTCTGCACCTCGAGCGAGTCGCCATCCTTCACCTTGATGACCCGGCCGGTGAACTCGCGGAGCTTGCTCGGGACCTTCTTGGTGCGCGCCTCGAGACTCGCCGGGTGGCCGGCCAGCAGCAGGATCGCGAGCAGGGTCGGCAGCGACAGAGACTTTTTCATGGCGAAACAGGATTCTGTTTGTAGAAACGACGCATCGCCATGCTAGCCACCGGAACCCTGCTGCCGAGCCTTATCCCGGCATGACCGCCGTGCGGAACAAGCGCCGCCTGTTGCTGGGCGCGGGCGTCGGCCTGCTGGCGTCGCTCGCCGCGCTGTGGGCGGCCCGCCTAGTGGTGACGGGCTGGGCGATCGGCTGGCTGCTGCAGTCGGCCGGGGCCTCGCAGGCCAGCTTCCAGGTCACGCAGGCCTCGCCCTGGCAGGTCGTGCTGGAAGACATCGGGTTTCAGCTGCGGACGCAGACCTATGCCGCCAAGCGCGTGGCCTTCGCCCGGAGTCGCTGGTGGATGCCGTCACTCGGGACGGTGCGGGTGGAGCAGGCGCGGATCCCGCTGACGATCGATGGTTCGGACACGAATCCCTGGTCCTGGGCGACCTACCACACCAGCCAAACCTCGGTCGAGCCCTGGCAGGTGCCGCTGGAGGAGCTCACCGTGGATGGCACGCTGGTCGTGCAGGCGGCCGCGCTGCCAGCGCAGGAACTGGCCGTGGAGATCAACGCGCGCCTGACCCCGCAGAATACCTGGGAAGCCCGCGTGCAAGCCACCGGTCCCGGGCTCGCGCTGCAGGGGAAGCTCGACTATGACATGGCGAAGGATGTCGTGACCTTTCAGTTGCCGGCCATGTCACTCGACCTGAAGGAGTGGCAGGCCTTTGTGCAGCGGCTGGTGCTGCTGCCGGGGGGCAAGTGGGATCTGGCGGGCCTGATCACCGGCAGCGCCGAGGGCCGGCTGGCCGGCAAGCAACTGAGCACCGGCGGCTCCGTGCATCTCCGCGAGGGCCGCGCCGCCCATCCGCAGGGGACGGTGATAGCCGAAGGGATTGAGGCTGACCTGGAGTTCACCGATTTCGCGAAAGTCATCACCAAGCCCGGCACGCTTCGCGTCCGCGAGGTGCGGACGGGCCAGCTGGCCCTGCGCGACCTCGCCGCCGGGATCGCCCTGGATGGCACCAGCAAGATCGTGGTGAACCAGGTTTCGTTCAAGGCTCTCGGCGGCACGGTCTCGACCGAGCCGTTCAACTATTTCCCGGATCGGCGCGAACTGGAGACCGTGGTGCTGGTGGACGGCATCAGCATCGAGGAAGTCATGGCCTTGACCCGGGACCTGCCCGCGAAAGCCGAGGGGCGGGTGAACGGACGGTTTCCCCTCCGGCTCGATGACAGCGGCGTGCGGCTCGGCACCGGCTGGCTCCAGCTCAAGCCCGGCGTCCAGGCCCAAGTCCAGTTCAACGCCACGGGGCTGCTCACCGGCGGGGCCTCGCCCAGCAGCCCCAGCTACGCCGTCCTCAAAAAAATCGAGAGCGGCCTGCTCAAGCTGAAGGTCAGCGAGCTGCGCCTCGATATCCGCCCGCCCAATGCCCCGGCCGGCCGCTCCGCCCGGCTGCACATCGCGGGCGAGCCGGTGGATCCGGACGTCAAGGCCCCGGTGATCCTCGACCTGAATGTCAACGGGCCGCTGGAGAAGCTCATCAATCTCGGGCTCGACTCGCGCCTGAGCTTCGGAACCAAGCCCTGAGATGCAGGACTCAGAAGCTGATCCCCGCGGATAACGCGGATGCCACGGATGGAGCAAAACCAAGTTTGCCTTTGTCCGCGCCCATCCGCGTAATCTGCGGAAAGAACTCCCCATGCACCGCCGATTTTTTCTCGCCGCCACCGCCCTCGGGCCGCTCCTGCTGGGCGGCTGCCTCAACGTCAAGACCGCCCCCATCGAGGTGAAGCCCATCCACATCACCGTGGACGTGAACGTGAAGGTGGAGCGCGCCCTGGATGATTTCTTCGGCGACCTCGACAAGAAGTCCGCCACCATCACGCACGAGGAGACCAAATGACCATGAAAGCCCGCATCTTCACCCTGTTCGCCGCGCTCGGCCTGCTCACGGTCGCGGCCTTTGCCGAAAGCGCCGCCGACATCCGCCGCCGCATGGAGCAGCGCCTGCCGCAGATCGACACCCTCAAGGCCCAGGAGGTCCTCGGCGAAAATAACCGGGGCTTCCTGGAGGAGCGCAAGGGCGGCAGCGCCGGTGCCGGCAGCGTGGTCGCGGACGAGAACCGCGACCGCGAGGCGGTCTACGCCTTCATCGCCAAGGAAACCGGTGCCTCGGCTGTCTCGGTCGGCCGCGCCCGGGCCAAGCAGATCGCGACCAACAGCCGCCCCGGCGTCTGGGTGCAGGACGAGTCCGGCGCGTGGCAGAAGAAGTAATTTCGCCACGGGACCGCAGATCCCGCCCGGGCGGGCGGCGGTTTTCATACCGGCGGCACCTGTCCTGGTAAGCGCGGCACCGGCCTGCATCCGGGGTTGAATTCAGCGGGGAATCCCGCAGTGTCCGCGCACAACCGCACCCCAACCCCCTATGGACCGTCTTCATGGCCTGATCGGCATCGCCCTCATCCTCGGCATCGCCTTTGCCTTCTCGAACAACCGCCGCCGCATCAACTGGCGGCTCGTCGTCACCGGCATCTCGCTCCAGGCGGTGATTGCGCTCCTCATCTTCAAGGTCGGGCCGGTCGCCAGCTTCTTCCAGTGGCTGGGCCACGGCATGGAAAAGCTCGAGCAGTTCGCCCGGCAGGGCGCGGCCTTTGTCTATGGCGGCATCATCGTCGACCAGTTCGGCAAGACCGGCAACTACATCGGCGGCGGCTTCGTCTTCGCCTTCAACGTCACGGCCACGATCATCCTGGTCTGCGCGCTCGTCGCCATCCTCTACCATTTCGGCATCATGCAGCGCGTTGTGTCGGTCATTGCCAAGGCCATGAACTCCATCATGCGCGTCAGCGGCGCCGAGTCGCTGAGCAACGTCGCCAGCGCCTTCGTCGGCCAGGTCGAGGCGCAGGTGATGATCCGCCCCTACCTGAAGGGCATGACCAACAGCGAGCTGCTCGCCTCGATGAGCGGCAGCCTGGCCTGCATCGCGGGCGGCATCCTCGTGGTTTACGCCAACATGGGCGCCGCCGCCGGCATGGACCTCACGCCCAAGCTCATCACCGCCTCGCTCATGGCCGCGCCGGGCGCGCTGGTCATCGCCAAGATCGTCTTCCCCGAGACCCAGGAGAGCCAGACGATGGGCACGGTGAAACTCGAGGTGAAGAGCGATTACAGCAACGTCATCGACGCCGTGTCCCACGGCGCGGCCGACGGCTTCAAGATCGCGATGAACGTCATCGCCATGCTCATCGGCTTCATCGCCGTCATCGCCTGCATCGACTGGCTGCTCACCATCACCGGGCACCTCTTCAACCCGAACTTCGACCTCACGCTGAACTGGCTCTTCGGGAAACTCTTTTATCCGATGGCCTGGGCCATGGGCGTGCCGACGGCGGACATCGGCAACGTCGCGACCCTCCTCGGGCAGAAGCTCACGATCAATGAATTCGTGGCCTTCCAGAGCCTGACCACGAAGGCCGTGCCGGTCGTCACCGAGAAGGGCCTGCTCATCCTCAGCATCGCCATCTGCGGCTTCGCCAACTTCAGCAGCGTGGGCATGCAGATCGGCGGCATCGGCGCCCTCGCACCCGAGCGCCGCACGGACCTCGCCAAGCTCGGCCTCAAGGCATTGCTCTGCGGCACGCTGGCCTCGTATCTGTCCGCGACCATCGCGGGCATCATCATCTGAGCGGGAACGATGCAGTAGGACTCCTTCGCCACAGCTATCCTGCTGGCTGGTAATAGGAGCCCTCATGCATTGCCATCGAGGTTCCTTCACCTTTCCGTGCCTGACTGTGGGAGCGAGCTTGCTCGCGACAACCCCCAAAAAGTCGCGAGCAATCTCGCACCCCCAATTTCCCCCGGCATCGTTACGGCGGATCGGAGCGCCCCGGTGGTGGTGGGGGTTATAACCCCGCGGCGGCCCGCGGTCGTGTGAAG
>JAEUGW010000035.1 GCA_016795565.1 Opitutaceae bacterium | reverse complement strand
ACGGGCCGCTATGGGGGCCTCGCGATGACAAAGAGTTCTAACCGGTCGTCGTTAATTTATGCTGTAGGGGCGGCCCTTGTGTCCGCCCGCGCGGGCGGACACAAGGTCCGCCCCTACAGCATCAATTCACGACGACCGGTTCTAACTCTTTGTCATCGCGAGGCCCACATAGCGGACCGTGGCGATCCAGCCCCACGACATGCACGGGGCCTTGAACTTGTCGAAATGGCTGGATTGCTTCGTCTCCCGCGACTGCGGGATCCTCACAATGACAGTCCAAAAGCTGAGGAATGTTGGTATGAGCGCGTCGCATAAACCCGGCCGGAGGCCGGGTTCCACCTCAAGGCAGGTTAGGCAAAGCAAAAACGCCCGGCCGGGCGGCCGGGCGTCGAGGGTGAACAGGTCGCGCGCGCTTACTTCGTCGGGACCGTCAGGATCGTCTTGAGAATCCGGCCGGCGACCAGATACGGGTCGGCGGCGGAATTCGGACGGCGATCCTCGAGGTAGCCCTTGTAACCGGCGTTGATGAAGCTGTGCGGGACGCGGATCGAGGCGCCGCGGTCGGCGACGCCGTAGGTGAACTTGTCGATCGACTGCGTCTCGTGCAGGCCGGTGAGGCGGAGGTGGTTCTCCGGGCCGTAAACGGCGATGTGCTCGTCCATGTGCTTGCTGAAGGCGGCCATGAGCTTCTCGAAGTAGTCCTTCCCGCCGACCTCGCGCATGTGCTTGGTCGAGAAGTTCGCGTGCATGCCCGAGCCGTTCCAGTCGAGCGCCTGGTTGAAGGCGCCGAGGATCGGCTTGCAGCGCCACTCGATGTCGATGCCGTAGCCCTCGCACAGGCGGGTCAGGATGTAGCGGGCGACCCACATCTGGTCGGCGGCGCTCTTGGAGCCCTTGCCGAAGATCTGGAATTCCCACTGGCCCTTGGCGACCTCGGCGTTGATGCCCTCGAGGTTGATCCCGGCCTCGAGGCACAGGTCGATGTGCTTCTCGACGATCTCGCGGGCGACGTTGCCGACGTTCTTGTAGCCGACGCCGGTATAATACGGGCCCTGCGGCGAGGGATAGCCGCCGACCGGGAAACCGAGCGGCGCGCCGTCCTTGTAGAAGAAGTATTCCTGCTCGAAGCCGAACCAGGTGTCCGGATCATCGGGGATCGTGCCGCGGGAGTTGGACGGATGCGGCGTGCCCGTGTGCAGGTAGGTCTCGCACATCACCAGCACGCCGTTTTTCCGCGTGCTGTCCGGGAAGACCGCGACCGGCTTGAGGACGACGTCCGAGCTCTTGCCCTCGGCCTGCTGCGTCGAGCTGCCGTCAAAGCCCCAGTCGGGCAGGTCCGCGAGCTTCGGGAAGCTGGCGTATTCCTTGATTTGGGTCTTGCTGCGCAGGCTCGCGAGCGGCTGGTAGCCGTCGAGCCAGATGTATTCCAGTTTGTATTTGGCCATAAGTGAGGTGGTTGGTGGGTGGGTAAAAATGAATCCTCCGGCCATGCCGCCCTGGGCGGACAACATGACCGAACGGAGTTTTCAAATCAGCACCTCACATGCCAGAAGCAACGAGATTTTGGGCACATGACCCAGCTTTTACATCTTCCCCGCGCCATCGGGGATTGCAGCCCGCACTTGCCACCCGCCGCCGGGCCTGAATCTTCCCCCTCGCACCATGCATGAGGTCAAAGACACGCAGCGCGCCCAGGTCCGCATCGGTTTCGACGGCCGGGTGCACAAGACATTCCGCGGCCGGGAGGCCTACGTCCGCTTCGAGAACGAGGTGCGGGTGCTCCGCTACCTGAAGGAGCGCGGCTGCACCTTCGTGCCCCAGCTGCTGGAGGTGGACGAGGCCAACCTCGGCATCGTGACCACCAATTGCGGCACCCGGGTGGACCAGCTCGGCGCCGACAAGATGAAGGCCCTCTACGCCGAACTCGAGACCTACGGCGTCCGCCACGACGACCAGAACATCCGCAACGTCACCTACCGGCACAGCGACGGCCGCTTCTGCCTCATCGATTTCGAGTTCGCCACGCTGCTGGAGGCCGGGGCCGACGCCGACCGGCCCGCGTCCCTCAGCCTGCACTGGTCCGGCCAGAGCCACCGCGGGCATGTCCGGCCGAACAACGAGGACACCTTCCTCGCCCTCGAATTCGACGGCCGCGAGGCCCGCTACCTCGGCAAGGTCGGGGACGGCTCGCTCGCCAAGACCGATTTCGTGTTCGCCGTCAGCGACGGCATGGGCGGGGCCAAGTCCGGCGAGTTCGCCAGCCGCATCACGCGCGACAAGATCACCCACCTGCTCCCCAAGGCCTTCCGCACGGCCGCGCCCGGACCGCAGAGCGGCTACGACCGCATCCTGCTTGAGCTGTTTGCCGAGATCCACGCCGATCTCCTCAAGCTCGGCGAATCCTACGAGGAATGCCAGGGCATGGGCACCACGCTCAGCCTGGGCTGGTTCACCCCGGGCTGGCTGTATTTCGGCCACATCGGGGACAGCCGCCTCTATCACCTGCCTCCGGCCGGCGGCCTGAAGCAGATTTCCGAGGACCACGGCCACGTCGGCTGGCTCCGGCGCACCGGCCGCATCAACGAGCGCGAGGCCCGCTCGCACCCGATGCGCAACGCCCTCCACCAAGCCCTCGGCGCCGGGCACCAGATCATCAACCCCCAGGTCGGCGCCCTGCCCTGCTCCCCCGGCGACCGCTTCCTCCTGTGTTCCGACGGGCTCATCGACTGCCTGTGGGACCACCATCTCGACGAAATCCTCCACCAACCCGACCCCGCGCCCGCCGCCCAGCGCCTGCTCGCCGCCGCCCTCGAGCGCGCCGCCCGCGACAACATCACGGCCATGGTCGTCGAGGTCCTGGCCCCCACGCCATGAACCTTGATTTAACCACTCATTGGTTTCGCCCATGGGCAAAACTTTGGGGCACCCCTTCGCCTTACCTGTCGGCCGTAGCCTTGGCGAAGGCTGATCGGCTACGGATCAATTTCTGGGGTCTGCTGATCGCAGACCTGGAATACGGCCTGCGATTAGCAGGCCCCGTGATCCAATCGGCGGCGACGATCAGTCGCCGCACTGCAATAAGGATTCATCCATTGATGAATCCCATCAGTGGTTAACCCGTCTTGTCCCTGTCCCCATGACCCGGGTCTTCGTCTACGGGACGCTGAAGCGCGGAGGCGACAACCATGCCCACCTCGCCTACCAGCAGTTCCTCGGCGAAGCGCGCACCCCGCCGGGCTACACCCTCTATTGGCTCGGCGACTATCCCGGCATGGTGCGCGCGGCCGACGACACTGCCGGCGTGACCGGCGAACTCTGGGCGGTGGACGACTCCTGCCTGACGCAACTCGACCTGCTCGAAGGCACGGCCGAGGGCCTCTACGAACGCGTATCGCTCAAGCTCGCCACGCCCGCCGACGGCCAGCCGGTCGAGACCTATCTCTACCTCGGCAGTATCGCAGGTCACCCCGCGCTCGGCGCGGAGTGGCGCGGCTGAGGCGGAGGATCAGGTCTCTTTCCCGTGCCTCAGGCGCTTGGCTGATTCGGGTGCATCGAGATAATTCTCGCGGCTGATGACCTTGCGGCCGGACTTTTTTTCCAACTCCCGCCGGGCGTTGCCCGCGACCGTGCCACCCTCGCTGGCGGCGGCCTGGCTTTCCGGAAAGCCCTGCACTTCCTTGGTGCGGGTTATTTCCGTCGTGGCCGCCTCACCGAGCATCGAGAAGATCAATTCCAGGTCGTTCATGTGGTCGCGGAGATTTTGCCGTCTCAACCCTTTGTGCGCCGCGTATTCCGAGGGGGTGAGGCCGAAGGCCGCCTTGGATATTTCAGCCGTGAGGATGGCGTATTCGAGCTGCTCCTTGACGCCGCGCTTCTTCCACTCGTCGGTCAGCTCGTCGCGGATGGCGATGCTCCGCATGCGCCGTTCGATCCACGCATCGGAGTAGCCTTTGGCCCGGTAGAGGGCGCGGGTGCGCTTGGTGGCCAGCTCCGGGTCTTCAATTTCCTGCACCCGCTCATAGCCCACCTTGGCGAGCCAGCGTTTGAACGGCTCGGCCTTGGGGCTTGGGATGGACTGGATCAGGCGGAAAATGCCCTCGGTGTGCCAGCAAAGCAGTTTTTGCGGCCCTCCGGCCGTGGAAAATACCAAGCCAAGGGGGGTGGCAAATTGCCCCCCCCCTTTGAGGGCCGCGGCCAGCGCCGGATCGCGGCGGCGCATATCCTTCAAATAGCCTGCCGGATTGGTGGAGTCGGTCAGGGCTGCAACAACATCCACCACGACGAACCACCACTCGTTTTGATGGAGTGCCTTGCGGATTTCCTTTTTTTGAAAAAGAGCAATGCGGGTATCCATGGCGAATGTCGTTTGGGCAGGTAGACGCGCCTATGCCCCGGCGGGCTCCTCCTCGATGGTGTAGTGGTGGGCGGCGTCCATCTCGGCCTGCGTGTAGCCGGCGGCGGACTTGCCGTCCCCCAGCGAGGGCAGCGCGGCTACGAGCTTCATCGTCTCGACGCTGACCGTGACGACTTGGCCGACCAGCCGGACGATGTATTCCTCGTCGTCGGCGCGGTTGGGGTCGCTGAGGATTTTGTCGGCGTCCTCCTTGGCGCGCTCGACCTGATACTGGTCGATGATCCAGTCCAGGGCGCTGCGGTTGCCGAGGCGGTAGGTGTGCGCGGCGGCCGGGATGCCCTCAAGCGTGAGCCAGTCGTTGTAGATCAGCGCGGTCTTGTCCTTGGACAGCTTCATCTTCTCCACGCGCCAGTCGGGTTTCTTCCCTGCTTCGACGCGCTTCAGCTTGAACTCCTTCTGCGTCTCGTAGCCGGTGTGCAGGGCGGCCAGCTTCTCGCCGGCCTTGGCAAAGGCGGCGAAGTCGGGCGCGAACGGGATGCGCGGCAACTCGCGGCGGAGGTTGGCGGCGTATTTCTCCCGGTAGGCCGGGTGGTGCAGCACGGCATAGACGTAGTGGAATATGTCCTTCTTGGTAATCTTCGCCTTCGGATACTGCGCCTTGAACTGCTCCAAGGCCCAATCCGTGACATTGTCCCGCCGGTGCCCGCCGTCAGCGTCGTAGGTGTAGAGGGGAAAACACTCGAATCCATCGGAGCTTGCACACAAATGAAGATCCACCGGCGCTCGCGTTACCAACGCACTGAAAGGGGATCTATATCCGACATCGCTAACGCAGAGCAGGCGGTTCTCATCGTGAGCAACCGGTTTGGGGAAGAAGCGTGCTTGGTGCGAAGGGACATCCACCAATACCTCGTCCCAATAGAGCAGTCGTTCAGTAAATGGCCGGTAGTAAACGCTGCGTATGTTCTTCGCATCATAGTTCATGAACATCTCCCGTCGCAGCTTCGCTTTGAGATGCATGCTCCATTTGATCCGGCTGTACGCGAAGAACCGTTCCAGCACGGCGACCAACTGCTCGGGCTTGGTGTCGATGGCGGAATCGAGCACGACCTTGCCGTCCTGCACGAGGAGGGCGCGGCGGGGCTGCCAGAAGAGAGTGTTTTTCGAGGGGTAGCCGAGCTTGAGCTTGGCGAGCATCTCGGCCTTCAGGTCGTCGGCGTCGTCCTTGGCCTCGATGGCACCGTGCGGGATGCGGTAGGCGTCGAGCAGCATGCCGTCGAGCTTGAGGGGCGCGGCACCCTTGCGGGAGACGGGATATTCGCGGACCAGGGTCCACTTGAGCGGGCCGGCGGCGGCCTCAAGCAGCGTGTCGAAGGTCGCGCGGACGGCGGATTCGTGCTTGGCGCCAACGTTCGCCAACTGGGCCAGCGCAAGGTAGTAGGCGCGGACGGCCTTGTGCGTGGGCTTGAGGGCGAAAGTCTCGGACATCTCGGGGCGGCAGCGTGATGGGCTCGGAGAGACGAGGCGAGACGGGAATTACGGCTTCAGGGCATGCACCGGAATCCGCTTCACGGTCACAAAGCGGGGGCGGAACAATTCCTCCAGGACTTCGCGGGCGGGGGCCGGGATGCGCTTGATCAGGTCGTCCATCGGCGGCAGGTCGCCCTGGTCCTCGGGCGGCGTTTCCACGTGCGTCAACTCGGGCGTCACGCTGCCCATCTCGCGTTCCTGGGCGAGAAAGGCGGATTCCTCCTCGGACGAGGGGCCGGCGGGGGCATCGGCGGAGTATCCCTGTGGCGGCGGTCTTTGACCGCCGTTTCCCTCGGATCGGCGGTCATAGACCGCCGCTACAGATTCCTCCTCGGGCTTCGGCGCCTCAGGTGGCTGCGTCAGTCGTTTTTTTTTGAGCCGTCGGCAGGGAGGCTGTCGGCGAGCGTCGCGATCTCCTTGATGAGGGAATCGATGGCGCGGGCGCGGCTGGCCTCGACGGCCTTGAGCAGCGCCACCTCGAAATTGATCTTCTCGGACAGGCCGTGCTTCACGCCGTTCTCGCCCTCGCGGAGCCCGTCGAGGAGGCGCGTGAGCTGCTCGGTCGTCAGCGGCGTGCCGAGCGCGTCGCTGTGGCCGCCCTTCGCGATGGCCGCGAGCAGCGCACCGCGCACGTGCGCCTGCACGTCCACGAGCAGGCGGTAGAGATCGCGGCCGTTCTCGTCGGCCTCGTCCACCAGCTCGACAATCTTCCGGTGGTCGCCGGCGGCGAGCGCGGCGGCGAGCGCGGCGATCTTTTCGGCCGAGACCAGGCCATAGACGTCGAGCACGTCGGCCTCGCCGACCTCGTTGCCGCAGAAGGAAATCATCTGGTCGAAGATGGACTGCGCGTCGCGCATGCCGCCGTCGGCCATGCGGGCGATGCTGGCGAGGGCGCCGTCACTCGCCTTGATCTTCTCGGCGGCGGCGATCTTCTTCAGGCGCTGGACGATGAGCTCGGTCGGGATCGGCTTCAGGTCGAAGCGCTGGCAGCGGGAAATGATGGTCGGGAGCACCTTCTGCACCTCGGTGGTGGCGAAGATGAACTTCGCGTGCGCGGGCGGCTCCTCGAGGGTCTTGAGCAGGGCGTTGAAGGCCGCCGTCGAGAGCATGTGCACCTCGTCGATGATGTAGACCTTGAATTTGCCCTGCGCCGGGGCGTAGCGGACGGTGTCGCGCAGCTCGCGCACCTGCTCGACGCCGTTGTTCGAGGCGCCGTCGATCTCGATCACGTCGAGGCAGGAGCCGTCGGCGATGGACTGGGCGATGGGGTCGTTGACGTCGAAGTCGGCCTTGGGCCCGTTGGTGACGTTGAGGGCCTTGGCGAAGATGCGCGCCGTGCTGGTCTTGCCCGTGCCACGCGGGCCGACGAACAGGTAGGCGTGCGCGATGCGGTTGCGGGCGATGGCATTCTTCAGCGTGCGGACCACGTGGTCCTGCCCGACGACGTCGTCAAACGTCTGGGGCCGCCACTTGCGCGCGATGACTTGGTAGGCGGACATCAGGAATCGAAAATCAGGAATCCAAAATCGAAAATGAAAGGGAGTGGCCAGGCAATCCACGGCACTGGGAGGACGTCGTCACCGTTGCTGCCTTCCGGCCCTGGCGGGGTTCACGCGCCTGCCCATGCATGGCGCCTGGCCAGCGCGGAACGTAGGTCCGGCCTCCCCTCCTGCAACCAAAATAAAAACGGGGTAGTGGGTCAGTCTGATCAAAAATCTGTGGCGGCGGTCTATGACCGCCGAGCGAAAACCACGCCGCGCCAGTCGGCGGTCATAGACCGCCGCTACAGCAAACAGACCCACCGTCAAAAGGGCGCCGGTCGGGCACCCTCGGGAGGGGAATCCGGCTCAGTTGCCGGGCGGCTTGGCGGGCGGCGCGGGTTCGCGGGCGGGATGGCTGGGCTTGGGCCGTTTGGCCCGCTCGGCTTTTTCGCGGGACTCCCGGGCGTCGCGCAGCTCGCGGTTCATCTGCGCGAACTTGTCGCGCTGCTCCGGCGTGAGCATCTGCGCGATCTCCCGCTGCATGGCCTCGACCACCGTTTGGGTGTCCGCCACGAAAGTGTTCCGCACGCGGCCCAGTTGCTCCATGTTGCGGCGCACGACGGGCCGGAGCTGTTCCTGCTGCGCGGGGGTCAGCTCCAGCCGGTCAGACAGCCGCTTGAGGTGGCGCGGGGCCCACTCTTCGGGCACCGGGCGGTTGCCCATTTTTTCCTTCCAGATCCGCAAGGTGACCAGCCCGCCCGTCACGCCGCCGGCGACAAAGATGCCCAGCAGGAGGATGATGATCTTCCAGGGTTGCTTCATCTCAGGTGATGCCCAGCAGCTCGGGAATCGCGTCGGTGGCGGCAAAATCCTCCGCCGGCTCCGACTGGATGACGGAATAGTTGAGCGCGATGGCGGCCACGCCCAGCGCGGCGGCGACGAGCAGGCCGCGCAGCGCGACGCGCTCGAACCCGGCCCACGGCGCCAGGGGGGCCGTCGCGGCGCGGGCGGCCACGCGCGTGGCGAAGCCATGCGGGGCGGCGGCGGCGGGCTCGGCGGGGGCCGAGCGCGCGAGGGCGGTGAGTTTTTGCCACTGCTGGTCGAATCGGTTCATGACTTCTCCTTGCCTTGTAGTTCCTGGAAGAGCTTTTGCAATTTCCGTCTGGCGCGAAAGGCCCGCACCTTGACGAGGGTCTGGTTCCAACCCGTGAGGGCGCTGATCTCGGCGATGGTCTTTTGCTCGAGGTCGAGCAGCTGGATCACGAGCTGGTCGTCGGGCTTCAGCTGGGCGAGCAGCTTGTGCACCAGCTCGCGGGCGGCGAGGGCCTCGCCGGGCCGCGCGTCGCGCTCGTCGGTCATCACGTTGGACAGCACCTCGGCCTCGGTCTCGGACAGGTCGGCCCAGCGGAATTCCGGGCGGCGCTGCTGGGCGCGCAGCTGGTCGATGCAGGTCGTGACCGCGATGCGGGAGACCCAGTGCGGGAACGGCACGTGGCCCTGGTATTGTTCGAGGCGGGTGAACATTTTCAGGAAGATGTCCTGCGCGAGGTCTTCCACCGCCACGCGCCGGGGGAGGTGGGAGCGCACAATGCGGTTGACCAGCGGATAGAGGTGCTCGACGAGCTGCCGGGCGGCCGCCTGGTCATGCTGGCGCACGCGTTCGAGGCAACCGGCGAAGTCGAACGGGTCGTCAGCCATGGAATTGGGCGGGAATTGGGCACATTCCCAGTGACGGCGCGCCGGGGCCGGAGTTACCGGCGCGGACGGGTTTACAACCCTTGGCGGGGCTCCCGCCAACGACTGACGGCGGCGTGCTCATGCCCGGTCCACCCGGTAAAACATCCACAGGCCAAGGCCTTGGAATCCGAGATTGGGCAGCCACATGAGCAAGTCGGGCCGCAGGGCGGGATGGTTGTCGAACCAGCCGGCCGCGATGGTCGCAAAATAGTAGCCGAGTGCCAGCAGGAGCCCGATGCCGAGGTTGGCCGAGGTCTCCTTGCGCGAGACCTTGATGCCGAGGGGAATCGCGACGAGGGCGAACGACAGCACCGAGAACGCCGTGGCGAATTTCTCGTGGATGGTGATTTGCACGCGCATCAATTGCTGCGTGCGCTCGTCCGCCGGCACCGCCGGATCCGGCTGCCGCAGCCGCCGCCACTCCGCCACCAGCTGCGGGAAGGTGAGCCACTTGGTCTTCACCTTGACGGCCTGCTGCCCGGTCAGCTTGTCGAGCTGCAGGTCAAACGTCGCATGGTCCGTGGCCCCGCCGCTGCGGATCTTGGCGGGGTTCTCGGGATCCTGGCGGTCGCGCACCTCGGCCGAGAGGAAATCGAGGCTCAACACCAGCTTGCTCCGGGCGGCGTCAAACCGGATCCACCCGGTCGTGGCGCGGCCCGAGTTGATCACGCGCTTCTGCTTGTCGAGCTCCCAGATCCAGATGTCCTTGAGCAGGTCGGCCTGCTTGTCGCCGACGTAGATGATGACGCCGGGAAAATCCCGGATGAACGTCTTCGGCACGATGAAGCTCAGGGGATTCCGCTGCACGGCCCCGGCCAGCTCGCGCTGGTAGGCCAGCCGGGCCACCGGCATGAATTGGAAATTGACGAAGGCGGCCAGCGTCACCCCCAGGAGCGCCAGAAACAGGATCGGGGCCGAGAGCCACGCCACGCTCATGCCCGAGGCGCGCAGCGCGGTGATCTCCCGGTCGGACGACATCCGCCCGAGCACGAGCAGGATTCCCGTCAGCATGCCCATGGGCAGCGCATAGGAGATCACGAACGGCACCAGCAGCCCGGTCAGCCGCATGAAAGTGTCCACCTCGATCTGCCCCTGCAGCAGGTAGCCCAGAAGATCCTTCAGCACATTCGCCAGCAGCAGCACGAACCCGAACAACCCCACGGCCGCGCCGCACGTCAGGACGACATTGGCGAAGATATGCCGGTGGATGAGGTTCATCTGCTGGGTTGAAAGTTGCAGGTTGAGCGTTGAGAGTCCGACTGCAACGCCGCGTTTTCGCTCCCTCCTTTTCCCGCTCCCTTGAGATATCTTCCCGCCAAGCCGTCCATCTACGGCGAAACCCTCGATTCGCTGGGCGCCCAGCTCGCGGCGCACGGGCACCCGGCCTTTCGCGCCCGGCAGATCACCGAATGGCTTTACAAGAAGCGGGTCCGCTCCTGGGAGGACATGACCAATCTCTCCCGCGCCCTCCGCGCCTGGCTGGCCGCCACTTTCGAGCTGGAGCCGACAAAGTTCGTCCTGACCAAGCAATCCGAGGATGTGACCGACAAGCTCCTGCTGGAGCTGGGCGACCAATCCCTCATCGAGACCGTCATCATCCGCGCCCCGCAGCTCGGGGTCGGGCAGGAGAACTCCCGCAAGACCATCTGCATCTCCACCCAAGTCGGCTGCGCCATGGGCTGCAAGTTCTGCGCCTCCGGCCTCGACGGCCTGAAGCGCAATCTCTCCGCCGGGGAGATCGTCCACCAGCTCATCCAGGTGTGCCGGCAGGAGGACGCCCGCACCCCCCGCGCCCACGCCGAGCTCGTGTCGTTCGACAACCTCGTGGTCATGGGCATGGGCGAGCCGCTCCACAATTACGACGCCATCCTCCGCGCGCTCACCATCCTCAACGCCGACTGGGGCCTCGGCTTCGGCGCGCGGCGCATCACGCTCTCCACCTCCGGGCTCGTGCCCAAGATCCGGCAACTGGCCGACGAGCCGCTCGGCCTCCGCCTCGCCATCTCCCTGCACGGCGCCACCGACGAGGTCCGAGAGCAGATCATGCCGGTGAACAAAAAATACCCGCTCGCCGAGCTCATCCCCGCCATCCGCGAGTTCTCCGAGAAACGCGGCCGCATGGTCACGCTGGAGTTCATCCTCATCGAGGACATCAACGACTCGCTCGACCAGGCCGGGAAGCTCCGCGACATCGCCCACGACCTGCACGCCCACGTGAACCTCATCCCCTACAACACGGTCGAGGGCCTGCCCTGGAAACGCCCCAGCCTCACGCGCCAGGAGAAGTTCGCCCAGGTGCTCGACCGCGGCGGCGTCTCCGTCACGCTCCGCCGGGAGAAAGGCCACGCCATCGACGCCGCCTGCGGCCAGTTGCGCCTGAAGACGGAAAAAGCCCGCGCGGCCACCGCGGCGAACTGAAGCCGCCATGTCCGATTCCTGTCATTCTGAGCGAAGCGAGGAATCCATCAGGATGACCGCTGGCGCATTTCATGATGGATGCTTCGCTGCGCTCAGCATGACAATGCCTTGGGGTGTTCATTGCGTGTTCCACGCAAGCCTCGCGGTTTGCTATCCTGTCTCATAATGGCCGGCCGGCATTTTCATCATTTCGGGACATGAACCTGCCGGCTTACCTCGAAATCCCGCTGCGCCTGGCGCTCCTGCTGGGAGGCCTGCTGCTGCCCGGCTCGATGCTGCTCCGGGCCTTGCGACTGCCCTGGTCGCTGGCCGCGGCGTTCGCCACCTCGGCCGCCACGCTGTATGCAGTGGTGCTGACCTTTGCCTGGACCGGTGCTGCCATTTCCCTGTCCACGCTCGCGGCGGCGCTCGGCCTCGTGGCCCTGCTCGCCCGGCTCGTGCCGGCGCGGCCCGGCCCCACGCAGATCAGTTCGTCGTTCGCGTGCTTCACGCAGATGGGTTGGTGGTTGCCGCTCTACGGCGCGTTCTGGCTCATCGTCGCCTGGCGGCTGGGCACCCACCCGCTCAACGGCCCGGATGTCACCTTCCGCTGGAGCTGGCTGGCCGAGCAGATGCTGCACTGCGGCTCGCTGGATTTTTATCCACCGCGCCGCGCGGAGGATTTCGTCCGCTACTTCTGGGCCGAGAGCATCCCCCCGGGGGTGGCGGGCCTCTATGCCTGGGCCTACGCCTGCGGCGGCAACTCGCACGCGCTGTGGACCACGCCGGTCGTCGGGCTGCAATTGCTGGCGGTGCACGAGCTCGTCTGGCGGCTGGGCAGCCGCTGGGGTGGCGCGATCGTCGCCCGTCGCGCCGTGTTGCTCGCCGCGGCGTGCCCGTTGCTGACCTGGTCCGTCATCCTGGGGCAGGAAACGGGCCTGACTGCCGTCGCCGTGACCGGGATGGTCTGGAGCCTGTCCCATCTGCGCGATGAAAACGGCAACCGCTGGGCCTTGCTCGCGGGCGGCTTTGCCGTGCTTGCCGCCAGCACCCGCGAATACGGTGCAATCTTCCCGCTGGCGGGCATCGCCGCGACGTTGTGGCTGCAGGCACCGCGCCGCCAGACCTGGCTGCTGGCGGCGGTGGCGCTGCCGGTGGCCCTGGCGTGGCCCTTGCGCGTGTGGCTGCTGACCGGCAACCCCTTCTACAGCCTCAATGTCGCCGGCCTGTTTGCGACCAACGAAATCTTCACCGCGTGGAACGACCTGTTTCGCGGCCCGGCCAGCGCAACGCTGGGCTCTGCGGAAAATTGGCGCTCGCTGGGACGTTATCTCGCGCTGTGGGCGCTGCCGGCCTTGGTGGGATTGGTCGCCTTGGGCTTCCTGCTGGCCCAACGCCTGCGCGAGGCCCGGCTGGTGGCCGGCTTTGTGGCCTTGGTGGCCGGCCTTTGGTTTGTCTCCGTGGCCTACACGGCCGGCGGACTGTTCTACTCGCTCCGGGTGCTGAGCCCGGCCTGCGCCCTGCTCGCGGTGGCCGCCGCCTACGGTCTCGGCATCTGGGTGCAACACCCTGCCGCCCTGCGTTCCGCAGCGCTCGTTGTCGCTCTCGTGCTCTTGGAATCCCTGCCCAAGACCCTCGTGTTGCCGGAAAACCCCTACCGCGTCGCCGTGCGCGAGTGGCCGCACGCCGCCGGGCAATTTCCCGCCGTTGTCCGCTCGGTAAACGAGGCCTTGTTCGCCCGGATTCAGCCCCTGCCCGACCGCCGGCGAATCCTCTCCGACCACGCCGGCTTGCCGCGCGTGCTCGCCCCGCTGGGCACTGAAGTCGCGCCCCTGTGGAGCCCGGAGATCGCATGGCTGTTCGACGCAACGCTCCGGCCCGAGGAGACCGCGCGGCGCTGGCGGCAGTCCGGCCTGCGCTATCTGGTGCTGGGCAAAACCGGCCCGACCGCCGGCTTCATGCAAACCTACGCGCGCTGGCGGGCCCCCTATTTCACGCTCAAGCCCGTGGCGGAGACGGAAACCCACATTATCCTCGAGGCCGCCGCCCCGGCATCGCCCGCGAAATAGGACGCAATCGGGGCTTTACACGTATCATCGGATACGGATGCATTGATTACTGAATGACCACCGACCGGCCCCTCTCCGAACTCTTCGCCCAGCACCGCCCGCTGCGCTCGCTGGAGTTTTTCCCGCCCAAGGATGAGGCCGGGGTCGAGGCCCTGCGCCAGACCGCCACCGCGCTCAAGCGCATCGCGCCGGATTTCGTGTCCGTCACCTACGGCGCCGGCGGCAGCACCCGCGAGCGCACCGCGCAGGTCAGCAGGCTGCTGCGCACCGAGATCGGCTTCACGGTGATGCCCCACCTGACCTGTGTCGGCCACACGCGCGACGAACTCAACGGCGTCGCCGACCAACTCCACGCCGGCGGCTACCGCAACATCATGACGCTGCGCGGCGACCCACCGAAGGGGCAAAACGAGTTTGTGCCCTACAAGGACGGCCTGCGCTACGGCAGCGATCTCGTGGCCCTCCTCAAGGCGCGCCACCCCGACTTCTGCCTTGGCGTCGGCGGCTATCCGGAGAAGCACCCTGAGGCACCGTCGCCCGAGGTGGACCTCGACAACCTCAAGCGCAAGGTGGACGCCGGCGCGGCGTTCGTCACGACGCAGCTCTTTTTCGACAACACCGTGTATTACCGCTTCGTCGAGCAATGCCGCGCCCGTGGCATCCAGGTTCCGATCGTGCCCGGCATCATGCCCGTGCTGTCGCTGAAGCAGATCAAGCGCTTCACCGAAATGTGCGGCGCCAGCCTGCCGGAGAAACTCATCAAGCGCCTTGAGGCCGCCGGCGACCATCCCGAGATCGTCGAGTCGGTCGGCAACGAGTGGGCCGTCACCCAGATCCGCGACCTGCTCGCCCACGGCGCCCCCGGCTACCACCTCTACATCATGAACCGCGCTAAGGCCGCACTGGCACTCGCGGCGGGGCTGGCGGCGTAGAGTCTCGGCCTGCTCGCCTTTGTAGGGGCGCAGTCTTGCTGCGCCCTTCACTCGCCGACCGCCAAAGTCCCGGGCACCGGCAGTCCAATCCACTCAGGCGGCGGTGTGCCATTTGTCTGAAGCAACCCGGTAAAATTGAAGCAGCCCGGCTTGGGGCAATACCAGCCTGCCCACGTCTCTGTGGAATCGAGCAGAGCCGCGCGATATGGGTTGAGAAAAATGTAGAGACCATAGTCCTCGATGCCTTCCGCAGGTCGAAGCCGATGCTCGAAAAAATCGCGCTGCCAGACCAATTCCCGTTCTGAGAGCTCAGCGCGCGTTTCGGCCTTAAATCGAGCCAGCACTCGTCCGAGCGAGAGGCGCGCACCCAACTCAAACAGCCAGTGAATGTGCTCCGGCATGACTGTGGCCGCGATTGTGTCGGCATCACCACTCCGGGCAAAACCGGTAAACACCTGGTGAAGCAAAGACCGCAAACCGGCATCAGCGAGGCCAACGTGGCGTTCGGCCGTGCAGCATGTCACAAAATACAGCGACCCCGGTGCCGAGGTGCGAAACTTGTGCAGGTTTTCTGTAACTCGGCTCGGCATCGGAAAAGGGCGCAGCAAGACTGCGCCCCTACAAGAAGCTCACACTCCCGCGAACACCGGCCGGAAGCCGGCCGCGTTCAGGATCTCCGCGATCTTCTCGCGTTGGTCGCCCAGGATCTCGATGTCGCCTCCTTCACCGCCGTTTTTTTGTCAGCAGCGGGTTGCGCCAGCGGAGTCCGGGAAAACGGGCGAAATCGGTGTCGGTGCTGTGCAGCTCCGCCTGATATTCCACCGCGAGCGCGGCAAGATGGGCGTCGGTGGTGAGATTGCCCGCCACGCCCAGCTTTTTCAGGTAGCCAAAGCAGTGTCGCGCATGATCGCGCCCCGGCACCAGCACGCGCACGATGGGCTGATCCAGCCATTCCTCCACCACGCCGGTGGCGGTGGCGACCGGCAGAGGTTGAACCAGCACCTGCCGGTGCGTGGTCAGCCGCACGAAACCGAGCATCGTGGCCCACGCGAGGCCGACCGGTTCCGCGCCGTTCAGGCAGTCTTCCCACCACGCCCGCGCCGCCGCGTGGCGCGCATCGGCGGCATTGTGGGCGTAGACCAGCAGGTTGAGATCGGGAATGATCACGCCCGCAGCTTCTTCACAAGAACCTCGGTCTCCAGTTCATCGGCCAGCTCGTTGAGCCGGTCCGTGTCCACCCCCGGGCGGAACGCCAGCCGCAGAGGCTTGACCGCGTAAGCGGCCCGGCGCGGCGACTTGGCCGGCATCTGCAAGCCGCGGCGCAGGGCGTCATTCACCACGGCCTTGAGCGCGCGGTCGGAGCGCGCCACTTCGCTGTTCAGCCGGGCGGCGACATCGGGCTCCAAGGTGAGAGTGGTGCGCATGTAGGCATCAAGGCATCAATTGCGTTGATGTCAAGACGAGGCCTAGCCTCCCGCGAACACCGGCCGGAAGCCGGCGTCGGTCAGGATCTGCGCGATCTTCTCGCGTTGGTCGCCCTGGATCTCGATGTCGCCGTCCTTCACCGTGCCGCCGCAGCCGCAGGCGTTGCGCATCTTTTTCGCGAGCGATTCCTTCTCCGGCAGGCCGATGCCGACAAAGCCGGTGACGAGCGTCACGGTCTTGCCGCCGCGCCCGGCGGTGGTGCGCTTGATGTCCACGCGGCCGCGATTCCTAGCCGGCTCCCCTCTCTTCGCCGCCGATTGAACCACCGGCTGCGGTGCAACCGGCAAACCCGCGCCGCTGAGCGCACCAAAGGGATTCTGGCCGAGATCCTGCCCGCCACCGGTCGGGATTTTGCCTGCGGTGCTCATGCGTGCCCTCCGCCGCAACCTCCGGGTGGGGACGCCGGCCTGGCGGCCAACTCAGCCCCCCCGCCGAGATAGGCCAGGGCCTTGGCGTAGCTGCGGCCGGTCAGGAAGTGATCAAGCTGTGGGGTCAATTCCGCCCGGTGGGCCGCGTGGAGCGCCTCGATCTCTGCCAGGGCGGCGGAAATGGCCGGGCCATCAGAATTCTTAATCCCGGCGTGAAGCTGGATTAGGGCGGATTTGATTTTGGCTTCGGTCATAATGTCGGTCTGGAATTAAACTATCTTAAGCAGCGGGATGCCACGGCGATATTCCCTTTCATCCCCTCCCTCTGGGCCTGAATGGCCTTGTCTCTGCGGAATGCCGGTGCTCCCATCCATGTCCCACGCTTACTATTACCCCGCGTGATAGGCAAGCGGACACCCATCGCCCAACTTTCAATCCCGTTCCCATGAATCCCGTCACCGTTTCCGAACGCGCCAATGCCGGCGTCATCGAGGAATATTACCAGCGCTGGCTCGATAATCCCGACTCGGTTGACCCGACGTGGCGGGCGTTCTTCCAGGGCTTCACCCTTGGCAGCAACGGCCAGGCCCCGACCGGTGCGCCCGCGGGCGCGGTCATAGACGCCTCCAAGCAGGCCGGCGTCTATTACCTCATCAACGCCTATCGCGCGATCGGCCACATCCAGTCGCACCTCGACCCGCTCAGCGACCCGCCCCCGCCCTCGCCCAAGCTCGCACTCTCTCACTTCCGCCTCAGCGACGCCGACCTCGACACGGTGTTCGACGTCAGCAACTTCGCCGGCGGCGGCCAGATGAAGCTCCGCGACATCCTCGCGACGCTCCACCAGATCTACTGCGGCCATGTCGGTGTCGAATACGCCCACATCCAGGACCAGGATGCCCGCCGCTGGCTCCAGGAGCGCATCGAGTCGACCCGCCTCCAGCCGAAATTCACCAAGCCGCTCAAGGTCCGCATCCTCCGCCGCGTCCACAAGGCCGAGCTCTTCGAGAAATTTCTCCACACGAAATACGTCGGCCAGAAGCGCTTCTCCCTCGAGGGTGGCGAGACCACCATCGCCGCGCTCGACGCCATCATCGACCACTGCCCCGAGTCCGGCATCGAGGAGATTGTCATGGGCATGGCCCACCGCGGCCGCCTCAACGTCCTCTGCGGCATCCTGCGCAAGTCCTTCGACCAGCTCTTCGAGCAGTTTTCCGAGAACTACATCCCCGACACCGTCGCGGGCGATGGCGACGTGAAGTATCACCTCGGCTACGAATCCATCCTCACCACCACCACCGGCGCCAAGGTCGAGGTCCGCCTCGCCGCCAACCCCTCGCACCTCGAGATCGTCAACCCCGTCGTCGAGGGCAAGGCCCGCGCCCGCCAGCGCATCCGCGGCGACGCCAAGGAACGCCGCAAGGTCATGCCCGTCCTCATCCACGGCGACGCCGCCGTCGCCGGCCAGGGCATCGTGGCCGAGACGCTCAACTTCTCCCAGCTCCCGGGTTACCGCACGGGCGGCACGGTCCACTTCGTCATCAACAACCAGATCGGCTTCACCACCGACCCCTCCGACTCGCGCTCGACCCGCTATTGCACCGACATCGCGAAAATGATCGAGGCACCGATCTTCCACGTGAACGGCGACGACCCCGAGGCCGTGTGCATGGTCGCGCAGCTCGCGGTGGACTTCCGCGTGCAGTTCAAGCGCGATGTGTTCATCGACATGTATTGCTACCGCAAGCACGGCCACAACGAGACCGACGAGCCGTCCTTCACCCAGCCAGCCCTCTACAAGAAAATCGCCGCCCACGCCCAGGTCTCCGCCCTCTACACGAAGCAGCTCGTCGCCGAGGGGTCCATCACCCCGGCCGAGGGCGAGGCCATCAAGACGGAATACTCCGGCGCGCTCGACGAGAACCTCGTCAAGGCCAAGACCCGCGAGGCCGCCAAGGCCGAGAAGCGCAAGGCCGCCGCCAGCGACACGGTCGCCACCGATGCCTTCAAGGGCTCCACCGCCGTCTTCCAACCGGCCTTCACGCACAAGCCGGTCGCCACCGCCGTCAGCGCCAAGGTGCTCGACCAGGTCGTGAAGGCGCTCACCACCGTGCCGGCCGACTTCAAGCCCCACGCCAAGATCAAGCGCTTCATCGAGGGCCGCGCCGAAGCCCACAAGCAAGGCGGCCCCTACGACTGGGGCATGGGCGAGGCGATGGCCTTCGGCTCGCTCCTGCTCGACGGCACGCCCGTCCGCATCAGCGGCCAGGATTGCGAACGCGGCACCTTCACGCACCGCCACGCCGTGTTCAACGACGTGGAAACCGGGGCGAAGTTCACCGCGCTCAACAGCATCTCCGGCCAGCAGGCCAAATTCTGCGTCTACAACTCGCTCCTCTCCGAAGCCGCCGTGCTCGGCTTCGACTACGGCTACTCGCTCGACTACCCGGACATGCTCTGCATCTGGGAGGCCCAGTTCGGCGACTTCGTCAACGGCGCCCAGGTCGTGCTCGACCAGTTCATCGCCGCCGGGGAGTCGAAGTGGCAGCGCACCAGCGGCATCACCCTGCTCCTGCCGCACGGCTACGAGGGCCAGGGCCCCGAGCACTCCTCCGCGCGCCTCGAGCGCTTCCTGCAGGCCTGCGCCGAGAACAACATCCAGGTCGCCAACCTCACGACGCCCGCCCAGCTCTTCCACGTGCTGCGCCGCCAGATGAAGCGCGAGTTCAAGAAGCCGCTCATCATCATGTCCCCCAAGTCGCTGCTGCGCCACCCGGCCGCGGTGTCGAAACTCGACGACTTCACCAAGGGCTCGTTCCAGGAGATCATCGACGACCCGATCCCGGCGAAGAAGGCCGAGCGCGTCATCCTCTGCTCCGGCAAGGTCTACTACGACCTCGTGGACTACCGCGAAAAGAACAAGGTCAAGGACACCGCCATCATCCGCGTGGAGCAGCTCTACCCGCTGCACCGCGACCGCCTCGCCGAGCTGGCCGACGACTACGGTCGCAACGCCCGCCTCATCTGGTGCCAGGAGGAGCCGCAGAACATGGGCGCCTGGAGCTATATCGCCCCCTCGCTCGAGGAAATCTTCGGCCGCAAGGCGATCTTTGCCGGCCGCGAGGCCGCTGCCTCCCCCGCCGTCGGCCTGCTCGCCCTGCACCGCCAGCAGCTCGCCACCTTCCTCAAGAAAGCCTTCACCCTCTGACCGCTTAAACCTTACCCCTTAAACTTACCGCTCTTCCGCCATGGCCATTGAAGTCAAAATCCCCCCGATGGGCGAATCCATCACCTCCGGCGTCCTCTCCAAGTGGCACGTCGCCGACGGCGCCGTCGTCAAGAAAGACCAGCCGCTCTTCGAGCTCGAGACCGACAAGATCACCTCCGAGGGCACGGCCGAGGTCGCCGGCAAAATCACCTTCAAGGTCGCCGCCGGCACCGACGTGAAGATCGGCCAGGTCGTCGCCACGATCGACGAAAGCGTGACGGCGGCTCCTGTAGCCGGGGCCGTTGGCCCCGGTCCGGGCTCACCGAGCCCGGCTACCGCCAAATCCGCCGAACAATCCCCCGCCATCCGCCGCCTCGCCGCTGAAACGGGTATTGATCCTGCGTCCATTTCTGGCTCTGGCAAAGCGGGTCGCGTAACCAAAGGTGATATGCTCGCGGCCACGGAGAAGCCGGCCAGCGCAACTGTGACGCCGGCGGCCATTCCGCAATCCGCAATCCCCACTCCGCAATCGTCCGGGTCGGCGAAGCAGACCCGGACCAAGATGACCAAGCTGCGCCAGACCATCGCCAGCCGCCTCGTCTCCGCCCAGCACGAGGCTGCCATGCTCACGACCTTCAACGAAGTCGACATGTCCGCCGTGATGGAGCTGCGGAAGAAATACCAGGACGACTTCGTGAAGAAGAACGGCGTGAAGCTCGGCTTCATGAGCTTCTTCACCAAGGCCGTCGTCCACGCGCTCAAGGATGTCCCCGGCGTCAACGCCCGCATCGACGGCGATACCATCGTCCAGAACCACTATTACGACGTCAGCATGGCCGTCTCGACCGAGAAGGGCCTCATGGTCCCGGTCATCCGCAACTGCGACACGCTCGGCATGGCCGACATCGAGAAGGCCATCGGCGAAGCCGCCAAGAAGGCCCGCGACGGCAAGATCACCCTGCCCGACCTTGAGGGCGGCGTCTTCACCATCACCAACGGCGGCATCTTCGGCTCGATGCTCTCGACCCCCATCCTCAACGCCCCGCAGAGCGCCATCCTCGGCCTCCACGCCATCAACGAGCGCCCCGTCGCCATCAACGGCCAGGTCGTCATCCGCCCGATGATGTATCTCGCGCTGAGCTACGACCACCGCCTCGTTGACGGCAAGGAAGCCGTCACCTTCCTCGTGAAGGTCAAGCAGGCCATCGAGGATCCGGCCCGCCTCCTCATCGGCGCGTAAGCATCTTTCTCCTTCCTCTTTCTCTTAATCTTTCCCTTCTCTCGCTCTTCCCTGACGAAAGAGAAAGATTTAGATCACGAGAACGATTCAAAACATGGACTCCTACGATCTCCTCGTCATCGGTGCCGGCCCCGGCGGCTACGTGTGCGCCTTCCGCGCCGCGCAACTCGGCCTGAAGGTCGCGCTCATCGAGAAACGCGCCACCCTCGGCGGCACCTGCCTCAACGTCGGCTGCATCCCGAGCAAGGCCCTGCTCCACTCCTCCGAGCACGTCGCCTTCGCCCAGAAGCATGCCGCCGCCCACGGCATCAAGCTCGGCTCGGTCGAGGTTGACCTGCCGACGATGCTCAAGCGCAAGGACGAGGTCGTCGCCAAGAACACCGGCGGCCTCACCCTCCTCGCCAAGGCCCGCAAGGTCACCGTCCTCACCGGCGAGGCCTCCTTCACCTCCGCCACCACCGTCGCCGTCAAGGGCGCGGCCGGCACCACCGAGATCACCGCCAAGAACATCGTCATCGCCACCGGTTCCGCGCCGGTCGAGCTGCCGTTCATGAAGTTCGACGGCAAGACCGTCGTCTCCAGCGACCACGCCATCGCCTTCCCGGAAGTGCCGAAGAAGCTCGTGGTCGTCGGCGGCGGCGTCATCGGCGTCGAGCTGGGCTCCGTCTGGTCGCGCCTCGGCGCCGACGTGACGGTCGTCGAGTTCCTGCCGAAGATCATCGCAACCTACGACGACGACATCATCCGCAATTTCACGCGCCTCATGCAGAAGCAGGGCCTCAAGATCGAGGTCGGCGCGAAGGTCACCGGCTACGCCAAGGGCATCCTGACCGCCGAGCGCGACGGCACGAAGCTCGAGTTCCCCGCCGACAAGGTTCTCGTCGCCGTCGGCCGCCGCCCCTACACGGACAGCCTCGGTCTCGACAAGGCCGGCGTGGAGCTCGAAGAGAAGAAGCGCGTCAAGGTCGACCATCATCTCCGCACCTCGGCCAAAAACATCTGGGCCATCGGCGACGTCGTCGCCGGCCCGATGCTCGCGCACAAGGCCGAGGAGGACGGAGCCGCAGTCGCCGAGTGGATCGCCGGCAAGGCCGGCCACATCAATTGGGATCTCGTCCCGGGTATCGTTTACACGCACCCCGAGGTCGCCAGCGTCGGCCTCGGCGAGGACGAGGCCAAGAAGCGCGGCCTCGCCATCAACATCGGCAAGTTCAACTTCGCCGCCAACGGCCGCGCAATCGCCGCCGACGCCACCGACGGCTACGTCAAGATCATCGCCGACGCCAAGACCGACAAGATCCTCGGCGCACAGATCCTCGGTGCCAACGCCGGCGAACTCATCTCCGAAGTCGTCACGCACATGGAATACGGCGGCAGCGCCGAGGACCTCGGCCGCACCATCCATGCGCACCCGACCATGAGCGAGGCCATCAAGGAAGCCGGCCTGGCGGTGAGTAAATCGGCCATCCACGCATTGTGAGCGCCGTCCCTGTCCGCCGTAGCCTTGGCGAACGCGGAAGCAAGAGCTCCATGCACAGGATGTGGGCCTTCAGGTTGCCGGAAGCACCTTGAAGCCTGCCTCCCGGAAGTGCGCATCCGTCGTCAGCACCTCGCTGATGCGCTCTTCTTTCATCACGATGAAGCTGGTGCAGTCCGTGAACGAGTAGTTGTGGTCGGAGTGTTTGCGAAAGAAAGCCTTGGTGCGCGTGAAACGCTCGACCCCGATCCACTCCATGCGGATGCCAGCCGACTGCTCAATCAGGTCCAGCACCCGGTTCGCCACCAGCCGACCGCCCCGGGCATTGGCCAGGTTGACCGTCTCCGCCACGATGTAGTCCGTCATCACCAGGAATCGGCCAGCCTTCACCACCCGTTCCACTGCCGCGCGTATCGCGGGATGATTGCCATCCCGCCGGTCGATCAGCGCGTAAAGCGCGGGGGTATCGGCGAAAACCTCACCGGCGGCCATAGAGCGTGCGGTCGATGTCTGCGTTCGTCAGCGGCCCACCCGGCCCGTCCACGGCAAACTCGGCGAGGTTCAACAGCGGATCATGGGCCGGCAGCTTGCGCCGGCCCTTGCGCGCCACCGGAACCAGCTGTGCCACCGGCCGGCCGGCCCGGGCGAGGGTGACCCGCTCCCCCTGCTCCACCCGCGCGATCAGCCGGGAGAGACCGCTCTTGGCGGCATGGATGTTGACGGTGGACGAAACCATGGACCGACCATCTAGCTAACCTGCCGGACTAAGCAAGGACGAAACCACCCGGCCACCAACGAAACCCGGACCGCAAATCGTCCCGCGCACGAAATGCTTCACCTGGGCGTAACTCCTGCTTGGCGCGGACGGTCAAGACTGGCATCAACCGCCCTCATGTCCGCCCACCTCACCCATCGCCGTGCCGTCGGTCTCATGCTGCTGTCCGCCGCCAGCTTCACGGCCAACGTGCTGCTCGTCCGCGCCCTCGGGGAGTTCGGTGAGGTCAACGTCTGGCTGATGGCTTGCAGCCGCGGCCTGGTCGGGCTGGCCATGATTTGCGCGGTGTATTGGCGGCAATTCCAGCCGACGCACCTCTGGCGCCGCCGCAAGGTCGTCGAACGCGGCATCGCGGGCGGCCTCGGCATCTACGTGACCTACCTGACGGTCGTGAAGCTCGGCGCCGGCCGCGCCATCTTCATCAGCAACACCTACGTCGTCTGGGGCGCCTTGCTGGCCGCGTGGATGCTGCAGGAAAAGCTCCGTCCGGCGGTCATCGCCGGCGGGGTGGCGGCGCTGGCCGGCATCGGGTTGCTCACCAACGTATTCGCGGCTGATGCCCATCCCGGACTCTACGACCTGCTGGCCGTCGTCGGCGCCCTGCTCTCCGCGTGGGTCGTCGTCACCATCCGCCAACTCCACGCCACCGAGCACACCTCGACCATCTTCGCCGCCCAGTGCGCCTATGCCCTCGTGATCTGCGGCCTGCCGGCGATCCTGAGTTTCGACCCGCTGCCGCTGCTCGCCTGGGGCGTGCTGCTGCTCGTCGGCCTCACCGCCGGCATCGGCCAGCTGGCCATGACGCGCGCCTTCCGCGACCTGCCCGTCGCCGAGGGCTCGCTCATCCAGATGCTCGTGCCGCTCGGCACGGCGCTGGGCGGCATGCTGTTCTTCCACGAGCATTTCGCCCTGCACGAGATGCTCGGCGCCGCGCTCATCCTCGGCGGCACCACCTACACCGTCGTGCGCAACGCCACGACGGCCAACGCCGAGGCGGAGTGAACGGCCCTGTGTTTTGCCACGGATTGCACGGATGAGCACGGATCACCAAACCATTGCCCGCAACCGTCATCCTGTGCCGTGCGAAGGATCCAAGGGAACGCGCGAATCCACCTGGATGAGGATGTCGCTTCGCTCGGCACTTCGCATGGCTCAGAATGACGGCAAAGGCGGCACGAGCCTCATTCGTGCCATCCGTGAAATCCGTGGTTAATTTCTGATGTCTCGTCCCGGACTTTTCGTGTTCCTTCGTGGTTACTCCCCTGTCTTTTAATGAAAAAACTCATCCTTTGGGACATTGATGGCACGCTGCTCCGCACCGGCCGTGCGGGCATCATCGCTCTCACGCGGGCCTTTGCCCGGTTGCATGGGCGCGAGCCCGACATGGCGAAGGTCGAGGTCGCGGGCCGCACGGACAAATGGATCACGGCTCGCATGCTTGAGGAGAACGCCCTGCCGGTCACGCCGGCGAATGTCCACGATCTGGTTGACACCTACCTGACCTTGCTGCCCCAGGAGATATCCACCCGGCCCGGCTTCGTGCTACCGGGCATCCAGTCGCTCCTCGACACGCTGCGTGTGCGCCCGGATGTCGCCCAAGGCCTGCTCACCGGCAACGTCGAGCGCGGCGCCCGCATCAAGCTCGAGCACTATGGGGTCTGGCACTACTTTGAGTTCGGCGCCTTCGGCGATGACAGCGCCCTGCGCAACGACCTCGGGCCGCACGCCCTGCGCCGCGCCAAGGAAAAGCACGCCGCCGATTTCGACCCCGCCAACACCTTCATCATCGGCGACACGCCGCACGACATCGAGTGCGGCAAGGTCATCGGCGCGAAGACTGTCGCGGTCGCCACCGGCAGTTACAGCGTGACGCAGCTCCAAGCGCACGCCCCGACGGCCGTGTTTCCCAACTTCGCCGACACCGAGGCATTCCTGAGCGTGATCGGCGCAGATTGACTGGAGGGCCGGCCTCCCGGCCGGCCACGGTCGGTCAGGAGACCGACCCTCCAATTAGACCAAGGCGGGGGGCAGCGATCCCGCCCTACAGTCACCGCTTCACGTATTCGACGGCGCTCACCTTGCCGTCGCGGAACTCGACGCGCATTTTCTCCTCCGGATCATAGCCACCCGTTGAGGTGCTCACGCCGACACCCGCACTGGTGTGCCCGCCGACCGCGCCGCCCACCCCGACACCGAAGCTGAAACGCGGGCCATTGCGATGATAGACCCAGACCTCGGCCGTGCCGCCCGCCGCCTGGCGGCTGAGCTGCCGTGCCGGTTCCCCCAGGGCGAGGCGCACCATCTCGGGGGAAAAACCCACCTCCACCTCGCCCGCGCGTATCTTCTGCTGCACGGCGGCGGGATATTGGTCGAAGGCGGCCTGGTTTTTGGCGATGCGTTCAGCCGGAGTTGACGAACAGGCCGCCAGCAAGGCGGCCGAAACGAGGCAAAGGAGGGAGGCAATGGGGCGCATGGCGGGTTTTGGTTTGCGGAAGTTAAGCGTGACCGGAATATCGCCAGGCACAACCCCGCAGGGTTCACCCGCCATAAAGACGTTATGAAAAACTTCACCATCGCCATCGGTTCCGACCACGCCGGCTACACCTACAAGGAAAAGATCAAGGCCATGCTGCTCGCCGACGGCCACACCGTGAAGGACTGCGGCACGACCTCGGAGGCACCCTGCGATTACCCGGACTTCATCCGGCCGGTGGCCGAGGCCGTCGCAAGGGGCGAGGTCGAGCGCGGCATCGTGCTCGGCGGCTCCGGCAACGGCGAGGCCATCGTGGCCAATCGCGTAAAGGGTGTGCGCTGCGGTCTGTGCTGGAACGAGCAGGTCGCCATCTGGAACCGCTCCCACAACGACGGCAACTGCCTCTCCCTCGGCCAGCGGACGGTTAGCGAGGAAGAGGCCCTCAAGATCGTCAAAGTCTGGCTTTCGACCGACTTTGAGGGCGGGCGTCACTTGGCTCGGATTCAGAAAATTGATGTCTGATAGTTGGTTGTATATATTTGTGGCGTCATGAATATTTACTTTGACGTATGAGTATATCGCATCAAAGTAAATTGCCATGGGAACACGCCACCGCGGCTCGATCGAGGAAATCAACGCGCTCAACGCGTTCATCAAGCTACAGCGCGCCGCTGAGTCAGTTTCGGTCCGCGTCCATGCCGTATTGCCCGAGGGTCTGACCGTCACCCAGTTCGGCGTGCTCGAGGCGCTCCATCACATCGGGCCGCTCTGCCAGAGCGAACTCGCCGAAAAACTCCTCAAGAGCGGCGGCAATCTCACTCTGGTGGTCGATAATCTGGAGAAGGCCGGCTACGTCATGCGCGAGCGCGATCCGGCCGATCGCCGCTTCGTCGTCGTGAAGCTCACGCCCAAGGGCGAGGCGTTCATCGCCGCGCTTTTCCCGAAGGTCGTCACCAACGTGACGCGCGAAATGAGAGCCCTTTCCGGCACCGAGCTCTCCGACTTTGGCCGCCTTTGCAAAAAGGTCGGCTTGCCTGGCTGATTTGCTTTTTTCGTAACCTATATTTTAATATCGAAGCATATGAACACCAACGTTACCGGTCTCCACCACATCACCGCGATCGCCTCTGACCCGCGTCAGAACCTCGATTTCTACACCAAGGTCCTCGGCCTTCGCTTCGTGAAGAAGTCCGTCAACCAAGACGACCCCGGCACCTACCACCTCTACTACGGCGACTACGCCGCCTCCCCGGGCACCATCCTCACTTTCTTCCCTTGGGCCGGCCTGCGGCGCGGCCGCCCGGGCACGGGCCAGGCCTACGCCACCGCATTCTCTGTGCCAGAGGGTTCCCTGCCCTACTGGCAGGAACGCCTCACCCGACTCGGCGTGAAACAGGAGCAGGTCGAAAAGCGCTTCAACGACGAGGTCCTTCCCTTCGCCGATCCCGACGGCCTGCGCCTTGAACTGATTGCGACCAGCGAAACCGACGCGCGTCCCGCCGCGCCCTCGAAGGACGTCCCGGCGGGATTCGGCATCCGTGGTTTTCACAGCTCCACGCTCGCGCTGACGGATCCGTCCGCCACCGCGCAGGTCCTCACCAAGAGCATGGGCTACAAGCTCGTCTCCGAATCCGGTCATCGCACCCGCTACACCGTCGGCCCCGGCGGCCCGGGCACCTACGTGGACTTGCTGACCGATCCCGCGCTGCCGCGCGGCCTCAACGGCGCCGGCACGATTCACCACGTCGCCTTCCGCGTCGCCGACGAGGCCGCCGAAGTCGCCGCGCGCAACATCCTCCTCAAGGACGGGCTCCAAGTCAGTCCGGTAATCGACCGCGCCTACTTCAAGTCCATCTACTACCGCGAGCCGGCCGGGGTGCTCTTCGAGATCGCCACCGACGGGCCGGGCTTTGCCATCGACGAGCCGCTCGACCAACTCGCCACCAAACTCGGCCTGCCGCCCCACCTGGAGCCGCATCGCACCGCCATCGAGGCCGCGCTGCCCAAGCTCGACTAAGCCATGCCCACCCTCTCCTACCATCATCGCTTCGAGCCCGGCACGGACGCTTCCGCCCCACCGCTGCTGCTGCTCCACGGCACGGGCGGCGACGAGAACGACCTCATCCCGATCGCGCAAAAACTCTCCCCCGGCTCGGCCCTGCTGAGCCCGCGCGGTGACGTCAGCGAGCACGGTGCCCGGCGCTTCTTCGCGCGCCTGGCCGAAGGCGTCTTCGACCCGGCCGAAGTCACGCGCCGCACGCTCGCGCTCGCCGACTTCGTCGCGGCCGCGGCCAAGGAATATAAAATCGACCTGAACCGCCTCACGGCGCTGGGCTTCTCCAACGGCGCCAACGTGGCCGCCACGATGTTGCTCCTGCGGCCGGAAACCCTCGCCGCCGCTGCGCTGCTCCGCCCGATGGTGGTGCTCGAGCCGGAATCGTTGCCCGACCTCACCGGCAAGCGTGTGTTGCTGTCGGCGGGCAGCGTGGATCCGATCGTCCCTGCGGACCATCCGCCGCGACTGGCCGCGCTCCTGCAACGCGCTGGCGCAACGGTGACGTTGCAAACCCACGCCGCGAGCCACGGGCTCGTGCCAGCGGACTTCGCCGCGGTGCGCGACTTTCTTTCCCGGTAAAGGCGGAGCGCGGCCTCCGGACGCGCTTTCAGGATTCCGCATGGAACAAACGCGTCCGGAGTCCGCTTTCCACCCAAGTCCCCAGGCTAGTCCAAAGGCAGTAATCCCCGGGCACCAGGCAGCGCGAAAAACTTTTTCCTCGAAGCCGCCCCGGCCAGTCTGCAACTTGCCGCTGAATGACGTTCCCTTCCACGCCGGGTTTGTTCGCCAGCCGTGATTTGCGGCTGCCTGAACTGGGCCAGCCCGAGAGCCTGCTGCGCACCTACGCGTGGATGCAGCTGGCCCGCACGGCCGACAACCGCATCCTCGACCTTTTCCGCCAAGGGCTGATCAAGGGCACCGTCACCGGCGGCCAGGGCAATGAGTCGCTCATTGTCCCCCTCGCCCTCCTCGCCGACAAGGCGCTCGACGTCGTCTCGTTCTCGCACCGCGGCCTCGGCGGCCACCTCGTCTGGAGCGGCCACCTCGGCGAGCATCTCTGCCAGTATTTCGCCAACAGCGGCAGCCCGACCAAGGCCCGCGAGGGCAACATCCATCACGGCGACCCGGCCAACCGCAGCCTGCCGATGATCTCGCACCTCGGCATCATGCTCTCGAACGTCATCGGCGGCACCGATTCCCAGCGCCGACTCGGCCGGCCCGCCGTCGGCTTCGCGTTCTTCGGCGACGGCTCGTCCAGCACCGGCGACATCCACGAGTCGCTCAACCTCGCGGCCGTCCTCTCCGTGCCCGTGGTCTTTGTCATCGAGAACAACCAATACGCCTACTCGACGCCGATCAGCGAGCAGTTCATCTCACCCAATCTCTTCGAGCGCGCCAAGGGCTACGGCATCGAGGGCTTCGCAATGGACTGCCGCGATCCGGCGCAGGTCCTGCAGACTCTCGGCGCCGCCATCGACCGCGCCCGCTCGACCGGCCGCCCGCTGCTGATCGAGGCGCACACCTTCCGGCTCCGCGGCCACGCCGCCTACGACACCTGCGACTACATGAAGCCCGGCGAGGCCGAGGCCATCCTCGCGCAGGACCCGCTGCCCAAGTTTCGGGAGAAACTCGCCGCCGCCGGACATGGGGCCCGGCTCGACGCCATCGATGCCGAGGTCGCCGCCTTCGTCGAAGCCACCATCAAGGCCTCGCTCACCCTGCCGCCAGTGGATCCCGCCGGCATGATGGAAGAAGTCTTTGCGCCCGGCGCTCCCGCGCTCCCATGGGTGCCTTCAGTCGGCTCAATCAAAAATCGAGAATCAAAAATCGAAAATCTGACCATGGCGCAGGCCCTCACCCTCGGCCTGCGCAAGATCCTCACCGAGCGCCCCGAGTCCATCGTGCTGGGACAGGACATCGGTGCCTACGGCGGCGCGTTCAAGGTCACCGAGGGCCTCGTCGAGGAGTTCGGCCGCCCGCGCGTGCTCAGCACCCCGCTCTGCGAATCCGCCAGCACCGGCTACGCCATCGGCCTCGCCACCAACGCTCACCGCCCCATCGAGGAGTTCCAGTTCGCGGATTTCTCCACCGATGCCACGACGCAGATCGTGCTCAACGCCGCGACCTACCACTTCCGCGCCGGCCAGAAATGCCCCGTGGTGTTCCGCTTCCCCTGCGGCGGCGGGCTCACCTTCGGGTCGTTTCATTCGCAGGAGCTGGAGTCGGCCTTCCTCTCCTTCCCCGGCCTCAAGGCGCTCTATCCGTCCAACCCGCAGGACGCCTTCAACGCCCTCCTCGCCGCCTACGAGGACGACAACCCCGTCATTCTATTCGAGCACAAGGCGCTCTATCGCCGCGGCAAACAGCCGGTGCAGTGGGACGCGAATTACCGTTCCATCTGGGAGCCCGCCCAGCTCCGCTCCGGCGACCACGCCACCATCGTCACCTACGGCGAGATGACGCTGCTGGCCGCCGAAGCCTGCGATTACCTCGCCGGCGAATACGAGCAGACCTTCGACCTCTTCGACCTGCGCGCCCTCGCGCCGCTCAAACTCGACGCCATCAAGGCCTCCCTCGCCCGCACCGGCCGGCTCGTGGTCATCCACGAGGGCCGTCGCACCCACGGCTTCGGCGCCGAGTTGGTCGCCCGCCTGACCGAGGAGCATTTCTCCGCCCTCAAGGCTGCTCCGCTCCGCATCGCCGCGCTCGACATGCCCGTGCCCTTCGCCCCCGAACTCGAGGCCGCCTACCGCCCGAGCAAGGACAAGATCGTGGACGCCATCGCCGCCTGGCTGGGCTGAGAAGATTTTTGATTTTGGATTTCCGATTTTCGATTTAGGGCGCAAGCTGCCTACTCGCGCCGTGCCCCAGTCAAAAATCAAAAACCGGAAATCGAAAATCCGGCCCACGCAGTGGGCGAAAATCCGGCTGTTCGCCATGGACGTGGACGGCGTGCTGACCGACGGCACCGTGGCCATTTCCAGCGACGGCACGGAGACCAAGCAATTCTCCATCCTCGATGGCATGGGCATCGTCCGCCTGCACAAGGCCGGAGTCGCGGTCGCTTGGATTTCCGGTCGCGCCTCAGGCGCCACCACCGCCCGCGCCACCGAACTCCGCGTGCCGCACGTCATCCAAGGCCGCACCGACAAGCTCATGGCTCTGCAGGAACTGGCCAGCCAGCTCGGGCTGGCCGCCGCGCAGGTCTGCTACATGGGCGATGACGACATCGATGCCCCCGCCATCGCCTGGGCCGGCGTCGGGGTGGCGCCCCTCGGCTCGATGCCGACCGCCCTCAAGGCCTCCGACTATGTGCCCGCCCGCCCCGCCGGCCGCGGTGCCGTGCGCGAAGTGTGTGAACATATCCTGGCCAACCGCGGTCAGTAGCCCCGCCGTGACGTTTCTCTTTCGCCTATTCCTCCTTTGTCTGCTCCCGGCCGCCGGGCTGGCCCAAGGCACGCAGATTTCGACCGACAAACCGATCGTCAACTTCCGCCTGCCCGCCTTCACCCCGGAGGGCAACCGCGCCTGGCTCGTGCGCGGCTCGGAGGCGCGCTACTCCGGCCCCAACGACATCGGCATCAAGGAGCTCACCCTGTCCATCTTCTCGACCGGCACCGCCGAGGAGAAGGTGGACACGCTGATCCTCAGCCCGCTTGCCGTGGTGCATCCGGCCGACGCCGTCATCACCGGCCCCGAGGGCATCCGTGTCATCAGCGACCAGTTTGAGGCCAGTGGCAATAACTGGCGCTACGCCCACAAGGATAAAAAAGTTTCCATCGCCAAAAACGTCCGCGTAGCCTTCCGCGCCGAATTCAAGGACTTCCTGAAATGAACCTGCTTCGCCTTCTTTCCGTCCTCGCCACCGTCGGTCTGCTGGCCGCGACCGCCCCGGCCCAGAGCACCACGCCGCAAAACACCGTCATCGAGAGTGACGGCCCGGGCGAGATGGTCAGCACGGACACCGAGACCACCATCACCTTCCGCGACAACGTGCGCGTCACCGGCACCAACATGAAGCTGACCTGCGACTACCTGGAGGTCGTGGTCATCCGCACCGGCGACAAATCCGCCACGCTCGGCAAGCTCGACCGCTTCCGCTCCCTCCTCGCCACGGGCAACGTCCACCTGGTGCAGGGCGACCGGGAGGCCGCCTGCGGCCGGGCGGAGGTCCGCCCCGAGGAGGAAAAGGTCATCCTCTCCGGCAACCCCGTGGTCGTGGATCACGACCAGAACACCCGCCTCGCCGGCGAGAAAATCACCCTGCTCCGTGGACAGCGCAAGGTGGAGATCGAAAAGCCTGTCGCGACCGCCCCGCCCATCAAGGATCTCGGCGTCGACAAGTCCCCCGCCCCGGCCGCCGCGCCGAAACAGCCCTGAGCATGGAGCCGTCCGCTTCCGCCATCCGCACCGAGGGGCTCGTCAAGGTTTACGGCCAGCGCTCCGTCGTCAACGGCGTCAACATCCACGTGCAGGCCGGCGAGGTCGTCGGCCTGCTCGGCCCGAACGGCGCGGGCAAGACCACGACATTCTACATGGTCGTCGGCCTCGTGCCCGCCACCACCGGCCGCGTCTTCATCAACGGCCAGGACGCCACCGACCTTCGCATGCACCGCCGCGCCCGGCTCGGCGTCGGCTACCTGCCGCAGGAACCCTCCGTCTTCCGCAAGCTCACCGTCGAGGAAAACGTCCTCGCGATTGTCGAGACCCTGCCCCTGCCGTCGGCCGAGCGCCCCGCCCTCGTCGCCCACCACCTCGCCGAGCTCAGCCTCGGCCACCTCGCCAAACAGAAGGCCTACACCCTCTCCGGCGGCGAGCGCCGCCGCCTCGAGATTGCGCGCGCCCTCGTCACGCGCCCGAAGTTTCTGCTGATGGACGAACCCTTTGCCGGCGTCGATCCCATCTCCGTCGCCGAGGTGCAGAAGATCATCCTCCAGCTCAAGGAGCGCGGCATCGGCGTGCTCATCACCGACCACAACGTCCGCGAGACCCTCCGCATCGTGGACCGCGCCTACATCATCCATCAGGGCAAGGTCATGACCGAGGGCACGGGCGACTTCCTCATCAACGACCCGCAGGCCCGCGAGCTCTACCTCGGCAAGGATTTTAACATGTGAAGGCTTTAGGCGGTAAGCCCTGGGCTTTAAGCTTGGGAAAAACGAGCCTACAGCCTATCGCTTATAGCCTAACGCCAGCCCCGTCCCCATGCCCACGAAAGCCATCCACGGCATCACCGTCGCCCATTTTTTCGAGACTTACCGGGACAAACTCGGGCTGGAACTGGTCACCGGCGAGACGGGCCTCCACCGCCTGATCAAGGAGGGCTCCATCAACCGTCCGGCCCTCGCCCTCACCGGCTTCTTCAAGTTTTTCGCGAACAAGCGCATTCAGGTCTTCGGCGCCGCCGAGATGACCTTCCTCAAGACCCTGGCCCAGCGCCAGCAGATCGAGATTCTCGCCGAGATGGTCCGGCGCGGCATCCCCGCCATCGTGCTAACGCGCAATTTCATCGCCACCCATCCGATGCTGGCCGTCTCCCAGGAGATGGGCCTGCCCATCTTCCGCACCCCGATGATCACGATGAATTTCGTGAACGCCGCCACGCTGTGCATCGACAATGAGTTCGCCCCCGCCGGCACCGAGCACGCCACCACCCTCGACATCAAGGGCATCGGCGTGATGATCCGCGGCGACAGCGGCATCGGCAAGTCCGAGTGCGCCCTCGCCCTCATCGAGCGCGGCCACTCCCTTGTCGCCGACGACCTCACCTGCATCAAGCTGCTCGACGAGCGCGAGCTCTCCGCCAGCTCCCGCCCCCTCAACCGCGGCTACATGGAGTGCCGCGGCATCGGCATCATCAACATCGCCGAGATGTTCGGCGTGAAAAGCATCCGCCTGGAGAAACGCATCGACCTCGTCGTCTCGCTGCGCACCTGGTCGCCCGACGTCGTCGAGGAACGCACCGGGCTCGAGGAGAACTACTACGACATCCTCGGCGTCAAGGTGCCCCACATCGAGTTCTATGTCCGGCCGGGACGCGACATCGCCCGGCTCGTGGAGGTCGCCGCCCTCGTGCAAGCCCTGAAGAACATGGGCCACGATCCCGCCAAGACCTTCAACGACCGCCTCATCGCCCACATGGCCGGACAGGGCTCCACCACCCAGAGCCACAAGCTTCCGGTGAAGCCCCTCGCGACCCCGGACGAGATCGAGGAGGAGCACTCCTGATCTTCGCCCCGCCGGTCCTGGTGTTTGTTCCCGGCGGTCGCTGCGATCCGCCCCCAACCGTTTAACCCAGCCCACCTGTGCCCCGTTCCGACCACCGCTCTGCCGACCAACTCCGCCCCCTCACCATCGAGGCCCACATCGCGCCCCACGCCTCCGGCTCCGTGCTGCTCGGCTTCGGTGCCACGCGCGTCATCTGCGCCGCCACCATCGAGGCCAAGGTGCCCTCCTGGATGAAGCAACAGGGCGTCAAGGGCGGCTGGCTCACCGCCGAATACTCGATGCTGCCCTACAGCACGCTCGACCGGAAACCGCGCGACATCAGCAAGGGCAAGATCGACGGCCGCACCGTCGAGATCCAGCGCCTCATCGGCCGCTCCCTCCGCGCCGTGCTCGATCTCCAGAAGCTCGGGGAGCACACCCTCTGGATCGACTGCGATGTGCTCCAGGCCGACGGCGGCACCCGCACCGCCTCCATCACCGGTGCCTTCCTCGCCGCCCGTCTCGCCGTCCAGAAGCTCCTCGACGCGAAGAGAATCACCGAGAATCCGCTCACCGATTCCGTCGCTGCCGTCAGCGTCGGCCTGTTCAATGGCGAGGCCCTGCTCGACCTGAATTACCTTGAGGACAAGGACGCCGAGGTGGACGCCAACGTCGTCATGACCGGCCGCGGCCAGTTCGTCGAGGTGCAGAGCAGCGGCGAGGAATCCACCTTTTCGCACACGCAGTTGCAGGAGCTCCTCGCCCTCTCCCAGAAAGGCCTGGCGGAGCTCGCCGCCGCGCAGACCGCCTTCCTCGCGAAACACCTGCTCTGAGCCCGCGCGCCCACGACACTTCCCCATGCAACGCTACCCCGCCTCCCTCGTCCGCCCCGCCGCGCTCCTGCTCGGCGGCGTGTTTCTGCTGGCCCCGGCCCGCGCCCACGACACTGACATCCCCGCCTGGATCGCCCGGAGCAACGAGAACGCCCAGGTGCTCGTCAACGACCTCGCCAAGGCCAGCCCCGAGTTCGCCAGCCGCATGGGCGTGCCGGGTTACGACGACAAGATCGCCGACCTCACGCCGGGCGTGGAGGACCGCACCCGCCTCGCCCTGACCGCCTCGCGGGACGAACTGGCCAAGCGGCTCATGGTCGAGACCGATCCGCTCGTGCGCCAGGATCTGGAAATCCTCATCGAGTCCGCCAGCAATCAGCTCGTCAGCAACGCCCTGAACCAGCGCCTCATGCTGCCCTACGTCGATGTGGCCCAGCTGATCTTTTTCGGCGAGTTCAGCCTGCTCGACGACCAGATTGACGCCGCCCGGCGCCCCGCCGCGCTGGCCCGCCTGAAGCTCTACGCCGGCCTCGCACCCGGCACGAAGCCCGCCACCGAGCTGGCGAAGGATCGCTACCTTGCGGAACAAGCCACCGGCCACCGCCTGCTGCCGCCCTACAAGGGCGAGGTCGAGAAACACCTCACCGCCATGCCGCGCTACGCCGCGGGCATCCGGCAGCTCTATGCCAAGTATGGCATCGACAAGCTTCCCGGCGCCCCGGCCGCGCTCGATGCGCTCGACGCGCAGTTCAAGGCCTACGGCGACTGGATTCGCACGACGGTCCTGCCCACGGCGCGCAGCGACTACCGGCTGCCACCCGAGCTCTACGCCGACAACCTCAAGAACATCGGCCTCGATATTCCGCCGCAGGAGCTGATGCAGAAAGCCCAGCTCGCCTTCACCGAGATCCGCAACGAGATGCGCGCCCTCGCCCCGCTCGTCGCGAAGCAACACGGCTTCGCCGACCCCGACTACCGCGCCGTCATTCGCGCCCTGAAGAAGGACCAGATCACCAAGGCCGAGGTGGAGCCCCATTACCGCACGGTCATCACGGCGATCGAGGACATCATCCGCCGCGAGAAAATCCTGACGCTGCCGGACCGTCCGATGCTGATGCGCATCGCCTCCGAGGCGGAGAACGCCGCCCAGCCCGCCCCGCACTACCAGCCGCCACCGCTCATCGGCAGCAAGGGCGAACAGGGCGTCTTTGTCCTCACCACCGGCAACACCGACGCCTCCGGCAAGCAGGCCGGCTTCGATGACTTCACCTACAAAGCCGGCGCCTGGACGCTCACCGCCCACGAGGGCCGTCCGGGGCACGACCTGCAGTTCGCCGCCATGGTCGAGCGCGGCGTCTCGCTCGCGCGCAGCCTGTTCGCCTTCAACAGCGTCAACGTCGAGGGCTGGGCCCTCTACGCCGAGGCCGAGACCAAGCCCTACCTGCCCCTCGACGGCCAACTCATCGCCCTGCAACACCGCCTGCTGCGCGCCACCCGCGCCATCCTCGATCCCATGCTCAACCTCGGCCTCATCACCCGCGAGCGCGCGCTCGAGGTCCTCCTGCAGGATGTCTGCCTCTCCGACGGCATGGCCAACCAAGAGGTGGATCGCTACACCTTCCGCGCCCCCGGCCAAGCCACCGCCTACTTCTACGGCTACACCAAGCTGATGGAGCTGCGCACCGCGACCGAGATCACCCTGGGCGCAAAATTCGACCGACAGGCCTTCAACGATTTTCTCATCAGCCAGGGCATGCTCCCGCCCGCGCTGCTGGCGAAGGCCGTCCGCGAACAGTTCATCCCGGCGCAGCTGAAAAAGTGACCCCCGGGCGGGCGTCGGTTTCCATACCGACGCCTGTCGCCGATGTGGAAATCGGCGACCACCCGACCGCTCACGCCCCGGGCTTGGGCGCGTGCGCCGCCTCGTCCCGGAGCTTGGTGAAGTTGCCTTCCTCGGAGTTGCGCACGAAGCCCTCCGTCACCGACTTCAGGTCCTCCCACCGGCGGCGGATGGCCTTGGCCTCCTCCTTGGTGATCTGGTTGTCGGCGGCGGCGACCGCGATGACCCCGAGCATGTCGGCGAACTCCTGCACGATGCTGTTGGTGGAGGGGATGAGCTGGAAGGGGTGCGGCTTGGCCTTGGGGTTATGAATGAAGAAGCCGCCCGCGCGCTCGCAGACCCACTGGGCGATGCGCTCGTCGTTGGTGATGCGCAGCAACTGCTCGATGCGGTCGAGCGGGTTGTTGGCCCCGCTGCCGGTCTCGTCCTGCGGCGGCTCGGCCCACTTGTAGATGAGCGAAAGCGACAGCCCCAGGTCCCCGGCGATTTGCTTCGCGCTGGTCTTCTTGAGCACCTCCTTGAGCAATTCGTGGGATTGCATGGCCCGGATGCTGCAATGAGGAGGCCATAAGGCAACCCCCGAGAGGGCATTAGCGGCGGGCAAAGGGGCGAATATGTGCCGGGCGGCCGCTTTTTTCATGTCTTTCGGCCGGGCTTTCTGGCTAATCTCAGGGCCTTCTTCCTCGCATGAACATTCACGAATACCAGGCCAAGGCTTTGTTTGAAAAATTCGGCGTGCCCGTCCCCAAGGGTGCCGTCGCCACCACCCCGGAAGAGTTCATCACCGCACTGTCGCAACTCCCCGAGGGCCCCACGATGGTGAAATCCCAGATCCACGCCGGCGGCCGCGGCAAGGGCACGTTCACCGACGGCTACAAGGGTGGCGTCAAGTTCTGCAAGACTAAGGCCGACGCCAAGGAGGTCGCCGGCAAGATGCTCGGCAACACCCTCGTCACCATCCAGACCGGCCCCGCCGGCCGCAAGGTCCAGACCGTCTACTTCACCGTCGCGAGCGACATCAAAAAGGAATACTATCTCGCCATCCTCCTCGACCGCGCCAGCTCGAAGCCGGTCATCGTCGCCTCCACCGAGGGCGGCGTGGAGATCGAGAAGGTCGCCCACGACACGCCGGAGAAGATCATCCGCGTCGTGGTGGACCCGGCCTACGGCCTCGCCGACTTCCAGGTCCGCGAGCTCATCGCCAAGCTCGGCTTCGCCGGTGCCGAGGCGAAGAACGCCGCCAAGCTCATCCGCAACCTCTACACCGCGTTCTGGGAGACCGACGCCGCCATGATCGAGGTCAACCCCCTCATCAGCACGCCGGCGGGCGACATCCTCGCGCTCGACGCCAAGGTCTCGTTCGACTCCAACGCCCTCTACCGCCACCCGGAAATCGTCGCCCTCCGCGACCTCAACGAGGAGGACCCGAAGGAAATCGAGGCCTCGAAGTTCGGCCTCTCCTACATCGCGCTCGACGGCAACATCGCCTGCCTCGTCAACGGCGCCGGCCTCGCCATGAGCACGATGGACATCATCCAGCACTTCGGCGGCACCCCGGCCAACTTCCTCGACGTCGGGGGCGGCGCCTCGAAGGACCAGGTGGTCGCCGCGTTCAAGATCATCCTCGGCGACAAGAACGTGAAGGGCATCCTCGTGAACATCTTCGGCGGCATCATGGACTGCAACGTGATCGCCACCGGCATCGTCGAGGCCGTGAAGGAAGTCGGCCTCAAGCTCCCGCTCGTCGTCCGCCTCGAGGGCAACAACGTCGCCGCCGGCAAGGCCACCCTCAACGCCTCCGGCCTCAAGCTCGTCTCCGGCGACACCATGGCCGACGCCGCCCAGAAGATCGTCAAGCTCGTGGCGTGAGCCACGAGCCAGTAGCGAGCATCGAGTAGCGAGTAGTGAGCACCCGAACCACCAATTCTCACCTCTCCCACTCGGCGCCCCGCTGAATTATCCTACTCACTACTCGCTACCCGCTACTCACTACTTCTCCCCCTCATGTCCATTCTCATCACTCCCCAGACCAAGATCCTCATCCAGGGCATCACCGGTGACTTCGGCGGCCGCCACGCCAAGCTCTCGCTCGATTACGGCACGCAGGTTGTCGCCGGCGTCACGCCCGGCAAGGGCGGCCAGTTCTTCGAGCACGGCGCCCACAAGGTGCCGATCTTCAACTCCGTCGCCGAGGCCAAGGCCGCCACCGGCGCCACCGTCGCCGTCGTCTATGTGCCGCCGCCATTCGCGGGCGACGCCATTCTTGAGGGCGTGGATGCCGGCCTCGATCTCGTCGTCGCCATCACCGAGGGCATTCCGATCAAGGACATGATCCGCGTGAAGCGCGCCATCACCGGCAAGAAAACCCGCCTCATCGGCCCCAACTGCCCCGGCCTCGTCACGCCCGGCGCCGGCGAAGGCTCCAAGGGCGGCTGCCGCATCGGCATCGCGCCCGGCTACATTCACAAGAAGGGCCACGTCGGCGTCGTCTCGCGCTCCGGCACCCTCACCTACGAGGCGGTTTACCAGCTCACTTCGAAGGGCATCGGCCAGTCCACCGCCGTCGGCATCGGCGGCGACCCGGTCAACGGCACGTCGCACCTCGATGTCATCAAGATGTTCAATGATGACCCCGACACGCACGGCATCATCATGATCGGCGAGATCGGCGGCAACGCCGAGGTCGAGGCCGCGCGCTGGATCAAGGCCAACTGCCAGAAGCCCGTCGCCGGCTTCATCGCCGGCGCCACGGCTCCCGCCGGCCGCCGCATGGGCCACGCCGGCGCCATCGTCGGCGGCGCCGAGGACACCGCCGCCGCCAAGATCGCCGTCTTCCAGGAATGCGGCATCGAGGTCGCCGCCACCCCCTCCGACATGGCCGACGCCCTCCTCCGCGCCGCCAAGGCCCGAGGCACCAAGCTGGCGTAATCACTGCGGCTACCTGTATGGACCGCAACGTAGGTCGTCCCATCCAAGTAGCTGGGATGGCCTATGCTCCCACTTGCGAGCAAGGCGTCGTCTGTTTGTTCGGCAGGTTGGCACCTCGGCTAGGTTTCACTATCGAGCAAGTTCAGGTGCGCTTCCCCGACTGCATCGCCACACGCCGGGGCAAATCTTGTCGGATAGAATTCGAATTTTGGGCCAGTCATTTTGCAGAGCACAGACATAATCCCAAAGGAGCCGATATTATTGTTTGCTGGGAAAATGATTGGGAGTCTCGCCCGGCGAGATTTCGGCACATCGAGATCATTGATCTCAAAAAATACGTAGGTGCGCTGCCTCGAATTCACGTTGTCGGTTACCGCGGAAACGCAAACGACTTCGACCTCAACTACAGGACGAAAATCCAGTGGAATGTCCCAATGCATACCCAGGTTGATGACTTGGTGCTAATGTATCGTGCGGGGAACGGACACTCTCAGATCAAAGACCTGTGGAGAGTCGTCGGCCCGTTCACACTTTATAAAAAAGAAAATCGTGAGGGCTGGTGGCCAGGTTTGCATGCAGGACTGAAGCTGGTCACGCGGCTGAATCGGCCGTTGACCTATGCGGAGTTGGCTAAGAACCCTCTAACTCGAAAGCTGGCTGTGATACGCCGGCGATTCCAAGGCAAAGCCGACATCACCGAGGATTGGCCACTATTCTACAATCTCATTGCACTGCAAAACCCTAAGGCCAAGAAACTCTTAGGCGAATGGATCGCTGATTGAGACCGGAACTGAAATGGTCTGACCGGCGTTATTGATTCTGCGGCATCACCACCGGGATGGCTTGGTTGCGGTGCCGTCGGTAGCGCCGGAAATCGTCGTCCAGGGTGGTCATCTTCGCCTGGGGACACAGTTCAGCGCGCAACAGCAAGGACCCTGAAACGAACAAGTGCTGTAGAATTGACCCTCGAACCCAAGATTGACCGTCTGCACCGTCTGACTAGCTTCCGGCCATGACTCTCGCCAATTTTCCCGAGCTGACCAAGCTGACCAAGCGGCAGCGGATGAAGCTGGCCGAGGAGCTTTGGTTCTCCGGCGTGGATGACAGCCTGCCGGTCAACCCGGTCCACAAGCAGATCCTCGATCAGCGCTGGACCGCCTACAAGTCCGGCAAAATTAAGCGGATCACCCTGCCCGAGTTGGAACGAAGACTTGCCCGGTCGTGAAAAACCAGCGGGTGGAGTTCCTGGAACCGGTTGAGCATGATCTCAACTACGCCCGCGACTTCTACGACTCCTGGCTGACCGGCGGAGCTGATAAATTCCTCGCCCGCTTTCGCTAGGCCGTGACTTGGATCGAATGGAATCCCGAACAATTCCCCATAAAGCACCGTTTCTTGCGCCGGGCCATTATCCGGCGGACCTACTTCGGCATCTATTTCGCCATCGAACCCGGGGTCACCACAGTTGTGGCGGTGCTTGATATGCGGAATGATCCCCGGGCAATCCGAGACCTCCTGAGGCTGCGACAGCCAAAGCGCTAGCACCGCCGGGCTGGGAAAATTTCGGCAACCTGCAAGGTCCTATCGCGGCGCCACGATTTCCACCTTCACCTTGCAACCGAGCACGGCGGCCGTCCGCGCCAGTGTCGTGAGCGTGAGCGAGGTGTTGAGCGGATCGAGCACCCGGTTGACTGCGGCGCGGCTCGTGCCGAGCGCCTGGGCCAACTCGGTGATCGTCATGTCCAGCTTCTCCATGCGCTGCGCCAGCGCTGCGGCGATGACGTGCTTCATCGCGTTGGCCTCGACGTCGCCGTAGATGCCCTCCTCGCGCAGGTGCTCGGTTGATTTCTCCTCAAAACGCAGGCGCTTGTCGGTCTCCATGCGTGCACTCTCCCCGGCCAGCCACGAATGGCAAACAAAACGTATCAACAAAGATACGCTTCATGTGTTCGGCACGAAGGATGGCGGCATTCTAAATCAGCCATTGGCAGACATTTCTCGGACTCCGGCTCCGGGCCGGAAAATTTCCGAAGATTTTTCTGGCATAGGACGCGCTGATTCGCACAGTCGGCGTCGCATCAGGAAAGGATCGGCTGGCAACAGTCGGTTCTGCCAACCGGGTCTAGGAGTGATCACGGTGGTTTCGAGTGGCGCAAGCCACCCGGATGTGAGGCCGGTAAAACGGCCTAACAAAATACTCCTCCTAAAAAAGCGAAACGCCGCCTGATGCCCTCAGGCGGCGTTCGTTTTTTCCAGGAAAACCCTGATGCGCGAACGATTAACCTAAACAACCGCTAACCGCTCACGCATCATGTCCACCACCAACGTCATCACCCTCGCCTCGCTGCGCATCAGCGAAGCGAACCCGAACCACCACCTCTGGAACAACAACGGCACGTGGTTCCTGCACTACACGGTCTATCCGACCGCCTTCACCAAGGAGCGCATCCGCCGCTCCCTCGGCACCAAGGATGTCAATCAGGCCCGGGAACGCCGCGATCAGTTCTTCGCGCACCTGGCGAAGCAGTCCTCGGCTCCGGCCGCCCTGCCCGGCCAGGCCGCCGTCGCCTGACGGCTTGGCTCAGACCACTCACGAGGCCCGCTGCCACGCGGGCCTTTTTTACTGGCTGCCGTGAGGTGAACACTGCCTCCGGCCGGGTTGGTTGGATGCTCGCCCTGGTTAATGCCAACATCCCTTATCTTTTATACCATTCAACTTGGTTTGGCTCTTTTGTAGGGGCGGACCTTGTGTCCGCCCGCGCGGGCATTGCGAGGAGCGGAGCGACGAAGCAATCCAGCTGGATCGCCACGGCCCGCTTTGCGGGCCTCGCGATGACAGAAGGCTGAAAGCTACGGGCGTTTGGCATAACTGGGGCGAATCCTGAAAACGCGGCCGGAGCCCGCGTGCCATCTTTTCACCCTCACGGGATCCGCAACTGCATCCCCACCCGCAGCGTGCTGGAACCCTGCAAGACGTCGCTGTTGGCGTTGTAGATTTCCTGCCAGCGGTTGGCGGTGCCGTAGTAGCGCATGCTGATCCGGGAGAGTGAATCGCCGCTGGCCACGGTGTGGAATCGCGCCTCACTCGCCGCCGGGGAGCTGACCACCGGCCGCACGGGCACGGTGCCTCCGGCCGCGATCGTCGAGGCGGGTGTGCCGAGCCGGGCGGCCGAGGCAATCTGGTCCAGCGTGCCCTGCGCCTGATTGAGTCGCGCGGCGAGCGCGCCGTTCTCGGTCCGCAGTTGGGTGATGACCGCCAGCCGGTCGCGATCCTGCTGGGCTCCCGCCTCCGCCAGCCGGGCCTGCGTGACGCGGGCACTCTCCAAGTCGCGCTGCAATTGAGCCAACTGGGCGGTGACGTTGCCGATATTCTGCTGGGCCCCGCGCTCGGCCTCGGCGCGCTGCTGCTCGGCGCTGCGCACATTCTGGGTCAGGCGGGTGATGTCGGCCCGGTAGGAGTCCACCAACCGGCGCATGTCCTCGCGTTCCTGCTCCAGCCGGGCGTTGGCCTGGGTCAGCTCGGCCACGCTGTTGCTCTGTGCCCCGGTGGCCTTCTCGGCCTCGGCCACCCGCCCCTGCAGCGCCACCAACTCGCTGCGGGTCTGCTCCGTCTCCTGCTGCGCCTTGGCGAGCTGTTCGCCCGTGGTCTCAAGCTGCTTTTGCAGGACAGTCTTCTCGTCCGTCGCCTCGCTCTGCTGGGCCAGCCGGTCTCCGGTCAGCTTCTCGTTCTGCTGGCGTAGCTCTCCCACCGCCGCCGTGAGGTCGCGGACCTGACCCTGCAACCTGGCTAGCTCCGCCTTGTCCGCCGCCTCGGCTTCGGGCTGCCGGGTGCTCAGCAGGGCCCGGTTGGCCTCGGTCAGGGATTTGTTGGTCTCCTGCGTGCGCGCCAATTGGGCGGCTAGGGCGGAGACCTCCTTGGCGGAATTGCTGCGCTCGTCCTCGATCTGTCCCTCCAATCCCTTCACCTGCGCTTGCAGCGTGCTGATCTCCATCTTGTAGGCCTCGGGCTGCGCGGCGGAGACGGCCTGCGACTGGGCCGCCAGGGCGGCGGCGGTGCTCTTCCGCGCGCTGTCCAAATCCTGCTCCAACCGATCATTGGTCGCCGTCAGCTCGGCGACGGTAGCGTTGAGTTTCTCAACCGTGGCGTTGGCCTCGCGCAGCTCGGCCTGCGCCTTGCGCGCATCGTCACCGCCGTCAGCCCTGACCGGCGGTGCCGCAGCGAGCTGTTTTTCCAGCGCAGTCACGCGATCCTGCGCCTGGTTCAAATCCCGCCGGTTCCCGCTTAGGAACGCCGCCATCTGCTCGCCGTCGCGGACCAGCTGTTCGTTCTTCTGCCGCAAGGCCGCGAGTTCCGTGTTGGCCTTGGCCAGTTCGTCGCGGACGGAGCCCTGCTCCGCAGTGCCCGCGCGCGCGGCGGCGAGTTCCTTTTCCAGGCGGTCGTTGGCCCCGGTCAACTCGGCCACGGTGGCGCCGCTCTTTTCGAGCGCCTGGTTGGCGCCGGCGAGTTGCCTCCTGAGCTCCGCGGATTCCTCGGCCTGGCCGGCATTCTCCCGGGCCGCGCGCAAATCACGTTCCAGCCCGGCGACGCGCGCCTGGGCAAGCTCCAGGCTGCGGTGCTCCTCGGCCGCCTTGTTGGTCTGCGTCTGTAGGTCGCGGGCCGATTTCTCGGCCGCCTGCCGCGATTCGGCCAATTGTTGGCGGAGGCCGGTGAGTTCGGCGGGATCGACCTGTGGCGTGCGAGGCTGCTCCGCCTGCGCCAGCCGGGCGGTCAGGTCGCGGTTCTCGTTTCCAGCCGTGGTGAGCTGCTGCTCCAACTCGGCGACGCGGGCTTGCGCTTGGCGCAAGTCGCGGCGGCTGCCGTCCATGGACGACGCGAGTTGCTCGCCGTCGCGGACCAGCTGCCCGTTTTTCTGCCGCAAGTCCGCGAGTTCCGTATTGATTCTGGCCAGTTCGTCGCGGGCGGCGCCCTGCGCCGCACTGCCAGCACGCGCGGCGGAGAGCTCCTTTTCCAAGCGGTCGTTGGCCCCGGTCAATTCGGCCACGGTGGCGCCGCTTTTCTCGAGAGCCTGGTTGGCGCCGGCGAGCTGTTTCCGCAAGCCTTCGGCTTCGGCACCGGCGCCGGCCGACTGGGCGGATTTTTCGTTGAGGGTCTGCTCCAGCGATTGGCTCCACTTTTCAAGCTCGGCCTTCTCGGCCTGCAGGGCCGCGAACTGTTGCTGCCCCTGGGCGGCCGACTGGGCTGCCTGCTCCAGCTTGGCGGTCAGTTGGGCGACTTGTTCGTCAGAGGTGCTGTCCGGAGTGGCAGGCGCCGTCGGCTTGGCGGCCTGATTGCGGAGGGCCCGCAATTGGCTGTTGAGCGACAGCAGCTCCCGGGTGGAGCGTTTCACCTCGTCGTTCAGGCGGGCGTTGTCGCGCTGCAGGGTGGCCACGATGGCGGCCTGATCGCCAGTCGAGCCGGGCGCGGCCGGATTGGCGGACTTGGCTTCCATCTCCTGCTGCAGGCGGGTGTTGCCTTCCGTCAGCTGCCGGTTGGCCGCCTGCAGCTGGGCGAGTGTCTCACTGGCTTGGGCCAGCTTCGCGGTCAGATCAGCGACCTGCTGCTCGGCGCGAGTTTGATCCGCCGTCGGCGCACCCGCTCCGGCCTTGGCCTTCGCCGCCTCCTGCTGTGCATCGCGGACCTGCAGGTTCAGCAGTGCTACCTCGCGGCCGGCCGCTTCCTTGTCCGCCGTGAGGGTTTGCACTTGCGCCGCCAGGCGGGCGTTTTGCGTGCGCAGTTGTTCAACGAGGCCGGCTTGGGCTCCGCCTTGGGCGAGTTGCTGTTCCAACCGGGCCTTGTCCACCTCAAGCCGCTGATTGGCCTCGGCCAATTGGGCGTTGGCGTCGCGTGCCTCGTCCAAGGCGGCGTTCAACTCCGGCGCGCGAGCCGGCGTCGGTGCCTGGCCGGGCGCGGCCACCGGAGGAGCCGAGGCGACGGCCGGCGTCGCGGCCTTGCCGGCGCGGCGGGCCGCGAGCAGCTGCGTGGCGCGCGCACGCTGCTCGGCGCTCATGCCCTGGGCCACCATGTCGCGCGCGGCGGGATTGGTGCCATTCTCCGTGGCGAGGCTGAGCCACACCCACGCCTGCGCCGGGTCCTTGGCGAGGCCGCCCCGCCCATCGGCCCACATGAGGCCGAAATTGTTCTGCGCCGCCGCGAAGCCCTGTTCGGCGGCGGCGCGATAGTAGCCGGCGGCGGCGGCTTCGTTCTTCGCCACGCCGCGCCCGTCCTCCAGCAACAGGCCGAGATTGTATTGGGCGCGGGCAAAACCGCGGTCGGCCGCCTGCTTATACCAGCGCGCGGCCTGGGTCTCGTCCTTTTTCACTCCCCGGCCCGCCTCATAGGCCAGGCCGAGATTGAACTGCGCCTCCACGATGCCTTTCTCCGCCGCCTGCTTGAACCAGAGGTTGGCCTCGAACAGATCCTGGCCGATGCCGCGCCCCGTGGCATACATGTTGCCGACGTTGTATTGCGCCGGGCCAAAGCCCTGCTCGGCCGCCTGCAGGTAATATTTGAACGCGTCGCGCTCCGCCGCCGGCACCCCGTGGCCGAGTTCATAGGCGAGACCCAGATTGTATTGGGCCTGGGCAAATCCCCGCTCGGCGGCGCGGCGATACCATTTCACCGCCTCCGCGTAATCCTGCTTCAGGCCGGCCTGACCTTCGTTGTAGGCATTGCCCAGGGTGTTCTGCGCGTCGCTGTCGGCCTGCTCGGCGCGGGCCCGCACCTTCTCCAGGTCGAGCCCGCCTTGCGCCCAACCCGCCAGCCAGCCGAGACTGGCCAAAAGCACGATGCGGCCCAAGGCGCCGCGGTTGCTGATAATAAGGCGGACAGGGGTTGGCGCGGCGGATGTCGGCACGGCTTTACGTTAAGGAGAAAACCCTACACGGGAGCAAGGCTGCATCAACCATCCCGTGGATGATTTTTTTGTCCGGCGGGCAGAAGGTCGCCAACGCCCCGGACAGCCGGGCCTGGCCGCCGATGACGAAATAGTAGGGACAAAGCCGCAACCGGCCCGCCTTCGCCACGGCTTCGGCGGGCAAGCCATCCTTGGGCTGATCATACAAGGGGTGCTCCACCCGCTTCGGCTTCCGGTATTCCTGCAGGAGATGCAGGTTGTGCGGCGCCATGCTGAGCGCCTGCGCCACGCCCTGCTGCCACTCTTCACGGGAGCAATCGCTGCCCAGCACCACGCTGCGCGCACCCCATGCCGTCTCATGAAATCCGGAAATCTTGATGATCAGGTCGCGCTCCTTCTGCGAGGCGCCGGCCAAATCGCGCCAGTCATTGAGCAACCGGTCGCCCACGGTCGGGCCGTCCAGCACCGCTCCGGGTGGCAGGGGCGCGGGATCCATGACCCACGAACGCGGGATCAGGCGCTGGAGCAGTTTCCGCGTGGGTGCACCCAGGGATTCGGCCCAGTAGTCTTGCAGGAGATGGTGGTGGAAGAGCGCCAGCGCCAGCTTCTCCTCCTGGAACGGCCGCATCGGCGGGGCGATGGCCACCGTGCCGGCGGCCCAGGCTTCCAAAATCTCGCGCCCAACCCTGATGCTGGCCCAGTCGAAGAGCTCGAAGAAGCGGTAGAGGATGTCGATTTTCTCCGGCGTGCCCTCGACATCGAAGCACAGCTCGCCGCCGAGTGGAAACACCTCGTCCACCCGCAGACAATAAACGCGCCGGCCGAGTCGCTGGAGCTGCTCGGCCAGCCAGTGCATCTCCGGCCGGTAGGTGGCGGCCTCGTCGCTGACCAGGATCGCGATGAGCGGGTTGCGCACCGCCGGCCGCAGCGCAGCGAGCGAGGCATGGAAGTTCTCCACCATCAAATCACCGGCACCGAGGATGTCACCTTCAACGCTGCGGGGTGCGGGCACCCCGCCCACAACGGCAGCCGGGTCTGGTGCTGGCGGGGTGCCCTCACCCCGCGGGGAGTAAAGCCGGTTGAGGAACGCCGTCAGGCCGATGCCGCCGGGCACCGAGTCCAGCTCCGTGAGCGCAAAGCCGGTGTCCGTCAGCAGCAAGTCGGGCCGGAGCACCGTGGGCAGCAGCCCGCGGTTCTTCGGGTCGCGTGCATGGGCCACGAGCCCGGCGGGCTTGCCGCGGTCGAGATAGTCCGCCACCCACGGCGCGAGCAGGGGCTTATTGCGGAGGAGGTTTTTGCCCGCCGCCGAGCGGAGGTAGAGCGTTTCCAGCGCCGTGTGAAATTCGAGGCACGCCGCGCCGATCGCCTCCAACTCGGTCACCTGCGCCGGTGTCAGCGGCCAGGGCGACGGCGAGAGCTGCCAGGTCTTGTCCTCGAAGAGCGACTGCTCCGCAAAGGCGGTGCGCAGGGTTTCGTGGGACAGGTCGGGCATGGCGGAGGAAACGCTCAACACTTAACGCTCAACGCCGAACATTCAAGTGACGGAACTTGGTGCACAAAGACTGCGGCGTTGGGCGTTGAAAGTTCAGCGTTGGACGTTGGGCGTTGGGCGTTGCCGGTGCCAGGCACCGGTCAGTCATCCATCTGGATGTCCTTGTTGCGGTGCCGCGGGCAGCCGGCGCGGAGCCAGCCGGTGATGAAGCGGTCGAGGTCACCGTCGAGCACGGCCTGGGTGTCGCTCGTGCTCACGCCGGTGCGGAGATCCTTCACCATCTGGTAGGGCTGGAGCACGTAGCTGCGGATCTGGGCGCCGAAGCCGATCTCGCCCTTCTCGCCGTAGAACTTGTCCATCTCGGCGCGCTGCTCGTCCTGGCGCTTTTCGTAGATGCGGGCCTTGAGCACCTGCATGGCGGCGGCCTTGTTCTTGATCTGGGAGCGTTCGTTTTGGCACACAACCACGATGCCGGTGGGCGCGTGAGTGAGGCGCACGGCGGAGTCGGTGGTGTTGACGCCCTGGCCGCCCTTGCCGGAGGAACGGTAGACGTCCACGCGGATATCCTCCTCCTTCACCTCCACGTCGATGTCCTCGGTGATCTCCGCCACCACGTCCACGGCGCAGAAGGAAGTGTGGCGGCGCTTGTTGGAGTCGAAGGGGCTGATGCGGACGAGCCGGTGGACCCCGCGCTCGGCCTTGGCGTAACCGTAGGCGTTCTCGCCCTTGATGAGGATGGTGGCCTTGGAGATGCCGGCGGTGTCGCCCGGCTGCACATCCATCAGCTCGACCTCGAAGCCACGGCGCTCGCACCAGCGGGAATACATGCGGAAGAGGATGTCGGCCCAGTCGTTGGACTCGGTGCCGCCGGCGCCGGCCTGGATGCTGAAGATGGCGTTGTTGCGGTCGAACTGCCCCGTGAGAAACGAGGCGATCTCCAGCTTGTCGAGCTCGTCCACCATGGCGGGCACGGTGGCGTTGAGCTCCTTGGCGTATTCCTCCTGCTCGGCCGGGGTCGAGGCTTCGACCAGCTCGACCATGACGGCGACGTCATCGAGACGCTTCTGAAAGGCCACGAGCCCGCCGATGGTGCGCTTCAGGCCGTTGACCGCCGCGATGTGCTTCTGGGCCTTCTCGGTGTTGTTCCAGAACTCGGGGGCGCCCATCTGCGCCTCCATCGCCTCTATCTCGCGCTGCTTTTGTTCGACGTCAAAGAAACCTCCATAAGTAGCCGGCGCGCTTCTTTATGTTTTCGATGTGGGAAAAGGTTTCGGGTGCGATCATGGACGCCCCCACCCTTGGCAGCACCGCCTCCGCCGCAAGCGGAAAGTCGGCGCGCAAAAAAGCCGCCCGCGACAGGCGGGCGGCCGGGTGCCCCAACGGGCCAACGCCTCAGGCAAAGGCACCCGAGAACCACTGCTGGTATTTCTCGCCGAGCAGGGGCAGCGGCTTCTGCTTGCCATTGACCGCGGCAATGATGCCCAGGATGGCGAAGACGACGATGGCCAGGTAGAAGAACGGCAGGATCAGCCAGCCGACCACGGGGATGATGGCCAGCACGATGCCCCCGGCAAAGCCGGTGAGGAACAGGCCGAGCGCCTGCCGCAGGTGATAGGCACCCAGCTGGGTCTTCTTGTTGCCATGCATCACAATCGCGATGATGAAGCCAATGATGGTGATGTAGGCGAGCAAGGCGACCGTGGTGTCTTCCTTCGCGGAGGGGGCGGGAGGCGGAGTGTCGGAGGGATTGGACATGATGGGTGTGGGTTGAATGTGCAGTGTGTCTGACCGATGGGAGGCAGCGTGGAGAATGGTCCGGGGGACGTCAACGCCTCTGGCACGCAGCCTCAGCCCCGCAACGTGCCGGCGGCCTGCTCGGCGAGGAAGTTGGCGTAGGTCCGGGTCACGCCCTCGCGCACGCCGACCTTCGCCTTCCAGCCGAGGGCGGTGAGCCGCGAGACATCCATGAGCTTGCGCGGCGTGCCGTCGGGCTTGGTGGCGTCCCAAGCGATGCGGCCCTTGAAGCCGACCACCTCCGCGACGATCTCCGTGAGCTCCTTGATGGTCACGTCCGTGCCGGTGCCGACATTGATCAGGTCGGGCGGATTGGCCATTCCCAGCAGGAAGGCGCAGGCGTCGGCCAGCTCGTCCACATGCAGGAACTCGCGCTTCGGCGAACCGGTGCCCCAGGCCTGGACTTGGTCGCGGCCGGCCTGCTTCGCCTCGTGGAACTTGCGGATGAGCGCCGGCATCACGTGCGAATTCTGCAGGTGATAGTTGTCGCCGGGGCCGTAGAGGTTGGTCGGCATCGCCGCGTGGTAGAGCACGCCGTGCTGCTTCCGGTAATACTCGCAGAGCTTCAGGCCGGCGATCTTGGCGATGGCATAGGCCTCGTTGGTCGGCTCGAGCGGGCCGGTGAGCAGGCAGCTCTCGGGCATCGGCTGCGGCGCGAGCTTCGGGTAGATGCACGAGCTGCCGAGGAAGAGGAAACGCTTCACGCCGGCGGCGAAGGCGCCGTGAATCGTGTTGTTCGCGATGGCGAGGTTGTCGTAGAGAAAATCCGCCGGATAGGTGTTGTTGGCGTGGATGCCGCCGACCTTGGCCGCGGCCATGATGACCGTGTCCGGCTTCTCCGCGGCGTAGAAGGCCGCGACGGCGGCCTGGCTCGTCAGGTCGAGCTCGCGCCGCGTGCGCAGCAGGAGCGTCACACCCGATTCGGCCCGGAAGCGGCGCACGAGCGCGCCGCCGACCATGCCGTTGTGCCCTGCGATGAAGAGCTTCATGCGAAGGGCGTCCGCGATGTCTCGGGCAGCGCGGCGATCTGCGCCTCGCGCTTCGCGAGTTCGAGATCGGCCTCGGTCATGATCTTCACGAGTTCCTTGAACTTCACCTTCGGCTCCCAGCCGAGCTGCTTCTTCGCCTTGGCGGGATTGCCGATGAGCAGGTCCACCTCGGCGGGGCGCTCGTAGCGGGGGTCGTATTTGACGTGCTTCTGCCAGTCGAGGCCGAGCAGCCCGAAGGTCTCCTCGATGAACTCCTTGACCGTGTGCGTCTCGTTCGTGGCGACCACGTAGTCGTCGGGCTGGTCCTGCTGGAGCATGACCCACATCATCTCGACGTATTCCTTGGCGTAGCCCCAGTCGCGCTGGGAGTCGAGATTGCCCATGAAGAGCGCGTCCTGGAGGCCGAGCTTGATGCGCGTCGCCGCGCGGGTGATCTTGCGGGTGACGAAGGTCTCGCCGCGGCGCGGGCTCTCGTGGTTGAAGAGGATGCCGCTCGAGGCGTGCAGGTTGTAGCTCTCGCGGTAGTTCACCGTCAGCCAGTGCGCATACATCTTCGCGCAGCCGTAGGGCGAGCGCGGCCAGAAGGGCGTGGCCTCGGTCTGCGGCACCTGCTGGACCTTGCCGAACATCTCGGACGAGGACGCCTGGTAAAAGCGGCATTTCTTGACGAGACCCGCCTCGCGGATGGCCTCGAGGATGCGCACGGCGCCAACGCCGACGACGTCGCCGGTGTATTCCGGGATGTCGAAGGACACGCGCACGTGCGACTGCGCGGCGAGGTTGTAGATTTCGTCCGGCTGCAGGTTGTAGAGCAGCTTCACCATCTGCACGGAGTCGGCGAGGTCGCCGTAGTGCAGGAAAAGCTTCACGCCGTTGATGTGCGGGTCGCGGTAAAGGTGGTCGATGCGGCTGGTGTTGAAGGTCGAGGCGCGGCGGATGACGCCATGCACCTCGTAGCCCTTCGCGAGCAGGAGTTCGGCGAGATAGGAACCGTCCTGGCCGGTGATGCCGGTGATCAGGGCTTTTTTCATATGGGAGTCGGCTAGCTAGAGCGAATAAACCGCCTCAGGCAAGTGCCGAGGTATCGCGCGAAGGCCCCGGTTCAACCCAGAGCCGCCAGCAGGCGCGTGATTTCGGCGTGCTTGGCCTGCTGGGCGGCGAGCTGCTGGCGCGCGCCCTCGAGCACGGCGGGCGGTGCCTTGCTGACGAAAGCCTCGTTCGCCAGCCGGGCCTCGGTGCCGGCGATGTGCTTGGCCAGCACCGCCAGCTCCTTGGTGAGCCGAGCCTTTTCCCCGGCCGGATCGCCTTTCAGCTGCTTGATGAGGTTCCAGGAACCGAAGGCCGTGACCGTCACCGGCGCATTGGGCGACATCGCGCCGCGCACGACCGAACCGGCGCCCATCATGCGCTTCAGTTTGGCGAGGTTGGCATCGAGCAGCGCCCAATGCGCGTCGGTCGCCTCGACGACAAACTCGGAAGTCTTGCTGGCGGCCTCGCCCTGCTCGGCCTTGAAGGCGCGCACCTGCGAGACCACGGCCTTGAGCTGCGCCACCTGCGCCGCCGCGGCGTGATCGATCACCAGCCCGCGGCTGGCGATCTGCGAGCAGTTCTCCATCTGCAGGTCCCGCATGAGGAACGTGCCCTCCGCCCCGTAGCCGAGCAGGTGCCACAGCTCCTCGGTGATGAACGGCGTGAACGGGTGCAGCAGCAGCAGCGTCTGCCGCAGGACCAGGTCCTGGATGGCGAGGCAGTTCGCCTTGGTCGCGGGCTCCAGCAGCTTGGCCTTCGAGACCTCGACATACCAGTCGCAGAAATCGTTCCAGAAAAACCCGTAGATGGCCTGCACCGCCGCGCTGAACTCGAACTCTGCGAAGCAGCGGTCCACCTCGCGTGTCGTGCCGAGCAGGCGGTCGAGGATGGCGTGGTCGTCGGCGTCGAACCGCGCGGGCTCCAGCCGGGCCATGATGGCGGCGCAGGAGGAATTGTCGGCCATGTCGCCGCTCATCTGGCGGAAGCGGCAGGCGTTCCAGAGCTTGTTGCAGAAGTTCTTGCCGCCCTCGATGCGGTCCTCCTGGAAGCGGATGTCCTGCCCCTGGGGCGCGATGGACACGATGCCGAAGCGCAGGCCGTCCGCGCCGTATTTGGCGATGAGGTCGAGCGGGTCGGGCGAGTTGCCGAGCGACTTCGACATCTTGCGGCCCTGGGCGTCGCGGATGATGCCGGTGAAATAGACGTGCTTGAACGGAATCCGCTTCTCCAGCGGCTGCCCGGGATGCGTGAACTCCAGGCCGGCCATGATCATGCGCGCCACCCAGAAAAAGATGATGTCCGGGCCGGTCACGAGCGTCGTGGTCGGGTAGAAATAATCGTAGCCGGCCTTCGCCATCGCGTCCTTGTCCGGCCAGCCGAGCGTCGCGAACGGCCAGAGCCACGACGAGGCCCACGTGTCGAGCACGTCGTCCTCCTGCACCCAGTTGTCCTTGTCCGCCGGACCTGCGAGCGAGACGTGCACCTTCTGCGGGTCGGCGATGTCGGCGGCGGTCAGCGTCTCCTTGTCGAGACCCTTGCGATACCACACGGGGATGCGGTGGCCCCACCAGAGCTGGCGGCTGATGCACCAATCCTGGATGTTCTCCAGCCAGTGCAGGTAAACCTTCGCCCAGCGCTCGGGGTGGAACTTGATGTGCCCGTCGCGCACGGCCGTCTTGGCCTCCTCGATGCGCGGATATTTCAGCCACCACTGCCACGTGAGGCGGGGCTCGATCGGCACGTCAGCGCGCTCGGAGTAGCCGACGTTGTTCTCGTAGGCCTCCTCCTTCACGAGGGCGCCGCGCTCCTTGAGCAGCTCGGCCGCCTTCTTGCGGCCGGCGAAGCGGTCGAGGCCCGCGAGCTCGGGGCCGGCGAGCTCGTTGAGCTTGGCGTCGGGCGTGAGCACGTCGATCGGCGCGAGCTTGTGCCGCTGGCCGACCTCGAAATCCACCTTGTCGTGCGCCGGCGTGATCTTGAGCGCGCCGGAGCCGAACTCCCTGTCCACCGCCGCGTCGGCGATGATCGGGATGTCGGCGGCGGGGCCGATCGGGCGCTTCACCTTCTTGCCCACCCAGCCGGCGTAGCGCGGGTCGTCCGGATGCACGGCGATGGCCACGTCGCCCGGGATCGTCTCGGGACGCGTCGTCTTGACCTCGATGAATTGGCCGGGCGCGTCGGCGCGCTCGTAGCGCACCTGGTAGATCGTGCCCTTCACGGGCTTCATGATCACTTCCTCGTCGGAGAGCGCCGTGAGGCTGACCGGGCACCAGTTGACCATGCGCTTGCCGCGGTAGATGTGGCCCTTGCCGTAAAGATCGACGAACACCTTGAGCACCGCCTGCGAATAGGCCGGGTCCATCGTGAACTGCGTGCGGCTCCAGTCCGCCGACGCGCCGAGCGCCTGCAACTGCTTGAGGATGATGCCGCCCTTCTCCTCGCGCCAGGCCCAGACCTTTTTCAGGAATTCCTCACGGCCGAGGTGGTGGCGCGTCTTCTTCTCCTTGCGCAGCTCGCGCTCCACCACGGTCTGCGTGGCAATGCCGGCGTGGTCGGTGCCGGGCAGCCACAGCGCCGCGCGGCCCTCGAGCCGGGCGCGGCGGATGAGGATGTCCTGCAGGGTGTTGTTCAGCACATGGCCCATCGTCAGCACGCCGGTGACGTTGGGCGGCGGGATCATGATGGTGTAGGGCGCCCTGCCCGGCTGGACCTTGCCGGCAAACGCGTCCGCTTCCAGCCACGCCGCATACCACTTCTTCTCAACGTCGTGTGATTCGTAGCTCTTGGTGATCGCGGCCATGGCTGTTAGGTAGCCGGGCAGTGAAAGGCCCCCGCCCTGCCCTGACAAGCCTCCATGCGCAAGGGTTGTGGTAGGGGCCGTTGCCCCCAACGGCCCTGCTTGGTGGAGGGCCGGCCTCCCGGCCGGCCGCGGTCGGTCAGGAGACCGACCCACCAAGAATCCACACCCCCTACCTCATCTCCTCCAGTTCAAACACCAGCTGGTTGCGCACGCCTGCGGGCAGGGGGATAAAATCCGCCGGGGCCAATGCTGCGGCAGCCTCGTCGGACAGCAGGAACTTCAAAAATCGCTGCAACTCCGGGGCCTGCGCCCGGGGGAAACTCACATGCAGCACCATCCGCAGCGGGTAGGCTCCGGCATGGACATTCTCCGCAGTCGGCAGGCAGGCCGGGTCGGTCGGCCCCGCCGCCACCGCGAGCGCCCTCAGCCCCGCACCCGCCGCCGCCAGTCCCGCCACCCCAATGCTGTTTTCCGTCTCCCTCAGCCGCTGCGCGAGCGCAGCACCCGACGGGGAAAATTCCACGGCCCCTTTCGGCGCCGCATCCTGCAGAATGACGCGCTGAAACAGCGGCCAGGCCAGGCCGGCCCGGCGTGAAACGGCCAGCGGTGTGCGGTCTTTCGGCCCCGCCTCCCCGAAAATCCCGCGCAACTGCGCGACCGTGACCTGGGTCAGGGGTGAGGTCGGTGCCACGACCACCGCCGCCACTTGGTAACCCATCGTCCGGCTCACCATGACACCGGACGGTGCTCGCTCGGCCGCCGGCAGCAGGAAAATCCCCACGTCAGCCCGGCCGGTCTCGAGGGCGTCGGCACCGGGGCGGGTGCCGCGCAGGTCGAGTTGCACGGCGGTGCCGTCCTCCCGGGCAAACTCCGCCACGGCGCGCGCGAAGCCCTCACCCAGCAAATCGGAGCCCACCACGCGGATCTCGGCGGCGGGCGCGGCAGCGGCGAGGAGGGAGGCGAGTAACAAATTTTGTAGGCGGGGTGCCCTCACCCTGCACCGTAAACCGCACAATATTCCAAGCAGGGTGAGGGCAC
>JAEUGW010000002.1 GCA_016795565.1 Opitutaceae bacterium | reverse complement strand
GCCCCAGTCCAACCACTCGGCCGGGCCGACGCAATCCCGCCCGAACCGGGTTCCTCCGACGAGCTGTGACGCCCATTCTCGGAACCCGGTCCGGGCTGTTTTCCTCGCCTTCTCGCATCGGTGCAGACATACAAGAATCCAAGCGCATGTTCGCTGCCAACGCTCCTTAAGAACGCTCCTTAAGTGGTCGGTGCATGTGGTCTGTGGCAATCACCTCCCACTCAGCGCACCACAGACCACATGCGCCGACCCCGTTTTACTGCCCCAGGGCCGGCAGCCACCCAAGCAGGAGGAAGGAGCATATGCGCCCAGTTATCTGAAAATGGGCTGAAGGGACAACCGCTCCCGCTCCGCGTTGATAATCCGCTTCGCTTCGTCACCGCTGAGCGGTGAATCCTTATCCAGGGCGTAGCCTATGGCCGTGGTCACGATATGGGCGTCCAAACCGGTGGCGCTCATCGACTGCTCATCAAACCAGAGCACAGTAAAGCGGTCGTCGCCACATAGCTCGACGGCCCGCCGGCTGAACGTTTTGCGCGCACCAGCTTGGTTTTCCCACGGGGCGAAGCCCGACATGGCCGTGATGAGGAACAATCCATCGCCAAGCTTTTGATCCCTGAAGCCGCCAGTGCTGCTCATACCCTTCCGTCCGTTCAGGTCGTTATAGGAGGCGCAGCCAGCCAGAGCCAACGAAAGCACGATCAGACTAAACAGCCGTTTGCCGCCAGTTATCATGCCCTCGAGCAAAACAAAACGCCGCCGGCACGCAAGGGTGCCGGCGGCGTCGGGACAAACTTTACGGGGCCACGCCGCTTTCGGCCGTGGGCGACTTGCTCTTGAACTCCAGCTTGTCGCCGTTGCGGACGACGAGGATGGGTTCGCCCTCCTTGACCTCGCCCTTGAGCATGGCCTCGGCGAGCGGATCCTCGAGGTAGTGCTCGACAGCGCGGCGCAACGGGCGCGCGCCGTATTTCTCGTCGTAACCTTTCTCGATGAGGAGGGTCTTCGACTCGGGGGAAAATTCGAGGTGAATGTTGCGGGCGGACAGCCGCTTGATGACCTTCGCGGCCTCGATCTCGACGATCTTGAGCAGGTCCTCCTTGTTGAGCGGCCGGAAGACCACGAGGTCGCTGATGCGGTTCAGGAACTCGGGCTTGAAGATGCGCTTGGCCTCCTCGAGCACCTTTTCCTTCAGCTTGTCCAAGTCGTGGAAGTCCGAGGCGGTCGCCGCCGCAAAGCCCATCGTCGTCTGGCGCTGGATGAGCTGCGCGCCGACGTTGGTCGTCATGATGATGATGGTGTTGCGGAAATCCACCGTGCGGCCGAGCGAGTCCGTCAGGCGGCCATCCTCGAGGATCTGGAGCAGGAGCTGCACGACGTCGGGATGCGCCTTCTCGATCTCGTCGAAGAGGACGACGGAATAGGGGCGGCGGCGGACGGTCTCGGTGAGCTGGCCGCCCTCCTCGTAGCCGACGTAGCCCGGGGGCGAGCCGACCAGCCGGGAGACGGCGAACTTCTCCATGTATTCGGACATGTCGATCTGCACGATCGCGTCCTGCGAGCCGAACATCTGAGCGGCGAGCTGCTTGGCGAGCTCCGTCTTGCCGACGCCGGTCGGGCCCATGAACATGAAGGAGCCGATCGGCCGGCGCGGATCCTTGAGGTCGGCGCGGGAACGGCGCAGCGCGCGCGCGATGGCGATGGTCGCGGGGTTCTGGCCGACAATGGCCTGCTGCAGTTCGTTCTCCAGGGTGAGCAGGCGCTCGCTCTCCTTCTTTTCCAGGCGATTGAGCGGGATGCCGGTCCACTCGGCGACAACCACGGTCATCATCTCGTCGTCCACCGTGATGCGGTGCTCGTCGCGGGTCTTCTTCCAGTTCTGGATGGCCTCGTCCTGCTTGAGCCGGAGCTGCTTCTCCTGGTCGCGGAACTTGGCGGCCTCCTCGAAGTGCTGGGCCGCGATGGCCTGTTCCTTCTGGCCGCAAACCGCCTCGATCTCCTTGCCGAGCTCCTCGATCTCCGGGGGGCGGTTCAGCGTCGTGATCCGGGCGCGGGAGCCGGCCTCGTCCATCACATCAATCGCCTTGTCGGGCAGAAAACGGCCGGTGATGTAGCGGTCGGAGAGCTTGGCGGCGGCCTCGAGGGCCTTGTCGGTGAAGATCGCCTTGTGGTGCTCCTCGTATTTGCCGCGGATGCCCTTGAGGATGAGAATGGTGTCGTCCACGGAGGGGGCCTCGACCTTCACCATCTGGAAGCGGCGATCGAGCGCGCTGTCCTTCTCGATGTATTTGCGGTATTCGTTGAGCGTGGTCGCGCCGATGCACTGGAGCTCGCCGCGGGAGAGGGCCGGCTTGAAAATGTTGGAGGCGTCCATCGCGCCCTCGGCGGCGCCGGCCCCGACGATGGTGTGGAGCTCGTCGATGAAGATGATGACGTTCTTGGCGCGCTTGATCTCGTCCATCACGGCCTTGATGCGTTCCTCGAACTGGCCGCGGTATTTGGTTCCCGCGACCATCAGGGCGAGGTCGAGGGTGATGACCCTCTTGTCGGCGAGGATCTCAGGCACGTTGCCCTTGGCGATCTCCTGCGCGAGGCCCTCAACGATGGCGGTCTTGCCCACGCCGGCCTCGCCGACGAGCACGGGGTTGTTCTTGGTGCGGCGGCAGAGGATCTGGATGACGCGGCTGATTTCCTTCTGGCGGCCCACGACGGGGTCCATCTCGCCCTTGCGGGCGAGCTCCGTGAGGTCGCGGCCGAAGGCCTTCAGGGCCGGGGTCTTGACTTCCTTCTTGTCACCTTCGCCGCCGCTGCGCGGGGCGACTTCCTCGCCACCCGAGCCGCCCGCCGCCGGGGCGTCGCCCTGGCCGGAGGAGAACTGGGGATCGAGTTCACGGAGGATTTCGTTGCGCGTGCGCTCGATGTCCACCTCGAGGGTCTTGAGCACGCGGGCGGCCACGCCCTCGCCTTCGCGGAGCAGCCCGAGGAGGATGTGCTCCGTGCCGACGTAGGAATGATTGAGGGCCTTGGCCTCCTTGCCGGCGAGGGCCAGGACCTTTTTCACGCGCGGCGTGTAGGGAATGCTGCCGACCGGGGTCTTGGATTCCTGGCCGACGCCCACCTGCTTCTCCACCTCGGCGCGCACGGTCTCGAGGTCGAGGCCCATCTTCTGGAGCACGCTCACGGCGACGCCCTGGCCCAGCTTGATCAACCCGAGCAGGAGGTGCTCGGTGCCGACGTAGTTGTGGTGGAAGCGGTCGGCTTCCTTGCGGGCCAGCGCCAGCACCTGCTGGGCGCGGGGCGTGAAGTTGTTCATGGGTTCCATAGGAAGTCGGGAGGTCGGCTATTGGGTGGCGTTGGTAAAATCAGGCGCGGGCACGTTGGCAAATTCCGCGCGCAGCCGCTCGGCGCGCAGGACATCGCGCTGGTTGGGCTCGAACGCGCCCTTGGCGGCGTGCTGGACATGGCCGGGCTGGCATTCAATGAACAGCCGGTCCACGACGGCGCGCTGGGTGTCGGCAAACATGCCGAGGTCGATGCCCAGCCGGATGAGCGACAGCAGGTTCATCGCCTCGCTGGAGTTGAGCAGCCAACCGTTCTGGAGAATGCCGAAGGCACGGCCGATCTTGTCGCGCAGTTTGTTCGGGTCGGCCTCCAGCAGCTTGTCCCGGGCGTTGAGCTCCTGCTCCACAATGGTGGTCAGGACGCCGTGGAGGTGCTTGATGATGCCCTCCTCGCTCTCGCCCAGCGTGGTCTGGTTGGAAATCTGGAAGATGCTGCCACTGGCGTCGGATCCCTCGCCGAAGAGGCCGCGCACGGCCATGCCGAGCTGGTTGACGGCGCGCACGACCTTGTCCATCTGGCCGGAGATGACCAGCGCGGGCAGGTGCATCATCGCCGAGCTGCGGATGCCGGTGCCGAGATTGGTCGGACAGGCCGACAGGTAGCCGAGCTGAGGCGAGAAGGCGTAGTCAAGGTGCTCCTCGAGGGCGGTATCGAGGGCGTTGATGGTGGCCCACACCTTCTTGAACTGGAAGCCGGCGCGCAGGACCTGGATGCGGAGGTGATCCTCCTCGTTCACCATGACGACACAGGACTGGTCCTTGCTGATGACAACGCCGGAGCCGGACTTGGCGTGGCTGAGCTCGCGGCTGATGAGGTGGCGCTCGACGAGGATCTGCTTCTGCAACTCGTCCAGGCTCTCGACGGGGAGGGCGAGCCCGCGCTTCATCTGCGGCAGGGAGGCCACGGCTTGCATGCACTGGTCGCGGATCTCGCGCTTCTGCGCCTCCTTGGCCCAGCCGGGGAAGGGCTGCGCGGCCAGATTGCGGGCGAGCCGGATGCGCGTCATCAGCACCACGGCGCTCTTGCCGGCGGCGGCGTCGGTCAGTTCCGAATGGGCGGCGATGAGCTCGTTAATCTTCATGCTTGTCCTGGGCCGGGCGGGTCGCTGCCGACCTGGCCTGCGAGAGTTCGTCGCGGTAGCGCGCCGCATCCTCGAAGCGCTCGGCCTTGATGGCCTGGTCCAGGTCGGATTCGAGCCGGGTGAGGCGCTCGTAGAGTGTCTTGCGGGCCAGCGCACGCTGCGGGATCTTGCCGGTGTGCGCGCTGCCCTTGTGCATGGTTTCCAGCAGGGGGTCGAGGAGGCCCCGGAAATGCCCGTAGCAAGCCGGGCAGCCGAAGCGTCCCGTCTTGCGAAAATCCTGCGCCGTGAAGCCGCACGACTCGCACCGGGCATCCCCGCTGGGTTCCGGGTTGAGCGAGGCCTTGAGCAGCAGGTCGGCCAGCGAAAAGCCGCTGGGATCGGTCACGCCCTTGGCCTGCGCACAGGCCTCACACAGGTCAACCTTGTGAATCTTGCTGTTGACGATCTGAGTGAGGTGGACGGTGGCGGGTTTCGCGCAGAGGTCGCACTTGAGTGGGTTGGCCATGTGGGTGGTTTAAGCGGGAGAGTAATGGCCCGTCCCGGAAATGCAAACGCGTCGGGCGCAGGTCCATACTTCCCCGCCAGACGTGTGCCAAGGTCGGGCGGGCGAAGCAAGCGCGGAGGCGGCAAAGCCGGAACCGATTTGCACCCGGCCCTGACCGCAACCAGGCTGATCGCCGTTGGTGGGAACACTCTCTGCGGTCAACCGCGCTCAGGCCGGCGCAAGCACCGCGCCGGCCGCCGATGCGATCTCAGATCCGCGTGCCTTCGACCAGCACGCGCCGGCGGAAGCTGGCGAGCACCCGCGCGGTGATCGGGCCGGGCTTGCCGTGGCCGATGACACGGCCGTCCAGCTTCACCACGGGGATCACCTCGGCACCCGTGCCGGTGAGGAAGCATTCGTCGGCGCACCAGACGTCGTAACGCGTCAGGTCGGCCTCCTTCATCGGGATGCCGAGTTCCTTGGCGATGTCGAAGATGGTGGCGCGGGTGATGCCCTTGAGCGCGCCCTGCGAGGCGGCCGGGGTGATGATCTCGCCCTTGTGGACGGTGAAGATGTTGTCGGCGGTGCACTCCGCGACGTAGCCCTGCTGGTTGAGCATGATGGCCTCCAGCGCGCCGGCCTGCCGGGCCTCGATCTTGGCGAGGATGTTGTTGAGATAATTCAGCGACTTGACGGTCGAGGGCAGAGCGTCGGGCGCGATGCGGCGCGTGGGCACCGTGACGATGCTGAGGCCGTTGTCGTAGTGCTCCTGCGGGTAGAGGGATATCTTGCTGGCGATGATGAAGAGCGAGGGCTTCTCGCACAGCCAGGGGGCCAGGCCGAGGTCGCCCACGCCGCGCGTGATGACGAGCCGGATGTAGCCGTCGGTGAGTTTGTTCCGGCGGCAGGTCTCGCAGACCGCCGCCGCCAGCGCGGCGCGGTCGAGCGGCACGGTGAGCAGGATGGCCTTGGCGGACATCTCCAGCCGCTCCAGATGGTCGTCGAGCCGATAGACGTTGCCGCCGTAGATGCGGATGCCCTCGAACACGCCGTCGCCGTAAAGCAGGCCGTGATCAAAGACCGAAACCTTCGCCTCGGCGGAATCGACATACTTGCCATCAAGATAAATGACCATGATGGGGCGGATTCCAGCAAAGGCCCGGCCGTTGTCCAGCCCCGTCCCCAGAATGGTCTTGTGTTCGTTCCTTCGGGCTATGCACTGTGCCGGTGCCGGATTTTATGGGAATTCCCCGCTGTCAATCCCGCCGCGGTTTCACGCTCATCGAGCTGCTCACCGTCATTGCCATCATCGGCATCCTCGCCGCCCTGATTTTCCCGACCGTCGGCAAGGTGCGCGAGACCGCCCAGCGCACCGTGGACGCCAACAACCTCCGCGAGATCGTCAAGGCCGCCACCCTCTACGCCGCCGACAACAACGACCGCCTGCCCGACCCGGCGGGCATCCTCGCCCAGAACCCCGCGCCCGTCACCGGCGGCCAGGGCGCCTACCTCTGGGCGGGCATCCTCGCCCAACGCGGCATCCTCACGGACCCGACGTTCTATTTCGCCAAGAACGACCCGCTCTACGACGGCGTCGCCCCGGCCGCCATTGTCTCACCCACCAACCGCGGCACCCTCGACCCCAGCTTTGTCGCCAAACCCGACCTGAGCTTTGAACTCGTCGGCGGGCTGCGCATGAGCGATGCGCCGACCACCCCCGTCGCTTTCACCCGTGGCCTGCTCGCCAGCGGCACCTGGGATGCCACGAACGCCGTTTACAAGGACACCGGCGGCCACATCGCCTTTCTCGGCGGCAACATCCAGTTCTACCCCAACCTGACCGAGGCCGCCGCCCAGCTCACGCTCAACAACGGCAAAAAAGGCAGCTCTCTGCTCCAAGCCCTCCCGCTCACCGCCCGGGTCTATGGCACCCGATCCGCCAGGCTCGGCACGGTCGGCGGCACCCCCGCGCAGCACGCGCCGTAGCGCCCCGGCCCTCGTCCCACGCCCGCCAACCCGGCGGGCTTTTTTATGTTCTTCACCTCCGCCTCCGCCGCCCCGTAGGCTGCCGGGTCTCCAACATGGTCCCTGCCCTCCCCAGTCCCGAAGCCACCCGCAAGGCTCCCACATACGTCATCGGCCACAAGAACCCCGATGCCGACTCCATCTGCTCGGCGATCGCCTACGCCGCCTTCAAGGAAGCCCGCGGCGAGGCCGGCTACATCGCGGCCCGCTGCGGCAACTCCAACGCCCGCATCGACGCCATCCTGGAGCGCTTTCGCACCCCGCTCCCGCTTTACCTGAGCGACGTGTCGCCTCGCGTGCACGACATGATGACGCCCTCGCCTCTCGCCGTAGTCGAGGATGCCACCTGCGCCGAGGCCCTGAAACTGATCGACGCACACGGCATCTCCGTGCTTCCCGTCATCTCCGCCCGCAAGCGCGCCCTCGGCTCGCTGACCCTGGCCTCGCTTGGCCACCACTTCATCCCCCGCCTCGACAAGCCTCGCGCCATGCGCCAGGTCCGCACCAGCCTCGCCCGCATCGTCCAGACCCTGCAGGCCACGGTCCTGCACGTCGTGGACGAGCACCGCCTGGAGGAGCTCTTCGTCCGCATCGGGGCCATGGATCTCGGCACCTTCTGGAAAATCTCCGCCCAGGACAACATCTCCGCCGACCAGTCGCTGATCATCCTGGGTGACCGCCGCGACGTCCAGCAACGCGCCATCGAGCTCGGCATCCGCGCCCTCATCATCAGCGGCAACCTGCCCGTCGAGCCCGCCATCCTCGCCCTCGCGAAGAAACAGGGCGTCAGCATCCTGGTCAGCCCGCACGACACGGCCACCACCGCCTGGTTTGTCCGCACCGCCGCCACCATCGAAGGCCTCTTCGAGCGGAAGTTCACGGCGCTGAACACCGACACGCGCATCGCCGAGGTGCGGCGCAAATTCGCCCAGGGCGGCCCCGCCGCCATGATCGTCACCGGGGACGACGGCACCCTGCAGGGCGTCCTCACCAAGACCGACCTGCTCAAGCCCGTGCCCACCCGCCTCGTGCTCGTGGATCACAACGAGCTCACCCAGGCCGTGCCCGGCGCCGACGAGGTCACCATCACCGAGATCATCGACCACCATCGCCTCGGCCCCATGGCCACGCCCCAGCCCATCCTCTTCCTCAACGAGCCCGTCGGCTCCACCTGCACCATCGTCGCCGACCTCTTCCGGCGCCACAGCCTCAAGCCCAGCGCCGACCTGGCCGGGCTCATGATGTCCGGCCTCATCTCCGACACCCTCCTGCTGCAAAGCCCCACCTCCACCCCGAAGGACGCCGAGATCCTCGCCTGGCTGGAAAGCCACGCCGAGGTGAAGGCCAAGGCCCTCGCCAAGCTCATCTTCAGTTCCGGCTCCGTCATCCTCGCCAGCACCCCGGACAAGGTCGTCCGCGCCGACTTCAAGATCTACGACGAGGAGGACGTCCGCTTTGCCGTCTCCCAGGTCGAGGAACTCGGCTTCGACAATTTCTGGCAGCACGCCAAGGCCCTGACCAAGGCCCTCGGCGAACTCCGGGCCGATGAGAAGCTGACCTTCGCCGTGCTGCTCGTCACCGACATCAACACGCAGAACTCGCTCATGCTGGTGAAGGCCGACCCCGAGCTCATCCGCCGCATCTCCTATCCGCACATCGAGCAGGATGAGATCTTCGACCTGCGCGGCGTCGTCAGCCGCAAGAAGCAGCTCATCCCCTACCTCACCAGCCTCCTGAAGGAAATGCAGGCCGACGGTATCAGCCCCGCCGCCCGGGGCCGGACCCACCCGCCCCACGGCAAGGGCAACTGAGTTGGCCGCTCAGCCAGCTCCCCCATTTTTCCAGTTCTTGCTCCACCGAGTTTGTAACCCAATAGGTTACATCGGCTCCGGGCCGGCGCGGGGCGAAACATCCCCGGGCGTGTTCCAGCTGCGCAACGCGCCGGCCCAGTCGGGCGGCGTGTCCCACAACCGCAGACGCCCCTGCTTCACTTCGCGCGTGACCCACGCATGCACCGCCCGACGCTCGCTGCCCAGCGCGTCCTCGGCGGAATCGGCCAGTGCCGCCGGATAAACCGCCGCCAGCGGCTCCATCTGTCCGTCTTGCACCGGCACCACGCCGCACGCGTCGGTCGCCAGCGAAACGAGCTTCCGCAAATGCTCCTCACCGAGGTGTGGCATGTCCACCGCCACGACGATCACCAGCCCCGCCGGCGCGGCGCACAAACCCGCCGCGATGCCCGCAATCGGCCCGGCGTCGGCCACCCGGTCGTGCACGAACGTCACACCCGGCAGATCCACACCTGTTCCCCGTCTCACCGAGGCGAACAGCGTCGACGCTCCCGCCGCGCGCAGAATGTCGGCTTGCCGCTGCAACAGCGTGTGTCCATCCGGCAGCACCAACCCGGCCTTGTCGCGGCCCATGCGCGACGAGCGTCCACCGGCCAGGATCAGGCCGCTCAGCATGACGCGTCCACCTTGAGCCAGCCGGAGGTGAGGATGCGGGCGCGCAAGCCGCCGCGCCCCTTGAGCCAAGCCTCCGCGCCGGGCGCGAACGCCCGGTCCATCCAGTAACAGGGCGAACATTCGCGCGTGCCAAGGAAGCGCACGCCCTGCACCTCGAATTCCTGTCCGATCAGCGCGTTCAGGTCGGCCCCGCGCGTGAGCACATTGCGGCGAAACACCGCCGGCGGCCGGTCCGCGCAGTTCAGCGCCTGACAGATTCCGTCATAAACCTCGCCCGCAAAAAATGTGATCTGCCCGGCATAGTCCTCCTTGTAGTCAAGGAACCGGTCGCCCGCGAGCCCACGCCCGGCGACACACTCCACCGTCGGCACCGCCACCACCGGATGCTCGCCCGGGGCCAGACCGTGCCGGCCGAAATAATTATGGCCCGGCGAAACGTAGAGGGCGGCGACTCTCATCGGGCCTGGGCCAGCCGGCCCGCATAGACGTTCAGGCGGTCGCCGCGCAGGAAGCCGACCAGCGTCTGGTTGTTCGCCTGCGCAAACTCGGCCGCGAGGCTGGTGGGAGCGGAAATTCCCGCCACCACCGACACACGGGCGGCGAGCGCCTTCTGCATGATTTCAAAGGAAACCCGGCCGCTCACCAGCAGGACATGCCGCTCCAGCGGCAGCCAGCCGGCGCGCATCGCATGGCCGAGCACCTTGTCCATGGCATTGTGCCGGCCCACATCCTCGCGGGCCACGAGCAGCCTGCCCTGTTCGTCAAAGAGCGCCGTCGCGTGGAGGCCGCCGGTGGACTTGAAGGTCGGTTGGGCCTCCGCCAACAGCGCCGGCAGTTGCCACAACACCTTGGCGGCGACCCGCAGCGGTCGCCGAATCCGCGGAAAACGCTGCTGGACGGCCGCGATGGTCGCCTTGCCGCAGAGCCCGCAGCTCGAGCCGCTGAAGACGTGGCGCGTCAGCGACTCGAAATCGACCGGCACATCTTTCGCGAGGACCGCCTCGATCACGTTGCCCTTCTCCGCGCGCTTCGTGGTGCGGCACTGGAGGAGGTCGTAGATATCGTCGGGAGAGCGCACCACCCCCTCCGTCAGCAGGAAGCCCGCGGCCAGATCCGGGTCGTGCCCCGGCGTGCGCATGATCACGGCCACGGCACGGCCGCGCACGCGCAATTCCAGCGGTTCCTCGACCGCGAGCACATCGGCCTCAACCGCCGCAGTCCGGCCGGCCCGCACGCGGCGGACGGACCAGCTTTTCACCAGGGCGGCCGGCTTCACCGCGAGACCTCGACGCGCACCCGGGCATTGTAGTCCGGCACGCCGCTGAGCGCGTCCACCCGCCCGCGATGCACGATCACGTTGCCCTCCGGCCAGTGGATTTGCAGGTTGCCGGGCGCGAGGGCGGCAAGAAACACCGTCCCGTCGTAGCGCCCGAGATCGTTGCACAGCGCGATGCGATCGCCCTGTTTGAGATGCAGCCGCGCGGCGTCATCGGGATTCATCAGCACGGCCTCCCGGGGCGCGCCGTTGAGCGGATCCACGTCAGCATAGATCAGCGTGTTGAACTGCTTGCCGCGGCGGGTGCTGACATGGAAGGTGTCGTCGTTGGGCCGCGCCGCCGGCAGTTCCACCGGCCGGAGATGGGCCCGGCCGTCGGAGGTGGCGCAGAGCCCCTCCCGGCACAGGTGCCGCCCGCCATACTGGAAGGCATCGCCGGTTTTCTTCAGGTGCTGCACGCCGTCATAGAACGGCACGACCCGGGCAATCTCCTCGCGCAGGGCCTGCCCCGTGACCCCGCGCAGCGCCGCCGCCCGCTCGGGGAACGCCGCCGCCGCCACGTCGAAAAGGACTTTCCATTCCGCCCGCGCCTCGCCCACCTGCCGGGGAATCTCCGGGGTAAACATCACGCGCCGCTCGGTGCTGGTTTCCGTGCCGCCATCGTCCTGCTCATAGCGGGTCTTGCCCGGCAGCAACAGCACGGCCTCGCCGGGCTCGATGAACATCTGGTCGGTCACGATGATATCCTGATGGATGCGGAGCGGCACCCGCGCCAGCGCGGCGCGAACATATTCCGGCTCGGGCAGCGTGCGCAGGAAGTTTCCGCCCAGCAGGTAAAACACCTCAAGTTCGCCGCGCGCCGCCGCCTCGACCATCTCGGTCGTGGTCAATCCGCGCCAGGCGGGCACCGGGAAGCCATACTGCGCGCTGAGCGCCGCGGCGTTGGCGTCCGTGACCGGCAGGCCGCCGGGGAACGCGGTGGCGTAGGCGCCCATCTCGGCCCCGCCCTGCACCGAGGAGTGCCCGCGGATCGGCATGACGCCGCAAAAATCCCGCCCGAGAAATCCCCGGGCCAGCGCGACATTGAGGACCATCTGCACCGCGTCGCCGCCAAAGGCGTGCTGCGTGATCCCCATGCTCCACACGAACACGCCCGACCGGGCGCGGCCAATCAGGTCGGCCAGTTCCTCGATGCTGCTGCGCGGCAGGCCGCTGCCCGCCTCCAACACCTCCCACGGGAGCTGGCGGGCGCGCGCCTCGACCTCCTCGAAACCCGTCGTGCACCGCCGCACGAAATCGCGGTCAATCAGCCCCGTGTCGAGCAGCCGTTTGAGCACGCCGTAGAGCAGCGCGATGTCGCCGCCCTGCGCGACAGGGAACCAGTGGTCGGCGAGGTTCGTCCCAAAGAGCGCGCTGTCCGGCTCGGACGGCACCCAGTAGCGCTGCATGCCGGGCTCCAGATACGGGTTCACCAGCACAATCTTTGTGCCCTTTTTCTTGGCAAGGTGCAGGTATTTCGTGCTGACCGGCTGGTCGTTCGCCGGGTTGGACCCGAAAAACACGATCAGATCGGTGCCCATCCAGTCGCTGTAACTGCAGGTCGAGGCGCTGAGGCCGATCGTCTGCTTCATCGCGACGGTGGACGGCGCGTGGCAGATGCGCGCGGCGTTGTCGATGTGGTTGGTGCCGAGGAAACGGGCGGCTTTCTGGCCGGCGTAGTAAACTTCGTTGGTGATGCCGCGCGCCGTAAGAAAGAACGCCATGCGGCGCGGGTCCGTCGCGCGCAGCTTCGCCCCGGCCAGCGCCAGCGCCTCCTCCCAGCTGATGCGGGCAAAGCCCCGCTCGCCCTTGCGCCGCAACATCGGGTGGGCCAGCCGGCCGAGTTGGCGCAGCTGCCGGTTGTCCAGCCGGGCCATCGCTTCCGCGTCGCCGAGCAGCGAATGGTCCATCGCCGGCATGGTGTTCAGCCGGAGCAGATTCAGTCGCGTCATGCACAGATGCACGCCGTCAATCGTCCAGTCGTGCAGGCCGGCCACGCCCAGCGCGCAACCGTCGCACACGCCCCGGCTGATAACTTTCCACGCGTAACCCAAGTTGTCGCGGTTGGCCCAGACCACCCCGGCCATATCGCGAAAATGCTTCGGCTTGGTGTGGCCGATGCCGAAGGGTGCGAGCCGCTTCAGTTTGTCGCCGGAGGTGGAGGTGACCTGGTGGGTGCGGCTCATGGGCGGGAAGCGGTCATGCGAGACGGATAGTCGGCGGGCCATGGGCGCGAAGGCAAAGCGATTCGCGCGGGCGGCACTGCGCATAAATTGCGGCGTTGCATCACCGGCGCCGTTGCCCTTCTATGACCGGAATGTCCGCCGAGACCACCACGCCCGCGCCCGCCCCCAGTGACTTCATCCGCGATATCGTCGCGGGCCACGTCGCGGAGCAACGCTACGCCAAGATCGTCACCCGCTTCCCGCCCGAGCCCAACGGTTACCTCCACATCGGCCACGCGAAGTCGATCTGCCTCAACTTCGGCATCGCCCGCGAGCACGCCGGCCAGTGCAACCTGCGCTTCGACGACACCAACCCGGTCAAGGAGGACGTCGAGTATGTCGAGTCCATCACGCGCGATGTGCAGTGGCTCATCGCCGGCTGGGCCGACCACTGCCTCGGCTTCAAGCCCCGGGGCGCGCACCCCGCCAAGGTCACCAGCAACGGCCAGCCCGACTATTATCTTGCCCCCGTGGCACCGGGTGCCGGCAGCGAGGCATTTTTTGCCAGCGACTACTTCGACCAGCTCTACGACTACGCCGTCGAGCTCATCAGGCGCGGCAAAGCCTACGTCTGCGACCTGAGCCCGGAGGACACCGAGAAATACCGCGGCTCGCCCGACACGCCGGGCAAGGACAGTCCCTTCCGCAACCGCTCCGTCGCGGAGAACCTCGACCTGTTCACACGGATGAAGGCCGGCGAGTTCCCCGACGGCGCCCGCTCGCTGCGCAGCAAGATCGACATGGCGTCGCCCAACATGTGGCTCCGCGACCCCCTGCTCTACCGCATCCGCCACGTCGCGCACCACCACGCCGGCGACAAATGGTGCATTTACCCGCTCTATGACTACGCCCACTGCCTGAGCGACTACCTCGAGGGCATCACCCACTCCATCTGCACGCTCGAGTTCGTTGACCACCGTCCGCTCTACGACTGGGTTCTCGAATCCCTCGGCCTGCCGCGCGCCCTGCCGCACCAATACGAGTTCGCGAAGCTCAACCTCGCCTACACGCTCGTCTCCAAGCGCAAGCTGCTGACCCTCGTCACCGAGAAGGTCGTCACCGGCTGGGACGACCCGCGCATGCCGACGCTCTCCGGCCTCCGCCGCCGCGGCATCCCGGCCAGCGCCCTCCGCGCCTTCGTCACCGGCGTCGGCGTCACGAAATTCGACTCCCTCACCGAGGCCGCCGTCTTCGAGAACGCCGTCCGCGGCGAACTCAACACCACCGCCGCGCGCCGGCTGGCCGTCCTCAGGCCGCTCAAGCTCGTGCTGACCAACATCGCCGCCGGCGAAACCGTCGAGTGCAGGGCGACCAACAATCCGCAGGACGAGAACCCGACGACCCGCCCGCTCGCGCTGACCCGCGAGGTGTTCATCGAGACCGACGATTTCGCCGAGGTGCCGCCGCCGAAATACTTCCGCCTGAAGCCCGGCGGCGAGGTGCGCCTGAAATACGCCTGCATCATCAAGTGCGACGAGCTCGTGAAGGACGCCAGCGGCGCCCTCATCGAGATACGTTGCACGGCCCAGCTCGACACCCGCCACGGCCAGCCCAACGCCGACAAGAAGGTCAAGGGCACCATCCACTGGGTCAGCGCCACCCAGTGCATCGACGCCGAGGTGCGCCTCTACGACCGCCTCTTCACCGTCGCCGAACCCGCCGCCGAGGAGAATTTCCTGAAGGTCGTGAACCCGAAATCCCTCGAGGTCGTCACCGCCAAGCTCGAGGCCTCCCTCGCCACGGCGAAGGCCGACGACCGCTACCAGTTCGAGCGCCTCGGCTACTTCGCCCTGGACAAGGACTCAGCCCCCGACTCCCGCCTGATCTTCAACCGCACCATCACGCTCAAGGACACCTGGGCGAAGTGAGGCAAGGTGGAATCCGGCCTCCGGACGGGTTGGTTAGAATTTGCGCAGGCAACCCAGATTTCATCCGCAAGTCCTGCAAACCGGTCCGGAGGCCCGGTTCCACCTCAAACGGCCAGCAACCTCCCCAACCGCGCTAGCACCCTTTCCTTCCCCGGCACGCGGAAGAAGCTCGTGAGGCTCGGGCCGCTACTTGCTCTGGGGATGGATCAAGGCCAGCGGCTTGTCACGAAAGCGCCGATAGATTGTGAAATGCTCCGAGTCGGTCGTGAGAACTTTGGCCTGCGGAAAAATCTCGGCCAACCTGACCACCGCCGCATCGCAAAAATCCATCTGCCGATACTTCGCCGCCAGTGCTCGGATGTGCGGCATATGCTCCGGCAGCAGGTCCACCATCCGCAGCGCGCCAGCTTCGACCAGCCCGTAGAGCCGGTCCACTGCTTCACGCGAAGGCGCGAGCTGCCAAGCGGCTTCGGCAATCACCGCCTCGCAGGTTAGCAACGGTGGCTCCATCCCCTCCATGACACCTACGCTCCATTCGTGCCATTGGTCGCGTCGGTTAATCCAACCGACCAACGGACCGGTATCTGCAATGGTCTCAGACACCGAAGCCCTCGCGGGTGGAAAGGTCGGGTGGCCCGGCATACACCCCCTTGGCGCGCGCGGCCAGTTCGCCGAACGTCCGGGTCGGCTTGGCGGTCAGCAGGAATTTCTCGCCAGTCTTGCCGTCCACAATCTCCACGGCCTGCCCCTTGCGGGCCGCGGCCTTGGCCTTCGGAAAGTCGCGCACGAGCGAGCGGGTGGTCAGCTTCACGTCTGACACCCTGTCATACACCTGAGGGGTGTCAAGTCGGCGCCTTGCCCCGTCCGGGTTCAGGAAACCTCCAGAAGCTTCCGCAGCCGCTGCAATACCTTCTCCTTCCCCAGCACGCGGAAGATGCTCGTGAGGCTCGGGCCGGCATTGGTGCCGGACACCGCGAGGCGCGCCACGGCCTGGTAGTCGCCGAAGCCGAGGCCCTTGCTCTCGGCGAGTGATTTGAGGGCGGTCTCGATGGTGGCGTCGCTTGAAAAATCCATCGCCGGCACGGCGGCGCCCAGCTCGGTAAGACGCGCCTTCGGATCGCCCTTGGCCATCACCTTCTCCGTCACCTTCGGATCGATGGAGAAATCGTCGGTGAAGAAATAGCCGGTGTAGGCACCGAGTTCGTCCACCGATTTGATCTTCGGTTGGGCGAGCAGCATAATGTCGCGGAAGTAGGCTTCGTTGGCCATGACCGTCGCGCCGGTCGGCTGCTTGGCGAAGTAGTCCCTGGCCAAGGACACGAACCGATCGGCCGGCTGCTCGAGCAGGTAAACCATGTTCATGTTCGCGAGCTTCTTGCCGTCGAACTTGGCGTTGCTCTGGTTCACGCCGGGCAGGTCAAAGAGTTTCACGATGTCGGCGATGGGCATCTTCTCGCGGTCGTCGCCGGGATTCCAGCCGAGCAGTGCGAGATAGTTCACCAGCGCTTCGGGCAGGAAATGCCGCTGCTGGTATTCCTCGATCAGGGCGCCCTTGTCGCGCTTCGACATCTTTCCCTGACCCATCTCGGGCGACTTCAGGATGAGCGGAATGTGCGCGAAGACCGGCGCCGTGACGCCGAAACCCTCGTAAAGGCGCACGTGCTTGCTCGTGTTGGACAGGTGGTCCTCGCCGCGGATGATGTGCGAGACCTTCATCTCGATGTCGTCCACGACATTCACGAAATGGAACACCGGGTTGCCGTCGGAGCGGAAGATCACGAAGTCCTCATCCTCCTGACGCTCGACCCGGCCGCGGATCCGGTCGTCGATGACGACCGGCGCGGTCTTCACCTTCTCGACCTCCTTCTTGCGGTGATCATCGAAGACCTTGTAGCGCTCGCCGAGCAGCTTGAACCAGATGGCGCCGTCCTTCTCGTAGGCGCGGCCGCTGTCGAGGAGCTGCTGCTTGTAGCGCTGGTAGATGTCGCCGCGCTGGCTCTGGCGGTAGGGACCGTAGTCGCCGCCGCCGTTCTTGCGGAAAACCGGGCCCTCGTCCCAGTCCATCCCGAGCCAGTCCAGGCTCTCGTAGATCAGGTTGAGAAAGGCCTCGCTGTTGCGCGCCTGATCCGTGTCCTCGATGCGCAGGATGAACGTGCCGCCCGTGTGGCGGGCATAAAGCCAGTTGAACAGCGCCGTGCGGGCGCTGCCGATGTGAAAGAAGCCCGTGGGACTGGGCGCGAAGCGGACACGAACCTGAGACATGGGTCTATATGGACAGGATTAACAAAATGAACCGAATGGAATTGAGTGCAGAATCAGCCATTTTGTTAATCCTGTTCATTCTGTCAAAGAATCCTCTGTCTTTCTCCATGCCCGGACTTCTGCCGCTCGACCCACCCGTATTCATGCGGCGTTTCGACGACGCCGCGCGCCGGGCAGGCTTCAAGGCCCAGCTCTACGGCGGCATCAACGGCCATCCGCTCAACGCCTACACCAAGCGCACGCCGGGTATCCGTCCGCGGGTCTATGTTTCCGCCGGCATGCATGGCGATGAGCCCGCGCCGCCGCTGGCCCTGCTGCAACTCATGGAAGCGGGATTTTTTGACGACCGCTGCACCTGGTTCGTCTGTCCGCTGCTGAACCCGACGGGCTTTCTGAAGAGCACCCGCGAGAACTTCGCCGGCACCGATCTCAACCGCGACTACAAGTCCCTGCACACAGCCGAGGTCCAGGCCCACGTCGCCTGGCTGCGGATGCAGCCGCGCTTCGATCTCGTCATCTGTGTCCACGAGGATTGGGAGGCGCGAGGCTTTTACCTCTACGAGCTCAACCTCGGCGACAACGCCAGCCTGGCGCCCGCCATGCTGGCTGCGGCGCGCTTGCACGGCCCCATCGAGGACGCCGCCGTCATCGATGGCCGCCCCAGTGCCGCCCCCGGCCTCATCCGTCCCGTCAGCGACCCGGTTCTTCGCGACACCTGGCCCGAGGCGCTTTACCTCGCCTACAAGCATTGCGGCCTCAACTACACCCTCGAGACTTCCTCGGGGCAGCCGCTCGAGCAGCGCATCACGACGCAGGGCGCGGTGCTGCGGGCGGCGCTGGCAGCTTTTCTGCAATAAACCCGTCGATCAATTTCTGCGCTTCGGCCGCCGGCAGGTCCATGCGCCGCTCCGCGAACCGCGCCAAATCCTGCGGCCACGGTGCTCGCAGCAGGTAATCAAGCCCCGCCGGTCGCAAATCGATGGCCGCACAATGCAGCGCCTGGCGCGTCGTGCCGAGCAGCGCCGAATGCCACTCCGTCCAGCCTTGCGTGGCAAATTCCAGGTAGAGTCCCGGGTCAGGCCCGTAGAGCTTGTCGCCCACGACGCGGTGCCGCAGCCACTCGGCATGGGCCCGGATCTGGTGCTTGCGACCGGTCAACAACTCAACGCCGGCCAAGGTGTATCCGCCCCGCGCCACCAGCGGGTGAAACACCGTCTGAGCCTCCTGGGCTCCCGGCGTGCCGGGCGGGACGACCCGTGATTTCACGGTGACATTCGCGGTCGGGTCGGGGCCGAGGCTCTGGTTCACCGTGACCGGGCCTCCCAGTTCTCCCTCCAGCAGGGCCACGTAAAGCTTGCCGATCTTTCGCTGCAGGACAGCTTTCCCCAGCCGGCCGCCCATGGCCTCGGTCTTGGCGAGCACAATCACCCCGCTGGTCTCGCGATCCAGCCGGAAGATGAAACGGATGGCATCGGGCTTGAACTCCTCCCGCACCGCCCCGGCCAGGCTCGACCACGGGCCATTCTTCGAGGGATGCACCACCAGCCAGCCCGGCTTGTCGATCACCAGCAGGCGTTCGTCGTCCAACAGCACCCAACGGCGCAGGTCGGCCCGGTCCACCAAGGGTGGCGCGGCGGGGGGCAGTTCATCGGCGTCAAGGCTCATGCGAAAATGTTCAAAACTTATTGTCTGATTTTGTCGTGAGAAGCATTGCAAAACAACCGCTGGCGCATAGAAATTGTGGCTGTCGAATGAAGCGGTTGTCCCCAGTCAGGCTGGCCCCGGTCCTACGGACGGAGGCAGCGACGAACGGAAAACAGAATGGTGAAGCTCATTCGCGGAGCGATTTGTGTCGTTAACCCATAAGGAGAATCATGAACAAAGCCAATAACCCCCAGGAAATCATCGTTTCAGGCATCCACCTTGACCTCACCGACGGGCTCAAGGCCCACGTCCGGGATAAGATGGAGCGATTGTTCCGCCACGAGGGGCACATCGTGCGGCTGAAGGTCGAGTTGGAGTGCGACCGGAAACACGACCACGCGCACAAGTTTATCGCCAAGGGGCACATCATCATCCACGGCCCGGACATCAACTGCACCGTCGAGGCCGAGGACTGCTACAAGGCCATCGACCTGCTCGTGGACAAACTCGATCAGGGCCTGCGCAAGCGCCACGGCCTGCACAAGGACAAGCGCAACCACCCCCGCGCGATCGAATTCGATGGCGTCGCCTTGCCGAAGGCCGTCTGACGCCCCGCCCTCCTTCCCTTGCCAGCCCGCCGCTCCCGGCGGGCTTTTTTTGCCCATGTTTCGCCGCGCGGTAGCGGGCGAGAACTTGGGACATACACCGGGCGCCCAGCAGGGGCAACGGTGTGACTAGCCCGGAAGTCGTAATCCGCCGGATTACAGTTTTCAAAATCAGCCGCTGCTGTCTTGCTCGTCCAACCGCTCTCCATGCCCGGATCACTTTCCCTTTCTGGCCGCAACCTCACCCTCGCCCGCCTCCGCCGCGCCCTCGGCGATGACCAGCGCCTGGTGCTCGCCACCGCCGCCCGCGCCCGCATCCGCGCCTCGCGGCGGACGGTTGACCGGCTCCGTCACGACCCGACGCCGCACTACGGCATCAACACCGGCTTCGGCATCCTCGCCCACCAGCGCGTGCCCGCCGCCGACATCGAGAAACTCCAGGAAAACCTGATTCTAAGCCACGCCGTCGGCGTCGGCGACGAGGTGTCCGCCGAGATCGTGCGCCTGATGCTGCTGCTCAAGATCAACGGCCTCGCCGTCGGCTTGTCGGGCGTCACCGAGCGCGTCGTGGACTACCTCATCCGTTTCTACAACGCCGACGCCCTGCCCGTAGTTTACACCAAGGGCTCCCTCGGCGCCTCGGGCGACCTCGCCCCGCTGGCGCACATGGTCCTCCCGCTGCTTGGCCTCGGCGAGATGGATTACCAAGGCAAACGCCTGACCTCCGCCCGGGTGCTCCGGCGCCTCGGGCTCAAGCCCCTCAAGCTCCAGTCCAAGGAGGGCCTTGGCCTGATCAATGGCACGCAGTTCATGGCGGCCTACGCCGTCCACTGTCTGCTGCGCATCCAGAACGTCGCGAAGACCGCCGACATCGCCGCCGCCATGACCCTCGAGGCCGCCCGCGGCAGCGCGGCACCCTACGACGCCCGCATCCATGCCGCCCGGCCCCATCAGGGGCAGCGGGATGTCGCAAGCAACCTGCGCCAGTTGCTCAAAGGCTCTAGGATTTTGCCGTCGCATGCCGACTGCGCCAAGGTGCAGGACCCCTACTCCCTCCGCTGCGTGCCGCAGGTGCACGGCGCCGTGCGCCTCGCCATCGAGCACGCCCGCAGCGTCGTCGAGACCGAGATCAACTCCGCCACCGACAACCCGCTTGTTTTCGACAACGGCGAGGTCATCAGCGGCGGCAACTTCCACGGCGAGCCGCTGGCCTTCATCCTCGACTACCTCGCCATCGCCACCGCCGAGTTCGCCTCCATCGCCGAGCGCCGCATCTACATGCTGCTGCACGGCGACACCATCGGCGATCTCAAGGTCCCGCGCCTGCTCATGAAAGACACCGGCCTCAACTCCGGCTTCATGATCCCGCAATACACCGCGGCCGCCCTCGTTTCCGAAAACAAGGTCTTCGCTCACCCGGCCTCGGTGGACTCCATCCCCTCCTCGCTCGGCCAGGAGGACCACGTCTCGATGGGCTCCATCAGCGCCACCAAACTGCTCGAGGTGGTCAAGAACACCGAGACCGTCCTCGCCATCGAGTTCATGTGCTCGGCGCAGGGCCTGGAGTTCCTGCGCCCGCTCAGGTCGGGCCCCGGCATCGAGGCGGCCTTCGCCGAGATCCGCCGCCACATCCCCTTCGCGCAGGCCGACCGGCTCTTCCATAACGATGTCCAAACCGCCCTCGCTCTCGTCCGCAGCGAACAGATCGCCTCGGTCACCCAAAAAGCCGTGGGCCGCCTCCTGTAGGTGGCGCGCTCGCGCGCCACGTTGCGTGCAAGCACGCAACCTACATTTCCAAATCCCTCCTCTGATGTCCCAATCGAAAATCGAGAATCAAAAATCAAAAATCAGACCGATTCGCGCTCCGCGCGGATCGGTCCTGACCTGCCGCTCCTGGGCCGCCGAGGCCGCCATGCGGATGCTGATGAACAACCTCGATCCCGAGGTTGCCGAACGCCCCGCCGACCTCGTCGTCTATGGCGGCCGCGGCAAGGCCGCCCGCAACTGGCCGGCCTTCCATGCCATCATCGAGTCGCTCAAGCAACTCGCGCCGGACGAAACCCTCCTCGTGCAGTCGGGCAAGCCCGTCGGCATCGTCCGCACCCACCCGAACGCCCCGCGTGTGCTGCTGGCGAACAGCAACCTCGTGCCGAAATGGGCCACGCAGGAAATCTTCGATGATTTCGAGAAGCGCGGCCTGCTGATGTATGGCCAGATGACGGCCGGTTCGTGGATCTACATCGGCACGCAGGGCATTCTCCAGGGCACCTACGAGACCTTCGCCGAGCAGGGGCGCCAGCATTTCGGCGGCACGCTCGCCGGCCGGCTCTGCGTCACCGGCGGCTGCGGCGGCATGGGCGGAGCGCAACCGCTCGCCATCACCATGGCCGGCGGCACCTGCCTCATCGCCGACGTGGACAAATCGCGCCTGCAAAAGCGCGTCCACGACCGCTACCTCGACGAGATCGCTCCCTCCCTCGACGCCGCCATTGATCGCGCCGTCGCCTACGCCGGGGACCACAAGGCCCTCAGCGTCGGCGTCGTGGCCAACATCACCGACCTGCTCGAGCGCCTGCTCGTCCGGAAAATCCCCGTCGATTCACTCACGGACCAGACCAGCGCGCACGACCCGCTCGTCGGCTACGTGCCGGTCGGCTATGATCTCAAGGCTGCGGCCAGGCTCCGCAAGGCCGACCCGAAGAAATACCAGAAGCTCTCGCTCGCCTCGATGGCCCGTCACGTAAAGGCCATGCTCACGCTGATGAAGCGCGGCGCAATGACCTTCGACTACGGCAACAACCTCCGCCAGCACGCCTTCAACCAAGGTGTGAAGCGCGCGTTCGACTTCCCGGGCTTCGTGCCGGCCTACATCCGGCCGCAATTCTGCCTCGGCCGCGGCCCCTTCCGCTGGGTGGCACTCTCGGGCGACCCGGCGGACATTGCCGCCACCGACCGCGCGCTCCTGGAGCTTTTTCCCAAGGACGAGGGCCTGCACCGCTGGCTGAAGATGGCCGGTGAGCGCGTGGCCTTCCAAGGCCTGCCCGCACGCATCTGCTGGCTCGGCCTCGGCGAACGTCACCGCGCCGGCCTGCTCTTCAATCGGATGGTCGCCGACGGCCGCGTGAAGGCGCCCATCGTCATCGGCCGCGACCACCTCGACTGCGGCTCGGTCGCCAGCCCGAACCGCGAGACCGAGGCGATGAAGGACGGCTCCGATGCCATCAGCGACTGGGCCATCCTCAACGCCATGGTCAACATCGCCAGCGGCGCGTCGTGGGTCAGCTTCCACCACGGCGGCGGCGTCGGCATCGGCTACAGCCAGCACGCCGGCCAGGTCATCGTCGCCGACGGCACGACCGAAGCCGCCGCCCGCCTTGAGCGCGTGCTGACCAACGACCCGATGATGGGCGTCATCCGCCACGCCGACGCCGGCTACGATCTTGCGCAGAAGTGCGCCGACCGGCTGGATGTGCCCGTGCCAATGCGCGACTGGAAATCCAAGGCCTGATCTTTAATTCGGAAACCGGAAAACCCTGAACCCTGGCTTCGTGGCTTCCGAATAATCTATTTTCTGAATCGGTGAAATCCGTGGTTAAAAACTGAATGCCCCTGACCGAGCACACCTCTGCCCCGCCCTGGCCCGGCGACGCCGCGGCGGGCAAATTCGCGGCCACCATCAGCACCGAGTCGGCCGACGGCTGCGCCATCGCCCTGCTCGGCCTGCCGGACGACACCGGCGTGCGCCTGAACAACGGCCGCACCGGTGCCGCCGGCGGGCCCAAGGCCTTCCGCGCCGCCCTTGCTCGCTACGGCGCCGCGGACTCCGCCGTCGGCCCGCTCCCACGCGTCTTCGACGCCGGCGATGTCATGCCGACCGGTTCACTTGAAAAAACCCATGAGCGAGTGACCGAAGCCACCACGGCGCTACTCGAGCACGGCCTGTTCCCAATCGCCATCGGCGGCGGCCACGACCTGACCTACCCCTTCGTCCGCGCCGTGGCGGCCAAGTATCCCAAGCTTGCCGGCATCTATTTCGACGCCCACCTCGACGTCCGCGAGACCCCGGGCTCGGGCATGCCCTTCCGCCGGCTCGTCGAGGACTGCGGCGTCAGCGCGCTGCACCTGCACGGCTTCCGGCCCCTCGTCAATTCCCTCGAACACCTCGACTGGTTCCGCGCCCACGGCGGCCGCACCCACCCCGAGAACGCCAAGGTCGCCCTGCCCAAGGCCAAGAACCTCTTCGTGAGCTTCGACCTCGATGTGCTCGACGCCGCCCACGCCCCGGGCGTGAGCGCGCTCAATCCGGCCGGCTGGAACGTCCGCGAAGCCGAAGCCTGGGTCCGCGCCTGCGGCGCCGACCCGCGCGTGCGCTGCTTCGACCTGATGGAACTCAATCCCGCCCACGATCCCGACGGTCGCACCGCCCGCGTCGCCGCCCACCTGTTCCTGAGCTTCCTGCAGGGCTTCGCCCAACGATGAGCCTCCTCATCCGCAACGCCCGCATCCTGACCCTCGGCAGCGGCACGCGCCCGCGTCGCGGCAAGGAACTCGCCGACCTGGGCATCATCCCCACCGGCGAGGTGCTCGTAACCGACGGCAAGATTGCCGCTGTCGGCCCCAAGGTGGAGGCTCCCGCCGACGCCGAGATCATCGACGCCCTCGGCCGCGTGCTGATGCCCGGTTTCGTCGATTGCCACACCCACGTCTGCTGGGCCGGCGACCGGCTCGACGAATGGGAGATGAAGCTCCGCGGCGTCCCTTATCTCGAGATTCTCAAGAAAGGCGGCGGCATCCACTCGACCGTCAAGGCCGTGCGCGAGGCCACGCAGAAGCAGCTCGCCGCCAGCCTGCGCGAACGGCTCGGCACCATGCTCCGCGAGGGCACGACCACCGTGGAGGTGAAGAGCGGCTACGGCCTCAACACCGAGGCCGAGATGAAGATGCTCCGCGCCATCCGCCGCGCCGCCGCCGAATGGCCGGGCACGGTCGTGCCCACCGCGCTGCTCGGGCATGCCTTCGAGGGCGACCTAGAGGAATACGCGCGGATGGTCGTGAAGGACATGCTGCCCGAGGTGTCGAAGGAGTTCCCCGACATCGCGGTGGACGCCTATTGCGAACAGGGCGCGTGGTCGGTGGACGCCTGCGTCAAATTTTTCGAGAAGGCGCGGAAGCATCACCCGGTCCGCGTCCATGCCGACCAGTTCAACTCGCTCGGCATGATCCCCGAGGCGGTGCGGATGCACGCCCGCAGCGTGGACCACCTCGAGGCCTCGACGAAAAAGGATCTCATCGCGCTGGCCCAATCGCCCACTCTCGGCGTCATCCTCCCCATCACCGGCCTGCACACCGACCAGCGCTTCATGCGCTCCCGGCTGTTCATCGAACAGGGCGGCGCCATCGCCCTCGCGACCAACTGCAATCCCGGCACCTCGCCGAGCCACTCGATGCCGCTGGCCATCGCGCTGGCTGTTCGTTTCTGCGGCCTGACGCCGGCCGAGGCCATCGTGGCCGCCACCGTCAACGCCGCGGCCGTGCTCAACCTCGGCGACCGCGGCACCATCGCCCCCGGCCAGCGGGCCGACCTCGTCCTGCTGCACCACAAGGACGAGCGCGCCCTTGCCTACGAACTCGGCGGCAATCCCGTGGCCACCGCCATCTGCGGCGGCCTGATCATGCGCTGAAAAAAGAGACCGCCGAACCCGTTAAGGATTCGGCGGTTGGAAAATGGTGCGGGCATAGGGAGTCGAACCCCAAACCTTCAGATTCGTAGTCTGACGCTCTATCCAGTTGAGCTATGCCCGCACGAGGGAAGGCCGAATAAGCGAACTTCGGGGAGTGACTTCAAGCAGAATTTATCAGGCGCTTTTGGCCGGAATCTCGGCCGGCGCGACGGCTCTTTCGAAGAGATCGCTGCGGATGCGCACGCTCTCCCGGTCAATCTGTTCCTCCGTGGCGCCCAGTTTGCGGAGGATGTGTTCGGTCATCGAAAGCGCCACCTCGCTTTCGCCCGCGAAGACCTCGTCGGCCCCGACCGCGCGCAGCTCCGCCTGCTCGCGCAGGTAGGCAGTGCGGACCAGCACCTCCAGATGCGGATTCAGATCGCGGGCCGCGCGGATGGTTTCCTGGCCGGCCCGGATGCTGGAGGAACTCAGGATGAGAAACTTGGCCGTCGCGATGCCGGCCTCCTTGAGGGTCTCGGCATGACCGACATCACCATAGACCGCCGTTGCGCCCTCGCTCCGCAGGCGCTGCACCGTTTCCAGATTCAGCTCGACGATCACGGGCTCGATGTCGTTTTCGCGCATGAGCCGGGCCACGGTTTGGCCGACCGGCCCATAGCCCACGATCACGGCGCGGTGCCGGCTCGACACATTCGCCTGCACGGGGGCAACGGCTTCCTCCGGGGCCTGGCTGCGCACCAGGTGGTTCAACCAGGGTTGCTTCCGGATCCAGGCGTCCAACGGATCAACCCAGCGGTAGAGCAACGGGTTGATGGTGATCGAGAGGATCGCGCCCGCGACCAGGATGTTCGAGGCCTCGGGCGGGAGCAGGTTCAGCTGCCGGCCCATCGTCGCGAGAATGAAGGAGAATTCGCCGATCTGCGCCAGCGCCACGGCCACCGAGAGGCCGACGCGCAACGGGTATTTCATCACCAGCACCAGGCCCAGGGCCGCCAGCGGCTTGCCGATCAGGATGATGCCCAGCGTGGCCGCCACCTGCCAGGGGAACTCAATCAGGCCCTTGAAATCCACGAGCATGCCCACCGAAACGAAGAACAGCACGGCAAAGGCGTCCCGCATGGGCAGGGCCTCCGTGGCGGCGCGCAGGCTGAAGTCAGATCGCGCCACCACCATGCCGGCCAGGAAAGCGCCCAGGGCCATCGAGACCCCGAAGAGCTTGGCCGAGCCGACCGCGATGCCCAAGGCCACCGCCAGCACCGCCAGGGTGAAGAGTTCGCGCGAACCCGTCCGGGTGACATAGGTCAGCGCGCGCGGGATCACCCAGCCGCCGACCAGGAAGGTGAACCCCACCAGCACGACGATCTTGAGCGTGGCCACGCCCAGCGTCATCGCCAGGCTGCCGCCCACCGCCGCCACCGGGCCAAAAACGGCCGGCAGCACCACCAGCACGAACACCGTGAACAGATCCTCCATCACCAGCCAGCCGATGGCGATGTGCCCTGTCGGCGTATGCAGGTCGTTGTTGTCCACCAGCACGCGGGTGAGGACCACGGTGCTGGCCACCGAGATGGCGAGCCCGAAGATGATGCCCGCAGTCCAGCTCCAGCCGAACGCGTGCATGATCACGGCGCCCAGCACGGTGGCCACCAGACTCTGCACAACGGCGCCGGGCACGGCGATGCGCTTCACAGCCAGCAGCTCCTTGAAATGGAACTGCAGGCCGACGCCGAACATGAGCAGGATGACGCCGACCTCCGCGAATTCATCCGCGATGGCCTTGTTGGCGATGAAGCCGGGCGTGTGCGGGCCGACCACCACGCCGGCGAGCAGGTAGCCCACGATGGGCGAAAGGCCGAGCCGGTTGGTGATCAGGCCCAGCGCCAGCGCGGCAATGAAGCCGCCGGTCAGGGTAAGGATCAAATCCAGGTGATTCATGGTCGTGGTGTCCACCGGTGGCTGGATCCACCACGGAGGACAGCCCTGACCAAGTCAGGGCATCATTCCATGACAAGCGCCGTTTTTAGGAATTTTCCCAGTCGCTGTCCTTCCGGGCGCGCATGCGCCGGAACTGAATCATCATGATCAACACCAGCACGGACCCCAGCAGCAGGCCGACGAGCATCGTATAGGACTGCGTCCGCGACAGCACGCGATCGAGTTGCGCTATGTCGTCCTTGAACCGGCGCCACAGCCAGTGGCCGAGCCACACGAAGAAGGGCACGCTGACCAGAGCCGCCAGACCGTCGAAGAAGAAGAATTTCAAAAATTTCACCCGGGTGGAGCCGGCGGTGAAGAAGATCGGCGCCCGCAGGCCGGGCAGGAAGCGCCCCACGAAGAGCACCCAGGAGTGGTAGCGGTCGAACAGGTCCTCGACCTTGCCCTGCTTTTTCTCCGAGAAATAGCGCTGGAACCACCGCGAGGACCGGAGCCGTGTCCCAAAGAAACGCCCGGCGAAGAAGATCGTGGAATCGCCCAGCATCACGCCGACATACATCAGCGCACTGACCTCCATCCACGTGCGTCCGTCGATCTCCCCCAGCGCGCCGGCCGCCACGAGCACGATGTCCTCCGGGACTGGCAGGCCGAGCCCGCACAAAATCAGGATGAGAAACGGGCCCCAGAGGGACAAGGGGGAGCCCTCGAAATACTTCAGCAGCGTTTCAAACATGGGTGGGTTGCCAAGCAGCCTTCACGAATCCCAGCGGCCGCCGCAAGACAAGCGCGGTTTTCGGCAATCATGGAGCGGATGGCACGGACGACCCGGCCAGCCGCCAATCGAGGAGCTCGATTTGCAGGGTCTTGCGGCCGTTGTAGTGATTCCAGTTCAGCTGCACCGCCATTTCGAGCGGCGTGCCCACCGGCGGCAGGCGGTCCGCCATCTTCCAGGCCACCCCGCTGATGCGCCGGCCGGCGGCATCCTCCCCGGCGAAGCGGAAGTGCACGTCCTTGAACACGTCGGGACGGTTCCGCAGCCGCACACCCCGCACGCCGAAGACCGGCTCAGGGTGGCCCATGCCGAAGGGCTGCAGTTGTTCCAGTCCCGCCATCAGCTGCTCGTTCAGCTCCGTCGCCTCGACCCAGCCGGACAGCTCCAGCCCGGCCGCCACGGCCTGGCCTTCCTGGCGGCGGATGACCGCCTCAAACATCGCGCGAAACTCGTCGATGCGCCCCTTTTTCAGGGCAATGCCGACCGCCATTGGATGGCCGCCCCAGTTGTCGAGACAGGCCGCGCAGGCCCCGAGAATCTCGACGAGATTGAAGCCGTTGAGCCCGCGGCCAGAGCCCTTGGCGAGCTCGCCCTCATTGCCCAGGACGATGGTCGGGCGGTTGTATTTGCGCGAGATGCGCCCGGCCACGATGCCGACAACGCCAGGATGCCAGTCCTCGTCGAACAGCACGAGGCCGCTGGCCGTGGAGAAATGCTCCTCCACGTAGCGCTCGGCCCGCTCGGTGATGAGGCGCTCGATATCCTGGCGCTCCCGGTTGAGGGCGTCGAGCCGGCGGGCGGTGGCCTCGGCGAACCCGATGTCCTCGCTGAGCAGGAGATCCACCGACAGCGCCGCATCGGCCAGGCGGCCGCTGGCATTGATGCGCGGCCCGAGGCGGAAGGAGATGTCGCTCGGCACCAAGCCCTGCTCGCGCTTCAGACCGGAGACCTGCATCAGGGCCAGCAACCCCGGGCGGCGGGTCTCGGCCAGCACGCGCAGGCCATGGCGGGCGAAGACACGGTTCTCGCCCTGCAACGGCACCAGGTCGGCGATGGTGCCCATGGCCACGAGGTCGAGGTAATCCTTGAGCACGATGGTGAGCGCAGTCGGGTGGTTCTCGGCGCGCAGCTTCTTCAACAAGCCGTGGGCGAGCTTGAAGACGAGGCCCACGGTGCAGAGGTAGCGCCAGGCCTCATCGCCGGTCGCCGGATGGACATGGGGGTTGATCAGCAGGGCATCGGTGGCCGCAGGTTCGGTCGAGCGGTGGTGGTCAACGATGATGACGTCTATGCCCTGGGCGCGGAGCGAGGCGACTTCCGCGTGGGAGTTGGTGCCGCAGTCCAGGGCGATGAAGAGGTCCGGTTTCCCGGCCTCCAGCGCGCGCTCGATCGAGGTGTGGGTGAGGCCGTAGCCCTCCTCCAGGCGACGGGGCACCACGTAGTCGGGCTCAAGGCCGAGACGGCGCAACAGGCTGACGAGCAGTGTCGTGCTGCAGACGCCGTCCACGTCGTAATCGCCGAGGACGATGACGCGTTCCTTCGCCCGCAGTGCCCGGAGGATCCGGTCGGCCGCGGCCTCGAGGTTCTCCAAAAGAAACGGATCGCCCAGCGTCGCCAGGGCCGGCTGCAGGAAGCGGCCCGCGGCTGCGGGCTCGGCCAGCCCGGCGCGAAAGAGAAGCTCGGCGACCGCCGGCGTGGTGCCGGCGGCGCGCGCGAGGGCAGCCACGCTTGCGGCGTGGACCGGCGTATAATTCCAGTGCATCGGAGGCGGCTGGCCGTCCGCTTATTCCGAGGCGCGGGAGGAGCCGGCCCACTCGTATTTGGGCGCGATGTCCTGATGGGCCTCGACGTGCTTCCGGTCGCCCTTGTGCCACCAGTAGAAGATCTGGGCGGCGATGAAGATGGCGGAGAAGGTGGAGGTGACGATGCCGACGAGGAAGGTGAAGGCGATGTCGTGCAGCTGGCCGCCGCCAAACACCCACAGGGAGAGGGCCGCGAGGAAAGTCGTGGTCGCCGTCATGATGGTGCGGGCGAAAACCTTGCGGATGGCGGTGTTGATGATGTCCTTGAGCGCGCCGCCCGGGTTGAGCTTCAGCTCCTCGCGGATGCGGTCGAAGACGACAACGGTCTCGTTGACCGAGTAGCCGGCAACGCAAAGAATGGCCGCGACCATGGGCGCGGAGAACTGGTGGCCGGTCAGCACGAAGATGCCGATGTTCATCAGGATGTCGTGCAGCGTGGCCGCCATCGCGCCGATGCCGAAGCCGAACTCGAAGCGGAAGGCGATGTAAACGAGAATGACGAGCATGGACACGCCGATGGCGAGGACGGCGTTCCACTTGATCTCGGCGCCGATGGTGGCGCCGATCTGGCTGGTGGCCCCCTTGACGAGGCCGGCCTGCGGATAGGCCTTCTGCAGGGCGGCGAAGACCTGCTCGGACTTGCCGTAGGCGGTCTCCAGCTTGAGCTGCTCCCGGCCGTTGCCGAGGTCGCTCACGTAGGTCGGGCTGACCTCGCCGGCGCCGGCGGCGTGCGCCACCTCGCGGATCTTGGCGCTGTCGATCTTCTGCGTGAAGGTGGCGGTGATCTGGTCGCCGCCGGCGAAGTCGATGCCGTAGATCTTGTCGCCCTGGTAGAGGACGTAGGCGATGCTGACCACCACGAGGGCGATCGAGCCAATGGCGGCGGGCTTGCCGTATTTGACGAAGTCCACGTTCAGGTCGCCGAGCATGCGGCGCATCGTCATCTTCTTGAGGGTGCCGGACTCGACCAGCATCTCCATGAACATGTGGCCGGTGATGAGGACGGACAGCAGCGTCGAGATGACACCGATGAGGAGTGTGAAACCGAAGCCCTTGATCGGGCCGGTGCCGAGCCAGATCATGACGCCGCAGATCAGGAGCTGCACGAGGTGCGCGTCCATGATGGTGGTGAGCGCCTTGGTGAAGCCGCCCTGGTTGGCGCTGACGAGGTTCTTGCCGAGCGCGAGTTCCTCGCGCATGCGCTCGAAGATGAGGATGTTCGCGTCCACCGCCATGCCGATGGTGAGCACGATGCCGGCGAGGCCGGGCAGCGTCATCGTGGCGCCGATGCTGGCCATGACGCCGAGAATGATGATGATGTTGACCGCGAGCGAGGCCACGGCCACGAGGCCGCCCGTCGCGTAGAAGGTGATCATGAACGCGGCGACCGCGGCGGTGCCGATCACTGTGGCGCGGATGCCGCTGGAGATGGCGTCGGTGGCGAGCGAGGGCCCGACCTCGAACTGCTCCTTGATCTCGAGCTTGGAATCGAGGGGGTTGTTGAGGACGTTGGAGAGGTCCACGGCCTCGCGCTGGGTGAAGGAGCCGGAGATCTCGGCGCTGCCGCCGTTGATCTGGTCGCGCACGGTCGGCGCGGAGTAGAGCTTGCCGTCGAGCACGATGGCGAGGCGGCCCATCCGGCCGCTGCTCCGGCCCTCGTCGGCGATGGCCTTGGTCACGTCGGCGAACTGCTTGGCCCCCTGCTCGGTGAACTTGAGGATGATGCGGAAACGGCCGAACTCATCCATCGTCGGGTAGGAGTCGGCCACGCCCTCGCCGGTCATTTCCGGACGGGTCTTGATGTAGAGCTCCTCGGTGTAGCTCTGGCCGCCCTGGCGGCCTTCCTGCTCGAGCACCATGCGCTCGTAGCCCGGGGGCGCCTCCTGCGGCGGGGCGATGAAGGGGTGCACCATCCGGAAGTCGAGGCGGGCGGGCTTCACGAGGCTGGTGGCAATCTCGGGATTGTCCTTGGTGGAAACGCCGGGAAGCTGGACCTCGATGCGGTTGGTGCCGACGGCGCGGATGATTGGCTCGGTCACGCCGAGGCCGTTGATGCGATTATCGATGATCTCGATCGCCTTGCTCAGCTTTTCCTGGCCGGCCTGCGGGTTGCCGGCCGTGACCGCACCCGCGTCGATCTCCAGCGTGTAGGCCACGCCGCCCTTCAGGTCGAGGCCGAGTTGGAGCGGGCTCTTAGAGCGGCGCAGCAGCTCGTTCAGGAGGATGTTGTTGCGCTTCTCGACGTTGGTCAGCGTGGACTCGAGCCGGATTTCCGGGAAGAACTGCGACAGGTCGAGCTTCTGCTCGAGGCCGATCTGCTTGAGCGCGACATAGACGCTGGGGGCTCGCCCGGCTTGGATGCGGGTGGAGACCTCGCCCATGAGCTTGGCGAATTCGGCGGGCTTGGCGGTGGCTTCTTTTTTGACGTAATCGCCGAAGGGTTGATCCTTCAGCGGCATGAGGGTAAACACCGCCCACAGCACGAGGGCCGCGGACAGTGTCAGTTTCCAGAGATGACGACGGAGCATGGGTGTTTGGTTGTTAAATTGGACGGCGCAGCCGGTGCAGCGGGTGGCATCCGCGCCCCGCGCGGGGTGGTGGGATCGACCCGCACCCTCAGGCGGCGTCGGCCTTCTTCACGACGGCGCTGATGAAGCCCTTGCCGACCTCAACCTTGGCGTTGTTGTCGCCGATGCGGACGACGAAGCGGTCCTCCTTCACGCTGGTGATGGTGCCGTAGATGCCGCCGGTGGTCACGACCTCGTCGCCGGACTTCAATTCCGTGAGCATCTTCTCGTGCTGCTTCTGCTTCTTGCGCTGCGGGGCGATCAGCAGGAAATACATGGCGGCAAACATGAGCACCAGCGGCGCCAGTTGCATCAGGGCGGCGGCCCCGGTGGGGGCGGCGGGCGTGGCAGGGGCGGCTTGGGCGAGGAGAACGAGTAACTTAGTCATTGCGTCGGCGGGTGTTTTGAAAAATTGAAAAGGGCGAATAAGCCCAGCCACTTTCCAAAAAGCAAGCCTAACCCCCAGCCCGCACCCTTCCCCTCATTTGAAGACCAAATCCGCATCCAATTGGTCGGCCGCGCAGTCCGAAGAACACTATGGTTTTAAGCGCTGGGGCGCCAATCACTTCTCGGTGGACTCCGGCGGCTTCGTCCAGGTGCAGCCCCTCGCCGACGACCGGAACATCCGGCTCATGGATGTGGTGGAGGAGGCCAAAAGCATGGGCCTCAAGGCCCCCCTCGTCATCCGCCTGCAGGACACGCTCCGCTATCGCGTCACCCAGATCAACCAGGCCTTCGCCAAGGCCATCAAGGAGGAGGGCTACAAGGGCGAATACCGCGGCGTGTTCCCCATCAAGGTCAACCAGCTGCGCGAGGTCGTCGATGAGATCGTCGCCGCCGGCAAGGACTTCAACTACGGCCTCGAGGCCGGCTCCAAGCCCGAGCTGATGATCGCCCTCGCCATGCACGAGGGCAACCAGCGCCTCATCATCTGCAACGGCTACAAGGACCACGATTACATGCGGCTCGCCCTCCTCGGCCGCAAGCTGGGCAAGAGGATCATCATCGTCATCGAGCAGCTCTCCGAGGTGGACAGCATCATCGAGATCTCGCGGGAGACCGGCGTGAAGCCCCTCATCGGCTTCCGCGTGAAGCTGCAGACCCGCGGCGAGGGCAAGTGGTCCTCCTCCACCGGTGACAACGCCAAGTTCGGCCTCAACACCGCCGAGATCCTCTTCGCCGTCGAGAAGCTCCGCGCCGCCAAGATGCAGCAGTGCCTCCGGCTGGTGCACTTCCACATCGGCTCGCAGGTGCCCAACATCATCACGATCAAGGCCGCCGTCACGGAGGCCGCGCGCTTCTACTGCCAGCTCGCCAAGATGGGCTTCCCCATGGGCTACCTCGACTGCGGCGGCGGCCTCGGCGTGGACTACGACGGCTCGCGCACGAACTTCGAGTCCTCGATGAACTACACGCTGGGCGAATACGCCCGCGACGTCGTCTTCAACATCCGCGAGATCTGCGAGGCCTCCGGCGTGAAGGTGCCCGACATCGTCACCGAGTCCGGCCGCGCCATCGCCGCCCCCCACTCCATGCTCGTCGTCGAGGTCTTCGAGCGCATCAACAAGCACGAGTCCCTCGGCAAGCAGCACCAGCCCAAGACGCGCCACAAGATCGTGGACGACCTCGCCATTCTCCTGAAGAACAAGGCCAAGCTCGGCCGCCTCGAGCGCTTCCACGACGCGCTCCAGAAGAAGGAGGAGGCCTTCTCCCTCTTCAACCTCGGCTATCTCGACCTCGAGAACCGCGCCGCCGCCGAGCAGATTTTCTGGCAGATCTGCGAAAAAATCGACCAGGAGGGCGAGAAATCCGGCTACCAGCCCGAGGAACTCCACGACCTCAAGAAGCTCCTCGCCGACCAATACGTCTGCAACTTCTCCGTCTTCCAGTCCCTCCTCGACTCCTGGGCGCTCAAGCAGCTCTTCCCCATCACCCCGCTGCACCGGCTCAAGGAAAAGCCCTCGGTCAACGCCACCCTCGTGGACATCACCTGCGACTCCGACGGCAAGGTCGGCAGCTTCATCGACCTGCAGGACGTGAAGGACTACATCACGCTCCACCCGCTCCGACACAACGAGCCCTACTACCTCGGCATCTACCTGACCGGCGCCTACCAGGACATCATGGGCGACCTCCACAACCTCTTCGGCCGCGTCAACGAGGTCCATGTCTTCCTCGAGGACGACGAGCCCAACGGTTACTACATCGAGGAGGCGCTCGCCGGCTCGCGCATCGCCGACGTCATCGAGGGCGTGCAATACCAGTGGGAGGAGCTCTGCCGCCGCATCAAGCAGCAGATCGACCACGCCACCAAGAAGGACCTCATCAAGCCCCGCGAAGGCGTGCGCCTAGTCGAGTTCTACGAGTCCCAGATGCTCGCCAAGACCTACCTCAACATCGAGCAGGCGAACGGGAAGAAGCCGCGCTAGGCAATCGGGGCCGGTCCCCGACCGGCCTGAACCGGGCTTTGCCCATGCCGCCCTCGCGCCCGACCATCCCGACCCGCGCCTGGCTGCTGCTCCTGCTTGCGGGCGTCGCCGGTATGCTGTTCTACATCGACCGGCAGACCCTGTCGGTCCTCAAGTCCACGCTGAAGGACGATCTGGGCTGGAGCGACACGGACTACTCATGGTTGCTGACCGCCTTCATGGTGCCCTACACCCTCTGCTACCTGGTCACCGGACAGCTGATCGACCGCTGGGGCACCCGCGTGATGATGCCCGTGTTTCTGGGCATCATTTCGGTCGCGACCATGCTGACGGGGCTAGCCGGCAATCTCTGGACCATGGGCGCCTGCCGCTTCGTGCTCGGCGCGGCGGAGGCCGGGATCGTGCCGGCGGTGCTGGTCGCCATCGTGACCTGGTTTCCCCGCGACCGGCGCGGCACCGCCAACACGGTGAACAAACCCCTGACCGTGGCGGGGCAGATCCTGGTCGCGCCGCTGGCCGCTTGGATCACCGTCGAGGCCGGCTGGCGCTGGGCGTTCCTGCTGCCCGGCCTGGCCGGACTGCTCGCTGCCCAGCTTTGGTGGATGCTGGACCGCTCGCCCCCGCAATACGAACCGACGCCGGTCCCGGCCGGTCCGCCGCCCACCTACCGCGAAGTGATGCGCACCCGGGTCATTCGCGGCGTCCTGCTGGCCCGCATCGTCAGTGATCCGCTCTGGTTTTTCCTCATGTTCTGGCAGCCGGGCTTCCTGCAGGAGGAGATCGGTCTGAGCCTGGATGAATTCGGCCGGATCGGCTGGATTCCCGCCGCCGTCTCAGTGGGTTTTCTCATGCTGGCCGGCGTGACTTCGGACCGATTGATTGACCGGGGTTGGTCGCCCGCGGCGAGCCGGATCCGGATTCTCCTGCTCGCCGCCCTGCTCTCGCCGGCGGTCCTGCTGCTGCGCTGGGTTGAACAGCCCGCGCTCGCCATCACCCTGCTCACGATCGTGCAAGTCATGACCTCGATCTGGCTGAGCATGACTGGACTGCTGATGAGTGACCTCGTGCCGCGCCGCATGGTTGGCACCTCGGTCGCCATCATGAGCGCCTTCGGAGCTGCCATGGGGACGGTCTTCAACATGTTCGCGGGGCCGCTGATCGAGAGTGTCGGCTATGCCAGCCTCTTGGGGGTGGCCTGTCTCCTCCACCCCTTGGCCGCAGGCATCCTTTGGTGGAGCTACGGTGTTTCGCGAACTGAGCCGGTTTCCGCGCCGCCCGCAACCGTGGCGCGTTAGCCAGCGCGAGGGACGCGCCCCTTGGTGCCCACCGGCCGCACAGTCGGCCCGTCCACCCACACGCCTTCCACCTGCAACTGGCGGGGTGCCGGCTGCAAGCCGCGCTCGTTCGTCAACAGGCGGTTGAGCACCAGGTCGACGGCGGCCGCCCCGATCTCGCGTGGCTTCTGGTCAATGCCGGCATGATCGCCCGGCTCCGTGCTGCGGTCCAGGTGCACGAAACCGACGTCCGCCGGCACCTGCTTACCCAGCCGTTTCAGCCAGGCTATCAGTTCGCGGCGCAGACCAATCACCACTTCCGGACGATGTTGTCGGAACCAGCGGGCAAAGTCCGCCTCGCACCAGTGCGTCAACACCAAGGGAGAGACCCGGTCTGTAGGGCGCAGGTGCTGCTCATGATACGCCAGCGGCGCCAGCCAGAGGGCCGAGGTCTTGATGTTCTGGTGTTCCTGCAACACCAGGCCCAGCCGCCGGTAGCCGAGCACCTGCAGCCGCTCGATCACGGTTTGCATCCCGCGATAGTGGTTCGATACCGCGTCCGGCAAAGGCAGGTCCGGAAACGGCACGCCGATTTTCACCGGCGCGAAATCCGCCCAGTCGAATCGGGTGCCCTCCGGCAAACCGGGGGCGGGCCCCACGATGATGCCGGTGATGCCGCGAGCCCGGAGGATCTGGCTGAGCCGGCCCGGGCTGATCGCCGGATCATCCGCCCAGAATTCCTCAAGAGTGAATCCGAGCTCCACCGCCCGGGCGCGGGCTCCCTCAAAAAAACCGACGTAAGTCAGATGATCCCGCCAGGCGCGCGATGTGGGGCCGAAGACGAGATAGGCCAGCGTGCCCCGGAACGAGGCGACATGCGCACCACGCAGGTGCCGCATCACCTGCGTGACCAGCTAATTCTGACGATAGCCCAGCCGACTGGCGACGCGCTGGATGCGCCGGATCGTCCGGTCCGGCAAGGCCGGGCTGCCACGCAGCGCGCGGGAAACGGTTGAGACGGAGACGCGGGCGGCGGCAGCGATGGTCGCGAGACTGGGGGGCTTGGTTTTCATCAGACCGGCGTCCGCCTCACAGAGCCCGCTGCGCCTGTGGGTGGCGAGCCAATTGTCCCGGTTCATGCAACGTTTGCACAATCCGGCGGCTGGCCTCTTGGACGATCCGCCTCACGGTGCCGGCCCAACCCCGCCCGCTCTTTCCGAGTCGGTCGCCCCCACCCACCCGCCTCCACCATGCCTACCTCCCGTCCCTCCGCCCGCACCCTGCGATCCCTGCAGGCCTGCTGTCTCCTCCTGCCCCTCCTCGCGTCGGCGCAGACCGCGCCCGACACCTCCGTCGAGGCTCCCCTCGAACTCCCGCAATTCACCGTCGTCAGCGGGGCCGACGAAGGCTGGACCGCCGCGAGCTCTATGTCCGGCACCCGCACCAATGTGCCGATCCAGAACCTGCCCCGCTCGGTCCAGGTCCTGACCAGCGAGTTCCTCTCCGACCTCGGCGCCACGACCCTGTCCGATTCCGTCGCCTTCCTCACGGGCGTCCAATCCCAGGGCGGGCAGGACGCCGTGTTCGACAACAATACCTTTGTCGTGCGCGGCATGCGCCAGAACCGCCACTACCGCGACGGCGTGCGCGAGGCCTTCTTCGGCATGATCAACGACAGCGCCAGCGTGGACCGCGTCGAATCGCTGCGCGGCCCGAGTTCGCTGCTCGCCGGCGTCTCCGAGCCGGGCGGCATGATCAACCAGATCTCCAAGCGCCCGCGCAGCCAGGCGGCCTCGAGCGTCAAGCTCACCACCGGCTCGTTCAACTTCCTTCGCTCTGAGGCCGACGTCTCCCTGCCGGTGAACAGGAAATTCGCCCTCCGCGCCGTCGGCGCCTACCAGGAGAACGAGAGCTGGCGCGATTGGGAGGCCGGCCGCCGCACCGTCGGCTACCTCACCGGCGTCTATCGTTTCTCGCCCGACACCGTGCTCAGCGCCCGCGCGGAGGCGATCAACGCGCACACCACGCCCGCCATCGCCATCCCCAATTACCGGCTGCCCGGCGGCACGACCAGCGTCATCGGCTATGTGCCGGAGGACATCCTGCCCTGGGATTTCAATCCCTTCGGACCGACCAGCCAGCGCGACCATGAGACCTACCGCGCCAGCGCCGACCTGCAGCACCGGATCAACGACACGTTCTCCCTGCGCGCCGCCGTGCTCTGGTCCAAGAGCGACCGCCGGGACAACCGCCCCTCCGCCAGCGCCACCACCATCTACACCCGCTACCTCAATCCGCTCCTCGGCAACGTCGCGGGCAACATCGTCCCCGACGAGATCCGCTGGGGCGCCACGCTCGACGACGAGAACTGGCACATCTGGACCTACCAGGCCGACCTTCGCGGCGTGTTTGAATACGCCGGGCTGAAGCACGAGGCCCTCCTCGGCGTCGAGCGCATCGAGTCCCGCAACTGGCGCGAGCGCTGGGATACGGCCAACTCGACCGGCACCACCCCGTCCACCAACCCCAACGCCCTCACGCGCTACAAGTTCCCGACCGCCGCCACCGGCGCGATCGCCGCCGGCGGCTGGCAGCCGGCCTGGACCGAGCTGACCGACCGGAGCCGCTACACCACCGCCAACGTCTACGTCGACCAGACCACCACCCGCAACGCAGTCTCGTTCACCAACGTCATCAGCACCAAGAACGAAAAATGGCACGCCCTGGCCGGCGCCCGCTACGACGAGGGCGAGAACAACGCGCTCTCCGGCGCCTCGATCAATGCCATCGCGCCGAGCGCCTTCCCGAAGGAAAGCGCCACCTCCGAGACCCTCGGCCTCCTCTACCGTCCGTGGCCGGCCCTCTCCGTCTACGCCTCCTACAGCACCTCCTTCTCCGGCGTGCCCTCGGGCCTCGACATCTTCAACCAGCTGCTCGACAAGCCCGAGGAAGGCTCGAGCCGCGAGATCGGCATCAAGTCGAGCCTCCTCGATGGCAAGCTCGGCATCGAGGCCGCCGTGTTCGAGCTCGATCGCACCAATGTCCGCCGCCAGCTCACTGATGCCGAACAGATCGCCCTCATCGGCACCACTGTTTCCGGTGCCCGTTACGCGCAGGACGCCGGCGAGGAGGCAAAGGGGTTTGAGGTGCAGGTGCTCTACAGCCCCGTCCGCGGCTACCTGATCTCCGGCACCTACTCCAATATCGATGCCAGGCTCGCCAAGACCGAGAACGTGGCCCGCATCGGCGGGCCGATCGTCGGTCGCGGCAAGCAATCCGGCAGTATCTTCCAGAAATACACCTTCCAAAGCGGGAAGCTGAAGGATCTCTATTTCACCAACGGTGTCATCTGGGTCGACGGCAGCCGTCCCGACTCCATCAGCAACACCACCGGCCTGGTGCAGAATTATGTCCCGGGTTACACCCGCCTCGATTTTGGCGTCGGCTATCCCTTCAAGTTCAACGGCCATCGCTACACCGTCACCGCCACCGTCCGGAACGCGACCGACGAGCAATACTATGAAGGCTACCAGTCCAAGGGTGACCCGCGCGCGCTCCGCCTCAGCGTGACCGCCCGGTTCTGATTTTCCCCAACCCCGCCGGGCCGGCCTGTCGCCGGCCCGGCCCATTCCCATGCAATTCCGCTCGCTCCTTCCCGTGCTTGGCAGTCTGGCGATTCTTGTTCCGGCGCCGGCTCTCGCGGTCGATGCGCTCGGCTACCTGGCGCCGCGGCATTCGCGCACCATCGCCGGCTCCGCCTGGGGCGTGCAGTCGGGCGACAGCGAGCGCGTCACCCTCTTCGACCGCGCCGGCGAACTCGGCGTCAAGTGGACGCGCTTCCTCGCGGTGTGGCCCGCGATTGAATCGGCCAAGGGCCGCTACGACTTCACCTCCATCGACGAGCCGATCGACGCCGCGCGGGCGCAGGGCATCACGCCCTTTGTCTGCCTCTCCAACGGCAACCAGCTCTACTCCGCACCCATCCCCCACCCCGACCCCGAATGGCGTCTGATCTACGGGGTGAAACCCGCCCCGCCGATCCTCAACGAGGCGGCGATGGAAGCCTGGCTGCGCTGGGTGGACGCCGTGGTCACCCACGCGAAGGACCGCGTCAAGCATTGGGAAATCTGGAACGAGGCCAACCACTACGCCTACTGGGGTGCCAAGCCCAACGCCACCGACTATGGCCGCCTGGTGCGCCTCACCGCCGCCCGCATCAAGGCCATCCAGCCCGACGCCGTCGTCATCGCCGGCGCGCTCGCCGGGCTCGACCCGAAATTCACCGCCGACTTCCTCGCCGAGGACACCGCCCGGCAGATCGACATCGTCTCGTTTCACAACTACGCCGCCCTCCCGGAGGCGCGCATGTATCTCGCCGACGACACTTGGGCGGCGCTGCGCACGCACAACCCCAAGCTCGAGCTCTGGCAGGGCGAATGCGGCTATCCCTCCGCGAGCAGCACCAAGGATTTCCGCGCCACGAGCCCGTGGGGACCGATCGTCCAGGCGAAATGGCTCCTGCGCCAGTCGTTTGTCGACACCTACTTCATGCGCGCCGCGCTGAGCGTTTACTTCAAGCTGTTTGACGGCGGCAATCGCTCCGATCGTCAGAAGCGGCCGGAACCCCGGCCCGTGGACCGCCTGCTCGGTTTCCCGTCCGAAGCCACCGGCCGGCGCGTGCGCGGCGTCGGCGTGAACGAAAAGAACCTGCTGTCCAATCCCGACCTCATCCCCAAGCCGGCCTTCTACGCCTACCAGAACCTGACCGCCGTGCTCGACGGACGCTATGCCCCCGCCGACCTGCCCTCCTTGCCGATTGTCACCATCCATGATCAGGGACAATTCCATGGGATCGGCGTCGACGACGCCTATCCTTCCATTCCCCTCGTCGCCGCCTACCGTGCGAAATCCGGCAGCACGCTCGTCGCCTACTGGCTGCCGTGGCAGCCGCAGGAATACACCCCGCGCCCCGCACGCGTCAGCCTGCAGGTGCCTGCGACCCGCTTCGCGGATCCGGTGCTGGTGAACCTGCTCTCCGGTGAGGTCGTCGATCTCCCCGCCCCCATCCGGTCCGGCGACGCGGACGTCTTCCCCGATCTGCCGCTGTTCGACTTCCCCCTCGTGATTGTCGAGCGTGCGGAGATTTCGCTGAACGCCAAGGCTTCCACCCCCGCGCACGAGGCCTACCCGCGTCTCTGAGCAGGCTGCGCCGCTTAACTATATCGGCAACGCCGGAGTGGGACGCCTGAAAATTCATTCGTAACTATTATCATGTTGGCTCGAACCTCGCGTCCGGCCTAAACCATCCCGTGCCCTCCCTACTCCGCCTCCTCCGCCCCGCCCTCCTCTTCGCCGCTGCCGTCCTAACCGCCGGCCTTCGCGCCGCCGAGCCGGCGCTGAAAGACATCATCGACTCCGCCCTCGCCACCTCGGCGCGGCAATACGAGTGGATGCTCGCCCATCTGCCGGCCGACCCGGCCAAGCCGCTCCCCCGCACCTTCGAGCACGGCACGCTCGTGACCATCCCGTCGGCTGACTGGACCAGCGGCTTCTTCCCGGGCTCGCTCTGGTATCTCTACGAGGCCACGGGCGAAGCCAAATGGCGTGCTTCCGCCGAAAAGTTCACCGCCTACCTCGAGCCGGAGCAGCACAACACCGGCACGCACGACGTCGGTTTCATGCTCTATTGCAGCTACGGCAACGGCCTGCGCCTGACCGGCAACGCCGCCTACAAGTCCGTCCTGCTCAATGGCGCCAAGTCCCTCAGCACACGTTTCAACCCCACCGTCGGCGCCATCAAGTCCTGGGACCACGGCGTCGGCAAGTTCACCTACCCCGTCATCATCGACAACATGATGAACCTCGAGCTCATGTTCTGGGCGGCGCGCGAGGGCAAGGTCGGCCACTATCGCGACCTCTCAATCAAGCACGCCGACACGACGATCGCCAACCACTTCCGTGCCGACCACAGCACGTTTCACGTCATTGATTACGACCCGCAGACCGGCCAGGTCATCAAGAAAGTCACCCACCAAGGCACCTCGGACGATTCCGCCTGGGCCCGCGGCCAGGCCTGGGGCCTCTACGGTTACACCGTCATGTATCGCGAAACAAAGGAGCCGCGCTACCTCGCGCAAGCGCAGCAGATCGCGGCGTTCGTGATGAACCACCCGCGCCTCCCGGCCGACAAGGTGCCTTATTGGGATTTCGATGACGTCAGGATTCCGCTCGCCCCGCGTGACTCGTCCGCCGCTGCCATCATCGCTTCGGCCCTGCTCGAATTGCGCGGCTACGTCGCTGCGTCCACCGCCGCCGGCTACACCTCCTTCGCCGAGGCTCAGCTCCGCAGTCTCACCTCGCCCGCCTACCTCGCCGAACCCGGCACCAACGGAGGCTTCCTGCTGAAACACGCCACCGGCAATCACCCGAAGAACAGTGAGATCGACGTGCCCATCAACTACGGCGACTACTACTTCCTCGAAGCCCTGCTCCGGGCTCGGAACGCGGGCTAAAGCGATTTAGTTTTCCCGCATCCGAACCCGGTCATTGCGAGGTGCGGAGGACAAAGCAATCGCTTCGGCAGGCACAAGGCCCCGAACCTCACGAGGGGCGGGATCGCTCGGCTCGCCGCGATTAACCCGTGCGTTTATGCGCGGAACGGCGCGCCCAGCGGTGCGCCCTAATTTTTAGGCACCTCTACGGCTCATTCTGCGGGCTGATGGAGACGAATGTCGTCAGTCGTGCGGCGGCTGTTCAGGTCCGTGCTGCGCTTGCGCAGTTGCCGGTCCATCTTGTCGATGAGTTCGTCAATGGCCTTGTAGGCATCCTCGCTCTCCGCGGTCACGTGCATATCCGGCCCGCCGATTTCGATATGTCCCTTCGCCGCATAGCGCGTCACGGTCGTGGTGTGGCGCGGCTCCACGTTGATGCGGATGCGCACGATGCGGGGCTCATGCCGCAGGAGCCGCTCCGCCTTCGTGGTGATCACCGATTTCATGGCCTCGGTCAGCTCGAGGTGAACGCCGCGGAGGATTAGTTTGCCGTCCATGTTGGGGGGGTCGGGTTTCATGAGATGGGAGTAATCGCAGCATACTCACTTCTCCGCCGATGGCAACGCCACGCAGCCAAATAGCTGCGCCGGCCACGGAAGGGGGCTCCTCACCCCGTGTTCTTCAAGCCACCGGCGATGCCGTTGACGGTCAGTTCCAGCACGGCGCGGATGCCCTCGCGATCGGCCTTCTTCAGGCGGCTGCCGCGGCGGCGCTTGATCATCTCGACCTGTAGGTAATTGAGCGGGTCCACGTAGGGGTTGCGCAGCTTGATGGAGCGGGCGAGCACCGGCTCGTTCTCCAGCAGTTCGGCCTGCCCCGTGACGGCCAGCACCGCCTTCTCGGCAAGGCGGAACTCGTCGGTGATGCGCCCGAACACGCGCTCGCGGATGCCGTCGTCCTCAACCAGCGAGGCATAGACGCCGGCGATGGACATGTCGGCCTTGCACATCGTGAGCTGGGCGTTGGCAATCGCGGTCTGGAAAAACGGCCAGCGCTGATACATCTCGCGCAACAGCTTCACCCCCGCCGGGCCGCGGCGCAGGATGACGTCCAGCCCCTGTCCGAGGCCATACCAGCCGGGAAAATTGAACCGGCTCTGCATCCACGAGAACACCCAGGGAATCGCGCGCAGGTCGGACACCGTCACGCTGCCTTTGCGCCGGTAGGTCGGGCGCGAGCCGAAGTTCAACTCGCTGATGTCGTCGATCGGCGTCGCCTGCCGCCAAAACGTGAGAAATTCCGGATCGTCGTGCACGCAGGCCCGGTAGGCCGCCAGCGAGGCCGCGCTCATCTCCTCCATCGCCTGCACCCAACGCTTGGGGAGTTTGCGCGCCCCCTTCTGCGCCTCGTTGGCGCCGAGCAACACGCCGTAGGCCATCTGCTCCAACACGCGATGCGCGAGGTCGACGTCGTGGTAACGGGTGGACAACACCTCGCCCTGCTCGGTCACGCGGATGCCGCCGTCCTTCAGGCCGACCGGCTGCGCCAGGATGGCCTTGGCCGCCGGTCCGCCGCCGCGCGCGATGCTGCCGCCGCGGCCGTGGAAGAGCGTGATGCGCACGCCGTGCTTCTTGCACACCGCCATGATGGCATCCTGCGCTTGGTAGAGCGCCCAGTTGGCCGTCAGGTAACCGCAGTCCTTGTTGCTGTCCGAATAGCCGAGCATCACATGCTGGTGGCGGCCGTGCCAGCCGAGTTCCGCGACGTAAGCTTCATTGCCAAACAGCGCCGTGAGGATGGCCGGCGCCCGCTGCAGGTCGTCGAGCGTCTCGAAGAGCGGCGCGATGGGCAGCCGCACGCCCGCCAGCGCCTGCAGCAGTTCCACCTCCAGCACGTCCGACACCTCGTTGGTCATGCTGATGATGTAGATGCCGAGCGACTCCGGGCCGAACTCCGCCTGCGCGCGCACCGCGAGGCGCAGCGGGTCGAGCACCACGCGCACATCGTGGGAGAAGCCGGCCAGCTTCCGGTCGTCGAGTTCGACCGCCTCCGCGAGCGCCGCCGCTAGCAACGCTTGCTTCTCGCCCTCCTCCATCTGCTCGTAATCGGGCCGGCCGAGCAGTTCGGCCACGGCCTTGGCGTGCCACGCGGAATGCTGGCGCAAATCCAGACGGGCCATCCCGAGGCCAAAGATGTCCACGGCGGTGAGCGTCTCCTTGAGCGCGCCGTCCGCCAGCGGTGCCGCCCGCCCGCGGCGCAGGTCGGCTTCAATGGCGGCGAGTATCTTCCTCACGTCCGCGGCGGACACCCGCGCGGCCTTCGGGTCGGGCTGCAACAGGTCGGCCTCGGCCTGCGCCATCAATTGCTCGCGCAGGCTGCTGAGGATGATGCGGTAAGGTTCGCGCGGATATCGCGCGCCCACCCGGCTCATGAGATCGGAGGACGCGCGGCATTCCTCGGCCATACGCTGGATGACCGGGGCGAACTTGGCGCGGCGGTCCGACACCGTGATCGAGCCCGCGAGATTGGAGAGCGTTTCGGCGAGCTTCTTGATCGCCATGCGCCGGTTCATGCGCAACACGCCGGCCGTGACCGCCGCCGTCACACCGGGGTTCCCGTCGCGGTCGCCGCCGATCCACGAACCGAAGGATAGCCAGCGGCGCGGTGCCTTCACCCCGGGATAATAGCGGTCGAGCGCGTCCTGCAGCTCCTCGTGCAGGCGCGGCAGCAACTGGAAGAGAGTCCGGTCGAAATACCACAGCCCCGTCCGCGCCTCGTCGGCCACCTCGGGCCGCTCCGTGCGGCTGCGGTCCGTGAGCCACAGCGAGACGATTTCACGCCTGATGTCGTCCGGCGCGTGTTGGATTTCCTCAAGGGTGTGGCGCCGGAGGATGTCGCCGAGCGTCGCCAGCTTCTCGAGCATGGTGCGGCGCTTGGACTCGGTCGGATGCGCCGTGAAGACGAGTTCGATGTCCAGCTGGCGGACGAGCTTCTGCACGCGCGCCCGCGGCACGCCGGCCGCCTTCAGTTCGCGCACCGCGGCCTCGATCGATTCGCGCATCGGCTCGCTGGCTTGCCCGGCCGCGACCGCCTGCCGGTGGCGCTGGTTGCGCTCGCGCAGGAGCCGGATGCGGAAATTCTCCTCGGCGAGGTTGACCAGCTCGAAATAGAGCGTGAAGGCCATCGCCTGGTTCAGCGCTTCGGCGGGTGTGAGCCGGGCCACCGCCTGCGCCAGGCTGCGCGCGGCAGCCGCCTCGCCCGCACGGCTGCTCTTGGCCAGCGTGCGCAGCGTCTCAACCGTCTCCAGCGTCTTCTCCCCCTCCAGCGCCGCGATGGTGCGGCCCAGTGTGGCACCGAGGCTGCGGACTTCCGCCCGCAGGTTGTTCAGCTGGTCGATTGCCTTGGTCGGTGCCGCCATTTGGCCGTGAAATACGCAGGTATTTGGCCGGCGCTAAAGCGTAATTATCCGCCGGCGGCGTCATAAGCCGCTGGCTCTGTAGGGGCGTGGCTTGTCCACGCCCGCGGGCGCGCACGAGGCGCGCCCCTACCTCCATTCATGCCTCGGATAGCGGCGGGACAGCTCGGTCTTGATCTTCGGATACTGCTCCCTCCAGAAATTGCTGAGGTCGTCGGTCACCTGGATGGGCCGCTGGTTGGGCGCCAGCACCTCGATCTTCACCGCCACCCGCCCGTGGCCGAGGGTGAATTTCGAGCTGACACCGTAAAGCTCCTGGATGCGCGCGCTGAGCACGGGAGGCCCATCTTTGCTGTAGGTCAGGCGCGCCTTGCGGCCGTTGGCCATGACGAGCCGCTCGGGCAGGTAGTCATCCAACACCGCGAGTTGCTCCGCCAGCAACCAGTCCCGTAGCACCGGCATGACCGGCTTGTCCTTCAACTCGCGCGCGCCGTAGCTGCCGTAGCAAATCTGTTCGATGAGCGTGGCGCGGTCGGTGTCGGTGATCGGGTTGACCTCCAGTTCCGGCCACCACTTGGCCAGGCAGTTCACCCGCACGATCCACTGTTCCACCGTCTCGTTCCACTCGGTGAGGACGATATTTCCCCTGATCACCTCGCGGGCGAGAATGGCCGCCGCCTCGCCCTCCGGGGGCTCGTCGGCCGTCTGCTTGGATTCGAGCACGAGGTCGCGGAAGCGTCGTTCCTTGCGCGCGAGCACGCGCCGCATGGTCTCGTCGTAGGTCACGCCGCCGGCGTCATGGAAATCCTCCGGGAAAATCTCCTTCAGCCACGCCTCCTCGACCGCCGTGCAAAGGTTGAGGAGCACGTTCACCTCGCCGCGGCTCTCGATCTCGGTGATCTCGGCGGCGACGAACAGCTTCGCCTGATCGATGCAGCTCTCGCGCGCGAGCACGCCCTTGCGCTGGTGCACGAGTTCGCAGCGCAGCGTGCCCTGGTCGAGCCGGCGCGCGAGATGGTCGCTGAAGCCGACCAGCACGCACTTCCGCACGGCCACGCCGTCGATGCGCTTCTCGGTGACATCGAGCTTCTCCGCCGCGGCAATCTGCAAAAACTGCTCGAACAGCGGTCCGACGGCGCGCACGCCCTGGATGTGGATGCCGATGCGCCGGCAGGCGTCGGGATTGTAGTTTGCCTTGTCGGCGTAGCGCCAGGCCCGCATCAGCAGGAAGAAATCCGACTCGTGCTCCTCGCCAAAAAGGTCGTCCCGCGCCTCTTGGGTGCGCTTGTCCACGTTGCGCAAGAGGAAATTCCGGCCCTGCGTCAGCGCCGCCATCAGCGCCACGGAGCGGACACAGCCGTATTCCTCCGCCGCCAGGAACATGCGGGCATAGCGCGGGTGCATCGGGAACTTCAGCATGCGCCGGCCAAGTGCGGTGATGGCTGGGCTTCTTGTGGGCCGGGTGCCCTCACCCGGCGAGGCATCACTCCCGCGGGGTGAGGGCACCCCGCCCACATGAATAGCTCCCAGGTCCTCCAGCAACGTCTCGGCCCGCTCGAGGGCCTTCGCCTCGGGCTTCTCGATCCACGGGAAGCCGTAAATATCGTCGATGCCCGCCGCCTTGAGCGTCAGCACCACCTCGGCCAGGTCGAGCCGCTTGACCTCCGGCAACTCCTGCAGCGGACGCTGCGCGTGCTCGCGCTCGGTCCACAAGCGGACGCACACACCCGGCGCCGTGCGGCCGGCGCGGCCGGCGCGCTGGTCGGACGAGGCGACGCTGATCTTCTCGATGAGCAGCGTGTTGATGCCGCGATGGGCGTCGTAACGCGCGACGCGGGCGAGCCCGCAGTCCACGACCATGGTGACGCCGTCGATGGTCAGCGAAGTCTCGGCCACGTTGGTCGAAACGATGATCTTGCGGGTGTCGTAGCGCGCCACCGCCCGGTCCTGTTGGTCGGGCGGCAACTCGCCATGCAGCGGAAAGCAGATGAAGCCCCGCAGGCCGTGCGAGCCCTGCACCTCCTGAACGGTCCGGCTGATCTCATAGGCACCGGGCATGAAGACGAGGATATCGCCCTTCGTCTGCGGCGCGACGCGCTCGCACTCGCGCGCGGCGACGGCCCAGACGGGGTCGTGCTCGAAATCGACGGCCTTCGGCAGGTATTCGACCTGCACGGGAAAGGTCCGGCCCTGCGAAGTGAGGACTTCGCAAGGCGCAAGGTAGTTCTTGAGCAACGCCGCATCGAGCGTCGCCGACATGACCACCAGCTTCAGGTCGGGGCGCCGCGACTGCTGGATCTGGAGGGCGCGCGCCAGCGAGATGTCACCGTAAAGGTGTCGTTCGTGAAATTCGTCGAAGACGATGGCGCTGATGCCGCGCAGGCCCGGGTCGAAGGACATCTGGCGGAGCAAAATGCCCTCGGTCACGAAGCGGATGCGCGTGGCCTTCGACACCCGCGAATCCAACCGGATCTGGTAACCCACGACCTCGCCCAAACGTGTGCCGACCTCCTCCGCCACGCGTTTCGCCAGCATGCGCGCCGCGAGCCGGCGCGGCTGGAGGACCACCACCTCGCCCTCGCCCAGCAAGCCGTGGTTGAGGAGCATCTGCGGCACCTGGGTGGACTTGCCCGAGCCCGTCGGCGCCTGGACGATGAGCCGGCCCTGCCCCTTCACGGCCGCAATGATGCGGTCCTCGAGTTCGTAGATGGGCAGTTCGCGCGGCGCAGGCATGAGCGAAAAGGTATGCTTTTGGTGGGAGCTTGCTTGCAAGCGATTATCCACCGGCGCGTGGCGCCGCCGGCAAGCAAGCTCGCACCGCTGGAACGACCCCAGACGCTGTCCCCAAAACGGCTCCTCGTTATAAACACCAGCGGAATCCCCGTATTCCATTCATGTCTTACTCATTAGCTCTTGCCTTACTTTGACTGAGGTCCCCTATTACACCCATGGTCACCATGAAAACAGCGTCCTCCTACATGACATCCAAAGGGCAGGTTGTCATCCCGGCCCGCCTCCGGCGGAAATACGGCCTGAAGGAGGGCACGCGACTCAACTTCGCCGAGGAAGAGGGCCGCTTTATCGTCCAACCGGTCACCAAGGAATACATCAGTTCCTTCTGTGGAATCTTCAAATTGAAGCCCGGTGAGAAATCCGCCGTGCAGGAGCATTTGGATGATCGGGCGAAGGAACGCGCCCGGGAAAACCGGGAAATCGGGGCCGACCGCAAGAAATGAGACCCTTGGTCTTCGACGCCTCCGCCCTGCTGGCACTGCTTTTCGGCGAGCCCGGTGCGGAAGCCGTCGAGATTCTGATGCATCGTGCCTCCGAAAAGGACCAGCCCATGCTGATGAGTGCGGTGAACTGGGCCGAGGTCTGCTATCGCGTGGAAGGCAAGCGGGGAGCCGAGGCCCTTGTCCAAGCCAAGGAATTTGCCACCAACGCCGCTGTCATCGTTGTCGCCGCCGACCGGGAATTGTCCGAAGCCGCCGCTACATACAAGGCAGCCGAGCAACTTGGCTTGGCGGACGCCTTCGCCGCCGCGCTGGCCAAGACCCGCAAAGCCGATCTCGTCACCGCCGACCGCGAGTTCAAATCGGTCGAAAGTGAAATCAAAATCATTTGGCTCAAGCACCAGTAGTGCCGTCGGCGGTCCAAGCCTCTCCGTCGCCTCCTCCGGGCGTCGCCCGGAATTGGACGGCCTGAAGCCGGCAAGTGCTACGCATGGAACCATTCAACAGGAACAACCGAGGGGACTTGCTGAAGTCGAACAGCCGATAGACGTAATATTCGGCGCTTTGCCTCTCGGATACGGCGACTTCGTTGTTGGAGGCGAAGAAAGGATTCATGGCACCAAAGCGCGTGGGCTTCACCTCGACCAATCGCTCCCGCCCATCAGTCTCGAACGAAAGAATGTCGAACCCGTGACAATCACCCTTGGTTGAGACGTGACGATCCGTTCAGCGAGAGACTTCTGCCAGCAAACCGTGGTTGAGGAGCATCTGCGGCACCTGCGTGGACTTGCCCGAGCCCGTCGGAGCCTGGACGATGAGCCGGCCCTGCCCCTTCACGGCCGCAATGATGCGGTCCTCAAGTTCGTAGATGGGCAGTTCGCGCGGCGACATGGAGGCGCAAATTCAGCCGGCCCGCCGGCCGAGTGCAAGCCGATCGGCTCCGCCGGCCCCGCACCGTGGCGGTCGTCGCGTCGTCAGCCTCCCGTCCCGGGCGGCGTGACGCCCCGGGCCCGGCCCTTGCCGGACAGACGCATGATCAGCACGTAGAACAGCGGCACGAAAAACAGGCCGAACAGCGTGCCGATGACCATGCCGCCGACCACGCCGGTGCCGATGGCGCGTTGGGCCCCGGCGCCCGCGCCGCTCGACATCGCCAGCGGCAGCACGCCCAGGCCGAAGGCCAGCGAGGTCATCAGGATGGGGCGCAAGCGCTCACGGACGGCCTGCACGGTGGCTTCCACCAGGTCGGCACCGCGCTCGAAGTTCTCCTTGGCGAATTCCACGATCAAAATGGCGTTCTTGCTGGTGAGACCGACCGTAGTGAGCATCGCCACCTGAAAATAGACGTCGCGCTCCATGCCACGCAGCGTGTTGGCCAGCACCGCGCCGAGCACGCCGAAGGGCGCGGCCAGCAGCACCGCCGTGGGCACGCCCCAGCTCTCGTAGAGCGCGGCCAGGCACAGGAACACGATCAGCAGCGACAGCGAATACAGGAGCGGCGTCTGCGCCCCGGCCTGCCGTTCCTGGTAGGAAGCGCCGGTCCAGTCCACGCTGTAACCCGGCAGCGCCGCGGCCAGCCGCTCGATCTCGAGCATGGCATCGCCCGAGCTGACGCCAGCCGCGCCCTCGCCGTTGATCTGCACGGCGGACACGCCGTTGTAGCGCTCGAGGCGGGGTGAACCATAGTTCCAATAGGAACGGCCGAAGGCGGAGAACGGCACCATCTCGCCCGCGGAGTTGCGCACCGACCAGCGGTTGAAATCCTCCGGCACCATGCGGTAGGGCGCATCGGCCTGGACCATGACGCGCTTGACGCGGCCCCGGTCGATGAAGTCGTCCACATAGCTTCCACCCCAGGCGGCTGCGAGCGTGTCATTGATGGTGGCGGAGGAGAGCCCCAGCGCGGCGACCTTGGCGTTGTCGATGTCGAGCCGCAGTTGCGGCGTGTCCTCCTGACCGCTCGGCCGCACCCGGGTGAGCAGCGCGCTCTGGGCGGCGGCCCCGAGCAACTGATTGCGGGCGGCGATCAGGGCCTCGTGACCGCGCCCGGCGTCATCCTTGAGGAAGAACGTGAAGCCCGTCGAGGTGCCGAGCTCCGTGACGGCCGGCGGGGAGAAGGCATAGACCAGCGCATCGCGGATGCCGGCGAACTTCCGCATGGCGCGCCCGGCGATGGCATCGACCTGCGCGTCCGCCGCCTGACGCTGCGCCCAATCCTTGAGGCTGACGAAGGCCATGGCGTTGTTCTGCCCCGTGCCGCCAAACCCGAAGCCCTGCACCGCGAAAACGGATGCGACCGCCGCGCTCTCGTCCTCGAGGAAATGCCGCTCGACCTGCTCCAACACCGCGAGCGTGCGCTGCTGCGTGGCGCCGACCGGGGCCTGAATCTGGGTGTAGAGCACGCCCTGATCCTCCGCCGGCAGGAAGGAACTGGGCAGGCGCAGGAACAGGTAAACGGTCAGCACCACCATGGCGACGACCACCGCGAGCCCCCGCCCGGAGCGGGCCAGCACGGCGCGCACCCCGCCCTGATAACGCTTGTTCCCGCGGTCGAAGACCCGGTTGAACCAGCCGAAGAAACCGGTCTCGGCGTAAGTGTGGCCCTTGGCGACCGGCTTGAGCAGCGTGGCGCAAAGGGCGGGCGTGAGGACGACGGCCACCAGCACCGACAAGCCCATCGCGGCGACGATCGTGACGGAGAACTGGCGGTAGATGACGCCGGTCGATCCTCCGAGGAACGCCATCGGCACGAACACCGCCGACAGCACGAGCCCGATGCCGACCAGCGCGCCCGTGATCTGGTCCATCGACTTGCGCGCGGCCTCCAGCGGCGACAAGCCCTCCTCGCTCATGAGGCGCTCGACGTTTTCCACGACGACGATGGCGTCGTCCACCAGCAGGCCGATGGCCAGCACCATCGCGAACATCGTCAGCATGTTGATCGAGAAGCCCAGCACGCCCAGCACGGCGAAGGTGCCCAGCAGCACCACCGGCACGGCGATGGTGGGGATGAGGGTGGCCCGGAAATTCTGCAGGAACAGATACATCACGAGGAACACCAGCAGCACCGCCTCGAACAGGGTGCGCACGACGCCCTGGATGGCGACGGACACGAACGGCGTGGTGTCGAACGGCACGACCGCCTTGAGGCCGGCGGGGAAATTCGGCGCCATCCGTTCAATGGCGGCCTTCACCCCGGCCGCCGTGTCAAGGGCGTTGGCGCCCGTGGCGAGCGAGACCGCCACACCCGTGGCCGGCTTGCCGTTGTAGCGGCTGATCATGCTGTAATCCTCCGCCCCGAGCTCCACGCGGGCGATGTCACCGAGGCGGAGCGTCGAGCCGTCCGGGTTGCTGCGGATGACGATGTCGCGAAACTCGGCCGCCGTCTGCAACCGGCCGCGCGCGTTGATCGTGGCGTTGATCTGCTGGCCGTCGATGGCCGGCGTGCCGCCGAGCTGGCCGACCGCCACCTGCTCGTTCTGCGCCTGCAGCGCCGCGATGACCTCGGCGATCGTGAGCTGGTAGGTTTCCAACCGGCCCGGATCGAGCCAGATGCGCATGGCATACTTGGCGCCGAAGACCTGCGTGCTGCCGACCCCGGGCACCCGGGCCAGCGGATCGACGATGTTGGCCGCCACATAATCGGTGATGTCGTCACGGGCGATGCTCCCATCCTCCGAGACGAAGCCAACGATCACGAGGAACCCCTCACCCGTCTTGGTGACGCTGAGACCCTGTTGCTGCACGGACTGCGGCAGGAGCGGCACGGCGAGCTGCAGCTTGTTCTGCACCTGCACCTGCGCGATGTCCGCATCGGTGCCGCTGGCAAAGGTCAGCGTGACGACCGCGCTGCCGCTGGACTCGCTCGTGGCGGACATGTAGAGCAGGCCGTCGAGGCCGTTCATGTTCCGCTCGATGATCTGCGTGACGGCATCCTCGATCACCTGGGCCGAGGCACCGGGCATGGTGGCCCGGATCGTGATGGTGGGCGGGGCAATCGTCGGATAGCGGGCGATCGGCAGCTGGGTGAGCATAATTGCTCCGGCCAGCATGATGATGATCGCGATGACCCAGGCGAAGATCGGGCGGTCGATGAAGAAGCGTGCCATGACGTGGGTGCCGGGGTGGTGCGGGTCAGGATTTGGACTGGGTCACGGCGAGCGGCACGGGCCGCACGGTCGCGCCCGACCGGACTTTCTGGGTGCCTTCCACGACGATGCGTTCCCCGGCGGCAAGACCGGACTCGACAAGCCATTGGTCGCCGATGGTCTGCCCGGCCTTGATGGACCGCTGCTCGATCTTGTCCCCCTCCCCCACCAGGAAAACATACGGCTCGCCCCGCGCGTCGCGGAAGACGGCGACCTGCGGCACCAGGATCGCCCGGGGCATGATCGCGCCTTCGAGCCGGCCCCGCACGAACATGCCCGGCAGGAGTTCCTGCCGGGGATTGGGCACGAGTGCGCGAAGTGCCACGGAACCGGTGGTCGGGGTTACAGTCGCGTCGAGGAACTGCATCACGCCCTTCTCGGGATAAGTCCGTCCGTCCTCAAGCACCAGGGTCACGCTCACCTGTGCAGGTTGCAGATCGCCGACCGTGCCCTGGGCGATTCGCTCCTTCATGCGGAGCACCTCGGCGTTGGCCTCAGTCATGTCGAGGTAGATGGGGTCGAGTTGCTGGATGGTGGTGAGCAACGTCGCCTCCGCCTGCCGGACATAGGCGCCCTCGGTGACTTGGGAGCGGCCGACGCGGCCGGCGATCGGCGCGCGCACCGCAGTGTAGTCGAGATTGATCTGCGCCACCTTCACGGCGGCCGCAGCCGAGGCGGCATCGGCCTCGGCCACGCGCAACTGGGCGACGACATTGTCGTAGTCCTGCTGGCTGATCGCCTTTATCGCGAAGAGATCGGACTGGCGCTTCTCGCTCTGGGCCGTGAGCTGAAGGTTCGCGTCCGCGCGGGCCTGCGTCGCCCGCGCGCTGGCGAGCGCAGCCTCGTAGGGGGCGGTCTCAATCTGATAGAGCACCTGGCCCTCCGTGACATCGGCCCCTTCCGTGAAGTGACGCTTCAGCACGATCCCATCCACCCGTGCCCGCACCTCGGCGAGGCGGTAGGCGTTGGTGCGGCCCGGCAGCTCCTTCGTGAGGGCGGCGGGGCGCTGCTCCAGAGTGACGATGCCGACCTCGACGGGTGCCGCCGCCACCGGCGCGGCGGGGCGGCCGCAGCCGGCCAAGATGATGGCGCAGACGCCAAACAGCGCCAGCGCGGGTTGAAGGCCTGCGTGATGGCGCACAAACAAAGGACACCGCTCCGGTATTGGTTTCATGAAAGAATCTCCTGCCTGTGGACACCCCAAGTCGCGGCATGTGCCGCGTTCAACGTTGAATCCACCGCGCCACTCAATGAACCACGCGAGGCCGCGCAACCGATTTTTGCAATCGGGTTCAGACCGGCAGCTCTCAGCAGGCTGCATACCCCGGCCTGTGAACAACCTGCGGGCAACCGGTTCGGCACAGGTTATTCACGGCGGCTGATGCCAAAATCCGCGCGTGCCGGGTGAATAAGATGGGAGGAACAAACCCGTGACTTTTCCCCCGGGCAGACGCATTTTTTCAGCGTTCCTTGATAGAACAGTCGCAGCGCGGCGGCATGAAAAACCCGCCGAGAGCGCGACTGGGATAATCCCGGGCAACCGGGGAAAGGAGGGCGTTAATTGGTGACGCGCTCCCCTCAGCGGCGCGAGCCGCAGGCAGGCAAATATCACCAGTTCCTCTGGACGGCGTCGCAGCCGATCCAGTTATGCGACAAAGGAGCTGTGCGGCGAGGCGCGACATCAGAAACCGCGTTCCGAGCCGAGTCAGGTCCAAGGCCAGTTTCGGGCCTTGCACCGATGCAGTTACCCAGAGGGTTGTGGTTGCTACTGTATGACCAGGACGCAGCGCAGTGTTCCGGTGGGTCCACCCCACCAAAAGGCCCGGCCCGAAAGGCGGGGCGCGAAAGGGATGCGGCGCAGCGGGGAGCGGGCGAGTCTGGCAAAGCTCGCAAAACCTCCTCATTGGGGCGGCGCGTAAAACCGCGTCACCCAACTGCAAATCGAAAGCAACCTGAGAGGTAAGAGGTCAGACCCGTTACACGGGGCCAACGCCCGGCCAAAAGCCGGGGCCGTCCCCGTGGCAAGGTGCTGGTGCGAAATGCACTGTTGCAGGCGTGCCAACACCCGTCCGGCGAGTTCACCATCGGCAGATGGAACCGAACCGGGCGCAGAGGCCTCACTCGAAAAATTCCGGTGCTGAAAAGGCCGGGACGGTCCCGCTATGAGACCGACAGCCGCGCATGCCGCGTGGAGTAGCGTCGGGAAGCACACGGCCCGCGAAAGCGAGGCGCCCAATGCTGTGCGAATGGGAAAGAGTGCGTGGCGAGCACCCACCCCCGATTTTGGCCCGGGCTCCGCAAGGAGCCCGGGCCTTTATCGTTTTATAGAGGCGATCATTTTGTCAGCGCGCTGGGCCCAGGCGTGACCCGGAACCTCGAGTTTTGCCGGGCCTGGCGCGCTGACCGTTTTGCCGGCGTTGAGACAGGTCGCGGGTGGTGGTCGCCGATGTGGAAACCGGCGACCACCTTTGGAACAGGGGCGTGCATTGACACCGGGCAGTCGAGCCGGCACCAACAGGGCGCACCCATGAAGGACCTCGTCGCCTGGCTTATCCGTGTCGTCTGCGGCGTCCGGGCCCTGCCGGCGGAGGCCCTGCCCCCCGCTCCGGTGATCTACTTCGCCAACCACTCGAGCCACCTCGATTTCCTGACAATCTGGGCCGCCCTGCCCGCCGCCGCGCGCGCCCGCGGCCGCCCGGTGGCCGGCCGTGATTACTGGGAAAAAACCGAGCGGCGGCGCCGCATCGCCCGCGACCTCTTCAATGCCGTGCTCATCGAGCGCCAGCACGTCACCGTCGCCACCAACCCGCTGGCGCCGATGCTCGCCGCACTCGAGGCCGGCGATTCGCTCATCGTCTTTCCCGAGGGCACGCGCAGCGCCGACGGTGCCATCCATGAATTCAAGTCCGGTCTCTACCACCTCGCCCGCGGCCGCCCGGGCATCCCGCTCGTGCCGGTCTATCTCCAAAACCTGAGCCGCATCCTGCCCAAAGGCGACTATCTGCCCGTGCCCCTGCTGGGCAGCCTCGCCCTCGGCGCTCCGCTCACGCTCGGGGCCGGCGAAGGCAAAGCCGATTTTCTCCAGCGCGCCCGCGCGGCCGTGCAACAACTCGCCTCCTGACCCATGCAAACTGACCGCGAACTCCTCTGGCTCGTCGGCGGCATCATCGCCCTGCTGGCCCTGTCCTCGGCCATCACGTTTTTCCTGAAGCGGCGGCCGGGCGGACCCAACAAGGTCATCGCCAACCTCGACGCCCGCGTGAAAGCGTGGTGGGTGATGGTGGCCGTGTTCGGCGTCGCGCTCGCCACGGGCGGGCTGGGCTCGGTGATCCTGTTCGGGTTCATGTCGTTTTTCGCCCTGCGCGAGTTCATCACGCTCACCCCCACGCGACCCGGCGACCATCGCACGCTGTTCTGGGCGTTCTTCATCATCACGCCGCTGCAATACTACCTCGTCGCGATGGAGTGGTATGGGCTCTTCTCGATCCTCATTCCGGTCTATGCGTTCATCCTCGTGCCGACGCGCAGCGCGCTCGCCGGCGACAGCGAGCATTTCCTCGAGCGCACCGCCAAGATCCAGTGGGCCCTCATGGTCTGCGTTTACTGCGTGAGCCATGTGCCCGCGCTGCTGACGCTCAAGGTGAAGGGTTACGAGGGGCAGAATGCCAAGCTGCTCCTCTTCTTCGTGCTCGTCGTGCAGATCAGCGACGTCCTGCAATACGTCTGGGGCAAGACGTTCGGCAGGCGCGCCATTGTCCCGACCATCAGCCCCAACAAGACGGTCGAGGGCTTCTGGGGCGGCGTGCTCTCGGCGACCGCCATCGGCACGGCGCTGTGGTGGGCCACGCCCTTCACATGGTGGCAGGCGGCGCTGTTTTCCTTCCTGCTCACGCTCATGGGCTTTTTCGGCGGGCTCGTGATGTCCGCCATCAAGCGCGACCGGGGCGTGAAGGACTACGGCACGATGATCGAGGGCCATGGCGGCGTCATGGACCGGATCGATTCGCTCTGTTTCGCCGCACCGGTGTTCTTCCACCTCGTGCGCTACTGCTACACCTGAGCCATGGCCTCCATCTACGACATCAAGCCCGCCTTCCAAAAGCTGCTGCGCCCGCTGACCAACGCGCTGGCCGCGGCCGGGGTGACCGCCAACCAGGTGACGGTGGCCGCCGCCCTGCTCTCCGCCGCAGTCGGCGCCTGCATCTGGTTTCAACCCGCGGCTCGCTGGCCGCTGCTGGTGCTGCCGGGTTTCCTCTTTGTCCGCATGGCGCTCAACGCCATCGACGGCATGCTGGCGCGCGAGCACAACCAGAAGTCCCGCCTCGGCGCCGTGCTGAACGAGATTGGCGACGTGCTGGCCGACACGGCGCTCTACCTCCCGCTGGCCACTGTGCCGGGATTTTCCCCGTGGCTGATGGTCGTCATCACGATCCTCGCCATCGTCAGCGAGATGACCGGAGTCGTCGCCGTGCAGATCGGCGCCACCCGCCGCTATGACGGCCCGATGGGCAAGAGCGACCGGGCCTTTGCCTTTGGCCTGCTGGCCCTGCTCCTCGGACTCGGGGTGCCGCCCCATCCGTGGCTGGACCATGTCTTGGTGCTGATTGGCGCTTTGCTGGTCCTGACCATCGTGCGTCGCGCACGGCGGGCGCTGGCGGAGGCCGCCTGAGCGGCTGGCTGGCCATCAATGACTTAGCCAACGGAATCGGGCCGCCCCAGCGCGCCCAAGGTTCTGCTTGCCAAGGTTCTTGGCGGCTCGCAGCGTGACCGGTTTCTCCCAATAAACAGGTCCGCCTGAACATGAACCAGAACATCCGCAATATCGCCATCATCGCCCACGTCGATCATGGCAAAACCACTCTTGTTGACCAACTCCTCAAGGAAGGCGGCGTTTACCGCGCCAACCAGCAGGTCCAGGAACGCGCCATGGACTCCATGGACCTCGAGAAGGAGAAGGGCATCACGATCAAGGCCAAGAACACCTCCGTCCACTGGAAGGACAAGATCGTCAACATCCTCGACACCCCCGGCCACGCCGACTTCGGCGGCGAGGTCGAGCGCGCCCTGCGCATGGTTGACGGCGTGCTGCTCGTCATCGACGCCTACGACGGCCCGCAGGCCCAGACCCGCTTCGTGCTCCGCAAGGCCCTCGCCCACGGCCTGAAGGTCGTGATCGTCATCAACAAGATCGACCGCGACAACGCCGAGCCGGCGAAAATGTATGACAAGGTCCTCGAGCTGCTCATGGAGCTCAACGCCACCGAGGAGCAGTTCGATGCGCCCGTCGTTTACGGATCCGGCCGCGACGGCTACATGATGTATCACATCGGCGAGGAGAAGAAGGACATGACCCCCCTCTTCGAGACGATCATCAACCACGTCCCGCCCCCGTTCGCCAAGCCCGAGGAGCCGTTCCACATGCTCGTCTCCAACATCGACTGGAGCGACTACGTCGGCCGCATTGCGGTGGGCAAGATCCTCGGCGGCGTGGTCAAGGTCGGCGACCCGGTCTTTGTCGTCCGCCACGCCGAGGGCGGCAAGAAGGTCCGCGCCAAGATCACCAAGGTCTTCGAGTTCACCGGCCTCGGCCAGCGCGAGGTCGAGACCGCCGTCGCCGGCAACATCGTGGGCCTCTCGGGCTTCGAGGACGTGGACATCGGCGACACCCTCGCCGCCAGCGAGCAGCAGCACGCCCTGCCCTTCACCCAGATCGATCCCCCGACCCTCGAGATGCAGTTCTGCGTCAACGACGGCCCGCTGGTCGGCCAGGAAGGCAAGCTCGTCACCTCGCGCCAGCTGCGCGACCGCCTGATGCGCGAGCTGAAGATCAACGTCTCCATCCACATCGAGGACTCCGACAAGGCCGGCATCTTCAACGTCAAGGCCCGCGGCGCCATGCAGGTGGCCGTGCTCGTCGAGACGATGCGCCGCGAGGGCTTCGAGCTGCTGGTCTCCCGTCCGACCGTGATCGAGAAGCAGGGCCCGAACGGCGAGCGCCTGGAGCCCTACGAGACCGTCTGGATCGAGGTGCCCGACGAGTGCGTCGGCGCCATCATGCAGAACCTGGCCAACCGCAAGGGTCGCCTGACCAACATGGAGAAGCTCGCGCACTCCACGATGCTCGAGGCCGCCATCACCACCCGCGGGCTCATCGGCTTGGAAATCGACGTCGTCAACGCCACCTCCGGCCGCGGCGTCACCTCCCACCTCTTCAAGGAATACGGCCCCTTCGCCGGCGAGCTCCTCACCCGCATCACCGGCACGCTCATCGCGACCGAGGCCGGCGAGACCACCGCCTACGCCCTGGTCATGTGCCAGGAGCGCGGCAAGCTCTTCGTCAACCCCGGCGAGCAGGTTTACGAGGGCATGATCGTCGGCGAGAACCCCCGCAACGAGGACATCGCCATCAACGCCGTGCGCGAGAAGAAGCTCACCAACTTCCGCTCCCAGGGCGAAGGCGTCGCCGCCGGCCTCACGCCCGCGACCAAGCTCTCGCTCGAGCGCTCGATCGAATACATCGCCGCCGACGAGCTCGTCGAGGTCACGCCGAAGAACCTGCGCCTGCGCAAGCGCATCCTGAACAACGGCGCCCGCCAGAAGGCCGCCAAGGCCGGCAAGTAAGCCCAATTGCTGCTTGGTTTGGCTTTTTTGTAGGGGCGGACCTTGTGTCCGCCCGCGCGGGCGGACGCAAGGTCCGCCCCTACAGTGCCAAGTCAGGTCGTGACCGGACGGGTTTGATCATCCCCGCCGAGGCTAACGCGTCCGGAGGCCGCGTTCCATCTCGGTGGCGGGCCAAGAGCTACTTTTTCTCCAACTCCGCAATCTGCCCGGCAATTTCCCGCATCTTCGGGTGGTTAACATCATAGCGCACGCGCAAATATTCCTGCACGGCGCGGGCCCGGCGCAACTCGACGGATTCACTGCTCGGCCCGAGAAGATGATGGCGCCAGGCCGCCACCTTGCGCACCTGATCCTGATACTTGGGATTCTCCTCCGCCAGGCGGGTGCCCAGCGCTGCCAGGTCCCCGACGGCCGCCAAGAGCTCCTCCGGGCTGTCCGAGGAGCTGCGCCACTCCTGTTCCATGGCGGCAACCCGCGCCTGCTGCGCGCGGAGTTTGGGATGGCCCTCCAGGTAACGCAGCCGCAGCACGTCGTTTTCGACCAAGGCTCGCTGCAGAATCAGCGGCTCCGGGCGGTCCTCCAAGTCGAGACGCTGCCAAGCCTTGAGGCGCGCCTGCGCCTCGATGAGCCGGGGGTGCCGTTCATCGTAACGCTGACGCAAAGCTCCCAGCTCAGCCTGAGCCTGCCGCAATTCATCCGCGCGCGTGGGCAACGGTGCCGCCGTCGCAACGGCTGACGCGGTCGCCAAGGCCAAGGCGGCCAGCAGGACCCGAATGACCGGGGCACTCATTGGCCGTGCGCCGGCAGGGCGGCGCCTCCTGTTGTCTCTCGCTCGATCTCCGCGGCCTTGATCAGGCCGTGGGCGCTCGATTTGCCGGTTAACTTCACGCATAGCTTGTCCATGATGATGTAGACGATCGGGATCACGTAGAGGGTGATGAGGGTGGAAAGCACGAGCCCGCCGACGACGACCATGCCCATCGGATTGCGCGTCTCCGCGCCCGCACCGGTGGCGAAAGCAATCGGCACGGCCCCCAGCACCGTGGAGATGGATGTCATCAGGATGGGCCGGAAGCGGATGGTCGCCGCCTCAAAGGCCGCCTCGGTGGCGCTCTCTCCCTTGTCCACCTGGAGCTGGTTGGCGAACTCGACGATGAGGATGCCGTTCTTGGCCACCAGGCCGATGAGCATGATGAGACCGAAACGGGAAAAGAGGTTGTCCGTCATGGGCACGCCCCAGAAGCGCGTGAAATAGAGCACCAGCAGGCCGCCGGCCACCGCGATGAAGACGCCGGTGAAGATCGTCACGGGATGGATCCAGGACTCGAACTGGGCCGCAAGGATCAGAAACGTGAACACCAGGGCCAGGGCGAACAGCATGAAGGTGTCGCCACTGCTCTCGACGAATTCGCGCGTCTCGCCGTCCCACGCGTAGGTGTAGCCGGCCGGCAGCTTCTCCTTCGCCAGCTTTTCCATGAAAACGACCCCGTCTCCAATCGTCCGGCCCTCGGCCATCTGGGCGGAGACCGTGACGGAGCGCAGGCGGTTGAAATGCGGGTAGCTCTCCGGCACGGTGTTTTCGGACCAGCTCACCACATTGCTCAGCTGCACGAGGGCTCCGTCCGTCGAGCGCACATAAAGGCGCGACAGGTCGCTCGGCGTGGCGCGGTTCTCGTCGGTCACCTGCACCATCACGTAATACTGCTGGTTGCCCCGCTGGAACTCGGTCACGCGGCGCCCGCCGAGCAGGGATTCCAGCGTGGCGGCGATCGCGCTCACCGGCACGCGCAGGTCAGCCGCCTTGGCGCGGTCGATGTTCACGTCGAGCTGCGGCTTGGTCGGCGACGGGTCCACGCGGGGCTGCACAAACTGGCCGCTGGAGCGCATCGCGGTGAGCAGTTCGCCGCCGAGGCGCTGGAGCTCGTCGAAATCACTCCCCAGCAGCACGAAGCTGACGCCGCTGCTGCGCCGGCCGCTGCCAAAGGGCCGCACCGGGTTGGCGATGGCCTGACCGCCCGTCATCTCCTTTTGAAAATTGCGCCGCAGTTCCGCCACGATATCCTGCGTCTTGCGCTGGCGCTCCTCCCACGGATCCAGCGTCGCGAACACGAAGGCCCGGCCGCCGTCGCCCGTGCGGTGGAAAGTGCGGTCAATCTCGGGAATCTTCAGGATCATCTGCTCCATGTCCACGGAGTAGAGGTTGAGATATTCCGGCGTGGCCCCGATGGGGGCGATCAGGTTGGCCGTGAAAATGCCCCGGTCCTCGAGCGGGGTGAGTTCGCGCTGGAGCTGGGTGTAGAGCGCCAGCCCCCCGAGGGTGAAAAGCAGGGCTCCCAGCAGCACCAGCGGCTTGGCCGTGAAGGCGCCGCGCAGGGTGCGGGCGAAAAGACTGTTCAGCCTGACGAAGAACGGCTCGGTCTTGTGGTAGAACCAGCCGTGCCGGGCCTGACCGTCCACCACCTTGGTTTGCAGCACCCGCGAGCACATCATGGGCGTCAGGGTCAGAGCCACGAAGGCCGAGACGAGCACCGAGACGGCCAGGGTGATTCCAAACTCGAAGAACAGCCGCCCGGTCTGGCCGGACTGGAAGGCGACGGGCAGGAACACCGCCGCCAGCGTGAGCGTGGTGGCGATGACGGCAAAGGCCACTTGGCGCGCCCCATAGATGGCGGCATGAATGGGTCCTTCCCCTTCCTCGATGCGGCGGTAGATGTTCTCGAGCATCACAATGGCGTCATCGACCACGAGACCGACCGCCAGCACCAGCGCGAGCAGGGTCAGCGTGTTGATCGTGAAGCCCATCCAGCTCATGATGGCGAAGGAACCGATGATGGACACCGGAATGGCCACCAGGGGAACCAGGGTCGCGCGCCAGTCGCGCAAAAAGAGGAAAATCATGAGCACCACGAGGACCGAGGCCTCCCACAGCGTCTTGTAAACCTCGCGCACCGAGCGGTCCACGAACACGGAGCTGTCAAAGCCGATGTTCACCTCGATGCCCGCCGGCAGGTCGGCGCGGATGTGCGGGATCATCGCCTTCACCGCATTGGCCACATCCAGCACGTTGGCCTGGGCCTGGCGGAGCACCTGCACGCCAACCGTCGGCTTCCCCTTGAAATAGGACTCCGAGCGATATTCCTCCGAGCCGAGTTCCACGCGGCCGATGTCGGAAAATTTCACCTGGTGGGAGCCCCGCGTGGCGAGGACCAGGTTCTCAAACTCGGCCACCTGCGTCATGCGGCCCTCAATCCGCACCGGGAATTCGCGCGCAGCCGACTCGATGCGGCCGCCGGGAATCTCCACGTTCTGCTGCCGGAGGGCCGCCTCCACGTCGCCGACGGTCAGCTGATGCGCGGCCAGCTTGTCGCTGTCCACCCAGAGGCGCATGGCATAGCGCGGGCCCCGGACGCCGACGGAGCCGACGCCATTGATGGTCTGCAAGCGCTGGATGGCCACGCGCTCGACCAACTCGCGCAGTTCCTGGCGGCTGTAGGTGTCGGAGGTGAGCGCCAGCGTGATGACCGGCGACTGGTCGGCGTCGGCCTTGGTGACCCGCGGTTCCTCGATCTCCTCCGGCAGGCGGCCGCGGGCCCGGCTGACGCGGTCGCGCACGTCGTTGGCGGCCTCGTCCACGTTGCGGTCGAGGTTGAACTCGACGGTGATGCGGGAGGATTCCTCCTGGGACTCGGAGCGGATGATGCGGATGCCGTCGATCGAGGCCACCTCGCGCTCCAGCGGCTCGGTGATCTTGGCCTCGACCACCTCGGCGGAGGCGCCGCGGTAGTTGGTCTCCACGGTGACCACCGGCGAATCGATGAGCGGGTATTCGCGCACCGGCAGCCGGTTGAAGCAGAGGAGACCGATCAGGACGACCAGAATGGACGCCACGAGTGCGACCACAGGCCGACGGATGGAGACGTCGGAGAGGATCATGACTCAGTCCCCGATGCGAAACTCGGCGCGCAAAGGACGCGGCTCAAGCTTGAGTCCGTTATAGAGGACGATCCCCCCCACTCCGGAGGCGACGACCGCCTGGCCCTCCGCCAAAGATTCGGGGCGCAGCGGGGCCACCTCGACCAGGCCGCGCTCGCGCAAGCCCAGTTGCACGGGCACGAACTCGGCCACCTTGTCGGCCCCCTGGTCGCGCACGGCGACCACCTGCGGGCCGCTCAACGTGGTGAGGATGGCGCCCTCCGGCACCGCCAGCACCCCGCGACGCACCTCCAGCACGAGTTCAATCCCGGCGAACATGCCGGGCTGGAAGCCGGCCGGGTTCTCGGTGACGTAGCCCTTGACCTGGCTCGAGCGCGTGCTGCGGTCGATGACGGAGGAGATGAAATAGACCTCGCCCTGGGCCCGGGCTTCGCCCACCGGGGTCTGGGCGCGGACGGTGAACTTCGTGCCAGTCTTCACCTTGGAGGTGAAACGCTCGGGCACCTGGAAATCGATCTTGAGCCGGCTCAGGTCATCAAGGGTCGTGATGACCGTGGCGGCGGTGACGTAGTCGCCGGGCGAGATGGTGCGGGCGCCGACGATGCCGCCGAAAGGAGCCTTGATGTCGGTCTTGGCCACGCGGACCCGGAGCAGGGAGAGCGCAGCCGCAGCGGACGCATGCTCGGAGCGGACGCGATCAGCCTCGGCCTGCGACATCGAGCGGGCCTCGGTGAGGTTCTCGCTGCGGCGGAGGTTGAGCTCGGCGAGGTGAAACGAGGCCTCGGCTTGGGCGAGCTGCGCCCGCAGTTCGGCGTCGTCGATCTTGACGAGCATCTGGTCCTTGCTGACGGCCTCGCCCTCCTGGAACTGCACCGCGCGCACCTGGCCGGAGATTTCCGCCCGGATCTGGGCGGTTTCGTTGGCCGCCAGCGAGCCGACCAGCGAGAGCGATTCAACCAGGTCGCGCCGGGCGATGTTGATGACCTCGACCGGTTGCTTGGATGCGGTTGCCGAAGGCGCCGGCGCGGAACTTTTTTTGCCACAACCGGCCGTCAGGCCGAGGACGAGCAGGCTGCTGAACAGGAGGGCACGGCGGTGGAAAAATTGCATCCGATGGGTGAGGACTGGGTGAGGACTGGCGGGGATGTCCCCCATGACGCCGGTTCAGGCGGTAAGTTTCCCATAATCTTCCGCACTGAGCAGGCCCGCGGCATCGGCCGGATTGGCCACCTTGATTTTCATGAGCCAGGCGTCGGTGTAAGGGGCCTGGTTGATCTTCTCCGGGTTGGCGTCGAGGGCCTTGTTCACCTCGAGCACCGTGCCCGACACCGGAGCGTAAACGTCGGAGGCGGCCTTGACGGACTCGACCACTCCGAAGGTCTCGCCGGCCTTGAGGGCGGCCCCGACCTTGGGCAGCTGGGCAAAGGTAATGTCACCGAGACTGTTCTGGGCGTAGTCGGTGATGCCAACGAGGGCCGTGCCGTCAGCGGCAAGCTTGAGCCACTCGTGGGACTTGGCGTAACGGAGATCAGCGGGGATGTTGCTCATGGGAATGTGTATTGGGTGTAGGAGCGGGTTTATCCCGCGATTCGCTCGCCGGAGGTCGGGGCATAAAGCCCCTCCTACAGTTGGAAATCAGGACTTCTTTAGGGGGACGAAGGGCGGCTTGACGAGTGACAAATTGAGCCTGGTGCCGCGGATGTCCACCTGCAGCGGCTCCCTTGCGGCGGCGGCCTCGACGAGGGCGGAGCCGATGGCCTCGTTGATGATGGGCGAGAGCGTCCCGGAGACGACGATGCCGACGGCCGCGCCGGCGGCATTCAACACGGGGGTCTCGGCGCGCACGATGCGGCGATCACCGGTCTTGAAGAAGACGATTTTTCTCGCCGCGCCCTTTTCCTTCTCGGCCTTGAGCACGTCGGAGCCGATGAACGGCCCCTTGTCGAACTTCACCACCCAGCCCAAGCCGGCCGTGATGGGCGAAATCTTGTCCGTGATCTCATGGCCATAGAGCGGAAACCCGGCCTCCAGGCGCAGACTGTCGCGAGCCCCCAGACCGGCCAACTCGAGCCCAAAGGGACCGCCGGCCGCGACCACGGCCTCGGCGAGCCGCACGGTGTCTCCGGCGGCGCAATAGAGCTCCACGCCGTCCTCGCCGGTGTAGCCGGTGCGGCTGATGAGGCATTTCACGCCGGCGACCTCGCCGTCGGCGAAGTGGTAGTATTTGATGCCGCCCAAGTCGGTCTGCGTGAGCGTCTGGACCAGTGCGGCGGCGGCCGGACCCTGGATGGCGAGCTGCCCGTAATCGCCCGAGCGGTCCGTCACCGTGCAGTTGAAGCCCTTGGCCTGCTCCTGCATCCACGCGATGTCCTTGGCAATGTTGCCAGCGTTGATGCACAGCAGGTAGTCGCCCTCGGCCCGCATGTAGACCAGCAGGTCGTCCACGACCCCGCCGTGCGGGTAACACATGACGGTGTAGAGGATGCGACCGGGGAAAAGCTTGCTGCAATCGTTGGTGACGAGGTGTTGGAGGAACTTGAGTGCCTCGGGGCCCTTCACATCGGCTTCGCCCATGTGGCTCACGTCGAACAGCCCGCAGCGTGTGCGCACGGCCTTGTGCTCCTCAAGGATGCTCTTGTATTGAACCGGCATGTCCCAGCCGGCGAAATCCACCATGCGGCCGCCGTGGGCGCGATGGAAGGCGTTGAGCGGTGTGACCTGAGGCTGACTCATGCCATAACTAAGCGCGCGCCTAGCGGGCCGGGCAAGGAAACATTGCCCGGCGCGGCAGTCATTAACACGGCATCCGGAGCTGGAAAGAATTTGTGTCTTCTGCCGCTGTCCTCTGTCTTCTGGCCTTCGCCATGCCGCTCGCCCATTGGACCCATGACCTGAGCCCCTTTCTCATCCGCTTCGGGGAGAATTTCGGCATCCGGTGGTATGGGTTGGCCTATCTCGCGGGGTTCGTCGGCGCCGGCTGGCTGCTGCGTCGCTATTTCCGGGCCGGCCGCAGCACGCTCGACGTGAACGCCATCTTCGACCTGATGACGGCCTTGGTGGCCGGGGTCATCGTGGGCGGACGGGTTGGCTACTTCCTGTTCTATCAGCCGGCGAGCCTGCTGAGCGATCCGCTGATCCTGGTGCGGGTCTGGGAGGGCGGCATGGCAAGCCACGGCGGATTCATCGGCGTGACGGTCGCGCTTTGGTGGTTCACCCGGAAGCGGGCCGAGAGCATGCTGCAGGTCGGCGACTTGGTGGCCACGACCGTGCCGCTCGGGCTGTTCTTCGGGCGCGTGGCCAACTTCATCAATGGCGAACTCTGGGGCAAGGTCACCGAGGTGCCGTGGGCCGTGATTTTCTCCAGCACCGGCGGCGGCCCCCTGCCCCGGCATCCCTCCCAGCTCTACGAAGCGGCCTTGGAGGGGTTGGTGCTGTTCGCCTTCGTGCAATGGCGTTTCTGGAAAAGCAGCGTCGCGCGCATCCAACCCGGCCGCCTCGCCGGCGAGTTCCTCATCGCCTACTCGGTGGCGCGCGCCGTGTGCGAGGTATTCCGCGAGCCCGACGCCGGGCTGATCCTCGGGCTCAACCGCGGCACCTTCTACTCACTCTTCCTCGTCGCGGGAGGCGTCGCCCTCATGGCTCTCTCCCCGCGCCGGGACTCACAGCGCAAAGCCTGACGGGATAGCGGCGCTCTTTGTGACGCAAAGGATGCCATCGCGGATGACAATCCCGTGGGCATAGTCGCCGTCGGGCTTCCCCTCGGGTGAAAGGCTCACGCCGTCGCCGATGCGCGCATTCTTGTCGATGATGGCGCGGGTGATCCGGCAGTTGCGGCCCACGCCGATGGCGGGAAGGCCCGCAGCCTGGTCAGCCAGCACCTCGGCGGCAGTCTGGTAATAATCGGCCCCCATCATCACCACATCCTCCAGGTTGGAATTCTCGCCGAGGATGGAGCGGATGCCGATGACGCAGTGCTTCAGGCTGGAGTCGGTGACCAGGCAGCCGTCGCCGAGCACCACGTGGTCAATGTTGCACTTGTTGACCTTGGAGGCCGGCAGGTAGCGCGGGTGCGTGTAGATCGGGGCGCTGCGGTCGAAGAAATTGAACGGCGGCAGCGGCTGCGCGAGCGCGAGGTTGGCGTCGAAGAACGCCTTCACGGTGCCGATGTCCTCCCAGTATCCCTCGAAGATGTAGCTGAAGAGCTTCTTTTTCCCGAGCAACGCCGGGATGACCTCCTTGCCGAAGTCCTTCATGGAGTTGTCGAGCGCCTCGCGCAGCACCTCGCGGCTGAACACGTAGATGCCCATCGAGGCGAGGCAGTGTTTCTCGTTGGACTGGTCCGCGAGGCGGGCCTCCAGCTTCTCGCTGATCGCCAGCCCCTGGATGATGGCGGGATCCTTGGGCTTCTCGACAAATTCCGTGATGGCCAGATCATCAGCCACGCGCATCAGGCCGAGCCCCTCCACCTTCGAGATGGGAAAGGGGATGGCGGCGATCGTCACATCCGCGCCGGTCGCGATGTGCTGATCCACTATCTTGCCGAAATCCATCCGATACAACTGGTCGCCGGAGAGGATCAGCACGTAATCGTGGTTGTGGCGGCGGAAGTGCACGAGGTTCCGGCGCACCGCATCCGCCGTGCCTTCATACCACGCATTGCTCTTCTCCGTCTGCTCAGCCGAGAGGATGTCGATGAAGCCCGCCCCGAACGGATCAAAGTGAAAGCTCTTCTGGATGTGGCGGTGCAGCGAGGCCGTAAGAAACTGCGAGAGCAGGAAGATCCGATTGTAGCCCGAGTTGAGGCAGTTGCTGATCGGGATGTCCACCAGGCGGTATTTGCCGGCCAGGGGGACGGCGGGTTTGCACCGCTCCTTGGTCAGAGGAAAGAGCCGCGTGCCGCGGCCGCCTCCCATGATAACGGACAGGACTTTCTTGGATTCAGCCATGGCTCGAAGGGGTAAGGAGGTGGTATTGTAATTCCTTGCGGTATGATTTGAAGGCCTCCACAAATCGCCAGCTTAAACCTACTTATGTGCGGCATCGTCGGCTACATCGGCAAGCAAAAGGCCTCGGCCATCATCCTCGAGGGGCTCAAGCGCCTCGAATACCGCGGCTATGATTCCGCCGGCATCGCCATCCAGCAGGCCGACCGCTTCGAGGTCGCCAAGAAGACCGGCCGGGTCGAGGGCCTGATCAAGGCCACCCCGGCACAGAAGATCGCCGGCACGACCGGCATCGGGCACACCCGCTGGGCCACCCACGGCGGCGTCACCGACGCCAACGCCCACCCGCACATCAGCAGCGACCAGAAGATCGCCCTCATCCACAACGGCGTCATCGAGAACTACGCCAGCATCAAGAAATTCCTCCTCACCAAGGGCTACACTTTCCAATCCGAGACCGACACCGAGGTGCTGGCCAACCTCATCGCCTACCATTACCAGAAGGAACCGGCGGCCAAGGACGCCAGCCGCTTCCTCGAGTCGGTCCGCAAGACGCTCCGCCACGTTGACGGCACCTACGGCATCGCCGTGATGTGCGCCGACTGCCCCGCCGAGATCGTCTCCGCCCGCAAGGGCTCGCCCCTCATCCTCGGGGTCGGCGACGGCGAACTGATGCTCGCCAGCGATGTCGCCGCCATCATCAGCCGCACGCAGAATGTCGTTTACCTGAAGGACGGCGAACTGCTGCACATGACGGCGGCGAATTTTTCCATCACCACGCTCGACGCCGAGGATGTGTCGCCGGTGGTGGACAGGATCACCTGGAAGATCGAGGACTCCGACCTGAACGGCCATGCGCATTTCATGGAGAAGGAGATTTTCGAGCAGCCGGCGGCACTGGAGAACACCATGCGCGGCCGCTTCTCCGAGGACGGCAGCACCGCCCAATTCGGCGGCCTGAATGTCTCCGCCGTGGACCTGCGGCAGGTGGATCGCCTGCATTTCCTGGCCTGCGGCACCGCCTGGCACGCCTGCCTGGTGACCGAGCACCTCGTGGAGCGGTTTGCCCGCGTCCCCGTCGAGGTGGACTACGCCTCGGAGTTCCGCTACCGGAACATGCCGCTGGGCAGCCGCACGCTCTTCTTCACCTACAGCCAGTCGGGCGAGACCATTGACACCCTGGCCGGCCTGCGCGAAGCCAAGCGCAAGGGCTACAAGGTCCTCGCGGTCAACAATGTCGTCGGCTCCAGCATCGCCCGCGAGGCGGACGGCGGCATCTACCAGCATGTCGGCCCCGAGATCGGCGTGGCCTCGACCAAGGCGTTCACTTCCCAGCTGCTCATCGGCGCCATGCTGGCGCTCTACCTCGGCCGCCTGCGCGACATGAGTTTCAGCGACGGCACGGAGTATGTGCGGGCGCTGAAGGGCGTGCCCGACCTGGTCCGCCAGGCCCTCGAGCAGGCCCCGCACATCCGGGAGATCGCGAAGCGCTACGCCCATTACCACGACTTCCTCTTTCTCGGCCGCCTGTCGCTGTTCCCGGTCGCCCTGGAAGGCGCGCTCAAGCTCAAGGAGATCTCCTACATCCACGCCGAGGGTTACCCCGCCGCGGAGATGAAGCACGGCCCCATCGCACTGATCAGCGAACAATGCCCGTCGGTCTTCTTCGTGCCGTCCGGCGAGATGTTCAACAAGGTCGTGTCCTCCATGCAGGAGATCAAGGCCCGCAAGGGGAAGATCATCGCCGTGGCCACCGCGGGCTGCGAATTGCCCGCCGGACTGGCCGACGAGGTCATCCGCATCCCCGAGTGCCACGAGGCCGTCCTCCCCATCGTGGCGACTGTGCCGGTGCAATTGCTGAGCTATTATATCGCGGTCGAACTCAACCGTGACGTGGACAAGCCTCGCAATCTGGCGAAATCCGTCACAGTCGAGTAGCCATGCAAGTTGTTCCGACGCGTGAGGAGTTCCTGCGGCTGAGCAGGCAAGGCAATGTTGTCCCGGTCCGGGCCGACCTGCTGGCTGATCTGGAGACGCCCGTCTCCGCCTATGCCAAGCTGCGCGGCCACGGGCCGGCCTTCCTGCTCGAGTCGGTGGAGGGCGGCGAGAACGTGTCCCGCTTCAGCTTCATCGGCTGCAATCCGCGTAAAATCCTCCGCGCAGCGCCCGGCGCCGCCGACCCGCTGTCCGCCTTGCAGGAGGAATTGGCGAAATATCAGCCCGTGAACGTGCCCGGCCTGCCCCCCTTCACGGGCGGTGCCGTCGGCTATCTCGGCTACGAATTCATCCACAGCGTCGAGAAGTCCGTGCCCCTGGCCGCCCGCGATGAACTCGGCGTGCCGATGATGTGGTTCATGCTGTGTGACTCGGTCCTCGCCTTTGACCGCGCCCACCAAACCATGCGGCTCATCGTCAACGCCCACGTGGGGAACGACGCCAATGCCGCCTACGACGCCGCCTGCGCCGAGTTGCAGCGCATGCAAGCCGCGCTCGCCCAACCCTGCCCCCTCGCATCCGCCACCCTTGGCGATACCGGCGCGGTGCAGGTGCCCGCCGGCAACTTCACCCAGGCCGCATTCGAGAAGATGGTCGATGATTCCAAGGAGTTCATCCGCGCCGGCGACATTTTCCAGATCGTGCTTTCCCAGCGTTTTTCCCGGGATTTCAGGAAGAGCCCGCTTGATCTCTATCGCGCGCTGCGCACGGTCAACCCGTCGCCCTACATGTTTCTCCTCGAGACCGGCGACTTCGCCCTGGTCGGCGCCTCGCCCGAGGTCCATGTCCGGTTGACCGGCCGCAAGGTCGAGATCCGCCCCATCGCCGGCACCCGGCCGCGCGGCAAGACGGCCGCGGAAGATCTCGCCCTTGAGAAAGATTTGCTCGCGGACGAAAAGGAGCTGGCCGAGCACCTCATGCTGGTTGACCTGGCGCGCAACGACATCGGCCGCGTCTGCTCCTTCGGCACGATCGGGGTGCCGGAATTCAAGGTCATCGAGCGTTACTCGCACGTGATGCACATTGTGTCACAGGTGGAGGGACAACTTGCGCCAGAACGTTCCGCTTTTGACCTGATGCGCGCCACGTTTCCCGCCGGCACGGTCAGCGGTGCCCCAAAAATTCGCGCCATGCAGCTAATCTCGCAAATGGAGGCCACGCAACGTGGCAGCTACGCCGGGGCCCTCGGATATTTCAGTTACGACGGCAATCTCGATTCCTGCATAACCTTGCGCACCGCATTGGTTAAGGACGGCAAGGTTCACATCCAGGCCGGTGCGGGCATCGTGGCCGATTCCGTGCCCGCGGCCGAGTATCAGGAGACGATCAACAAGGCTTCCGCGCTGTTTAAGGCCATTGGCCTGGCCGATAAGCTCTCCATTTGAGCGCCCGCGCGGCACAAAACCGCGCATTTCGGGTCGGCACAGGACAGGTGGGAATTTCCTTCCGCACTTCGGCATCCAATATGCAAGGAGTCCTGGGGTAACATTCCAGTTCGCCCATCCGTCATCCCCTTATTCATCATGCCTAACCGAAAAAAGTCCCTCCACGCCAATCCGGTTGCAGTCGCGATGTCGGCAGATCGCACCTCGGTGACCTTGCCCATCCCCTCCTCCGATGTGGGTCTCACCCTCCGGCCTGATATCAAGCCCGCCCCCGAGCCTTCGCAGTTTGACCAGGCTTCCCCGGTTGATCGGCGGGACGAGCGCTCCAATCTTCAGCTCTATCTCAACGAGATCCGCCAGACTCCCCTCCTCACCATCGAGGAGGAGATCAAGCTCGCGGCCCGCATCAAGCGAGGCGACAAGGCCGCCCGCGACCACATGATCAAGGCCAACCTGCGCCTCGTCGTGAAGATCGCCTACGACTACAACCAGATGGGCCTGCCGCTCATGGACCTCATCAGCGAAGGCAATCTCGGCCTGATCAAGGCCGTCGAGCGCTTCGACCCCGCCAAGGGCGGCAAGCTCTCCACCTACGCCGCGTGGTGGATCAAGCAGTCGATGAAGCGCGCCCTGGCCAACCAGTCCAAGACCATCCGGCTGCCTGTCCACCTCGTGGACAAGATCTCCCGCATGCGGAAGATGATCGCCAAGCTCACCGACGAACTCGGCCGCGAACCCGAAAACGAGGAGATCGCCGCCGAGTTGCAGATCCCGACCGCCAAGGTCGCCCTGCTCAAGACGGTCAGCGTGCGCCCCGCATCACTCGACGCTCCCGTCGGCGAGGACGACTCCTCCGCCACCCTCGGCGATCTCGTCGGCGACGAGGCCGCCACCAGCCCCTACGAGGACCTCGGCGACAAGAATCTCCGGGAAGACCTCAGCGCCATGGTCAATTCCCTCGACCCCCGCGAAGCGAGCATCATCAAGCTCCGCTTCGGTCTCGAGGGCCAGAAGGAGCTCACGCTCGAGGAGGTCGGCAAGAAGTTCAAGGTGACGCGCGAGCGCATCCGGCAGCTGGAATACCTGGCCCTCGGTAAAATCCGCCGGCAGATGCAGAGCCACAACCGGATTCGCACCGCCGACGAGGTCGAGGAAGAGCGCCATGCCGAGCAGCGCGCGATGGGCATCCGCGACTTCCTCGCCCAGCAGCCCGCCACCGCCGCGAGCTGATTCGGCGGATGCAGCCAGCTTCGCTCCCGACCGGGCGCCCGCGACCTGCGGGCGCCTTTTGTTTTATCCGGCGACTCTGGAGCGAGGCGACCTGACGACGTCGTCTTTCCCGGACAAGAAAAAAGGCGCCCCGCTTGTGCGGGACGCCTTGGAAGTTTTTCGACTGACGGAGACTTATTCCTTCTTGGAAGCCTCGTCGAAGATGTCGCCGAGGTTCGTGAGGTCAGAGGCGCCGGTGCTCTTCGAGAACTGCTCGTAGGTCGCGGTCTCCTGCGCCAGTTGCTCGGCCGAGTAGTTCGCGGCCTTGATCGAGAGGCCGATCCGGCGCGCCTCGCGGTCGATCTTGATGACGCGGGCGGTGACCTCCTGGCCGGGCTTGAGCACGTCCTTGATCTTGTCCACGCGCTCTTCCTGGATCTGGGAGATGTGCACCAGGCCGTCGATGCCGTCCTTCAGCTCGACGAATGCGCCGAAGGTCGTGACCTTGGAGATCACGCCCGGGACGACGTCGCCGATACGGAAAAAGGAATCGATGTCGGTCCACGGATCCGTCGCGAGCTGCTTCATGCCGAGGCTGATGCGCTGCTGGCTCGGATCGACATCGAGGACGATGGCGTCCACCTCGTCGCCCTTCTTGAGCATCTCGGACGGGTGGTTGATCTTGCGGGTCCAGGACATGTCGGAGACGTGCACCATGCCGTCGATGCCTTCCTCGAGTTCGACGAAGGCGCCGTAGGTGGTCATGTTGCGAACCTTGCCGCGGACGCGGGCGCCCACCGGATAGTTGTGGCGGACCATGTCCCACGGGTTCGGCTCCAGCTGGCGGAGGCCGAGGGAGATCTTCTGCTCGTCCTTCTGGATACCCAGAACAACGGCGTCGAGCTCCTGGCCGACCTTGAGCAGCTCGGAGGGTTTGCTGATGCGCTTGGTCCAGGACATCTCGGTGATGTGGACGAGACCCTCGACGCCCGGCTCGAGCTCGATGAACGCGCCGTAGGGGACGAGGTTGACGACCTTGCCGTGGATCTTGGAGCCGACCGGGAACTTCTGGTCGATGTGGTCCCAAGGATTGTTCTTGGTCTGCTTGAGGCCGAGCGACACGCGCTCCTTCTCGCGGTTGATATCGATGATCATCACCTCGATCTCCTCGCCCTGCTTCAGCAGCTCGGACGGGTGGCCGATGCGGCCCCAGCTCATGTCGGTGATGTGCAGCAGGCCGTCCATGCCGTCGAGGTCGATGAACGCGCCGAAGTCGGTGATGTTCTTGACGACGCCCTTGCGGATCTGGCCGGGCTGGAGCTTCTCGAGGAGGTCGCGGCGCTTGTTGATGCGCTGCTCCTCAATGAGCTCGCGGCGCGAGAGGACGATGTTCTGGCGCTCGCGGTTGATCTTGAGGACCTTGAAGTCGTAGGTCTGTCCGACGTATTGATCCAGGTTCTTGGGGGGCTGGATGTCGATGTGGGAGGCGGGCAGGAAGGAATCCACGCCGATCGAGACGATCAGGCCGCCCTTGACCTTGGTCTTCACGCGGCCGGGGATGATCGAACCCTCCTGGCACTTGACCAGGATGTTCTCCCAATTTTTCTTCTGCTGGGCCTGCTCGTAGGAGAGGATGGGATTGCCCTCCTTGTCCTCGAGCTTCTCGAGGATGACCTCGATGGTGGAGCCGATCTGGAGTTCGCCGAGATCGGCGAATTCATTGGCAGGGATGACGCCTTCGGCTTTGCCGCCGATGTCGACGACGACTTCATTGGCGCGGATTTCAGTGATGACGCCCGGGACGATGGAGCCTTCCTTCAGCTTGTCGAAGGAGCTCTGGGCGAGCAGGTCTTGCATTAACGAACTCATATTAACTGGGTGTCGAAATTACGGCCGCCTACTTCAGGGCGGTCGGCTTCCGACGTGGATCCTTGGGGACCCGTTGGTTGAGGGTTGGACTAGCGGACAAACCGGTGGAAGTGTCGCGGCAACACCGGCTTGACTGAAGAACGCCGCGGAACGTTCAAAGTCCCGCATCCTCTCGCCCCCAGCAAGCGCAAAAAATCAGTTTTTCCCGGCCGACCGGTCCGTCGCATTTCCTTCCATAACCTGCTGCAAGGTAGCGAAATAGAGCTGGAAGAAACCATGTTCCCGCATCGCAAGCTGGCTGGTGCCGCCCATCCGCTGGCTTTGCACCTGCTCGGTCACGGACAGCTCGACCTCGGTTTTGCCGGGACCGGCCTCGTTCAGGTGCAGCTTCACCGCCAGTTGGCGCGAGTCGGCAAAGGCCACGCTGGTGTGGATGCGGCTCACCGCCTCGATGTCCACGGACTTGGAGCGCGTGACCAGAAAATCCAACCGCTTGAAGGCCTGCAAGGCCGCCGCATTCACCGCAAAAGTGTCGCCGTTAAACACCTGCACCTTGGGGGGCACCGCGCTGAAGCGGTCGGTGACCGACTCGCAACCGGCGACGAACAGTGACGCGATCACCAACAGCCAAGAGATTCGAATGAGCTTCATGACTCGCAGCCTGTCATCCTGAGCAAAGCGAAGGATCCGGCAGGATGTCTGAACCCGATAGCGGCAACGAAAGTTCAGCTGGATTCTTCACTGCGTTCAGAATGACAGGAAAAATTCACGCCGGCTGCTGCTGCGAGATGCAGTGCAGCGTGCCGAGGCCCCAGATCAGGTGGTAGCAGTCGATCGGGATGATTTCACGTCCGGGAAAACAGCCGCCGAGGATCTCGCAGACCTCCGCGTCGCGTTTCTTCTGTCGGAACTGCGGCACCAGCACGGCGCCGTTGATGATGAGGAAATTGGCGTAGCTCGCCGGCACCTGCTGGCCGCGGAAACCAAACGGCTTCGGCATCGGCAGCTTGACGATGTCGAACTTCTTGCCGGCGGGGGTGCGAAAGCTTTTCAAACGCTCCAGCACATCCTCCAGCAGCTTGTGATTCGGATCGCGCCGGTTCGGCTCCACCACGGTCACGAAGCCGTCGGGTTTGTAGAAGCGCGTGATGTCGTCGATGTGGCCGTCGGTGTCGTCGCCGACGATCCCCTCGCCCACCCACAGCACCTTGGTCACGCCGAGGTAGTCCTGCAGGTTCCGCTCGATCTCCTCGCGGAAGAGGTGCGGGTTGCGGTTCTTGTTGAGCAGGCATTGCTCACTCGTGAGCAGCAGGCCCTCGCCGTTCACGTCGATCGAGCCGCCCTCGAGCACCATGTCGTTCTCGAAGCGGCGCATCCCGAGCTTCTTTGCAATGCTGGGCGGTATCTTGTTGTCGAGATCGTAGGGCGGATATTTTCCGCCCCAAGCGTTGTGCACCCAGTCGGTCACGGCGACTTCGCCGCTGCGGTCATTCTTCACGAAAATCGGGCCGTGATCGCGGCACCAGGCGTCGTTGGTCGGGTGGTTGTAGAAGGCAACCCGCGCCATGTCGGCGCCGGCCTGCTCGCACAGTCGTTTGGCCCGCGGCTGGAGTGCAGCGGCGCAGTTGATGCGCACCGGCTCAAACCGGCTGATCTGGGCCACGATGCCGGCGAACACGCCGGGGATTGGCCGGAACTGGCCGGGCCAAGTGGCGAGATTATGCGGCCAGGAAAGCCAGAGTGCGGCCTGGGGCTCCCACTCGGCCGGCATGCGGAAACCGAGGGCAGCGGGCGTCTTGGGCTTCGCCATGGCTCAGTCGATGTAGCGCTTCGTGATGTCGCCGTAGGCGTCGATGCGCCGGTCGCGCAGGAACGGCCAGTGCGTGCGGGTCACGTCCACCTTGCCGAGATCGACCGGCACGAGGAGAATCTCCTCCTTGTTCACGCTGGCCTTGGCGAGGATCTGGCCGCTGGTGCCCGCGACAAAGCTCTGGCCCCAGAACTCCAGTCCATCGCCGCCGATGGGCTGCTCGAGCCCGATGCGGTTGACGGCGGCGACATAACAGCCGTTGGCCACGGCGTGCGAACGCTGGATGGTTTCCCACGCCCCGTGCTGGTTGGTGCCGAATTCCTTCTTCTCGCTCGGGTGCCAGCCGATGGCCGTCGGGTAGAACAAAATCTCCGCACCTTGCAGCGCTGTGAGCCGCGCGCCCTCCGGATACCACTGGTCCCAGCAGATGAGGACGCCGATCTTGCCATACTTCGTCTGCCAAGCCTTGAAGCCGGTGTCACCGGGCGTGAAATAGAACTTCTCGTAGAAGAGCGGATCATCCGGGATGTGCATCTTCCGGTAGAGGCCGAGGAGCTTGCCGTCGGCGTCAATGATGACCGCCGTGTTGTGATAGAGACCGCCCGCGCGCTTCTCGAAGAGCGAGGCGATGATCACGACCTTGTGCTTCTTGGCCAGCTGCTGGAACGCCGCGGTGCTCGGGCCCGGGATGCTCTCTGCGAGTTGGAAGTAGTCATGGTTCTCGCTCTGGCAGAAATACTGCGAGCGGAACAGCTCCTGAGTGCAGATGATCTTGGCTCCCCTCTTCGCGGCCTGTTCGGCCAGTGCGAGGGTTTTCTTGAGATTCTCCGCCGGCGACGCGGCGCAAGCATGTTGCAGCAGCCCTAGGGTGACTTTCATCAGCCACGAGCGAACGCCTCCGCGCCGGAATGACAAGAACTCTCTCCACGACAACTGCCTGCAGTTGCCCACAAGTAGGCTTTGACAAGCTGCCTATGAATTGTAAAAACAACCGCGACGCTTACCTGTCACCCCCACCATGTGCGCCGAACCACGCCCTCTGATTGTAGTCGTCGAAGACGAAGTGGAGCTGTCGAGCATCATCTCCCAGCACCTTGAGGAAGCGGGCATGAATGTGCAGGTCTACAACCGCGCGGCCCCCGCCCTGCGTTTTCTTCAGAATAATTTCGCGAACCTGATCCTGCTCGACATCAACATGCCCGAGACCAGCGGCTTCGAGCTGCTCGCCCAGCTCAGGGCTCAGGATATCAATACCCCGGCCATTTTCCTGACGGCCAACTTCCAGGACGAGATGAAGGTCAAGGGCCTGAACCTGGGCGGCGATGATTACATCACCAAGCCTTTCAGCTATACCGAGCTCATCGCCCGGATCACCGCCGTCCTCCGCCGTGCCGAGGGCAAGGCCGATTTCAACGTCACCAAGAACGTCCGCACCACCGACGGCCCCTTTGAGTTTCTCGGCGCCAAGGTGCATCCCGACCGCCTCGAAATCGAGTTCCCCAACGGCACCACCCTCAAGTCGGGCCGCAAGGAATTGGGCATCCTCGCCTACCTCCACAGCCATGTCGGCGTCGTCATCACCCGCAAGGAGCTGATCCACTCGGTGTGGGGCCTCCACGCCGACATCCGCAGCCGGTCGCTCGACCAATACATCGTCAAGGTGCGCGCGGCCTTTGAAAAGAACGGCCTCTCGCTCGACTGCTTCAAGACCGTCCACGGCATCGGCTATATCTTCGAGCCGCCGGTGAAATAGCCTCTCCACCAGGCCCGGCTGAACACTGCCGGATGCGGGGGCGACCGGACGCTTTATCAGAAAAGCTCGGCCTGCCCGGAGTAACGCTGCTTCGCCTCCGCCAGGCTCGACTTCATCTCGAGCTTTTCGAGCAAGGCAAACAACGCTCCCGCCTGCGGCTCGCCGGGCTGCACGGACGGCAGCGGCGACTCGGCCGGCAGCGTCGTCAGCTTCAGGTTCATCCGCAGCTTGTCAGCCTCCCGCGCCACCGTCTCCCGGAAACGCTCGGGCTTCAGCTCGGCGGCATGCGCAATGATGCCCTCCAGCGTCTGAAACTCCTGGAACCACTTCACCGCCGTCTTCGGGCCGACGCCGCTGATGCCGGGAATGTTGTCCGAAGTGTCCCCTATCAGGGCCAGATACTCGGCAATCTGTGCCGGGGGCACGCCAAACTTCTCCCCCACCCCCGCCGGATCAAGCACGCGCCAGCCGAGCTTTGGGTTGGCGGTCGGCGGCGGCAGCAGGATTTTGATCCGCTCGTCCACGCACTGGGCAAAATCCTTGTCGGCGCTCACGATGAGCACGTCGTGCCCGTCCTTCGCCAGCAGCCGCGCCTGCGCCGCGAGCAGGTCGTCCGACTCGACGCCATCCAACTCCACGCCGACGAGGCCCATCGCCTTCGTCAGCTCCTTGATGACCGGGATTTGTTTTTCCAGCGGCTCGGGCGTCTCCTTGCGCTGCGCCTTGTATTCCGGATGCAATGCCAGCCGGTCCTGCGAGCCGCCGAGGTCGAAGAATACCACCATGGCATCCGGCTTCTCCTGATCCTGCAACCGCCACATGGTCTTCACCCAGCCATGTAGCGCCCCAGTCGGAAACCCGTCGGCCCGGGTCAGCTCGGGCATCCCGTAGAACGCCCGGAACGCCATGTTGTAGCCGTCCACCAAAAGCCATTTCGCCATCGCCCGACGCAAACCGCAAACCCCCGGCGCGTAAACCTATTTAACGCGCCGTCGGTTCGAGCTTGAGCTGCAGGTAAACCGCCCGGTGGTCGCTGGCCTCGCGGGTGCCCGGGCCGTCCCAGATCATGGCCTTGTTGCCGACGACGTCAGGCTTCAGCGCCGGCGACACCAGCAGGTAATCAATCCGGCTGTAGCTGTCCTCCCGACGGAAGAAATGCGTCCAGGCCTCACCGCGCGTATCGGTGGCCGGCACGAGATCGCCGATGACCGTATCGCCGCGCTTCTGCAGGGCGCGCACCGGGCGCGTGCTGCGGGTGTCATTCCAGTCGCCGCAGATGATGAACTTCCCCGTCGCCGGGTCGGGATAGCGCGTCAGCACCAGATCCCGCACCGCCTCCGCCTCCTGTGCGCGCTGGATGCCGCCCTCGGGATCGTCCTTTCGCTCAGTGCGTTTGCTCTTCAGGTGGACGACAAACACCGAGAAATCGCCCCCGTTCGTCGCGAAGATCACTTCCAGCACGCCGCGCTTCACGACGTCCGGCTGGCCGAAATAGGTGAACGGCACCTGCGTGTGCCGCTTCACCTCCTTGAACGGCAGTTTCGACAACACCGCCACATGCCGATCCGCGTCCGCCGCCGCGAGCACGACCGCGTGGGGGAAGTCCTGGCCCGCCAGCTTCAATTCGCGCTGGAAATCGTCCAGATACGGCTGCCCTCCCATCTCCTCGACGGCCAGGATGTCGGGATTGATTCCGGCTATGACCTGCCGGAGCGCCGCTTTCTCCTTCTCCGGCTTCGGATAGGCCGGGCGAAATACCCCATCCACCATCCGGTCCGCCAGCGTGTAGTTCTCGACGTTGTAAGCCGCGACGGTGATCGCCGACGACGCAAGGCTCGTCAGCGAGAGCCAGAGAATGATTAGGGAGAACGGATGTTTCATGCGAAATCGCGCGCCATGGGTCGAAGTCCCAAGCGCTCCAACCTCCAACATCCAGAGAAAACCCAAGGAGAAAAAGCTCCAATTTCAGTCATTGAAATTTGGCCCTTCACTGGAGGTTCGAGCTTGGGATTTGGAGCTTCCCGCGTGCTCAGTGCGCCAAAGCGCGCTCCCGTTCGACGAGCGTCGGGTGCGAATAATACACCGCGCTGTAGAGCGGGTGCGGCGTCAGGTTCGACAGGTTCTTCTGCGACAGCTTCCTCAGCGCACCGACCAGCGGCGCGGCGCTGCCCATCGCGTCCTTGGCAAAGGCATCGGCTTCATACTCGTGTTTCCGCGACACCCGGTTGCCGATCGGCGAGAACCAGAACGTCACCAGCCCGCCGAGCAGGCCGAAGAGCAGGAACGTCGCCGCCGTGGCGCCGGCGGGCAGGCCGAAGGCGGCGTTGAACCAAAGAGCACGACTCAACCAGGCGATGGTGCCAAAGGCCGCGAGTTGCAGCAGACCGATGGTCACGAGTCGCTTCGGGATGTGGCCGCGCTTGTAGTGCCCGATCTCATGCGCGAGCACGGCCTCGAGTTCGTCCTGCGCCAGCTGCGCCATGAGCGTGTCGAAGAGCACGATGCGCCGGAAGCGGCCGAAGCCCGTGAAGAAGGCATTGGAGTGCCCCGACCGCTTCGACCCGTCCATCACCTCGATGGTCTGCGCCCGGAAGCCCGTGCGCTCGGACAGCGCCAGCAGGCGCGCCCGGACGTCGCCCTCGGGCAGCGGCGTGAGCTTGTTGAAAAGCGGCAGGATGAGCTTCGGGTAGAGCACGATCATCAGCAACTGGAAGCCGAACAGCAGCACGAAGCCCCACGCCCACCACCAGGTCCCCGCCCAGCCGACGAGCGCCAGCAGGCCCCACGCCAGCGGGAAGCCGATGACGAGCCCGAGCAGAGTGGATTTGATGTTGTCGGCGATCCACAACCCGAGCGTGCTCTTGTTGAAACCGAACCGCGCCTCCAGCCGGAACTGCGACCACCACGCCAGCGGCAGGTTGGGCAACCCGAGCAAAATCATCGCGCCAACGAGAAACAGCGCCCCGCTCCACGCCGCCCCGGGCGCCAGGCCGTCGAACTTCGCCCACAACCACGGCAGCAACCCGCTGAACAGCACCGTGCCGAGCACGACCACCTCCCACATCGTCTCGACCGCGCTGAACCGGCTCTTGGCGAGCGTGTAGTCCACGGACTTGGCGTAGGTGGCGTCGTCCATGACGCCGGCGAGGGCCTCCGGCCGGGCATCGGCGTGGCGCCGCACCTCGGCGCGGTTGAGGGCCTCGAGCACCAGTTGGGCGGCAAGCCGCAATAAAATGAGCGCGACGACCGTGGGAAGCAGCCAATCCATGCGTTGAAAGGGCATGTTTTTCGACTGCCGCCAAACACTATTTACCAAGCTGGGCGCCGATTTCCTCATCGGCGATCTGGCGCCGACCTGGAAACCGGCGCCCACCTAAAATCCTGCCACTGTGACGGTTCTCTTCGTTCCAAAGTTTGATTGAAATCCCCGCCCTCGGGCCCAGATTGGCGCCGTGGATTCAGACAAGACCGCCAAACTCAGTTTCGAAGCAGCCCTCGCCAAGCTGGAGGGCATCGTTGATGCGATGGAATCGGGCGAGGTTCCCCTGGCCGAGCTGCTGGCCAAATACGAGGAGGGCAGCAAGTTGCTCAAGGTCTGCGAAGGCCGCCTCAAGGAGGCCGAGCTCAAGATCGAGAAACTGAAGAAAGGCAAGGACGGCAGCGCCGCCTTCGAGCCGTTTGCCTCCAGCCGCAGCGAATAAGCGCGGTCCGCGCCCACCCAGATGAGCTCCACTCCGTCCGCCACCCTTCTCTCCCGCATCACCGGCCCCGCCGACGTCAAGGCCCTCGCGCCCGCCCAGCTCCCGCAACTGGCCCAGGAAATCCGCGACGAGCTGATCGAGGTCACCGCCCGCAACGGCGGCCACATCGGCCCCAACCTCGGTGTCGTCGAGCTGACCATCGCGCTGCACCGCGTGTTCAGCTCACCCGACGACCAGTTCGTGTTCGACGTCGCCCACCAGGGCTACGTGCACAAGCTCCTCACCGGCCGCCAGGGCGACTTCTTCGCCAAACTCCGCAAGACCGGCGGCGCCTCGGGCTTCCTCTACCGCGCCGAGAGCCCGCACGACGCGTTCGGCGCCGGCCACGCCGGCACCGCCCTCTCGGCCGCGCTGGGCATGGCCACGGCGCGCGATCTCCGCGGCTCGCATGAGCACGTGGTCGCGGTGTGCGGCGACGCGGCCTTCACCTGCGGCATCACCCTCGAGGCGATGAACAACGTCGTCGGCTCGACCAAGCGCCTCATCGTCATCCTCAACGACAACGAGTGGTCCATCGCCAAGAACGTCGGCGCCATCTCCGGCTACCTGAACCGCCTCAGCACCAGCCCGACCTACAACAAGCTGCACCACGACGTGGAGGCCTTCTTCAAGAGCTTCCCGACCGGCGTGGAGATGAACAAGGTTTACCACAAGTGGAAGCGCGAGACGAAGGACTTCTTCGTCGAGTCGTCCCTCTTCGAGAAATTCGGCCTGCGCTATCTCGGCCCGGTGGACGGCCACAATCTCGCCGCCCTGGAGAAGAACCTCGAGTTCGCCCGCCACTGCGACGTGCCGGTGCTCATCCATGTGCTGACGAAGAAGGGCAAGGGCCTCGACGCCGCCGTCAACTCACCCGAGAAATTCCACGGCGCCAGCCCCTTCGACCCCGAGACCGGCGAAAGCGTGACGCCCATCCCCGGCACGCCGCCCAACTACCAGGATGTCTTCGGTGCCGCGCTCTCGCGCTTCGCCCGCACCAACCCGAAGGTCCTCGGCATCACCGGCGCCATGCCCGCCGGCACCGGCCTCTCGCAGCTCGCGAAGGAGGTTCCGGGCCAGTTCTTCGATGTCGGCATCGCTGAGGAACACGCCGTGCTCTTCGCCGCCGGCCTCGCGACCAAGGGTTTCCGCCCGGTCTGCGCGATCTACTCGACCTTCCTCCAACGCGCCTACGACCAGGTCATCCACGACGTCGCGCTGCAGAACCTGCCCGTGACCTTCTGCATGGATCGCGCCGGCCTGTCGCCCAACGACGGCCCCACGCACCACGGCCTGTTCGACCTTTCCTACCTCCGCTGCGTGCCCAACGCCACCGTCATGCAGCCGAAGGACGAGGACGAACTCGTGGACATGCTGCACACCTCGCTGCACCTGCCCGGTCCGGGCTTCATCCGCTACCCGCGGGGCGCCGGCACCGGCGCCCCCATCAAGAACGAACCCGCGCTCATGCCCATCGGCCAGGCCGAGGTGCTCAAGGTCGGCACGCAGATCATCCTCTGGGCCCTCGGCAACATGGTGCCCGAGGCCCTCAAGCTCGCCGCACGCCTCGAACGCGAGGCCGGCGTCTCCGTCGGCGTCGTCAACGCCCGCTTCGTCAAGCCGCTCGACCGCAACCTGCTCCTGAGCCAGGCCGCCGTCGTGCCGCTCATCGTCACGCTGGAGGACCACGTCCTCGCCGGCGGCTTCGGCAGCGCCGTGCTCGAGGCGTTGCAGGAAGCGCATTGCCCGACGGCGGTCGAGCGCATCGGCTGGCCCGACAAGTTTGTCGAGCACGGCAGCAGCGTGGAGATCCTGCGCGCCAGCTACGGCCTCGCGCCGGACGACATTTTTCAGCGCGTCAGCGACCGCTGGCGCGGGCTGCAGACCGGCCAGAAAGCCACGGCGGACGTCTGAGGTGGAACCGGACCTCCGGACCGGTTTTATCCCATGGGCAAAGCCCGCCCGGAGGTCGGGCTCCACCTAAAATAAAAAGCCGCGCTCCTCACGGATGCGCGGCGCGGATTGAAGGGGAAGCAATCTCAGTGTTTCTTGGCCTCTTCCTTCTTCTCGATCTTGCCGCTGCCTTTGCACTTCCCGCAATTGTTGCCGTCCTTGGCGGCCTCGGCGCAGCAGCCATGGCCGCACTTCTCGCCCTTGGCCTCGGCGCGGGCGCAACAGCCGGCCGCCTTGGATTCCTTCTTGTCATCGCCGGCAAAGGCCAGGCCGGTGGACAGCAGCGCGAGAACAACGAGGGCGAGGATGGATTTGGGGGATTTCATTGGGATTTAGGGGTTGGGGTTACCGGACAAAAAACTGGCCTGCCAGCTGTAGCCACTCGAGGGGCGCAAGGAAGTGAAATGCCGCCCTTCGCCAAGCCTATGGACGGCAGCCTTCGTCCTCGCTTTGCTCGGCGAAGGCTGGTGCGGGCGGCGGGAATCGAACCCGCCTCTCATGCTTGGGAAGCACGCATAATACCGATATACTACGCCCGCAAAGAACTGAGGCGGCACTAAAGGCACCTGTCCGCCGGGCTGCAAGTCACGAATAATCCCGCCGGGCCTCCAGCGCGCTGCGCAGGGTGACGGCGTCGGCATAGAGCACGCCACCGCCACTGGGCAGGCCGAAACCGATGCGCGTCACCTTCACGCCGGCCTTGGGCAGGCGTTCCGTCAGGTAATGGCAGGTCGCCTCGCCCTCGACATCGTTCGAGAGCGCGAGGATCACCTCGGTGGTCTCCCCCGACTCGATCCGGCGCAGCAGGGCCGCGAGGTTGAGGTCCTCCGGTGCCACCCCGCGGATGGGGGAAAGCTTGCCGTGCAACACATGGTAGCGCCCGCGATAGGCACCGGAACGCTCGATGGCCGCAAGATCCGGCACGTATTCCACCACGCACACCTGGCCGGTGCGGCGGCGCTCATCGGCGCACACCGCGCAATGCTCCTCCTCCGCGAGGTTGCCGCACACGGTGCAGCGGCGGACACTCCGGGCAGCCGACTCCAGCGCGGCGACCAGCTCGGGCAGCCGGCCCGGTTTTTCCACGAGCAGGTGCAGCGCGATGCGCTCGGCGGACCGGTAGCCGATGCCCGGCAGCTGCTTCAGCGCCTTCTGCAACGCTTCTAGGGCGGGAGTCATTGGATTTTCGATTCTTGATTCATGATTTTCGATTTCTGGACCAGTGCGCGACCGCGACCAATCGAAAATCGAGAACCTAAAATCAAAAAATATCAGAACATCCCCGGCATCTGGAACGCCGACGAGATTTTCTGCATCTCCGACTCGTTCAGCTCCTTCGCCTTGGCCGCCGCTTCCTGCGTGGCCTGCAGCAGTGTCTCCTCGACGAGCTTCGTATCCTCCTTGAGGAACTCGGGATCGAGCTTGAAGGCCAGGAACTTGCCGGCGCCGTTGATCCTGATCTGCACGGCACCGCCGCCGCTGGACACGTCGATCACCTGCGTCTCGAGCGACGACTGCATCGTCTCGATCTGCTTCTGCATTTTCTGCGCCTGTTTGAGGAGTTTGCCTACGCCGGCCATGGTTGAGTGGGTTGAAAGTTGCAGGGTGAATGTTGAAAGAGCGGCCCCCGGCTAAAGCGACAACAATTTTTCGTAGCCAGCCCGGTAGTCGGGATACTGCGGCCGCCAGCCGAGCACGCGCTGGATTTTGACGCTGCTGATGATCCGGTCCGGCATCGGCGCTCCGCCCCGCCGCGTCGTGGTGGCGCCGTCAAACCCCGGCACCGGGCGTCCCAGCCGGTCCGCGAGCCAGCGCACCACCTCGGCCCGCGCCACCGGCCCGGTGTCCGCGACATTGAAAATCCCGCTCCCCACCGCGGCGGGCGCCGTCAGACAGGCCAGGATCGCGGCCACGATGTCGTCGCGATGCACCAGGTTCAGCCGGTGCTCGCCGGAGCCGCCGAGCACCGGGCGCCCCTCGCGCAGTTGATCCAGCAAGTGATGCCGGTCCGGCCCGTAGATGCCCGCCAATCGCAGGATGAAATGGCGGCGGACGGCTGCCGCCGGCGCGGCCTGCAGCAGCACTTCCGATTCGCGAATAATGGCGCCGTTCGGCGTCGCGCCCTCCGCCGGCGCCGTCTCTTCCACGACCGCCCCGCCGCCCTGCGGATAAACCGCCGTGCTGCTCGTATAGACCAGGGTGCCGACTGGCGCAGGGCCCCGTGCCGCCCAGGTGAGGATCGACTTCATCCCCTCGACATAGGAACGCCGGTAGTTCTTCGATCCGCCCGAGCTGACGCAGTTGACGACGAAATCCGCACCTCCAGCCACTTGGGCATGCCAATCGGCCGCCGCCAGATCGGCCACCACCACCTCGATGCCCTTCGCCCTCAAGGCCGCTGCCTTCTCCGGGTTGCGTGTCAGGGTCCCGACCCGCGCACCCGCGGCCAGCGCGGCATCGGCCAGTGCCGAGCCGACGTAGCCGCAGCCGAAGATGACGAGGCGCTTGCCCTGGAGACTCATGAAGTATCCTCACTAATGCACACAATCCGGCACTATTGGATTCTAAAAATTGTGCCTGATTCGTGACGGTTTGTGGTCAAGCATCGTCCTCATGCCCACCGTGCTTGTCCTGCTCGCCGATGATTTCGAGGAGATTGAGGCTTTCGCGCCAGTGGATCTGCTGCGCCGCGCGGGCGTCGAAGTCACAGTGGCCTCGCTGAACGACCACCGCCACGCCACCGGCCGCAGCGGCATCACCGCCCACGCCGACGTGGCCCTGGCCACCGTGGGAGCGCAGCCCTTCGATCTCGTGTTTCTGCCTGGCGGAGCCGGCGTCAAACACCTGCGGGCCGATCCGCGCGTGCGCGACATCGTGTGCCGGCAGCACGCCGCCGGCCGCTGGCTGGCCGCCATCTGTGCCGCGCCAACCGTGCTCCACGACGCCGGACTGCTTGCGGGCCGGCGCTACACGGCGCACTTCTCCGTAGCACAAGAATTGCCCGCCATCCTCGCCCAAGAGCGCATCGTCACTGACGGGAAAATCACCACCTCGCGCGGAGCCGGCACGGCCGTCGAATTCGGGCTGCACTTGGTTGCCTTGCTGACCACGGAAGCCAAATCGGCGGAAATCAGCAAAGCCATTTGCCTCTAAGGCTTTGCACAAAATCGGCATTGCCACGCCCACCGCGCAAAGGTTGCATGGGGACGGCCGGTCTCGGCCGCTGATTTGCGTGTGGATGGACTAACTGCCGACTTTGCCGCCTCCGTGATCTGGAAGCGACCCGGCGAAGCCATCTCTAGTGTATTTTCCTTATGTGCGGCATAGCCGGCCTGATTTCGCTGCGCCATGACCTCCCAACGCGGGAGGACGCGGTGAACCGCATGGTGCAGCGCCAGCAGCACCGCGGCCCGGACGACCGCGGCCTTCACTCCGACGGCCCCGCCACCCTGGGCATGTGTCGGCTGGCGATCATCGACCCGGCCAACGGCCATCAGCCCATGACGAGCCCCGACGGGCGCTTCACCCTCGTCTTCAACGGCGCAATCTACAACTACCGCGCCCTCCGCACCGAACTTGCGTTGGGCGGCTGGGATTTTCGCACCCACTGCGACACCGAGGTGCTGCTCGCCGCCTACGCGCTCCACGGCGCCGCGTGCCTGCCGCGGCTGCGCGGCATGTTCGCCTTCGCCGTATGGGATGCGCGCGAGCAAGTGCTGTTCGCCGCGCGTGATCCGCTCGGCATCAAGCCCCTCTACTACGCGCGCCTGCCCGATGCGGGCCTCCTTTTCGCCTCCGAGCTCAACGCCCTCCTCGCCAGCGGCACCGTGGCGCGCGAGATCGACCCCACCTCCGCCGGCGAATACCTCGCCTGGTTCAGCGTGCCGGCTCCGCGCACCATCTATCGCGGCATCGCCAGCCTGCCGCCGGGCCACCAACTCACCGTGGATGCCGCCGGCCGCGTGCAAACCGGCCCCTGGTGGCACCTCCCCGCCCCCACCCGGCCCGACATCGCGGCCAACTATCACGATTTCGTCGGCGGTCTCCGCGCTCAAATGGATGACTCCGTCCGGGCCCACCGCGTGGCCGACGTCCCGGTTGGCGCCTTCCTCTCCGGCGGCATGGACTCGACCGCCATTGTCGGCCTCATGGCCCGCAGCGGCGCGGCGAAGCTGAAGACATTCTCGCTCATCTTCGGCGAGGCCGCCTTCTCCGAACAGGCCAGCGCGCGCCTCGCCGCGCAGGCCTTCGGCACCGAGCATCACGAGGAGCTGATCACGGGTGCCCGCGTCGCCGCCGACCTGCCGCGCCTGCTCGCCGCCTTCGACCAGCCGACCGGCGACGGCATCAACACCTACTACGCCAGCCAGGCCGCGCGCCGCGGCGGCGTCACTGTGGCACTGTCCGGCCTCGGCGGCGACGAGCTGTTTGGCGGCTACCCCTCCTTCCGCGACCTGCCGCGACTGCACCGCCTGCTGCCGCTGTGGCGCCGGTTGCCCGACGGGATGCGCCGGGCCATCGTGGAGCAGCTCCGCGCCCGGCCGACCGTGCGCGCGCGCAAGCTCGCCGATTTTCTCACGCACGCCCGCGACCTCCACGAGCTCGCCTCGCTCCAGCGCCGCGTGCTGCCGGAAACCGTGCGGCTCTCGCTGCTCGCACCCGAGGCCCGGGCGCAGGCCGGGCGGCTCGGGCCCAACCATCCGCAACTCGAGGATTTCGCCTTTGAGCTGCCCGGGGCCGATCCCTTCCAGATCATCAGCGCGTGGGAGCTGCGCACCTACATGGCTGATGTGCTCCTGCGCGACAGCGATGTCTTCAGCATGGCGAACTCCCTGGAACTGCGCGTGCCGTTCGTGGACCGCCCGTTGCTTGAGTGGCTGTGGCCGCAGCGGTCCTGGTTCAAATACGACCCGCGCCGCCCCAAGCGCGCGCTGGCCGACGCCACCGCCGACCTCGTGCCCGCCGCCATCCGGAACCGCCGCAAGCAGGGCTTCGCACTGCCGTTCGCCCACTGGATGCTCGCGGAGCTGCGGCCTTTCCTCGACGAGACCTTCTCGACGGCCTCGCTCGGTGCCTGTCCCTGGCTGCAAGCCGCCGAGGTCCAGCAAGTGTGGACCGACTACAAGACCCGGCGCGACACCCGCGCCTGGTCGCGCGTCTGGACCCTCGCCGTCCTCATCGCCTTCGCGAACCGGAAGTCCGCATGAGCCGGCCCGCGCACTCCGTAACTGTGGCGGCGGTCTATGACCGTCGCTTTTCGAGGCCCGGCGGTCATAGACCGCCGCTACAGGAATACCGCCGCTCCGCGCCATGAAGGCCCTCCTCCTTTCGCCCGAGCTTTTCCTCCACGAGGGCGGCATCGCGCGCATCATGCGCCTCTACCTCAAGGCGCTCTGCGAACTCGCCGGGCCGGCGGGACGCGTGGATGCACTCGTCCTGAACGACCACCCCGGCCACGACGGCCGCCTGCCCCGCTACACCAATGCCCAATTTGGCGAAATGGCCGGCTGCAGCCGCCGCAAGCTGCGCTTCATCCTCGAGGCCATCCGGCTGGGGCGGCGGGCCGAGGTGCTGGTGTGCGGTCATCTGCACCAGCTCGCCGTGGCCCGGCTCGCCCAGGTGTTCAACCCGCGCCTGCGCTACTATCTGGTCGCCCACGGCATCGAGGTCTGGCGCCCCTTCTCGCTGCTCGAGCGCCGCGCCCTGCTCGGTGCCCGGCGCATCCTCTGCATCAGCGAATACACCCGGCGGCAGCTGCTGCGTTTCTGCCCGGCGCTGCCGCCGGAGCGTCTCGTCATCGTGCCCAACACGCTCGATCCCCATTTTTCGCCGACCCTCAACAACCGCATCTCCGCCGCCCCCTTCGCCACGCCGCGCATCCTCACCGTGGCGCGCCTGTCGTCCGCCGACACCTACAAGGGCGTGGACACGCTGATCGAGGCGATGCCACTCGTGCGCCGGGAGTTCCCGCTGGCCCGGCTGCGCATCGTCGGCCAAGGCGACGACCGGCCGCGCCTGGAGGCGCTGCTTCAGCGGCTCGGCGTCGGCTTCGCGGTGGACTTCACCGGGCCGTTGAGCGACGAGGCCCTGCGCGCCGAATACGCCGCGTGCGACCTCTTCGCCCTGCCCAGCCGCAAGGAGGGCTTCGGCCTCGTTTACCTCGAGGCCATGATTTACGGCAAAGCCTGCCTGGGCGCCCGCGCCGGCGGCACGCCCGAGGTCATCACCGCCGCCACCGGCCAGCTGGTCGAATACGGCAACATCCCCGACCTCGCCGCCGCCGTGGCCGACCTCGTCCGCCACCCGCGCGATTCGGAGGTTGTGCGGCGGCACGCCGACACGTTTGCTTTCCCCGCCTTCACGCGGCGCCTCGCCGCCGCCCTCGCCTGACCGCATGGAGAAACCCGCCCCACCCGAACTCGTCCTCGCCGCCGGCCGCGCCAGCCGCCACTACTGGGCCGACCTCTGGCGCTACCGCGAACTGCTCGGCTTTCTCGCCTGGCGCGACATCAAGGTCCGCTACAAGCAGACCGTGCTCGGCGTCCTCTGGGCCCTGATCCAGCCGGCGATCACGCTCGCGGTGTTCACCTTCATCTTCGGCAAGCTCGCCGGCATGCCGGCGGGCAACGTGCCCTATCCGCTGCTCGTGCTCTGCGGCCTGCTGCCGTGGCAGCTGTTCTCCGCCGCGTTCACCAACGCCAGCGGCAGCCTCGTGGCCAACACCCACCTCATCTCCAAGGTCTACTTCCCGCGGCTGATCGTGCCGCTCTCCTCCATCGCCGTCGCCCTCATCGACTTCCTCGTCGTCTTTATTCTGCTCGGCGGCATGTGCGCCTGGTGGCAGTTCGTGCCCGACTGGCGCGTGCTCTTCCTGCCCCTGTTCATCCTCCTGACGCTCGTGATTGCGCTCGGCACCGGCCTGTGGCTGACGGCCCTGACGGTGCAATACCGGGATTTCCGCTTTGTCGTGCCCTTCCTGCTGCAGGTCGGCCTCTTCCTTTCGCCCGTCGGCTTCAGCTCCACCAACCTGCCCAGTTGGCGCGCGCTCTACTCCTTCAACCCCATGGTCGGCGCCATCGACGGCTTCCGCTGGTGCCTGTTGCGGGGCGAACCCGCCCTCGACCCCGTCAACCTCGGGGTGTCCCTCGCCATGGCCGGCCTGCTCCTCCTCTCCGGCCTCTGGTATTTCCGCCGCACCGAGCGCACCTTCGCGGACATCATCTGAAGAATCGCGGACTACTGACGACAGGACGACGGACCACCATTCACTCAACGGACCACAGCACCACTGATCATGGCACAACCAGACAACGGGCCGGAGATGACGGAAAATGAGAAACTACACTAAAATTGAAGCCTGGCGGCTGGCGGACGACCTGACTGTGGCCGTCTACGAAAAGACCCGCACCTTTCCGCCCGAGGAACGTTACGGCCTCACGGGCCAGTTGCGTCGAGCGGCGAGCTCCGTGCCGGCCAACATCGTCGAAGGCTCGGCCCGCGAAAGTCAGAAAGACTATTTGCACTTTCTCCATATCGCCCGGGCCTCGTTGGCCGAGGCGCAGTATTTCGTGCACTTGGCAAAGCGCTTGGGTTACTTTGCTCCGACGGATGCGGCCGAACTGCATAGTCAAACGAAGCGGGTCTTTGCCTGCTTGCACGGTCTGACCCAGGCCGTGGCGCGCGAAGCCAGCACAACGGCGCCATCCGTCCGTAGTCCCGTTGTCCCGTAGTCCGTCGTCCACATTGTCTTCAATGTCAGCCCCCGTCATCAGCGTCAGCGGCCTCGGCAAGCGCTACTTCCTCTCGCACCAGCGGCGCGCGGACACGCTGCGCGACTCGCTGGCCCGCAGGTTCCGCCGCCTGCTCGGCCAGGCCGCGCCGGGCGGAGGCGACACGGAGGAGTTCTGGGCCCTGCGCGACGTCTCGTTCGATGTCCACCAGGGCGACGTTGTCGGCATCATCGGCCGCAACGGTGCCGGCAAGTCCACCCTGCTGAAGATCCTCTCGCGGATCACCGAGCCCACCACCGGCACGGTGCGCCTGCGCGGCCGCATCGCCAGCCTGCTCGAGGTCGGCACCGGCTTCCACCCCGAGCTCTCGGGCCGGGAGAACATCTACCTCAACGGCGCCATCCTCGGCATGTCCCGCGCCGAGATCGCGCGAAAATTCGACGAGATCGTGGCCTTCGCCGAGGTCGAGCGCTTCCTCGACACCCAGGTGAAGCACTACTCCAGCGGCATGTATGTGCGCCTGGCCTTCGCCGTCGCCGCCCACCTCGAGCCGGAGATCCTCATCGTGGACGAGGTCCTCGCCGTCGGCGACGCCGCCTTCCAGAAAAAATGCCTCGGCAAGATGCAGGCGGTGTCCCGCACCGAGGGCCGCACCGTGCTGTTCGTCAGCCACAACCTGCCCTCCATCCGCGAGCTCTGCCGCAGCGCCGTGCTGCTCGCCGGCGGCCGGGTGCAGGCCGCCGGCCCGTGCCCGCGCGTGCTGGAAATCTACCAGCACGGCCTGGCCCACAGCGTCGCCACCTCGGTTCCGCCGCCCCCGGCCGAGCTGCTCGACCGCGCCTATGCCACCGGCCTCCTGGTCGAGAACCTGGCCGGGCACGCCTGCTCCGACTTTCCCGTCGGCACCCCTTGGCGCGCCCGCGTGCGCTTCCATGTGAGCCGGGCCCAGCGGCGTTTCGGCGTGGCCCTGGGCCTCAGGTCGGCCGACGGCACGGCCGTGCAGACGGTGTGGCATCCCCCGGCGGATCTGGCGCCGGGCGACTACGAGGTGATCTTCACGCAGGACCGGGTGGTGTTGGAGGCGGGCACCTACACCGTGATCATCGGCCTGAGCGAGGATGACCGCAACCTGCAGCAGTTCGACGCCGCCCGCATCGACTGCTCCGGCGAAAACGCCGTCGGCTACTACCCGGGCACCGCCGGTCTCGGCCTCGTGCTGAACTCCATGGCGACCAGCCTCCAGCGCCTCTGAGCACCACCATGGATCGCCTGCGTTCGCTCGCCCGCACCTGCCTGCGCCGCACCGGGCTCTATCACCCGTTGCATGATGCACGGCGCGACTGGCGGTTCCGGCGCCGGAACCGCGCGCTGATCGCGGCTTGGCGGCGCGAAGGCTGCCCGCCGCCGGCCCCCGACCTGCTCAAGTATGGCGTCATCCGTGACTATGCCCGCCGTCACGGCATCCGCACCCTCGTCGAGACCGGCACCTTCTACGGCAACGCGATCTTCACCCTGCGGCGCGACTTCACCCTGATCCATTCGATCGAGCTGGCCCCCGCGTTGCATGCCCTCAACCGCCGCGAGCTCGCCCATCTGCCCCACATCCGGCTGCATCTCGGCGACAGCGCCACCGTGCTGCCCGAACTGCTTCGCGAACTGGCCGGGCCGGCGCTTTTCTGGCTCGACGGCCACTTCTGCGCCGGCCCCTCGGCCCGGGGCGATGCCGACACCCCCATCGGCAGCGAACTCGGGCATTTGCTCGCGCAGCCGGCCGGCCGGCATGTCGTCCTGATCGACGACGCCCGGCTCTTCACCGGCCGCGATGGCTATCCGACCGTGGCGGAATTGCGCGAACTCATCCGCCGGCACCGCCCCCTCGCCACCTGCGAGGTCGAGCTCGACATCATCCGCATCGCCCCGGTCTGACATGGAAACCGCGCCCCAACCGGCCGACATCACCGCCTATCTCGCCACCGTGAGCGACGCCGAGCGCGAGTTCGGACGCCTGTTCCGCGCGGATGAGCCGCTCGTGATCTGCGACATCGGCGCCTGCGAAGGCGAGGACTCCGTGCGCTACGCCCGGGCCTACCCGCACGCCCGGGTGTTCGCCTTCGAGCCTCTGCCGGCCAACCAGGAACTGGTTCGCGCCAACTTCGCCCGCCACGGCGCCACCAACGCCGAGCTCGTGCCGCTCGCCCTGTCCGACCGCGCAGGCGAGGCAACCTTCCACGTCTCCTCCGGGCGCCCGCCCGATCTTTTCGCCGGCGAGAACTGGAACTACGGCAACAAGTCCAGCTCGCTGCTCGCTCCCGCCGCGACCGGCCCGATGCACGGCTGGATCGAGTTCAAGGAGGCGATCACCGTCCGCACCGGCACGCTGGATGACTTCTGCGCGCAACGCGGCCTGGCGCGCATCGATTTCATCCAGATGGACGTGCAGGGCGCGGAGCAGCTCGTGCTCGCCGGCGCCACCGCCATGCTGCCGCGCATCACGGCGATCTGGCTCGAGGTCTCCGCCCGCGAGAACTACCGCGGCCAGGCCCTCGGCCCCGCCATCACGCGCTTCATGCGGGCCCGCGGCTTCGTGCTCGCCCACGCCATTTACCTCGGCGATGCCACCGGGGAGGGCGACCACCTCTACCTCAACGTGCGCCGCCCGCGCACTTGGTCCTACCTCGCCACCCGTTGGCTCCGCCGCCTGGCCGGCCGGCTCAAGCGCGCGCTCTTCTCCTCACCCCCGCACCCATGATCATCACGTCCCTCACCGGCGGACTCGGCAACCAGATGTTCCAATACGCGGCGGGCCTCGCGCTGGCCGAGCACCGCCGCACCGTCCTCAAGCTCGACGTCTCGTGGTTCCGCGCCGACCCCCAGTATGAGGCGCACAACCGCTACGCCCTCTCCTGCCTCAACATCACCGAGCAGTTCGCCACCCAGGAGGAGATTGACCGGGTGCGTGGCGTGAGGCTCACGACCACCGAGCGCTGGGCTACGACGCTGGCCGGAGCGCTCCGCCTGAACCGCTACGCGCAGCGCCACGCCGCCCCGGCCAACTGGCACCAGCCGCCCACCTTCGCCTTCTACCCCCAGTTCCTCGAGCAGCCCGACAACACCTACCTCAACGGCATGTTCCAGTCGGAAAAATTCTTCGCCCCGGCGGCCGACCTGCTGCGGCTGCACTTCTCGTTCCGTTATCCATCCCAGCCCGAGGTCGAGGCCGTCGCCGCGCGCATCCGCTCCGGCCCGTCGGCCGCCGTGCACTTCCGCCGCGGCGACTACCAGCGCAACGCCACCTTCGCGCGGGAGATTGGCGCGCTGGACCTCGCCTACTACCACCGGGCCGTCCGGCTCCTGCGCGAACGCAGCCCGCAGGCGACGCTCTACATTTTCTCCGACGACATCGAGGCCGTGGCCCGCGAGTTCACGCCCGACGGCCCGCACGAGTTCGTGCGCTGCGTGAAGCCCTGGCACGCCTACGACAAGATCCGCCTGATGTCCCTCTGCGAGCACCTCGCCATCGCGAACAGCACCTTCTCGTGGTGGGCGGCCTGGCTCAATCCCTCGCCCGCCAAGCTGGTCATCGCCCCGGACCCGTGGTTCGACCAGAGTCGGCACGATGCCTCCGACGTCGTGCCCGCCGGCTGGGTCCGGCTGCCGCGCCAGGGCTGAAAAATCGTCCCATGTTTCCCCGGTCACCTTGGCCTCCGGGTGCCTTGCCCGCCGCGCCAACCCTGAAATCCTGATGCTCCGCGCCTCCATCCGGCGTTTCGCTCGCCTCACCGGCCTCACCATCATCAGTCGCCGCCACGTGGCCGCGCCCTACCTCGAACACCCGCCGCGCAACGTCCTCGACCAGGTGCTGCTGCGCTGCCACCCGGCCCTCCAGGGTCTGCACTTCATCCAAGTCGGGGCCAACGATGGCAAACGCACCGACCCCATCGCGCGCTACCTCGGGCCTTGCGCGTGGTCCGGCCTCATGTTCGAGCCGCTCGCGGTGAACTTCGACGCGCTGAGGCGGCACCACGGCGCAAATCCCCGCCTGCGCCTCCGACAGCAAGCCATCGACACCGTCGCCGGTTCGCGCCCGCTTTACGACCTTGACCGCGCCGCCCACCCGGAACTGCCGGACTGGGCCCACGGCCTCGCCAGCTTCAGCCGTGACCGCGTCCTGCAGGCTGCCCGCGAACTCGGGCTCGACGAGCGCGCGCTCATGTCGGAAACGATCACCACGGTGTCTTGGGACGAGGTCTGGCGGGACTTCGGCCCGCAACGCTGCGACCTGCTCGTCCTCGACACCGAGGGCTACGACCTGACGCTGCTGCGCGCCGCCAACCTTGCCGAGCGCCGCCCGCGCATCATCCATTTCGAGCACGCGTGCACGCCCCCCGCTGACCGTCTCGCCTTCTACGGCGAGCTGCTGGCCCTCGGCTACGAGATTGCCACCGACGGTTCCGACACCACCGCGTGGATCGCCGCATGAGGCTGGCCTTCATCTCCACCATCCTCGGCTACCCGTGGGGCGGCGCCGACACGCTCTGGACGCGCGCCGCGGAAGCCGCGCATGAGCGGGGCGACCCATTGCTGCTGTCTGTTTCCACCGCTGTCACCCGGCATCAGCGCATCGCCACGCTGATCAAGGGCGGTGCCGCCGTGGTGGTGCGCGATCCGGTGGCCGCGCCGCCGTCGTTCGGGGCCCGCGTGCGGCGCAAGCTCGGGCTGGCCCGCTCGCCCGACGCCGGCCTGATCGCGGCCCTGCAGGCCTTCCATCCCGACGTCGTCATCTTCAGCCAGGGCGGCACCTATGATCTCCTGCTGCATCGGGACCTGGCCGCCTGGCTGCGCTCCAGCGGCACCCGCTACCGGATCATTGCCAACTGGCAGGAGGAGGACCCGCAACTCGGCGCCGCCGACCTCGCCTTTATCCGCGACGCCTTTGTCGCGGCCGACCGCCTGAATTTCGTCTCGACCCGCAACCTCGCCGTCACCCGCCGGCACCTCGGCCTGCCGCTGCCAAACGCTCAGGTCATCCAGAACCCGCTCCGCTGGCAGCCGGCCGATGTGGCGCCGTGGCCCGCCGGCCCGATGACGCGCCTCGCCACCGTTTCGCGGCTCGACGAGGGCAAGGGCATCCAGCTTCTGCTGCAAGCCCTCGCCGACTGCGGCTCCACCCTGCCGGACTGGCAGCTCAATATCTACGGCCAGGGCCCTTATGAAGCGCCGCTGCGTGCCGTCGCGGCGCCGCTCGGCCCGCGCGTGCAGTTCCGCGGCCACGTCAAGGAGCTCCGCGCCATCTGGGCGGAAAACCACCTCATGGTATCACCGGCGCTCGAGGACGGCGTGCCGATGACGATTCCCGAGGCCATGCTCTGCCAGCGCCCCGTCCTGGCCACCTGCGTCGGCGGCGCCGAGGACTGGCTGGCCGACGGCCGGACCGGTTTTCTTTGCCCGGCCCGCGAGGCCGGCGCCCTCGCCGCCACGTTGCGCACGGCCTTCGCCGCCCGCGACCGCTGGCCCGCGATGGGCCAGGCCGCGGCGGCGGCCGCCGCCGGCCGCTACCGGGCGGAGGAACACCTTCTGCTGATCGGCTGATATCCATGGTTGCTGCAACCTCCGCTTCATCCGTCGTGCTCGGCATCGGTGGCGCCCTCGGGCACGATGCCAATGCCGCGCTCATCGTGGACGGGCAGCTCATCGCCGCCTCCCAGGAAGAACGCCATACGCGCCTGAAACATGACGGGGCCTTCCCCCACCGGGCCATCGCCGACTGCCTGCGGCTTGCCGGCCTGCCGGCCTCCTCCGTGACCGACGTCGTGTTCGCCGAGAAAGCGCTGCAGAGCCACCTCTTCGACCTGACCGGCCGCGCGGGCAACGCGTTCACCCGCACCCTCGGCCGCATCCTCCCCGAGGGTTGGGGCAATTTGTATGGCCAGCAGGCGCGCTCGCTCCTGCCGCAGGCGAAATTTCACCACGCCTGGCACCACCTCTCGCATGTCGCCGGCGCCTTCCACACCTCGCCTTTCGAGCGCGCCGCGTTCCTGTGCGTGGACGGCAAGGGCGAGGACTATTCCGCCAGCGCCGGCATCATCGACCAGGGCCAAGTGAAACTCCTCTGGGAGCAACCCTACGAGAACGGCCTCGGCATGTTCTACACCCTCATCACCTATTTCCTCGGGTTCGTCTCCTTCGGCTCCGAATACAAGGTCATGGGCCTCGCCCCCTACGGCGAACCGCGCCATGTCCGCGAGCTATCCCGCCTCTTCGTCACCGACGACCGCGGCGGCTTCCGCCTCCACCGCCCGATCCGCTTCACCGAGGCATCGCTCCTCGACGCCTTCCCGTGGGTGGCCGAACAGACCGGCCTGCCGTTGCGGGAAAAACACGAGCCGCTCGGGCAGGTGCACATCGATCTGGCCGCGTCGCTCCAGCAAATCTTCGAGGACGAGGTCTTCAAGATGGCGCGTTTCCTCCGCGCCGAGACTGGCGCGGCGAACCTGCTCTTCTGTGGCGGTTGCGCGCAGAACTGTGTCGCCGCCGGCAAGCTGCGTTCCCGGAAAATCTTCGACACGGTCTTCAACTCCCCCGTCGGCGGGGACATGGGCTCCGGCCTCGGCGCCGCCCTGCTCTACGAGCGCGAGCGCCGCGGCGGCGCAGCCTTCAAGGTGGAGGCCCGCGGTTTCTATCTCGGTGGCGAACCCGGCCCGGTCCCGGCGGACGCCCGGCCGTGGGCGGTGCCGTTCAGCGGCGGCCTGCATGCCTTCGTCGCGACCCAGCTGGCCGCAGGCAAGATTGTCGCCGTCGTGCGCGGTGGCATGGAACTCGGCGCGCGCGCCCTCGGCGCCCGCTCGATCATGGCCGACCCGCGGGCACCGGGCATGCAATCCCGGCTCAACCTCGCGGTGAAGTTCCGCGAGTCCTTCCGGCCCTTCGCCCCCGCCATCCTCGCCGGGCACACCGGCGAGTGGTTCGACTCCGCCGCCGAGTCGGACTACATGAACTACACCGCTTATCTCCGCCCGGAACTGCGGGCGCCGCTGCCGGCGCAGTTCGCCGGCCTGCGCGAACGGCTCGATTTTCCCCGCTGCTCCATCCCCAGCGTGATCCACGTGGATTTTTCCGCCCGTCTGCAGACCATCCGCCCGGAGGTGCACCCCGACTTCCACGCCTTCCTCACCGCCTTCCACGCGCTGACCGGTGTGCCGATCCTGATCAACACCTCGTTCAACGTTGCCGGCCAGCCGATCGTCCGCACCGCGGCCGAGGGCTGGGATTGTTTCGTCAACACCGACATCGACCTGCTCGTCCTCAACGACGAGGTCTTTCGCAACCCCTTCCAGAAATCCCGCGAGGAAAAGCTCTCATGGTTAAGGCAATTCGCCAAGCTGGCCTGAAGCTCACCACGGCGCTGCTCAAGCTGCTGGTCCGTCCGGCCCGCCCGGGCTGGCAGCGCAGCACGCGCCCGGTCAGTCTCCGCGGCCGCTGATCTCCGGCATGACTCCACTCCAGCCCCTGCTGCAATTTTGCCGCCTTCTCCGCTGCCGGCTGAGCGGCGCGCGTCTCGGCCCTTCCCGCTATCTCGGTGCGGGCATCGACTGGCACCGGGGCGCTGCCGCCGCCAACGTCATGGGCGACATCACCGTCGCCCCCGGCGCGTGGATCGAACACGGCGCCGTGCTCAATGCGTTCGGCGGCACCATCAGGCTCGGCCGCGATGTGTTCCTCGGGCCCCATGCCGTCATCTACGGCCATGGCGGCGTCGAGATCGGCGATGCCTGCCTCATCGCCATGCACTGCCGCATCGTCTCCTCGAACCATGCCGCGCCGCCCCTCGGCACCGACATCCGTTCGCAACCCGACGTGCTGCTCCCGACGAAGATCGGCCGCGATGTGTGGCTGGGCGCCGGCGTCACGGTGCTCGGCGGGGTCACCATTGGCGACGGCTGCATCGTCGGCGCCGGTGCCGTCGTCACCAAGAACCTCCCGCCGGGCTCCATCAGCCACGGCGTGCCCGCCAAGGTAGTCGGCTGGCGCGAGAATGCCCCCCGGCCATCGTGATTCTCTCCGTCATCATCCCCACCCACCATCCCGAGCCGGGCCGGTTGCGCCGCACCCTCCGAGCCCTGCGCGCCCAGACCCTGCCGGCGACCGAGTGGGAATGCGTGCTGGTGGACAACGCCTCCGCCCCCGCCCTCGCGCTCGCCGACTGGGCCGCCGACGGCCCCGGCAACCTGCGTCTCGTGGCCGAGCCCACCCCCGGCCTGAGCCACGCGCGCCGCCGCGGCTTTCTCGAGGCGCGCGGCGAAATCCTCGTGTTGGTGGACGACGACAACGAACTCGCGCCGGATTATCTCGCGGAAACAGTGCGCCTCCTCGCCGCGCACCCGCGGGTCGGCCTGCTCGGCGGCCGCAGTTGCCCGGAGTTCGAGGCCCCGCCGGCGCCGTGGGTGCGCGAATTTGACGGCCTCCTGGCCTGCCGCGATCTGGGCGATGCCCCGCTGATTTCCACCGGCCTGCGCCACCCGGCCACCGGCCGGAACGAATACCCCGTGTTTGCGCCCATTGGAGCCGGCATGGTGTTGCGCCGGCCGGCCGCCCAGGCGTGGCTGGCCCGGCGTAGCGCAACCGCCCTCCCCGACCGCACCGGCGGGAACCTCTCCTCCAGCGGGGACAACGACATCGTGCTCGCCGCCATGGCCGCCGGTTGGGAAGCCGCCTACTTCCCCACGCTCCGTCTCACACATCTCATTCCCCGGTTCCGCACCCAGCGCGATTACCTGGCGCGCCTCAACCGCGGTATCCAGTCCTCGTGGATGCGCGTCCTCACCGCGCACGACGCCAACCCCTGGCCGGCCCTCGCCGCCTGGACCGTGCCCCTGCGCATCGCCAAGGCCTGGTTCCACTACCGCGCGTGGTCGTCCGATGCCGCCCACGTCCGGTGGCAGGGCGCCTGCGGACACTTCGAGGGCCGCGCCACCTCCGCATGACCTCCGCCCCCAGTCTCCCCGATCGCCTGCTTGCCGGCTATTATCGCGAAGGCCTGCGCGGATTTCGGACCCTGATGAAGCTGGCCGGCAAGAACAGCCTCCAGGCGCGGACGCGCTACGGCGCCCGCTTCGCCCTGCGTCCGGACGAATACATCGACGCCATTGTCCTCCGCGAAGGCTACTACGAACCGGAGGTGATCGAGGCCCTCCGCCCCTATCTCCGGCCCGGAGCCGTCTTCTGGGATATCGGCGCCAACCTCGGTCTGCACGCCGTCAGCGCCGCGCAGCTGGCGACCGGCGCCCGCGTGCTGGCCTTCGAACCCGCCGCCGCCACCTTCGCCCGGCTCCAGGCCCACGTCCGCCTGAACCGCGTGGACGTCGACCTGCATCCCTTCGCCCTCGGCGAGCGCGACGGCGAGGTCACGCTCCACGTCAACACCTCGGGCAACGCCGGCATGAGCTCCATCGTGCACACCGGCGCCGGCGCCGGGACCTCCGTGCGCCTTGTCCGCGCCGACACGGCGATCGCCACGGGCCTTTGCCCCGCACCAACCGTGATGAAGCTCGACGTCGAGGGCGCCGAGGCCGCCGTGCTCGCCGGTTTCGGCCGCCGCCTGACCGCGCCCGCGCTCGAGGCCGTCGTTTACGAGACCAGCGCCGACCTGCTCGACGAACCTTCCCGCTGCCCCGCCACCCGCCTGCTGCTCGCAGCCGGCTTCCAACTGCGCGCCCTGCCCCGCGCCGCCTCCTCCACCCACCTGCTCGCCAATTTCCTGGCCTTCCGCCGATGACGCCCGGCCAGTTTCTCCTCCGCTTCTACCACACACCGGTCAACCGCCTGCGCGATTCGCTGCGCAACGGCGGCCCCTGGCAGGAGCGCCGCACGGAAGCCGGCCGCCGCGCGATGGAAGACTCCGCCCGCACGCTGCCGCCGCTGCCGCCGGCGGCGGGGCAGCCGCTGGAACTGCACCTGCTCACCGGCCGACGCTTCTGGTATCAGACCGCGTTCTGCCTCTGGACGCTGGCGCGCCACACCGGCCGCCCGCTCGCGCCGGTGATCTACGACGACGGCACGCTCACCGCCGAGTGGCAGGCGCCGCTCGCAAGTCTCTTTCCCGCCGCGCGCTTCGTGGCTCGCGCCGAGACCGAGGCCCGGCTCGACCAATGCCTGCCCGCCGCCCGTTTCCCGATCCTGCGCGAGCGGTGGCTGAACTATCCGAACATCCGCAAGCTCACCGACCCGCACCTCGGCCGCACCGGCTGGAAGCTCGTGCTCGATTCTGACCTGCTGTTTTTCCACCGGCCGCAATTCCTGCTCGCCTGGCTCGCGGCCCCCGACCGGCCCCTGCACGCCGTGGACTGCGAAACCTCCTACGGCTATGCCCGCCCGCTGATGAACCGGCTCGCCGGTGCCCCCGTCGCCGACCTCGTCAACGTCGGCCTCACGGGCCTCGAAAGTGCCGCCATTGACTGGGAACAGCTCGAGCACTGGACGCGGGAGCTGCACGCCCGCGAAGGCACCAGCTACTACCTGGAGCAGGCCCTGATCGCCATGATGGTCGCGGGGCGCCCCTGCGCGGTGGCCCCGGCCGCCGACTACGTCACCCTGCCGCGAATGCCCGAGGTGCATGACTGCCGCGCGGTCATGCACCATTACGTGGCGCACTCCAAACGCTGGTATTTCCAGCGCAACTGGAGCCGCGCCATGGCCACGCCATGACACCCCGGATTTCCATTCTCATTCCCGCTTACAATGCGGCCCCTTGGGTTTCGGCGACCCTCGACTCCGCCCTCGCCCAAACCTATTCCCACCACGAGATCATCGTCGTGGATGATGGTTCGCGCGACGACACCCTGGCAGTGGCCCGGGCGCATGCCGCCCGCCATCCCGGGCGCATCCGCGTGGAAACCCAGACGAACGCCGGTGCCAGCGCGGCCCGCAACCACGGCCTGCGCCTCGCCCGAGGCGACCACCTGCAATTCCTGGATGCGGACGACTTGCTCTCGCCGGACAAGATTGCCGCGCAGGTCGCGCTGCTGCGCGGCCGCCCCGCCGGCACACTCGCGACCTGTGCCTGGGGCCGCTTCCACGACGATCCCGCGGCGGCGCGATTCGTTGATGACGCCGTCTTCCGTGATTTCTCCGCCGTGGATTTCCTCGTGCTGGCGGGCGACACCGGCGCCATGTTGCACCCCTCCTGCTGGCTGGTCCCGCGCGCCGTGGCGGAACGGGCCGGCCCGTGGGACGAGTCGCTGTCGCTCAATGACGACGGCGAATATTTTGCCCGCATCATGCTGGCCAGCGCCGGCCTCGCCTTCTGCGCCGATCCGGCCGCACGGAGCTACTATCGTTCCGGCCTCGGCGGCAGCCTCAGCCAGCAGCGCGGGGAGAAGGCGCGCCGCTCGCAGTTCCGGTCAATCGAACTCATCGCCGCGCACCTGCAGGCGGCCGAAGCCTCCCCCCGCACCCGGCGGGCCGCAGCGAATTACTACCAGCGATTCGTGCATGACTTCTTCCCTTACCCCGCCGACCTGATCCGCGAGGCGGAAATCCGCATCGCCGCCCTCGGGGGGAGCACCCTGCCCGCGCCGCTCATGGGACCGCGCTCCGCCGCCTTGGCCCGGCTGATCGGCTGGCGCAATGTCGGCCGCCTGAAACACTGGTTCGCCCGCCAATGAACCCCGCCAAAACCATCCTCATACTCACCTCGGCGCATCTGTGCCGCAACCCGCGCGTCGTCAAGGAAGCCACCACCCTCGGCGCCGCCGGCTACGATGTGACGGTGATGAGTGTCTCCTCCCACGCCCGGTTCGAGCGCATGGACCGCGAGTTGATGCGCGGCCTGCCGTTCAAGCGCGTGGTCCTCGACTACACGGCCGATACGCTGCGCGCCCGGCTGGCGGATTTCTGCCAGCGCGGCGCCACCTGGCTTGCCCGGCGCGCGTGCAGCGAGCTGGAGATCGAGACCGCGCAGACCCTCGGCCCGGCCGGCGCGCTGCTGCGCCTCGCCCGCTCCTTTCCGGCCGACCTGACGATTGTGCACACCGAGATCCCCATCTGGGCCGCGCCGCATCTGATCAGGGATGGCCGCCGCGTGGCCGTGGACGTGGAGGACTGGTATTCCGAGGATCTGCTCTATGCCGACCGCCGCAGCCGCCCGATTCGTCTGCTGCGGAACGCCGAGCAGGCCACCCTGCGGCAGGCGGTCTATTCCTCGGCCACGTCGCAGAGCATGGCCGACGCGCTGGCCAGCGCCTACCAGTGCCCGCCACCGATCGTCCTGCGCAACAGCTTCCCCCTGCAGGCGGTGTCCCGCGTGGACCGTCCGGCCGCGAACGACGTCCCCGGCTTCATCTGGTTTTCCCAGACCATCGGCCCCGGGCGCGGCCTGGAGCAATTTTTCGCCGCATGGGTCCGCACCACGGCGCCGAGCACGGTCCATCTGCTCGGCGACGAGCGGCCCGGTTATCGGGAAAAGCTGCTCGCCCGCCTGCCCGCCGGGCGGCGCGGCGACCTGCACTTCATCCCCCTCGTGCCGCCCGAGCAGCTGCCCGGCAAGCTGGCGGAGTTCGACATCGGCCTCGCCCTGGAGCCGCCGTGGCCGCGGAACCGCAACATCACCATCAGCAACAAAATCCTCCAATACATGAATGCCGGCCTCGCCGTCATCGCGACGGACACCGCCGGGCAAAAGGAAGTGATGGCCGCAGCCCCCGCCAGCGGCCTGGTCATCACGGCCCACGAGACGGGCGAATATGCCGCGAAACTCGACACGCTGATCGGCGACCGTGCGCGGCTCCGCGCGACCCAGGTGGCGTCCCGCGCCGCCGCCGAACAACAGTTCTGCTGGGAGCGGGAGGCGCCCCACCTGCTCGCCGCCGTGGCCCGCGCCCTCGCCTGACCGTCATGCCCGCCCCGATCAACACACGCCGGCGACTAAAGGAGCTCCTCCGGAAGATCGCCATCGAGTTGTGCAACGGTCTCCTGCAGTCCGGCAGCAAGCCCTATGTCCTGGCGGAGGAGGCCACGGTGGTCATCGCCCCCCACCAGGACGATGAGTCCCTCGCCTGCGGCGGCCTCATCGCCCGCAAGCGCCACGAGGGCCTGCCCGTCCACGTCATCTTCATCACCGACGGCTCCGCCTCCCATCCCGGGCACGCCCGTTTCCCGCCGCCCGCGCTTGCCGCGCTTCGCCGCGGCGAGGCCCTGCAGGCGCTCGCCTGCCTCGGCGTCGAGCGCAGCGCCATCCATTTCCTCGACGAGCCCGACGGCACGCTGAAGGCCATCACCGCCGCGCACCGGGAGGCCCTCGTCCGGCGCCTCGCGCGGCAACTGCAGGAGATCGGGGCGGCCGAATTGTTCCTGCCCTGCAACCCCGATGGCAGCAGCGAGCACGACGCCACCTTCGGGTTCGTCATGGACGCGCTGGCGCTCATCCCCCGGCAGCCCGTGGTCTGGCAATACCCGGTGTGGTCCTGGTGGAACCCGGTGCTGCTGCTCCGCCGCTGGTTCGCCACCAAGGACTGCCGCGCGCTGCCCCTGGAGGATTTCCGGCAGCACAAGCAGCAGGCCATCCGCTGCTACCAGTCGCAGATTGCGCCCCTTCCCCCCGACAGCGCCCCCGCGCTGCCCGCCCACCTGGTGGATATTTTTCTCGCCGACAACGAATTCTTCTTCCGCCACCAACCGCCCGCCCCATCGCCATGAACCCGTTTCGCCCCGGCCTCCTCGCCCGCCTCCGCCGCAAATTCCTGCTGGAACCCGCCGGCTTCGGCCGACCCGTCAACCAGGCGGCCGTGGACGGCGAATACCGCAGCGGGGCTTGGGCGCACTTCCACCAACTGCCGGAGCTGCCGCGCCAGAGCGTGATCGTCGGCTACGTCACGCAGCTCCACGCCAACCCTGCCATCCTGGATCTCGGCTGCGGCAGCGGCCGCCTCGCCCAATTGTTCCAGCCGCATCCGTTCCGCCGCTACCTCGGGGTCGATCTCTCACCCGAGGGCATTCGCATGGCCCGGGCGCTGAACCTGCGGGAGTGCGAGTTCGCCGAGGGCAATTTCGAGACCTGGCGCCCGGCGGAAAAATTCGACGTCATCATCTTCAGCGAGTGCATCGGCTACGCCCACGATCCGGGCGCGCTGGTTGCCGCCTTCCTGCCCGCGCTCGCGCCGGGCGGCACGGTCGTCATCTCGCACTTCCGCTTCGGCCACTGGGCGGCGCACTGGCGGCGCGTGGAGCAGCATGTGTCGGCCTTCGAGGCCACCACCGTGGCCAACGCCCGCGGCCAGACCTGGGACATCCGGCTGTTGCGGCCGCCCGCCTCCCCCGCGTGAGCAAGCGCGTCCTCATCGTCAGTCCCCACTTTCCGCCGGTCAACGCCCCGGACATGCAGCGGGTGCGCGTGGCGCTGCCGTATTTCGTTGCCGCCGGATGGGAGGTGACGGTGCTCACGGTCGCGGATCCCACGCCCACGGCGCCGGTGGAACCGGAGCTGGAGGCCACCGTGCCGGCGGCGGTGCGCGTGGTTCGCGCCCGCTGCTGCTCGCGGCGCTGGACCGGCCGGCTTGGCGTCAACAACGTCGCGTTGCGCTCGCTGCCCTTCCTGTTCCTCGCCGGTTGCCGCCTGCTCGGTGGCCGGCGTTACGACGCGGTCTATTTTTCGACGACGATGTTCATCACGCTGCCGCTGGGCCGGCTCTGGAAAATGCTCACCGGCGTGCCCTACGTGATCGATCTGCAGGATCCCTGGGTCAGCGACTATTACGAGCGGCCCGGCGCGCCGCGACCGCCCGGCGGCTGGAAATACCGGTTTGCCCGGGGCCTCGGGCGCGTCCTGGAAGGCTGGACCCTGCGCGGTGCCGACGGCTTGCTGGCGGTCTCCGCCGCGTATTTGGACACCGTCCGCCGCCGCTATCCCGCGCTGCGCGCCACACCCGCCATCGAGCTGCCTTTTGGGTCGCCTGATCCCGACCTGACCCGGCTGCGCGCGACCCTCGCGGAACGGCCCGCACTGCTGCCGGCTGGCGGCGTGCGCCTCGCCTGCGCCGGCGCACTCGGGCCGGGCCAGCTTGCGGCGGTGGCGGTGCTCTTCGCCGCGCTGGCCGGGGCCCGCCGCGCCGGCCCGCGCGTGAGCGTGCATTTTTTTGGCACCAGCTACGACCCGCAGGCGCAGCCGGCGACGCTTGCCCTGGCCGCGCAATATGGTTTGCAGGACTGCGTGTTTGAGCAACCCGGCCGGCTCCGCTATTTCGACGCCTTGCAGGTGACTCTGGAGGCCGAGGCCAATCTTCTGCTGGGCTCCACCGATCTGGCCTTCACCCCTTCCAAGCTCCTGGCGGTGCTCGCGGCCGGCCGCCCCGTGCTCGCCCTCGCCCCCGCCGGCAGCGCGATGCTCGCGCGGCTCGCCGCCTTGGGGCAGAGCGGCCTCGCCTTCCCCGACGGCCCGCCGTCGGCGGCGTGTGTTCGCGCCGCGACCGCCTGGCTGCAAGACCTCGCCGACGGCCGGGTCGCCCCGCCCGCCGCGCGGCCCGAGTGGGATGCCGCCCGCGTGGCGGCGGCCCAGATGGAAATCCTCACGGCCGCCGGCCGCACCTGAGCCGCCCATGCACGACTTCACCCCCGCCCCGCTGCCCGAGGAAACCGTCATGGACTACGGCATCCTCGGCGGCGCCCATGCCGAGCGCGGCCGCAAGCTGTTCCTCACCGGCTCGGCCCTCCTGGCCGGGCTGCTCGGCTATCTCGCCTACACCGCCAATGTCGAACTCCTCCTGCACCGGGTGCTGGGTCTGGTGATGTTCGCGCTGGCCGTGCTGCCCGCCCTGTTGTGGGCCCGCACCGGCGGCAGCCGCTTCCCGGTCTTCGAGACCATCCTGCTTCTGTGCGCCAACGCCTACGCCATGCCGGTGCTCAACGCCCGCGAACAGCTCGCGGGCTATGCGCCCGAGGTCATCACCCATGCCTGTCTCGCGGTCATCCTTTATCAGCTCTGCGCGATCCTCGTCTATGTCAACGTCCGGGGCCTGCCCGGTCACAGCCGTTTCTGGCGCGAGTCGCTCATCTCCCGTCAGGTTGAAAAACTGATCATCTACGGGCTCATCCTGTCCACGGCCTACGTGGGTATCAGCACGTTCACGACCTGGGTGCCCGCCGAGCTGGAGAGCATCCTGCGCGCGATCTTCTACGGCATCGGCATCCTCTGCACCTTCATCGGGGCCCAGCGTTGGGGCCGGGGCGAGCTCACCCAGGGGGAGAAGACCGTGTTCGTCTGCACTCTTTTGCCCCAGTTGCTCTTCATGAGCGTCAGCCTGATACTGATCGGGGCCATCAGCCTGATCGGCATCGGCCTGCTGGGCTACGTCTCCGGCGGCAAGCGCATCCCCTGGCTCGTGCTGGGCCTGGCCTTCGCCGTGCTGGCCCTGCTCCACACCGGCAAGACGCAGATGCGCACCAAATATTGGGATGAACGCCATCCCGCCCCGACCCTGACCCAGCTGCCCGCGTTCTTTGAGGAGTGGATCGGCTTCGGCCTGCTGCCGACCAGCGGCGGCAAGACCGTCAGCCAGAAGATGCTCGAGCGCACCTCGCTCATGCACATCCTCTGCCTCATCGTGGACAACACCCCCGATCGGCAGGACTACCTCTACGGGAAAACCTACTCCTACGTCCTGCCGCAGCTGGTGCCGCGGTTTTTCTGGCCGGACAAGCCCCGCTCCCACGTGGCCACCTACGAGCTCGCGATCTACTACGGCCTCCAGCGGGAGGAGGATACGGCTTCGACGACGATCGCCTTCGGGCTCGTGACCGAGGCCTACGCGAACTTCGGCCTGATCGGCACCATGGCACTCGGGGCCCTGTGGGGCTTCTGGCTCAAGAAGCTCCAGATCTGGTCCACTTTCAGCCCGATGTTCTCCTTTGCCGGCCTGCTCATGGTGCTGCTGACCGCGTGGTCCTTCAACGCCGAGCTCACCATGGCGGTGTGGGTGTCCTCGCTGGAACAGGCCGTGGTCGTCGTGCTCGGCACCCCCTTGCTTCTGCGCTCCCTCTTCGGCCTCTGACCCCGGACATGCGCCGCCTTGCCATCGTCCTCTCGCATCCCGTGCAATACTACAGCCCGTGGTTCCGCTGGCTGCGCGCGCACACCCCGCTGCAATTCCGCGTGTTCTATCTGTGGGAGTTCGGCGTCACCGCGCAGCGCGACCCGCAGTTCGGCGCGACCTTCCAGTGGGATGTTGACCTGCTCGCCGGCTACGAATCGGAGTTCGTGCCGAATGTCGCCCGCGATCCGGGCACGCACCATTTCGGCGGACTCGACAATCCCGGGCTGACCGCGCGCCTCGCGGCGTGGCGGCCCGAAGCCGTGCTGCTCTTCGGCTACAACTGGCGCTCGCACCAGCGCGCCATCTGGTGGGCCCGCCGCCAGGGCGTGCCCCTGCTCTTCCGCGGCGATTCCCACCTGCTCGGCCGCGCGCGCCTGCCGCTCCTGCGCCGCCTGCTGCTGCGTTTCCTCTACCGGCAGTTCGCCGCCTTCGCCTGCGTCGGCGCGGCCAACCGCGACTATTTCCGCGCCCTCGGGGTGCCGGAGGGCAAACTGTTTTTTGCGCCGCATTCGGTGAACGCCGCGCACTTCAATCCCAACGACGCCGCCACGCGTGTGGCGGCGGAGCAGCTGCGGGGCGAACTCGGGCTCGCCGGCAAGCGTGTCGTCCTCTACGCCGGCAAGTTCTCCGCCGCCAAGCAGCCGGTCGCCTTGCTCGAGGCCTTTCTGGCCGTCTCCACCCCGGAGGAGGCGCTGGTCTTTGTGGGCGACGGCGCGGAAAAGGAGCGGCTCGCCGCCCTCGCGGCCACGCGGCCCGACCGGTGCGTCCGCTTCCTGCCCTTCGCCAACCAAAGCGAGATGCCCGCGCGCTACCTGCTCGCCGACCTCTTCGTCCTGCCTTCGCGCGGGCACTACGAGACCTGGGGCCTCGCCGTGAACGAGGCCATGCACCTGGGCGTGCCCTGCCTCGTCTCCGACCTCGTCGGCTGCCAGCGCGACCTCGTGCAGCCCGGTGAGACCGGCTGGGTGTTCGCCGCAGAGGATCCGGCCGCACTGGCCGCCACCCTGCGCGCCGCCCTTCGCTCCCCGGCGGAGGAAATGCACCGTCTCGGCCGCAACGCCCTCGCCACCGCCAGCCGCTACACCTACCGGCAGACCACCGACGGTCTGCTGGCCGCCCTCGCCAGCCTGCCCCCGGCCTGAGCCATGCGCATCACCATTGTCAGCGGATTCTTCCTGCCCGTGCCGCCCGTCAGCGGCGGCTCCACGGAAAAATCCTGGCACAACCTCGCGCGGGAATTCGCCGCCCGCGGCCACGCCGTGACCATGATCTCGCGCCGCTGGCGGGATTTTCCCCGCACGGAGACGCGCGACGGAGTCCGCCACCTGCGCCTCCCCGGCTGGGACCATCAGCGCAGCCTGGGGCGCAACCTGCTGCTGGACTTCCTCTGGAGCTGGCGCGTGTTCTTCGCCCTGCCCTCCGCCGACATCGTCGTGGTCAACGCCGTCACCCTGCCCGTCTGGCTGGGCTGGTTGAAGCCCCGCGCCGGGCGCGTCGTTATCATGACCGGCCGCATGCCCAAGGGCCAGTATCGCCGCTACCGCGCCATCGCCCGCGTGCTCGCCGCCAGCAGCTATGTGCGGGACCGAGTGCTCGCCGAGAATCCCGCGCTCTCGTCCGTCACCCGCGTCCGCGGCTATCCCATCGACTGGCAACTGCTCGGCACACCCTCGGACGCGGCCCCCGCCGGCCTGCCGCCCGCCCAGCCGGGCGAGGTGGTGCTCGGCTACGTCGGCCGCATCCACGAGGAGAAGGGACTCTTCCTGCTTGCCGAGGCGGTGAAGCTGCTGGCGGCCACACCCGGCCTGCCGCCGTGGCGCCTGCTGCTGTGCGGCCCCGCCGATGTGGCCCGCGGCGGTTCGGGCGTCATTTTCCGCGGACAACTGCTGCACCGCCTCTCGACGGCGATGGACCCCGGCCGCTTCACACTGCTGGATCCCGAGTTCAACGAGCGGACGCTCGCCGGGGTTTACCGGCGCATCGGCATTTTCTGTTATCCCAGCCTCGCCGAACAGGGCGAGACGTTTGGCGTCGCCGTCGCCGAAGCCATGGCCGCCGGGGCCGTGCCCGTGGTGTCGCGGCTGGCGTGCTTCACCGATTTCGTGCGCGCTGGGGAGAACGGCCTCGTCTTCGACCACGCTGCGCCCGATGCCGCCGCGCAACTGGCCGCCGCCCTCGCCCGCCTGCTCGGCGAGGCCGGCCTGCGCCCGCGCCTCGCGGCAGTGGCACGCGCGGATGCCCGGACCTACGACTACGCGGCCTACGCCGAGGACCTGCTCGCCGACTTCGCGCAGTTGACCGCCCCTGCCCAGTCCGCATCCTCCGTCCCGTGAGCGCCCCCTACCTCGGCCAGAACTGCACCACACCCTACCCGAAGTCGGCCGTGCTGGGCCGGTGGCTGTGGCTGCTGGTGCAATCCACCCTCTTCCGCTGGAGCCCGCGGCCGTTCCATGGCTTTCGCGCCTTCCTGCTCCGCCTCTTCGGCGCCGACATCACCGGCCCGGTCGTGATCTTTCCCACGGCCCGGATCGTCTTTCCGCGCCACCTCTCGCTCGCGCCGCACAGCATGGTCGGTCCGCACGTCAACCTCTACAACCTCGCCCGCATCCGCCTCGAGACCGGCTCCAACCTGAGCCAGCACTGCCACCTCTGCGCCGGGACGCACGATTTCACGCAATGGTCCATGCCGCTTGTCACGCGGCCAATCACCATCGGGCCCAACGCCTGGCTCGGTGCCGACGTTTTTGTCGGTCCCGGCGTCACGGTCGGTGAACTGTGCGTCGTCGGCGCGCGCTCGGTCGTGGTGAAGGACCTGCCCGCGCGAAAGATCTGCGTGGGCTCGCCCTGCAGGCCCGTCAAGGACCGCCCCGAGCCTGTTTGATGCGCGTCTGCCATATCGTGCCCAGCCTCGAGGAGCGCCACGGCGGTCCTTCGAAATCCGTGCGGGCGCTGGCCAATGCCCAGGCCGCCCTGGGTGACCCGGTCGAGTTGCTCGCCACCCTGGAACCGGGACAACCCCCGCTCGCGGCCGCCGGCGATGCCGCCCGGATCCAAGTATTCCCCCGCGAGTCGCCCCGGTGGCTCTGCCGCTCGACCGGCCTCGCCGCCCACCTCCGCACGAGCCCGGCCGAGGTGGTGCACAACCACGCGCTCTGGCTGCTGCCGCTGCACTACGCGCACGAGACCGCGCACCGGCGGCAGGTGCCGCTGGTCATCTCCCCGCGCGGCATGCTAAGCGGCTGGGCCTACCGGCACCGGCGCTGGCGCAAGCGGCTCGCCAGCCTGTTGGTGCATCCCGGCGCGTTGTCCGCCGCCGCCGGCTGGCACGCCACCAGCCCGGAGGAACGCGACGACATCCGCGCGCTCGGTTTCAAGCAGCCCGTCTGTGTCTCCCCCAACGGCGTGCCGCTCCCGACCGACGCCGAACTCGCCGCCGCCCGCGCGGCCTGGCACGAGCTCTGCCCGGCCGCGCGGTCGCGGCCGGTCGCTCTCTTCTATTCGCGCTTCCACCGCAAGAAGCGCCTGCGCGAGCTGATCGACCTGTGGCTCGCCGCTCCGCGCGGCGACTGGCTGCTGCTCATCGTCGGGGTGGCGGAGGACTACACGGCGGCGGAACTCTCCGCCACCATCGCCGCCGCGGGCGCGACCGACCGCGTGGCCGTGTTCGACGGTGCGGGCCGGCCGCCGCCCTATGCCGCGGCCTCGCTCTTTGTCCTGCCCTCGCACTCCGAGAATTTCGGCCTCGTCATCGCCGAGGCGCTCGCCGCCGGCGTGCCGGCGCTGGTCACGGACACCACGCCGTGGTCCGGCCTGCAAACGAATGGCTGCGGCTGGTGCGGGCCTTGGGAAAACTACGCCGCCGCGCTCGGCACCGCCCTCGCCACGCCTCCGGCGGAGCTCGCCGCGATGGGCCGCCGGGGCCGCGCGTGGGCGGCGCATGAATTCTCCTGGGCGCGCGCCGCCAGGCTGCTCGTCGGTTTCTATCGTCACCTCTGCGATGAGCGACGCTGATTCCACCTCCCGCCACCGCGCGCCCCTCGGCCTGCTCCCGAAGCTGGTGCTGTTCCACTTCGTCACCCTGCTCGTGTTCACCACGTGGGCCTTCGGCGGCCAGGCACCGTGGGTGCGCCAGGGCATCGCGCTTTGGGGCACCGTCGGCGTGGGGCTGTTCGTCGCCGCCTGCTGGCAGCGGGGCAAATCGGCGGGTGAGCGCGCGTGGCCGGCGCTGCGTTACCTCTGGCCGCTCTGGCTCTACGATGTGCTCGTGCTCGTGAGCTGCTTCAATCCGGGCTTCCAGGAGGTCGTGGTGGCGGGCGAGCGTTCCCTGGTCATGGGCGACCCCAACCCCTGGCTGCCCTCGGCGGCCCTGCCGCTGCTGGCGGCGAAGGAGCTCTGGGTGCTCAACGTCCTCGTGCTCTCCGGCTTCAACCTGTTCCTCGTGCTCACGCGGCGCAGCCTCGTCCGCACGGTGCTGTTCATCATGGCGGCCAACGCCGTGGTCCTCGCCGTGTTCGGCACGTTTCAAAAGCTGGCCGGCGCCAAGGGTCTCTGGTTCGGCCTCGTGCCGTCGCCCAACGCGCGGTATTTTTCCACGTTCATCTACCACAACCACTGGGGCGCCTTCGTGGTGCTGAGCACGGCGGTTTGCCTCGGCCTGCTCTTCCACGCCCTGCGCCGGGGCGGCCAGCGCGACATCTGGCACTCGCCCGTCCTGCTGGGCGCGGTCGTCACGCTCCTGCTGGCCGCCTCCGTGCCGTTGAGCGCGTCGCGCTCCTGCACCGTCCTCATCGGCCTGCTGCTGCTGGGCGCGCTCACGCATTTCCTGCTGCGCCTCGTGCGCCGCCGGCGCGAGCGGCGCGCCTCCGCGTTGGTGCCCGTGGCCAGCCTGATCCTGGCCGCGCTGCTGGCCGCCGCCGCCATCGCCTGGCTGGGGCGCGGGGCCATCGCGCAGCGTCTGCACCAGACCACCACCCAGCTCGCGCCGGGCGCGCGCGAGGCCACCTTCGCCTCGCGGCTCACCCTTTACCGCGACACCTGGACCATGGCCGCGCAAAAACCGTGGTTTGGCTGGGGCCTCGAGAGCTACGCCCGCGTGTTCCGCATCTACAACACCCAGCGCGCCGCCGAGCTGTGGGTGTGGATCCCCTTCTACGCCGAGGCGCACAACGACTGGCTTCAGTCCCTCGCCGAGACCGGCTTTGTCGGCACCGGCCTGCTCGTCATCCTCGGCCTGCTGCCCCTGCTCGCGATTCCGTGGTGGCGCGTTGACTCGGTCCTGCCGCGCTACCTGCTGGCCGGGTGCGGCATCCTCCTGCTCTACGCGTGGGTCGAATTCCCCTTTGCCAACCCCGCCGTGGTCCTCACATTCTGCGCCTCCTTCTACTGCGCCCTCCGCTACGCCGCGCTCGACCTGCGCGCCCCGGAGGAGGCATCCCGCTGAGCATGGCCCCATCCGCCCCGATCTCCGTCCTCATCCCCGCCAAGAACGAGGCGGCCAACCTCGCCGCCTGCCTCGCCTCGGTCGCGTGGTGCGATGACATCGTGGTGGTGGACTCCGGCAGCACCGACGGCACGCCCGACATCGCCCGCGCCGCCGGGGCCCGCGTGGTGGATTTCAAGTGGGACGGCAGCTTCCCGAAGAAGAAAAACTGGGCGCTCGCGAACATCCCGTGGAAAAACGACTGGGTGTTCATCATCGACGCCGACGAGCGAGTGACACCGGCGCTGGAAGCCGCGATGCGCGCCGCCCTGGGCCAGTCGCAGCACCAGGGCTTCTACGTGAACCGCCGCTTCTGGTTCCTCGACGGCTGGCTCAACCACTGCGGCTATTTCCCGAGCTGGAACCTGCGCTTCTTCCGCCACGCGCTCGGCCGCTACGAGCAGCCCGCCGGCGGCGCGGGGGCCGGCTCGGGCGACAACGAGGTGCATGAGCACGTCGAGTTGCAGGGCTCGGCCGGCTACCTCGCCGGCGAGATGGAGCATTACGCCTTTCCCGACATCGCCACCTGGGTCGAGAAGCACAACCGCTACAGCAATTGGGAGGCGCGCCTCCAGATCGAGGCCGCCAGCCACGACGCGGCCGGCCTCGACCCGGCGCTGGCCCGCAAGCGCCGCCTGCGCCGCCTCGCCTGGGCGCTGCCCGGCCGCCCCGCCCTGCGCTTCCTCTATCATTATGTGTGGCGCGCCGGCTTCCTCGACGGCTACCGGGGCTTTGTGTTCTGCCGCCTGATGGGCTGGTATGAATTTCTCTGCGCGACGAAGGCCCGGGAATTGCAACGCAAACTGTAGCGGCGCTCTATGAGCGCCGTCCGGCGGTCGCAGACCGCCGCTACAAACAATCAATTTGACCTCCCCGCGGATCATCTTCGTCAACCGGGTTTACTGGCCATCAACGGCCGCCACGGCGCAGTTGCTCACCGACCTCGCCGAGGGACTGGCGGCACGGGGCTGGGAGGTGCATGTCATCGCAGCCGGCGGGACACCGGCCGCCCACAACGGGGTCACCATTCACCGCACCGGCGGCAGCGACCGGCATGGCGGGCTGCTCTCCCGCACCGTCAACTACGGCCGGTTCCGGCGCGGTGCCCAGCGCCTGCTCGCCAGCCTCGTGCAGGCGGGCGATGCCGTGGTGGTCATGACCGACCCGCCGCTGCTGGCCACTGCCGTCACCGACATCGCCGTGCATCGCGGCGGCCGCGTCTTCCAGTGGATTCAGGACATCTATCCCGAGATTCTCACGGCGCACCTCGGGGCGCTGGTCACCTTGCCCCTCGCCCCGCTGCGCACCCTGCGGGATGTCGCCTGGCGCTCGGCGAGTCGCTGCGTGACCCTCGGTGAAGACATGCGGCAGCAGGTGGCGGACCGGGGCGTTCCGGCGGCCAATATCTCGGTCATCCCGAACTGGGCGCCGCGCGAACTGCACACCCCGGCCGCGCCGGAAGCCGTCGCCGCCCGCCGCGCGGCCTGGGGCGTGGCGGACAAGTTTGTCGTCGCGTATTCCGGCAACCTCGGCCGCGTGCATGAGTTCGCCGCCGTGCTGGCGGCGGCGGAGCAGCTCAAGGCGCGGCCGGACATTGTGTTTCTTTTCATCGGCACCGGGGCGCGTTTTGAGGAGGTCCGGCGCGCCGCCCATGCGCGCGGGCTGGACAATGTCCGCCTGCTGCCGCCCGCACCCCGCGCCGACATGCCGGCTGCCCTCGCGGCGGCCGATGCCCACCTGGTGACACTCAAGCCCGGCTTCGCCCGCCTCGTCTATCCCAGCAAGCTGGCCGGCGTGCTCGCGGCCGGTCGGCCGGTTCTGTTCGTCGGCCCGCCCGACGGCGAGATCGCTCGCTTGCTCGCGCGCGAGAAGTGCGGTGCGGCTTTCGCCCCGACCGAAGGCGCCGTGCTGGCCGCGACCATCACCGCGTGGCAGGCCGATCCCGCGACCCTCGCGCCATTGGGGCGGAGTGCGCGGGCGGCCTACGAGCGGCAGTTCACCCTGTCGGCGTCACTGGCGCGGTGGGAAGCGCTCCTTCGCCCGGTGCCGGCGGGCCCGGAAGTTCAGTTGCCATGCGCCGATTCCCAACCGTAATCGACCTGCCATGAATCAGGGGAGAACCGTCACCGTGTTGCTCGTGCTGCTCGATGCGATCGCGGTGTGCGTGGTGTATAACCTCGTCGCCTGGGCCTGGGGCGTGCACCATTGGGACGGCCTGATTCTGGCCCCGCTGCTGCTGCCGGGGCTCATGCACTTCCTCGCGCTCCACCTGATCGACGGCTACAACGCGCGCACCGACATGATGTCGGTCACCTACACCAGCCTGCACGCCATCGCGCTGGGCTTTGTGCTGCTGTTCATCCTGCTGCTGACCTACGCGTTCATCCCGGCCGGGTTTGCCCTGCAAGGCAGCCGCCTCGTCATCACCGGCTCCGGCCTGCTGCTGATTCCGGTGACGCTCAGCTACCGGCGCCTTATCTACCAGCGCGAGATGGCGCACAAGCAGCAGCGCTATTTCATGTTTCTGGGCAGCGAGGAGAGCGGCATCGCCTTCAAGGAGGAATGCCGCCAGGTCGGCATGACGCAGGCCGTGCTCTACGCCACGCACGCCACCTTTGCGCGCGAGCTCACCCCGCCCGCCACCGAATCGGCACCTCCCTTTGGCGACGTGGTCCACTATTTGGAAGAATACGCGGGCAACATCGACGCGATCATCCTCCGCGAGACCAGCTCGGAATTGCCGCCGGCCGTGGCCCAGAAACTCATGGAGCTGCACTTCTCCGGCGTGCCCACCTACACGCTCGAGCTTTTCCACGAGGTTTACTGGCGAAAGGTCCCCCTCTACCGACTGAACCAGACCTGGCTGTTCCAGGAGGGGTTTCAAATCGCCCGCGAGCCGGTCTTCGAGCGCCTCAAGCGCCTCAGCGACATCGGCCTCGCCAGCCTCGGGCTGCTGTTTGCCCTGCCCTTCCTCCCGCTCGTCGCCGCCGCCATCTGGCTCGATGACCGCGGCCCGGTGTTTTTCCGCCAAAGCCGGGTCGGGCGCAATCGCCAGCTCTTTGACATCGTCAAACTCCGCACCATGCGCGTGGGCGGCGGCGGGGCGGACTACACCCAGCCGAACGACCAGCGCATCACCCGCCTCGGCCGTTTTCTGCGCACCAGCCGGCTCGACGAGGTCCCGCAACTCTGGAACGTGCTCCGCGGCGACATGAGCCTCATCGGCCCGCGCGCCGAGTGGGTGCGGCTCGTGGATGACTACGAAAGGCAAATCCCCTGCTACCACTTCCGCCATCTCGTCAAGCCCGGCATCACCGGCTGGGCCCAAGTGAACTACCCCTACGGCGCCAACCTCAAGGACACCATGCGGAAGCTGGAATACGACCTCTACTACATCCGCTATTTCTCCTTCGTCCTCGATGCCTCGATCGTCCTGAAGACGATTCACATCATGCTGTTTGGCAAGGGCCGATGAACGACGGCTCCGCCACCGGCCCGCGTTATCTGTCGCTCGACCACTGGCGGGGATTTGCCGCCCTCTGGGTGCTGGTCTTTCACGCGCACCGGGGTCGTCCGCCACTCGAGCCAGCATGGCTGGGCGATTTTGTTTCATGGGGGTGGCTCGGCGTGCCGCTATTCTTTGTGATTAGTGGCTATTGCATTGCCGAACGCGTGGCCCGGGAAACCAAGCAGGGCCGGTCAACGCTGCGCTTCGTGCTCGACCGCCTTTGGCGCCTGTTCCCGCCGTATTGGGCCGCGCTGGCGCTTGCGTTGCTGTTGAATATCGCCGGTGCACTGGTGAAGGGAGTGCCGTTGACGGCGCCGGACGTGCTGCCGGTGGGATGGGGCTGGTTCGCCGCCGCGTTCGCCATCGAGCCCTGGGCCGGCCTGCCGAGTTTCCTGCTGGTGGCCTGGACCCTGAGCTACGAGCTCGGCTTCTATCTCGTGGCAGCGGGCTGCCTGGCCTTGGTGCTGCGCTTCCGGCGGCCCGAGCCCGGCCTGCTCCTTGGTGCCGCGTTACTGATCCTCGGCTTGCTCCCTGCCGGCGGCGCCTGGTTGCCCCTCCTGATGCTCCTGCCGCAGTTCGCGCTCGGGGCCATCGTCTGGCTGCTCGGCCGATGGACGGTGAGCACGACGGTCAGGCTCCTGCTCGGAACACTCATCATCGGGATCATCGGGCTGTGCGCCTTGGTCCAGCCCGACGATACTGGCATGCCGCTGCGTTTCGCCTGCGGGGCCGCGTGGTTGCTGCTGGCTCTGCGGCCATGGGACGCGTCCATCGCCCGTTTCGGCGGCCTGCGCTGGCTGGGCTGGATCGGCACCTTCTCCTACTCGCTCTACCTCGTCCATGTGCCCATCGTGGGCAAGCTGGGCAACCTGCTGGATCGCTGGCCGCCGGCCGCCCAACAGCCGCTGCCGGTGCTGCTGTTCAGTTGCCTGCTCACCCTGCCGTGTGCATGGTTGTTTTATCGCGTGATAGAAGTAAGGTCCGAGACCCTCCGTCGCAATCATGGCCGCCCGGCGCCGGCCCCTCACTCATGAAAACCTACGACTTCATCTGTCTCGGCGGCGGCAGCGCCGGCTTCAACGCCGCCCGCGTCGCCACCGGCCTGGGCCGGAAAGTCGCCGTCGTTGACGGTGCCAGGCAACTTGGCGGCCTCTGCATCCTGCGCGGCTGCATGCCGTCCAAGACCCTCCTCTACGCCGCCGAAATCCTGCACCACGCCCGCCACGCCGACCGCTTCGGCCTCCAGGTCACCGGCGCCCGCGCGGACATGCGCGCCGTGCACGCCCGGAAGCAGCGCATCATCGCGGACTTCGCCCGATACCGCGAGCAGGCTCTGACCGGCGGCAAGTTCGACCTGCATCGCGCCCACGCCCGGTTCATCGACGCCCACACCGTCGAGCTGTCGGACGGCCAGCGGCTGCGCGCCAAGCATTTCCTCATCGGAACCGGCTCGAAGGTCAGCGTCCCCCCGGTGCCGGGACTGCGGGAGGCGAAGACCTGGACGAGTGACGATGTGCTCGATTTGGACTTTCTGCCGAAAAGCGTGCTCGTGCTCGGCGGCGGCATCGTCGCCTGCGAACTGGCGCAATATCTCCGCCGCATGGGCAGCGAGGTCACTCTCGTCCAGCGCAGCCCCAACATCCTGCGCGACCACTCCGACGCCGCCTCCGCCGTCGTCCAACAGGCCTTCCGCGACGAGGGCATCGAGCTCTTCACCGCCACCCAACTCCAGTCCGTCGCCACCGACCGGCGCGGCGCCACGGTGAAGTTCCGCCACCGCGGCCGGCTCGTCACGCGCCGGGCCGCGCATCTCTTCAACGCGCTCGGCCGCGAGCCCAACACCGCCGGCCTCAACCTCGCCGCCGCCGGCGTCAAGACCCGTCCCGACGGCCAGATCCTCATCAACCGCTGGCAACAGTCGAGCGCCGCGCACATCTACGCGGCCGGCGACTGCTCCGGCCCGCACGAGATCGTGCACATCGCCATTGCCCAGGGCGAACTCGCCGCCCGCCACGCCGCCGGCGTGAAGCGGCTCAAGCCCGTGGACTGGTCGCTGCTGCTCAACATCGTCTTCACTGATCCGCAGCTCGCCACGATCGGTCAACTCGAGCGCGACCTCGACGCGGCGGGCGTGCGCTATCTGACCGCCTCCTATCCCTTCAATGACCACGGCAAGTCCATCCTGATGGAGGCCAACTACGGCTACGTGAAAGTCATCGCCGAGCCCAAGCGCGGCCGCCTCCTCGGCGCCGAGATCGTCGGCAAGGACGCCGGCGAGCTTATCCACGCCTTTTCCACACCGCTCGCCCTGCGCGCCACCGTGCATGACATGCTCCGCGCCCCGTGGTATCACCCGACGCTCGCGGAGATCGTCACGTATCCGCTCGAGGAAATCGCCGGCCAAATGCCCCGCCAATGAGAGACCTTGTGCAAAAGACCGCTGCCACCATTCTGCGCCTGACCGGCCTGCAGTATTTCCCGGTGCGCGTCCGGCGCGGCTTCCCCGCCGGCGCCCGGTGGACCCTGTTCCCATGGAGCGCCTACTGGCGCGGCGGCTACGAACCCGCCATGGCGCAGGCCATCGACTCCCTTGGCAACCTGCGCGGCAAATCCTGCTGGGATCTGGGGGCCCATTTCGGCTACTACAGTGTCGGGCTCGCCCTGCGCACCGGCCCGGAAGGCCAGGTGGTCGCAATCGAGCCCCTGCCCGCGAATTTCGCCCGCATGGAACGGCACCGGCGGATGAATCGCCTGACCTGGCTGAAGGCCTACCAATGCGCCGCGTCCGACACCGCTGGGGTGGCCGATTTTTTCAGCAGCCTGGAGGCGGGAGACACCACGGTGCACCTGGCCTATGATGGCGAGGTCAAGACTGCCGCGACCCCCACCATTCCGGTGCAGTTGATCTGCCTCGACGATCTGGTCGCCCGCGGAGAGATTCGCCCGCCTGATTTCGTCAAGATCGACGTCGAGGGGCATGGCCACCACGCAGTCGGCGGGGCAATCGAGAGCATCAAGCGCAGCCGGCCGGTCATCCTGATGGGGTTTCACAGCCCGCAGGAGGTGGCCGGGACCGAGGCCCTGCTGCGGCCGCTGGGCTACCGGTTCTCGCCGGTCGGCAACAAGGACCCGGCGGACCGGATCGGCGCCGACTACCTGCTGCGGCCGGCCTGAGCCCGGGTGATTTTCGTTTGCAGCGGCAAACCGCCTGAACACAGATTCCTGCCATGCCCGACTACCAAGCCCCCGCTTTCCTGACCGAGCTGCTGCGCGCCAAGTCCCCCTCCGGTGCCGAGGCCCAAGCCCAGGCGGTCTATGACCGCTTCGTGAAGCCCCACGCCGCCGCCTACGCCAACGACGCCCTCGGCAACCGCCTCGCCACGCTCAACCCCCGGGGCGGCCCCACCCTCATGCTGGCCGGCCACATGGACGAGCTCGGCCTCATCATCACCTACGTCAACAAGGACGGCTACCTCTACTTCGACACCATCGGCGGCCACGACCGCAGCATCATCTCCGGCCGCCGTGTCATCATCCAGACCGCCCGGGGCACGGTGAAGGGTGTGACCGGCAAGCGCGCCATCCACCTGATGGACGAGGCCGACCGCAAGAAGGTGCCCGAGATTCACGAAATCTGGATCGATATCGGAGCCAAGACCAAGGCCGAGGCCCTCTCCCGCGTCGCCATCGGCGACGTGGCGACCTACGATCACGAGTTCGAGCTGATCACCGGGAGCATCGGCACGGCGCGGGCCTTCGACAACAAGGTCGGCGCCTACATCGTCGGCGAGGCCTTGATCCGCCTCGCGAAGGACAAGGGCAAGCTGGCCGCCAAGGTCGTGTCCGTCGCCACCACGCAGGAGGAGATCGGCACGCGCGGGGCGCAGACCTCGGCCTTTGCCGTGGACCCGCATGTCGCGCTCATCGTGGATGTCGGCCACGCGACCGACCACCCCGACTGCGATCCGCGCAAGTTTGGCGAGACCAAGCTCGGCGGCGGCCCCATCATCTGCCGGGGCCCGAACATCAATCCGAAGGTCTATGCGCGCCTCGTGGCCTGCGCGAAAAAAGCGAAGATTCCCTACCAACTCGAGGCCGACCCGCGACCGACCGGCACCGACGCCCGCGCCATCCAAATGGCCCGCGGCGGCGTGGCCTGCGGCCTCGTGTCCATCCCGCTCCGCTACATGCACACGCCGAGCGAAGTCGTGGATCTGGAGGACGTGGAAAACTGCGTGAAGCTCTTTGCCGCGTTCGCCAAGTCAGTCGCCCACGGCGAGAGCTTCAACTGGTGACGCTCCGGCTGGCGCGGTCGCTCCACCGCCAGAGGAGGTAGAGGGCCGTAGGCATGACCACCGGCATCACGTGGCGCTCATAGGCGAAGCCGACGACATGGAACGCCGAATACAGCGCGAGGAACACGAGGTAGGTCAGCGCCACCAAAAACGCCTCGGAGCGCCAGTGTTCGCGCCGCAGCCGCCACAGCGCTTGCAGCGCCAGCAGGATGGCCGCCCAGAGCATCATGCGAAACACAATCATCCACGGAATCTGCAGCAGGTATTCCGGGCGGGCGTAGCGGGACTCCCCGCGTTGCGCCAGGCCGGTGGCGCGCACTTCGCCGTAGAAAACCCAGGCCTTGCGCACGGCGTTGGCGAAAAACTCCCCCGGATGCGCGCGGATGAAGGCCACGGCCCGTCCCTTGAAATAGGCGTTATGGTCCCACTCATCCGCGAGCGGTCGGTCCGCGACGACCTTCCCCTCGTAGTCGAGGATATCGAGGCTGTAGCGCGGATAGGTCGTCGCCGTGTCCACGCAGTTGCCCTTGTAGAGATTCCATCCCTCCCACGAGGAGCCAGTGGTGAAGCGCCCGGCATGGCGCGAGTTGAAGGCGGCGAGGCCATACAGCCCGACTCCCACCATCAACCAGAGCGCGACCGCAGCCCGCCAGTCACGCCGCCGCAGCCCCACCAACAGGGGCACGGCGAGGCACCAGTAGATCATGGAGCTTTTGAGGAACAGCAGCAGCACGAGCAGGCTGCCCACGGTCAGCAGCCAGGCCACGCGCACGCGGCCGACCGAATCATCAAACCAGAGCAATACGAACAACAGCGTGAGCGCCGTGATGTTGTAGCCCTCCTCCAGCCCCACCTCAAAGACGTTCAGCGCCCAGCGCGGCATCGTGAGCCCCACGCCCAGCAGCAGCAGCACGGCCCAGAGCGGCGCGCGCGCCGTGCGCAGCACCAAGGCTACCGCCGCCACCAGCAGGCCGCCGAAGAGCACGCATTTGGCCAGAGCCACCCACCGGAGGTCGTCGCCGGCCACATCCTTCAGCGCGATCAGGAAATAGGGGATGAAAGGCAGGCGGTGCGCGCTGAAGGCCACGCCCGGGTAATGCACACCCGGTGGCACCCGATACTCTCCCGAATCCTCAAGGGCCGAGATGAGCACGCCATAGCCGAAGCCGAGATCCCGGATGGACTGGCCGCCGCGGTGTTGCCAGCGATCCATCACCGCCGTGCCCAGCAGCACGTAGGCGATCAGGCCGGCAACCAGCCAGCCGCGCGTCCGGCTTGGCAGTGCTGCGGCCGGCGAGCGCAGTATAGCAGGCAAGTTCGTGGACACGGCGGGCAGCTTGCGCGGCGGCCCCGGAGCTCACGAGTCAAAAGGTGGCTGCCGCCGAGGGTGTCTGCGACCGCCAGCCGGGCCGCATGAACGCTCAAGCCCGGCGCCAGCGCCGCAGAGTTATCGCACCCAGTGCCAGCAGGCCGGCCAGTGCGGCATAGGCTGACGGCTCGGGGATGGCGGAGGTGATGAAGCTGTTGTAGCTGGCGACGCTCGCGGCGATCGTGAAGTTCCCGAACACGGCGGTGTCCGCCGGCTGGTTGTCGGGCGTCTGGCCGGAGCCGAAGGTGCCGACGGCGCTGAGGATGCCCGCGAGATACCAGGTGCCGCCGGTGTAGTAGAAGGTCGCGCCGCCGGAATCGCCGACCTGCGCCATCGAGTTGTAGGCGGCGCTGGTGAACTGCATGTGAAAGCCCAGCGTGTTGCCGGTGCCGATGTTGAAGGTCGTGCTGCCGGTCACCTGGTTGTCGCCCCAGCGCACGCCGAGGGTGTTGCCGACGGTGGTGTAGCCGGACTTGTCGGTGCCACCGCCAACCGTCCAGACATCGTCGTTGGCGCCGCCGCCGGGCGCGATGCCCCAGTTGACAAAGGTGCTGGCACCCTCGTTGCGGCCGTCGCCCATGAGCCGGACGGCCGCAGTGACGCCGGGATCCGCGCCGGAAAGCAGGTTGAGCGTGGGCAGGCCGGGGTCGGTCGAGATGCGGAAGAGCGTGAGGTCGGTGGGCGAGGTGTCGTTGTTCAGCACCGCGACGCTGGAGCCGCCCACCATCGTGTAGGTGGTGCCGCCGAGCTTGATGTTGCCCGCGCCGACATGCGTGGCGGTGAGCACCCAGAAGTTCCCGCCGTAATTGCCGAGGTAAACGCCGCGGTCGCCCACATTGGCATAACCGGGATCCCCGCCGTCGCCTGCAGTGGGAGCGGCGAAATTCTCCGTGCCCGTGCCGCCGTGGATGACGAGGGCGGCCGCGCGGACGGCGAGCAGGGCGGCGAAGCAAAGCGGGGTGGCGATGCGACGCATGGCGACAATCCTCAGGCGGCGTCCTTGCTCGTGGCGGCGCCGCGGGCGGGCTTCCGCAGGGCCGGCTTCTTGCGGCCCTCGACCACGGCCCGGTCGATGACGACCTCGGCGATATCGTCGCGCTGCGGCAGCTCATACATGACCTCGAGCATGATTTTCTCGAGGATGGCGCGCAGGGCGCGGGCGCCGGTCTTCAGCTCGATGGCGCGCTTGGCGATGGCGATGATGGCGTCGCGCGTGAACTTGAGCTGCACGCCGTCCATGGCGAAGAGCTTGGAGTATTGCTTCACCATCGAGTTCTTCGTGCGGAGGAGCACCTTCTCGAGGTCGGCGATCTTGAGCTCGTCGAGCACGGAGACCACCGGCAGGCGGCCGATGAACTCGGGGATCATGCCATAGCGGATGAGGTCCTCCGGGGCGACGCCGCGCATCATCTCGTCGGGCGTGAGGTCGTGGTCCTGGGCGTTGACGTGGAAGCCGAGCGAGCGCTGCCCGAGGCGCTTCTTGATGACCTCATTAAGGCCAACGAAGGCGCCGCCGCAGATGAAGAGGATGTTGGCGGTGTTGACCTGGATATATTCCTGGTTCGGGTGCTTGCGGCCGCCCTGCGGAGGGACGTTGCAGGTAGTGCCTTCGAGAATCTTCAGCAGGGCCTGCTGCACGCCCTCGCCGGAGACGTCGCGGGTGATGGAGACGTTCTCCGTGGTGCGGCGGATCTTGTCGATCTCGTCGATGTAGATGATGCCGCACTCCGCCTTCTTCACGTCGTAGTTGGCCGACTGGAGGAGGCGGAGGACGACGTTCTCCACGTCCTCGCCGACGTAGCCGGCCTCGGTGAGCGTCGTGGCGTCGGAGATGGCAAACGGCACATCGAGGATGCGGGCGAGCGAGCGGGCGAGCAGGGTCTTGCCGGAGCCGGTGGGGCCGACGAGCAGGATGTTGCTCTTCTCGACCTCGACGTCGCTGAATTCGGCCGGCAGGGCGGCGACTTCCGTCTGGCCGCCCGAGTTCCCGTCAAAGTTGAGGCGCTTGTAGTGGTTGTAAACGGCGACCGAGAGCACCTTCTTGGCGTGGTCCTGGCCGATGACGTGGTCGTCGAGCACCCTCTTGATCTCGGAGGGCTTGACGAGGCGGAAGGCCGGCTTGGCACCCTCGGGGGCCGGGGCCTTCACCTCGCGGTCAATGATCGTCTTGCAGACGTTGACGCAGGAGTCGCAGATGTAAACGCCCGGCCCCGCAATGATCTTGCGGACTTCCGCCTGCGATTTGCCGCAGAAGGAACAGAGGGTCATGCGCGAGGATTTGGCCATAAAGGAGGTATATCGGCACTTGCGGGCCGTTAGTCGAGGGATTTTCCCGGCCTAAAGGGATACCCGGGGGCGGGTCAGGCGGCGGCGATCCCGGTGATTTTCTGGGCGTCGCGGGTCGAGGTGACCACATGATCCACGATGCCGTAGGCCTTGGCCTCGTCGGCACTCAGGTAGTAGTCGCGGTCGGAATCGGTCTCCACCTGCTCGGTGGTCTTGCCGGTGTGCTTGGCGATGGTCTCGTTGAGGGTGCGGCGCCAGCGGAGGATTTCCTTGGCCTGGATGGCGATGTCGGCGGCCTGGCCGCCCGCGCCGCCGGAGGGCTGGTGGATCATCACCCGGCTGTTGGGCAGGCCGAAACGCTTGCCCTTGGTGCCGGCCGCGAGGAGCACCGTGCTCATGCTGGCCGCCATGCCGATGCAGTAAGTGACGAAGTCACACTGCAGGAAGTTCATGGTGTCATAGATCGCCATACCGGCGGTCACGCTCCCGCCGGGGGAGTTGATGTAGATCTGGATGTCCTTCTTCGGGTCCTCCATCTGGAGGAACAGCATCTGGGCGATGACCACGTTGGCCACGCCGTCATCAATCGGCGTGCCGATGAAGATGATGCGATCCTTGAGGAGGCGGCTGTAGATGTCCATCGACCGCTCGCCGCGGCCGGTGTTTTCGAGGACGATGGGGACGTAGTAGCTCATGCTTTGGCGGTGGCCGTTTTCACGGTAGCCTTGGTGACCAGAAAATCAAGGGCCTTGTCGAACAGGAGCTGCTGCTGGATGGCGCGGAGCTGCTCGCGGTCCTTGCCCAGTTCCTTCGCCAGCTTGTCGGGCTTCTGGCCGGAGCGCATGGCCTCGCGCATGATCCAGTTGTTGAAATCCTTCTCGTCCACCTTGAGCTTCTCGGCGTCGGCGATTTTGGCGAGCATGAGCTGCACCTTGACGCGGGAGACGGCGGCCTTGGTGGCGCTGTCGTAGAGCTCCTTCTTGTTCTGCTCGAACTGTTCCTGCGGGATGCCGCGGCGCATGTTCTCCTCGATGAACTGGCGGAGCACGCCGTCGCGCTCGGAGGCGATCAGGCTTTCGGGCACCGGGAAGCTGGCCTGGGCGACGAGGGCGTCGGTGACCTGGCGGCGCTGGGCGGCGCGGTTCTCGTATTCCTTGCGCATCTTCAGGTTGGTCGTGACCTGGGACTGGAGGCCGGCGAGGTCGTCGGCCTGGTTGTCCTTGAAGAATTTCTCATCGAGCGGCGGCAGCACGCGCTCGCGCACCTCCTGCACCTCGATGGCATAGGCGGCGGTCTTGCCGGCCAGCGCCGGGACGGCGGCGAATTCCGCCGGGAAGGTCACAGTCGTGTCCTTCTTGTCGCCCGCCTTCAGGCCGGCGAGCTGCTTGGACATGCCGGGGAGCAGGCCCTCGTTGGCCCCCTCGACTTCCTCCCAGGTTTGCGGCGCGGCGGCGTAGATGGCCTTGTCGCCGACGACGGCGGCCAGCGGCTGGCCGTCGAGCGTGCCGGTGTAGCCGAAGCGCACGTAGTCCCCCTTGGCGGCGGCGCGGTCGGCGACCTTGAAATCAGCCCGCTCGGCGCGCAGGCCCTCGATCACGGCGTCCACCTCGGCGGCGGTCGGCTCGGTGGGCAGGGTCTCGGTGACGATGCCGTGGTAGTCCGGCAGCTTGAACTCGGGGCGCACATCCACCGTGAGCTTGATCGCGGCGGAGAGGCCGGGCTCGATCGCGCCCTCCTCGACATCCACGAGCGAGAGCACCTCGAGCTTCGACTGCTCGAGGCCGTCGCGGTAGGCCTTGCCGATGACCTTCTGCTTGAACTCATCCTTCAGCTCCTTGCCGAAGCGCTTGGCGACCATGGCGGCCGGGGCCTTGCCGGGCCGGAAACCAGGCAGGCTGACCTGCTTGGTGAATTCGCCCAGGATGGTGTTGTATTCGCCATCGACCTCACCCTTGTCGAGGGTGACGGTCAGCGTTTTGCGGGTCTCGTTGATGTCGGTGATTTGAACGTTCACGGTGGATAAAGATGGCGGATTTCAGTCGATGAACCGGCCAACGTAGGTCGCCAACCCCTCCGGTCAATGCCAGATTGGGCTCCGGCGCCCGGACCTGAAACCGGCATGGACATATCCCCGTTCCGGGCCAAGCTGGCCCGCGCAATGCCTTCGCTCACACAGCTTTTGGCCAGCCACGGCAGCTTGCTCGTCCTCGACGCCGCTTCGACCCGGGTGCAAGTCGGCCTGTGGCGGGCCGCGGCCTCCCCGTGCTGGCACAGCTCGGGAGACGAGGCTGGCACGGGCCTCTTTGCCGGCACCGAGGCCGTGCTGCGGGCGGCACAAATGAAGATCGGCGACATCGGCGCCTTTGTGTTTTGCGAAGGGCCCGGCTCGATGCTCGGCACGCGCACCATCGCCATGGCCCTCCGCACCTGGCAGGTGCTCAAGCCCCGCCCGGCCTACGCCTACCAAAGCCTCGCCGTCGCCGCCCGACTCGCCTGGACGCAAGCGCCGCGCGCATTCTCCGTCATCGCCGACGCCCGGCGCGACACCTGGCACAGCCAAGCCGTCGGCGCGGATGGCGCGATGCCGCCCTTGCAGCGACTGGCCGCGACCGCCTTGCCGGACGGCGAATGGCTGACCCCGGGGAATTTCCGCTCCTGGGCCCAGCCCCCCCGCCCCGCCGCGATTTGCAGCTACCACCTCGCGGAAATTTTTCCCGTGCTGGCCGATGGGGAGTATTTCCGCCCGATCCCGGCCCCCGATGCCTTTCAGCACGAAGCACCCGCCTACAAGAAATGGTCCGCGCAGGTGCACAGCGCCGCCACCCGACCAAGCGCGCCAGTGTGAAACCGGACGGTCCAGCCATCGTCACTACCCCCACGACCATGAGCCCGACGTCGCCCCTCCTCACCCCGACCGAAGCGTGGCAGCCGCTGCCCGCCGCCGACTGGAACGAAGCCGCCGCGCGCCACCTGCTCCAGCGCATCGGCTTCAGCGCCACCCCCGCCGAGCTCAGCCGCGTGCTGGCCGACGGCCCCGTCCGCTCCGTCGAGCGTTACTTCGCGCACATGCCCGCCTTCCCCAAGCCGAGCCTGATCGCCAAGCTCGAAGCCGACGGCCCCGAGCTTTACCGCCGCGCCGCCAACGGCAGTGCGCAGGAGAAGCGCCTGGCGCAGCAGGCCGCCCGCGAGCGCTCGCGCGAGGCCATCTTCGACCTGACCATCAAGTGGCTGCAGTTCGCCAGCCGCCCCGAGCACTCCCCCGCCGAGAAGTGGCTGCTTTTCCTCTCCGACGTCTGGGTTGTCGGCATCGACAAGGTCAGGAATGCCGCGCTCATCCACCAGCATCAGGATTACATCCGGAAGTTCGCGCTCGGGAGCGCGCCGAATCTCGCCAAGCTGATGTCCCGCTCGCCGGCCATGATCACCTACCTCGACCTGCAGCAGAGCAAGCCCGAGGCGCCCAACGAGAATTTCGCCCGCGAGCTCTTCGAGCTCTTCACCCTCGGCGAGGGCAACTACACGGAAAACGACATCAAGCAGGCCGCGCGCGCCTTCACCGGCTACCGCCAGCGGCAGGGCGAGTTTGTCTTCGCGCGCCGCCAGCACGACAACGGCCGCAAGACCGTCTTCGGCCAGAGCGGCGCCTTCACCGGCGACGACGTGATCGACCTGGTCTTCAAGCAGAAGGCCGCCGGCACCTTCCTGCCGCGGCAGATGGTCGGCTTTTACCTGAGCGAGGAACCGCTGCCAGTGGAGCAGACCGCCACCCTCGGCGCCTGGTGGGCCGGGACGGGCCACGACCTGCGCAAGCTCGCCGTGAAATTCTTCACCAGCCGCGTCTTTTTCGATCCGCGCTATCGCGGCGGCTATATCAAGAGTCCGGTCCAATTCTATCTCGGCCTGCTGCAGGATCTGGATCTCAGCGTGGCCCCGCTGCCGCGCCAGTTGATCGGCAGCCTGCGCTCCATGGGGCAGACGCCCTACGACCCGCCCAACGTCCGCGGCTGGGTCGGCGGCCGCAGTTGGATCAATTCCGCGACTCTCGCCGCCCGCCGGCAGGTGATCCAAGCCCTGCTGCACCCGCTCAACGAGGACCAGCTCAATGGCGACGAGCAGATCGAGCTCGCGGCGGCCTACGCCGACGGCGTGACCAACTTCACCCTGGATGAAACGCGGCTGGCCCAGTGGGCCAAGCTGCCGCCGGCCGATCGCGCCCGTGAGCTCGTCCACCGCCATGTGCCCGGCCTGGCCGGAACCGAGCTCGAGCGCCAGCTCACCCGCTTCCTCGAGCGCAGTGCGCGCCACACCGCGGCAGAGGCGGCCACCCGGGCCGGCTTGGCCACCCTCCTCGAATCCCCCAACTACCAGCTTTGCTGAGCATGAAAAACCCCGCCCACCTCCTCCCCTCCACCCGCCGCGAATTCCTCCACTACGGCGCCCGCGGCATCGGCCTGCTTGCGTTCAGCCGCTTCGCCCCGGGCTTTCTCATCGAGTCCGCCCACGCACAGGCCCCGGCCCCCGAGAAGGACCGCAGCATCCTCGTCCTCGTCCAACTCGCCGGCGGCAACGACGGCCTCAACACCGTGGTGCCCTTCGCCGACCCGCACTACCGCCGGCTCCGCCCCACCCTCGGCCTGCCGGCGAACCAGCTGCTCAAGCTCAACGACACCCTCGCCCTCCATGCCAGCTGCACCGCGCTGCACGGGCTGTTCAAGGACGGCCAGCTCGGCATCGTGCAGAACGTCGGCTACCCCAACCCCAACCGCAGCCACTTCCGCTCGACGGAAATCTGGGAGACCGGCAGCGATAGCAACGAGACCCTGCCCACCGGCTGGCTCGGCCGCTTCTTTGACAACGCCTGCACCGGCACGCCCAAGGGCGGCGACCCCTGTGGCGTGAACATCAGCAACGAGGTGCCCCAGTCCTTCCTCAGCGCGCAGCAGCATCCCACCTTCTCGCTCCCCGCCGGACGCAACCGCCGCCAGCAGGCCGAGAACCTCACCCTGCTGGAGCAGATGGTGCAAAACCCGGCCGGGCACGACGACCATGACAACGCCGGCTACCTCCGCCACACGATGATGGACGCCCTCGTCACCGAGAAGAAGTTCCAGAAGGTGCTGGCGAACTACCAGACCACGGCCTCCTATCCCGGCACGCCCTTCGCCGGCTCGCTGCGCAATGTCGCCGCCCTCATCGCCGCGGGCACCGCGACGCGCGTTTACTACGTCTCCCTCGGCGGCTTCGACACCCACAACAACCAGCTGAACACGCACGCCAACCTGCTGAAGACCCTCTCCGAGGGCCTCGCCGCGTTTCAAGCGGACCTGGTGGCGAAGAAACTGGACAGCCAGGTGCTGACGATGACTTTTTCCGAGTTCGGCCGCCGCCCGAGCGAGAACGAGAGCCGCGGCACCGACCACGGCACCGCCGCCCCCCTCTTCGTCATGGGCTCGCGCCTCAAGCCCGGCCTGCACGGCACGGCACCCAGCCTCGACGTGGCGCGCAACCAGGACCTGCAATACTCGACCGACTTCCGCGCCGTTTACTCGACCGTGCTCGACCAGTGGCTCGGCTGCAAATCCCAGGCCATCCTCGGCGCGGATTACAAGCCGCTCGGGTTTGTCTGAAGGAGGGCTGCCTCCCGGCCGGCCGCGGTCGGTCAGGAGACCGACCTTCCGAGCAAGGGCGTGGCTGGTTCGCGGCCGCGCGGGCGGACACCAGGTCCGCCCCTACAGCCAATTCACGACGTAACGGCCATCACTCCACGTCATCCGCGCGGCGGCCGCCGGCCGGCTTGCCGATGCCGGAGGCCTTGAAGCCGATCTTCCGCAGCGCAGCGAGGTCCACGATGTTGCGACCGTCGAAGAGGAAAGCCGGCTTCGGCATCCCGGCGAAGATCTTGGCGTAGTCGAGCGTCTTGAACTCGTCCCACTCCGTCACGATGGCGATGGCGTGGGCGCCCGCGCAGGCTTCGTAGGCGTCCTTGGCGACCGTGAGGCGCGGATTCTCGACGCCTTTGCCGAGCGTGTCGGCCTTGATCTCGTCGGCCGGCACCTTCGGGTCGTAAACCGAAACCTTGGCGTGCTCGGCGAGCAGGTCGCGGCAGACGTTGATCGCGGCGGATTCGCGGGTGTCGTTGGTGTCCTTCTTGAAGGCGAATCCGAGCACGGCGATTTTCTTGTCGGCGACGGTGTTGAAAAGCTCCTTCACGATGCGCGCCGCGAAGCGGTGCTTCTGCCAGTCGTTGATGCCGACGACGCTGGTCCAGTAGGCGGCCACCTCGGGCAGGCCGAAGCTCTCGCAGAGATAGGTCAGGTTGAGAATGTCCTTCTGGAAGCAGGAGCCGCCGAAGCCGACGGAGCTTTTCAGGAATTTCGGGCCGATGCGGCTGTCCTTGCCGATGGCGTTGGCCACCTCGTCCACGTCGGCGCCGGTCGCCTCGCAGAGGGCGGAGATGGAATTGATGGACGAGATGCGCTGCGCGAGGAAGGCGTTGGCCACGAGCTTGGAGAGCTCGGAGGACCAGAGATTGGTCGTGATGATGCGGTCGCGCGGCACCCAGCGGCCATAGACGCCGGCGAGGGTCTCCATGGCCTGCTCGCCCTCGGGTGTGCGCTCGCCGCCAATGAGCACCCGGTCGGGATTGGTGAGGTCCTTGACCGCCGTGCCCTCGGCGAGGAATTCGGGATTGGAGAGCACCGCGAACTTCAGGCCCTTCGAGTTGGCGGCGAGGATGGTCTTGATGGCGTCGGCCGTCTTCACCGGGATGGTGGACTTCTCGACGATGATCTTCCCGCTCTCGGCGTGCTCCGCGATGGTGCGGGCGACGGACTCGATGTAGCGCAGGTCGGCCGCGCGGCCGGCGCCGACGCCGTAGGTCTTGGTGGGGGTGTTGACCGCCACGAAGATGATGTCGGCCTTCTTGATCTGCCCGGCCACATCGGTGGAGAAGAACAGGTTCTTCCCGCGGGCCTGCTTCACCACGTCGTCGAGGCCCGGCTCAAAGATCGGCAGCGTGCCGCTGTTCCAGGCGGCAATGCGGGACGCGTTCATGTCCACCACCGTCACGGTGATGTCGGGGCATTTCAGGGCAATCATGGCCATGGTCGGGCCACCCACATATCCGGCGCCAATGCAGCAGATGTTCATAGGAAAAGTGCCGTGCTTGGTGCCCAGCCGCAGCGGCGCGGGCCACCATCAAATCTTTCCGCCATCGCGGCGGGGGGGGGGCCCCCCCCCCCGGGGGGGGCACCCCCGCCCCCGGGGGGGGGGGCCCCCCCGCCCC
>JAEUGW010000001.1 GCA_016795565.1 Opitutaceae bacterium | reverse complement strand
GGAACGAATATGGCAGCGAGCGCAGGTCGATGCCGGCGCGCTGGCCGAACTTCACCCACGCGGAATCGGCATAGAGGCCCGTGGGCGGCGACGCGAAGAAGTGGCACCAGTGCCGCTCGTTGCCCGCCGCGAGGATGCCGCACGCGGCCTGATGCGGGCAGGGGGCGACGGCGACGAGGCCGGTCGCGCGGAGCTTTTCCCGCCAACCGCCGAGCGCGCGGCTGACCTCGTGCGTGCCCGGCTCAACCCAGAGGATGGTTTGGGCACGGATGCAGAGTTCGGCGAGTTCGGCCCGCGCGTTGTCGTCGAGCTCGTTGAGCACATGGCTGAGCACGAGGACGCCGATCGGCTCGTTGCCGCGCAGGAAGCGCATGTCGGCCCGGCTGACTTTGATCTTCGGATAGAGATTGCGGCCGTGATGCTCGGAGAAATCCATGGCCAGCTCGGAATGGTCGTGGACGATCAGGCGCGAAAAATTTGCCGGGTTGAAGGCGTCAATGACTCGCCGCCCGGCCACACCGCTGCCGCAGCCCCAGTCGAGGAGGGTGGCGTCGGCCGGTGGCGTCCAGCCGCGCTGCTTCAACTCGGTGAGCACGGCGTCCCATTTCCATCCGATGCGTTCGCCGTAGGTGAGGTTGTAGGCCTCGAGGTCGGTGATGGTGTGCCAGTAAGGGCCGGCCGATTTCGCGTCGGTCAGGAACGTCTCGCGCAACCGGTCGAGCACCTCCCAGTCGAGGGATTCGAGGTTCATGGGAAGCAACTACCAGCCAAATTATCAAAACCTGTCATTCTGAGCGGAGCGAAGAATCCAGTTGGATGTTCGCCGCCTGAAAGAGAACGCGTAAGTCCCGCTGGATTCTTCACTGCGTTCAGAATGACAAGCATGGGGATTCGTCGGTCTTCATGCGCCGAGGTCGAAATAGAGCTGCCGGGCCAGCGCCTGGGACTTGATGCCGTAGAACGCGGCAAATTCGCGGATCTTCTTTGCCGCCTCCGCGCTGCGCGCGACCCCAGTCCTTTTCGTGGCGGCGATCATCAGGTTCCGCGCGGTGTGCTCGGTGGAGATGAACTCGAAAACCTTCGTGTCGTAGCCGGCCCATTCGAGCAACAGCGCGCGCAGCGCGTCGGTGGCGAATTCCGCGTGCCGCTCCTGGAAAATGCCGTGGCGCAGCGCGGGCGCGAGCACCGGTGCCGCCGTGAGTTGCGGCCGCAGCTCCTTCTGGCAGCACGGGGACACGACGAGCAGCGCGGCGCCGGCCTGCACGCCCTGGGCGAGGGCATCGTCGGTGGCGGTGTCGCAGGCATGGAGCGCGATGAGCAGGTCGAGCGCGGGCAGCTTCGTCGATTCGATCGTGCCTTGCACGAAGTCGAGGCGCTCGCGGCCGGTCTCGCGCGCGATGCGATTGCAGGTCGTGACCAGTTCGGAGCGGGCCTCGACACCGCGGACGTGAGCCGGGCGTGACGCGACGAGGTTGAAGTAGTCGTGCGTCGCAAAGGTCAGGTAGCCCTTGCCGCAGCCCATGTCGGTGATTTCCAGCGGACGGTGCGTGGGCAGGGCGGCCTCCGCGGCAAGGTGACTGAGGATCTCGACGAACTTGTGAATCTGGCGGTGTTTGTCGGCCATGCTTTCGCGCACGGTGCCGGCCGCGGTGGTGACGCCGAGTTTTTCCAGCCAGGGCTGGCTTTCGGCCGTGAGCAGACGCTGTTTGGCTCGGTCGTGTTCCCCAGCCGCTTTCTCCGCAGCGGCCGGGCCATAGGTCAGACGCGGCTCGCCCTTCTTGTTGAACTCGAGCTGGGCCATCCGGGCGGTGGTGAAAAGGTGGGCGCTATGGAAATCCGAGCCGATGAGCGCGGCGAGCTCGGTGATGGCGTCCTCCGGCGCGTGGTTCTTGGTGATGTCCTGCCGTTCATGGCGCCAGACAAAGGAAAGGCGCGGGCCGTCGCGCAGGGTGACCGGGCGCACGAGGAGGTTGCGCAACGTCGCGTCGGGGCCGCGGGGCTTGCCGAGGGTGAGTTTCACGAAGCTGCCGTCGCGGATGCACGCGCCGAGCTGTGCCAGAAAATCCTCACGGAGCAGTTGGTCGGTCATCGCCCCAAGCATAGGGAAAACCCGGCGATTGCGAGCCGCGATGCGGCGGGAGGAGTTCGGAAGGAATCGGAACGGTGCAACCAAGGTGGACACGAAGGAACACGAAATATCTGGGGTGTGGCACTCTCAGACGTTGGTAGTTTAATAGACTACCAAGGTCCGGTCTCATTCGTGCCGATTGGTGTCCATGCGCGGTGCAGCCGAATTTCCGGCTCAGAGTTTATTCAGCGCCTCGATGGCTTGCGGGAACTTGGGATCGACCTTCAACGCGGCCTCGTAGGCGGCACGGGCGGCGGCCTTGTCGTTTTGCTTTTCCAGGATGTTGCCGAGGCGCCAGTGGACGGCGGCGTGCCCGGGCTGGTTCTCCGGCGGCGGAGCGCTGAGACACTGGCGGAGCGTGGCAAGACCGCGGTCGAGTTGCTGGCCGGAGACGGCGGCGAGGCGGCCGACTTGATAGAGTGCGGCATAGTCGTCCGGCTTTTCCTTCAGCACAGCGTCGAACTCGGCGAAAGCCTCGGGATATTTCCTTTCGGCGATGTAGAGCCCCGCGACAGCCTGGCGGCCGCGTCCGGCGTCGAGTTGCTTGATTTCCTGCGCCTGGGCGTGGGCCTTGTCGATGCCGCCGCCGGCGATGCCGGGGGCCTGCTGGTAGAAGGCGAGGAGCGCGAGGCGGGCGTCGATGTTCTTGGGGTCGAGCGCGACGGCCTTCTCGTAGGCCGTGCGGCATTTGCCCGCGAGGGACATCTTGGAAAAGAGGCCGGCCTTCTGGGCTGACAGGCCGTAGGCGTCGCCCAGACGGTGGTGCATGCGGCTGTCTCCTGGCGAGAGGGCCACGGCTTTTTCGAGATGGTTGACCGCGGCCTCGTGGTCGTTCTGCTGGAGAGCGAGGCGGCCCAGATAGAACTGGACGTCGGCGTTCCCGGGGTTGGCGGCGGCGAGCTGGGCGAATGCGGCCTGCGCCTCCGGTTTGCGCTGCTGGTAGAGTTCGACGGCGGCCGAGAAGACGGCGGGGTCAAGGGCGGCGGAAGCGTGCGTGGCGAGGACGGCGGCGGCGAGGATGGCGCGGAGGAAATTCATACGGTTGGTGCGGACGAAGAGGTAGGTTCCATCAGTCGGTGCGCAGGGCAACAATGGGATTTACCTTCGCCGCGCGACGGGCCGGCAGGAGCGAGGCCACGACACAGGCGATGGTCATCAACAGCGCCCCAACGCCATAGACGGCCGGGTCCACGGCCGCGACGTTGTAGAGCAGGCGGCCCAGACCGCGGCTGACGCCGAAAGCCAGCACCAGCCCGAGGCCGAGGCCGAAGGCGGTGAGCCGGAGGCTGTCGCGCAGGACCAGTTGGAGCAGGTTGGAGCCGGAGGCTCCCAGTGCGGAACGGATGCCGAACTCGTGGATGCGGCGCTCGACGAAGAACGAGTTCACCGCGTAGATGCCGCCGAGGGCGAGGGCGACGGCGAGCAGGGCGAAGCCCCCGACCAGTTGCGTGACGAAACGCGACTGCCACGCCGAGCGCGCGTAGATCTCGGACGGCGCGAGGTGGGCGAACAACTGCATGTTCGGATCGAGGCGCGACAGAACCTGCTGGAACGCGCGGCCGTCGGGGCGGCCCAAGCCGGCGGTGGTGCGCACGATGTAGCCCATGCCCAAGCCCGGTGGGTTGCCCTGCGAGATAGTGAGGTAAAAGGTGTCCACGACGCGCGGCTGATTGCCGACGCCCATCAAGTCGGAAACCACACCGACGACCTCCAGCCAGCCAGCGGCCACGGTCTCGATGCGCACGCGTTTGCCGAGTGCGGACTGGCCCGGCCAGTATTTCGCGGCGAGGGAAGCGCTGATTAGCACGGCAGGCGGGCGCCCCAAGATATCGGTTTCAGCGAGAAGCCGGCCTTCAAGGAGGCGGAAGCCGAGAGCTTCCATCGAACCGGGCAGGACGAAATTGGGCAGCGCGCGCTTCGGGGTGTCAGCGATCTCGAGGCCGTCGCCTTCCTGCGTGAAACCCTGGTAACCGCCCGGCGGCTGGCTGAAGAGGAAGCTGGCGACACCCACGCCGCGCACGCCCGGAAGGGTGGCGATCTCGTCGCGGAGGCGCTCAAAAAACTGCACGCGCCGCGCCGGGTCGCGGAACGCTTCCCCTCGCAGGCCGACGCGGAACTGGTCGAACTCGGTGACCGGCAGGCCGGGGTCGACGCGTTGCAACTCGCGCTGGCTGCGCAAAAGCAGGGCGGCGGAAATCAGGAGGGCGAGTGCGACGGCCACCTGGCCGGAGGCAAGCCACCGCGCGGCGCGCGCGCCGGACGGGGAGCCGGCGGAGCGGCCGCCTTCGCGCAACGTGGACTCGAGGTTGAGCTTGCGCGACTGCAGGAGCGGGATGGCGCTGAAGGTCAGGGCTATCGCCACCGCAGCACCCACGACCGCGGTGGCTACCGTCACGTCGAGGCGCGGGGGCGGGAGAGTTTGCAGCGAGGCCTGGATGAAGCCTGGGAACAACGAAGCCCCGGCCGGCAGGGCGGCCGCGGCGAGCCCGAGGGCGAGCGCCGCAGCCGGCAGGGCCAGCCAGAGCGACTCGGCGAGCAGTTGCATCAGCAGGTGGCGGCGGGCGGCGCCGAGGGCGAGGCGCACCGCGAGTTCGCGGCGTCGCTGGATGGCGCGGGCGATGAGCAGGCAGAGGCAGTTGAAGCAGGCGACGACGAGCACGAGCAGGACGGCACCCTGCAGGAACAGCAGCTGGCGGCCGAAGCTGCCGAGCAGGTGGTCGCGGAGTGATTGTGCATAGAATCCGCGATCGGCGTTCTCGCGGGGAAACTCGGTGCGCAGCGCGGCGGCGACGGCGTCGAGCTCGGCCTGGGCGGCGGACGGCGAGACGCCGGGCTTGAGTTCGCCCCAGAAGTGGTGGCGGCGCTGTGTGCGCTCGTTCGGCTGGTAATCGGAGCGCAGCAGGGCAGCCCAAGCCTGCGGGTTGTCGTCACCGGAGGGCACGACGAAATCCGCCGGGAGAACGCCGACGACGTGGAATGGCGTGGTGTCGAGGGTGATGGTGCGGCCGACGATGCCCGGGTCGGCGCCGAAGCGCCGGCGCCAGAGAGAGTCGGAGAGCACGATGGTGCGGATGCCACCAATCTCGGAGTTGGCCGGCGTGATGACGGTGCCGAGGGCGGCACGGACGCCCATCATCGGGAAGATGTCGGCCGTCACGCGCTGGATGAAGGCCGTCTCGGTGGCATCGCCCGCGCGGAAGGTGGCCGACTCGTTGCGGAAGATGCCGGTCCGCGCGAAGACGCTGGCGCGCTCCTGCAGTGCGACGACGTTGCCATAGGTGACGCGGGTGGAGTTTTCGCGGCCACCCTTGAGCGACTGCTCGAATACGACGAACAGCCGTGAGGTGTCGCCATACGGCAGCGGCCGCAGCAGGAAGGAATTGAGGAAGGAGAAAACGAGGGCGGTCGCGGCGAGCGCGATGCCCAGCGTGGCGATGATGGTGAGCGCGAGCAGCGGAGTGCGCCGCAATGAACGAAAACCAAGGGCGAGGGTGTTCATGGGGAAGGGGAGGGTGAATGTGAGAGTGCAACCGCCCCCGGCTATTCCGCGTTTCCGGACGGCTTGTCAGGGTGGGCAGGTCCGACCTATTCGCTCCGCAACGCCACCAGCGGGTCGATGCGCGCGGCGCGTCGCGCGGGCAGCAGACAGGCGAGCAGGGCCACGGCGGCGAACACCACCGTCACGACCGCGTAGATGGACAGGTCGAACGCTGTGGTCTGGAACAGGAGCGAAGCCAGCAGCGCGCCGGCACCGTAGGCGCCCCACAGGCCCGCCACCAAGCCGATGCCGACGAGCGCCATGCCCTGGGTGACAATCATGCCGAGCACCTGACCGCTGCTGGCGCCGAGCGCCATGCGGATGCCGATCTCGGAGGTTCGCTGGGCCACGCTGTAGGCCAGCACGCTGTAGAGCCCGATGGCGGCGAGCAGCAGGGCCACGCCGGCGAAGATGCCGGTGAGCGCCGCCACGATGCGCTGGAAACCGAGGTTCTGGCGCATGATGCCGTCCATCGTGTTGAAGAACGTGATGGGCTGGTCCTTGTCCACCGCAGCCACCGCGGTGCGGATGACGGCCTGCAGCGCGGCCGGGTCGCCGTCGGTGCGCGCGACGACGGTCAGGCCGGGCCGCGGCAGCTGCCGCATTGGGTAATAGATCTCGTCCGGCGCGGGCGCGGCCAGGCCGACGGACTTTACGTCGCCGATCACTCCGACGATCTGGTGGGCGAATTCCGCGTCGCGCCCGCGGCGCAGTTGCTTGCCGAGCGCCGACTCGCCCGGAAATAAGCGCTTGGCGAACGATTCGTTGATGACGCAGACCAGCGGCGCGCCGAGCCGGTCCTGGGCGGTGAAGGCGCGGCCCTGGCGCAGCGGAATGCCGAGGGTGGTGAAATAGTCCTCGCCGACGATGCGCAGGCCGGCGAGTGGCCGCTGCGAGAGCGGCAGGGCGGCGGCGGTGCCGACGGTGTAGGGTGCCTGCGGGGCGTTGCCGGTGAGCGGCACGCCGATGGCGCTGGATGCGGCGCGGACCTGCGGGACGAGTTTCAACTGGTCCACGATGTCGGCGAACAGCCGCTCCTGCGTCTCGGGGGTGGCGTAGCGTTGCACCGGCGCGCCGACGAAGGCGAGGGCGAGCCCGCCGGGCTGGAAGCCGGGTGGGATATCCTGGAGCCGCTGAAAGCTGCGGAGCAGCAACCCGGCGCCGGTAAGCAGCACGACGGAGAGCGCGACCTCGAGGACGATGAGGCCGTGGCGAAAATGCCGGGCGCGGGGGCTGCCGACGTTGCCGCGCGAGGCATCCTTCAGCGCCTCAACGAGGTCGGGCTTCGAGGCCTGGAGCGCGGGGAAGAGGCCGACAAGCAGCGAGACGACGAACGTCACCGTCACCGTCGCGGCCAGCGCGGGCCAGCTGAGCGTCAGCTCGGCATTGGGCGGGAGCTGGTTGGCGACGACCTGCTGGATGGCGCTGAGCGCCCAGAGTGCGAGGAGGATGCCGACCCCGCCGGCGGCCACACTGAAGACGAGGCTCTCGGCGAGGAACTGCCAGACGATGGCCCCGCGCGTCGCGCCGAGCGACTGGCGGACGGCGATCTCCTTGTGCCGGGCGCAGAGCCGGCCGAGGAAGAGACTGGCCACGTTGGCGCAGGCGATGAGGAGCACACAGGCGACCGCGCCGAGCAGCATGCGCATGGTGGGTCGGATGCCCTGCACGAGTGTCTCGGTGAGGAAGCGGGCCTCGATCTGGTTGTCGGCGTCGAGCTGGGTAGCGAAACGCTCCTTGTAGGCGCGGCTCAGGGCGGCGAGTTCGGCGTTGGCCTGCTCGCGGGTGACGCCGGGCTTGAGGCGCGCCACCGGCTGGGAGTAGCCGGCACCGACTTGCACCTGCGCGGGGGTGAGGCCGCCGGGTTCGAACACGCGTGGCACGAACACTTGCACGCCGCCGATCGGGTTGGTCAGCCGCGGCGGCATAATCCCGATGACCTCGTGCGGCCGGCCGTTGAGCAGGATACTTTCGCCGACGATGTTCGCGCGACCGCCGAAGCGCGTCTGCCAGTATTCGTGGCTGAGGATGGCGACGCCGGGGCCGTTGGGTTGGTCCTCCTCCGGGCGGAAGTCGCGGCCGCGGGCCGGCGCCAGCCCGAGCGTGGCGAAGTAGTTGGCGGTGACGCGAAGGCCGGTGAGCTGCTCGGGTTCGCCGTTGCCGGTGAGGGTCTGGCTGTCGAAGCAGCTGTCGGCGAGTGACGCGAAGGACCTGGCTTCGCGGCGGATCTCGTCGAAACGCGGCCAGGCGACGGCCGGGGCGACGAAGTTGCGCTCGTTGTTGACCGCCCAGAGCGCGACGACGCGCTCCGGCTCGGGGAACGAGACCGGGTTGAGCATCAGCCGGTCGAAGATGCTGTAGAGCGTGGTGTTCGCGCCGATGGCGACCGCGATGGTGAGCACGGCCACGGCGGTGAAGCCGGGGGTCTTGAGGAGGGCGCGGAACGCGAAAGGGAGGCTATGCATGAAAGGGAGTGAGGGAGTAAGGGAATGAGGGACCCGAATCTTTCTCGTTCTCTTAATCGTAATCTTTCCCGGGTTTGAGGGTGGTGGCAGCAGATCAGAGAACGAGTAGGAGTAGGAGAACGAGAACGATTACTCCGTGCGCAGCGCCGCCATCGGGGCGATCCGCGTGGCCCGGCGCACCGGCAGCACGCAGGCCAGCAAGCCGGTGACGGCGAGGAGGAAGGTGAACGCGAAATAGGTCGGCGGATCGCTTGGGCTGACACGGTAGAGCAGCCCGGCGAGCAGGCGCGTGACGCCGAGGGCGGTCAGAAGGCCGAGCGTCAGGCCGAGGGCAATGAGCCACGCGCCTTGGCGCGCGACGAGGCGCAGGATCTGGCTTTCGCTGGCGCCGAGCGCCATGCGCACGCCAATCTCCGCCGTGCGCTGGACGACGGCGTAGGACATGACGCCGTAAACCCCGAGGGCCGCGAGGAAGAGGGCGCCGAGGCCGAAAGCGCTGAAGACCTGGCTGAAGAAGCGCTGTTTCCAGTAGGCCGCCGCGTGCAGATACTCCATGGTATGGAGGTTGTAGATCGGAATGTCGGACTGAACCGAGAGAACGGCTTGGGTGATGGCCTTGCCGTAGGTCGCGGGATCGCCGGTGACGCGGAGGGCGTAGTTGACGAAGTTTGCGTCGGACTGGCTGGCGGCAAAATACAGGGAACCCAAGTCGTAGGGGCGGTCGAGGTGCTGGGGAACATTGCCGACGATGCCGATGATTTGCGCCCACTTGCGCGGCTCCTTGTCGTAGCCATCGCTGAGCCCCAGGGAGACGCGCTGGCCAACCGGGTCGGCGCCGGGAAACAGACGGTCGGCAAACTGCTGGTCCACGAGCACCACGAGCGGCTTGTCGCGGGTGTCGTCGGGGCTGAAGGTGCGGCCGCGGAGGAGCGGGATGCGCATGGCGGCGAGGTAGCCGGGGGAGACCGTGTGCGTGGTGGCCATGTCGGCGGTCTGCATGCTCACGGGCTCGGGCCGGCCCTCGATGAGGAAGACGTTGCGGTTGTCGCTCTTGCCGGGGAGCATCGAGGTCGAGCCGGCGACCTGGACACCCGGCAGGGCGGCGAGGGCCGGGTCGAGCTGTTCGAAGAAGCGGCGGATCTGGTCCTTGTCGGTGTATTGGGAAGGCGGCAGGCCGACGCGGAAGGTGATGACGCCGGCGCGGTCGTAGCCCGGCGGGGTGGTGGCGAGCTTGAGGAAGCTGCGGATGAAGAGGCCGGCCGTGATGAGGAGCACGGCGGAGAGGGCGACCTGGGTCACGACGAGGGCGTGGCGCAGAAACAGGGTGCGCCGGCCGGCGGTGGCGGTGCGGCTGCCCTCGCGCAGGGCGGTGGCCGCGCTGCGGGAGGCCTGGAGCGCGGGAAAGAAGCCGAACACGAGCGGCGAGAGAATTGCGGCGGCCGCGGTGAAGGTGAAGACGCGCCAGTCGAAACCGAAGTTCATCCAGAAGGGGATCTCCTCGTGGGGCACGGCGGAGAACAGCAGGTTCTCCGACCAAGCGGCGACGAGCAGGCCGAAGGCGCCGCCGAGGAGGCCGAGCACGAGGCTCTCCGTCATGATCTGGCGGATGATTTGCCAGCGGGAGGCGCCCACGGCGACGCGGATGGCGATCTCATGGGTGCGGGCGGCGGCGCGGGCCAGCAGGAGGTTGGCGACATTGGCGCAGGCGATGAGCAGCACCGTCAGGGCGGCCCCCAGCATCAACTGCATGAGCAGGGCGCTGTCATGCGTGGCCTCTTCCCGGGCGGGACGGACGACAAGCGTCTTGCCGTCGTTGGTGGAGGGATATTGCCGGGCGAGGCGCGCGGCGAGGGTGGCGGCCTCGGTGCAGGCCTCGTCGAGGGATACGCCGGGCCGGAGGCGAGCCCATCCGGGAAAGCTGTGCGAGCCGCGCTCGCCTTCCTTGGTGGGGATGGTGGTCAGAGGCGTCCACATTTCATGGTTGTCGGGGAAGGCGAAACCCTTGGGCATCACCCCGATGATGGTGTGCGGCCGGCCGTTGATCGGGACGGTGCGACCGATGGTGTCGTCCCGCCCGCCGTAGAGGCGGTGCCAGAGGCCATAGCCGATGAGGGCGACTTGGGGCGCGCCGGGCTTGGCGTCGGCTGCGTCGAAGACGCGGCCGCGCAGGGGAGAGGTGCCAAGCATGGCGAAACCCTCGACGGAGATGTCGGCGCCGAGGGCCCGGATGGGCGGATTCTTGCCGTCGGTGAAGATCATCGTGCGGTCCACCGTGGTGGTGAAGCCCTCGAGGGTCTTGGAATCCTGCCGCAGGTCATAGAAGTCGGGCAGGGACAGCTCGTAGAAGGAGTCGGGATGGCCGAGGCGCTGGGAGTTGAGGAAGACCAGGCTGCGCTCGTCCGCGATGTAGGGGAAGGGCCGCAGCAGCATCGCGCTGAAGACGTTGAATACCGCCGTGGACAGGCCGATGCCGAAGCCCAGGGCGCAGACCGCCGCCACGGTCAAGCCCGGGCTCTTGACGAGGAGACGCAGCGCGAATCTCAGATCAGTTAGCATCGTCGTCGGTGGTGCGTGAGTGAAGGCCAGCCGTCGCCAAGCCTATGGCTGGCTCGCCCAGTCGCGCAGGGCGCGACAGGCGAGAACGGCGAAGCGGAGGTCGGGGAGCATGGGTGTGGACTCGTTCTCTTTATCTTAATCGTTCCCGTTCTCTTGGATCGGGATCGAGGGGCGAGCAGAGAAAGATTAAGAGAACGAGAAAGGGAAAGATTTTATTGCTCCCTCAGCGCCACCATCGGATCGACGCGCGCGGCGCGGCGGGCCGGGATGAGGCAGGCGAGGGTGGCGACGACGGCGAAGAAGCCGGCGACGGCGGCGAAGACGGCCGGGTCGAAGGGCGGCACCTCGTAGAGCACCTGCTGCAGGAGCTTGCTGGCGGCGAAGGCGGCGACGAGCCCGAGGGCGAGGCCGGTGCCGACCTGGATGGCGCCGGCGCGCAGGACGAGTTGGAGGATGTGGCCGGCGGTGGCACCGAGCGCCAGGCGGACGCCGATCTCGCCGGTGCGCTGCGTGACGGCGTAGGCCATGACGGAATAGACACCCACGGCGGCGAGCAGGGCGGCGATGCCGGCGAAGCAGATGAGCAGGGCCATGGTGAGGCGCTGGACGCCGATGGACTGGCTGACCAGTTCCTCCATTGTCTGGGGCGTGGCGAGGGCGACATTGGGATCGAGTTCGGCCAGGATGCGGCGCAGGACGGGCACGACGGCGGCGGCGGCGAGGCCGGGGCGGGCCTGGGCGACGACCTGCATGAACGCTCCGCCCCGCTGGTCGCGCGGATAGTAGATCTCTTCCGGTGCGGGGACGGCGATGCCGCCGGACTTCACATCGCCGACGACTCCGACAATGCGGACGACGGTGTCGCCGTTCAGGCCGGTGAGGAAGGATTGGTCGAGCGGGTTTTCGTGCGGGAAGAGTTTTTTGGCCAGGGACTCGTTGATGATGGCGACCAACTCGCCGCCGAAGCGGTCCTGAGCGGTGAAGAAGCGGCCGGCCTTGAGCTGGAGTCCGAGGGTGGCAAAATAACCCGGCGTGACGGGGCGGATGCCCGCGACCGCGCGCTCCTGCACGGGCGGGACCGGCCGGCCCTTGATGCCGTAGGGAGAGATGAAGCCGGAGCCGCTGAGGGGCAGGCCGGCGATGGCGCCGCCACCGGCCAGCTCGGGCGCGTTGTTGAGGCGTTCGTCGAGTTGGCGGTAGAATTCCCGCGTCAGCTCGGGCTTGTTGTATTTGGCGGACGGAAGGTTGACCACGCCGTAGGCGCGGCCGACCGGATCGAAGCCGATCTGCGCCTGCTGCAGTTTGTGGAAACTGCGGACCAGGAGGCCGGCGCAGATGAGGAGGGTGAGGGACAGGGCCACCTGGGCGACGACCAGCAGGTGCCGGAAGGCCTTGGCGGCGGCACCGCCGCCGGAGCCGCGGGAGTTGTCCTTGAGCACCATCTGCACATCGGTGCGGGCCGCCTGCAGCGCAGGGTAGAGGCCGATGAGCAGTCCGGCGAGGAGCGAAACGGCGAGGGAGAAGGCCAGCACGCCGGGATCGAGCGCGATCTCGTCGGCGCGGGGGATCTGGTTGGCGGCGAGCACCTGGATGCCGCGCAGGCTCCACCACGCGAGCATGAGCCCCGCGACCCCGGAGGCGACGCTGAACACCGTGCTCTCGACGAGGAACTGGCGGACGACGGAGGTGCGGCTGGCCCCGAGCGACACGCGGACGGCGATTTCCTTCTGGCGGGCGCTGACGCGGGCGAGGAAGAGGTTGGCGATGTTGGCGCAGGCGATGAGCAGCACGGTGGCGACCGCGCCGGCCAGCGTCCAGAAGGTGCGGCCGAGGTTGCCGAGCACCTGCTGGGCGAGCGTGCGGACCTCGGCGGAGTTCTCGGCGTCCATGTGGCTCGGGTTGGCGGCCTTGAACTGCGCGTTCATCTCGGCGATGCGGAGGTTGGCCACGGCGGGCGTCACGCCGGGGGCGAGGCGGGCGATGGCCTGGTGGACGATGGCGTTGTTGCGCTGCTGGGGCGTGAGGTAGGGCAGTTCGAGCGGGCGCGGCACGAGGAGGGCTGTGCTATTGAAGGGCACGGGCATCCGCTCCGGCAGGATGCCCACGACGGTGCGGGCGACGCCGTCGATCTGGACGATGCGGCCGATGATGCCGGCGTCGCCGTTGAAGCGGGTTTGCCAGAGCTGGTAGCCGAGCATGGCGACAAAGGGGCCGCCCTCCTTGTCCTCGTCGGCGGTGAAGGAGCGGCCGCGCGCCGGCGAGAGGCCGAGCACGGGAAGAAAGTTGGCGGAGACGTGCAGGCCGGAGACCTGCTCGGGCTCGCCCGTGCCCTCGGTCAGCGTGAAACCGTTGCCGGCCGACATGCTGATCTCGCGGAAGACATCCTTGCGCTCGCGGAAGAGCTCATACTTGGCCCACGAGAGGGCCGGGGCCTCGAGGTTGCGCTCCCTGTTGGTGTTCCAGATGCTGACGAGGGAGTCGGGATCCGGGTAAGGCAGCGGCCGCAGCACGACGGCCTGTAGCACGCTGAAGAGCGAGGTGCAGGCGCCGATGGCGACGGCCATGGTCAGGATGGCGACGAGGGTGAAGCCGGGGGTCTTGAGGAGGGAGCGAAGGGCGAAGCGGAGGTCGGACATGGGAAATAGCTATAAGCTTTAAGCGATAAGCTGTAAGCCGTCAGGCAAGACGGCGGGAAGGGCGAGAACGAGTAGGATTATGAGAACGAGAACGATTTATTGGGCGCGCAGCGCGATCATCAGCCTTCGCGTAAAGCTACGGCTGACAGGATGAGACGTTGAGCGCAGAGGTGACACGGCGATGATGAAAGGTGTCCGTTTATTGTGCCCGCAATGCGATCATCGGGTCCACGCGGGTGGCGCGGCGGGCGGGGACGAGGATGGCGGCGAGAGCGACGAGGCCGACGAGGGCAATGACGCCGAGGTAGGGGAGCGGATCGAGCGGGTTGGTCTGGAAGAGGAAGTTGGTGAGGGGGCCGCTGAAGCCCCAGGCGATGCCGGCGGTGGCGAGCACGCCGAGGCCGAGCCCGAGGCCGAGTTGCCAGGCGCCCTGGCTCATGACCATGCGCAGGATGCGGCTGGCGTCGGCGCCGAGCGCCATGCGGACGCCGAATTCCTGGCTGCGCTGGTTGACGGAGAAGCTCATCACGCCGTAGAGGCCGACGGAGGCGAGGACGATGGCGATGACGCCGAAGACGGTGAACATGACGGCGGTAAGCCGGAGCTGAGCCAGGAAGGAGTCCATCGCGGACTTCGGCGTGCCGACGAAGTAGAGGGGCAGGTTGGGGTCCACTTTCTTGACGATGTCCTGCACGACCTGGGCGAGGGCCTCGGGGCGCTGCCCGCCGCGCGGGCGGATGATGGCGGTGCCGAACTGCTGGGCTTGCGGCGTGTCGGCCACCGGGCCGAAGGCAGTCGCGAAATACGGCACGTAGTAGCCGGTGCCATCGGTGCGGTTGTTGAAGGGGCCGGCCATGCGGACATCGGTGACGACACCGACGATCTGGCGCCAGGGGCCGGGCTGCGTGCCGTTCTGGTTGGTGGTGCGGAAGCGGCGCCCGAGGGCCTGGCCGTTGAAGTGCTTCCTGGCGAAGGCGGCATTGACGACGGCGACGGGCAGCTTCTGGTCGCTGTCCTCGTCGGTGAGGTAGCGTCCTTCGATGAGTTTCTGGCCCAACACCTCATTGTAGCCGGTGGTGACATTCTCGAACTCGGAGGTGGTGCGGTCGCTGTCCTGCTTGTAGTCCTTGCCCTCGATCTCAACCGGGCCGTTGCCGGAGAAGACCATGCGGAAGCGGTTGGTGAGCGCGACGGCCTCGAACTGGGGGGCGGCGCGGAGCTCGCGGAGCAGGCGCTCGTAGAAGAGCTGGCGGCGGGCGTTGTCGGGATAGTCGCCTTCCATCAGGCCCATGCGGGCGCCGAGGATGCCCGAGGTGTCGTAGCCGTAGTCGAGGGTTTGCTGCTTCACGATGGAGCGGACCATGACGACGGCGGAGACGAGAAGGGCGCAGGTAATGAGAATCTGAAAGACGACGAGTCCGCGGGTGATGGCGTTGACGGCGCGGCTGGTGTTGCCGCGGCCGCCCTCCTTCAGGGCGTCGATGGCGCTGGCGCGAGAGGACATCCAGGCGGGGACGAAACCCGAAACCAGTGCCGAGAAGAGGGCCGCACCCACGACGACGGAGAGGACCACGACATCGAGGTCAAAGATCATCCATGAGGGGATGCGGGTGTTCTGATCGCCGGAGTGAACGTAGAGGTTGAGGTAATCCGTCGTCCAAAAAGCGATGCCGACGCCGAGGATGGCGCCGAGGGCGGCGACGAGAAGGCTCTCGGTGAGCATCTGGCGGATGAGGCGGATGCGGGTGGCACCGAGGGAGGAACGGATTGCGAGTTCCTTGGCGCGCAGGGAGGCGCGGGCAAACTGCATGTTCATGACATTGATGCAGGCGATGAGAAGGACGCCGACGCAAAGGCCGAGCATGGTGTAGAGCAGGCCGTTGAGGTTGCCGCCGGTGAAGGCGGCGATGAGGGGACGCACGTAGCCCTTGGTGAACTGCTTGTTGGTGTCGGGGAATTGCTCGGCGAAGCCGCGCGCGATGGCGGCGAGGTCGGCCTCCGCCTGCTCGGGGGTGACGCCCGGCTTGAGGCGGGCGATGACGGAGATGAAATTGATGCCGCGATCATTGCGCGGGCGGACGGGGAACTCGGAGTTGACCGGGATCCAGAGGTCCTCGTTGGCGGGGAACTGGAACTTCGGGGGCATGATGCCGACGATGTGGCCGGGACGGCCGTTCACGCGGATGCCCTTGCCGATGACGCCCGGGTCGGCGCCGAACTTGGTCCGCCAGAGCTGGTCGCTGAGGATGACGGCCTTGTCCACGCCGGCCTGATCCTCCTCCTTCAGAAAGTCGCGGCCGAGCACGGGCGCGACGCCCAGGGCGCGGAAGAAATCCCAGGTGACGTAGCCGCCGGTGAGGCGATCGGGCTGGCCCTGCCAAGTGACATTGACCGTCGAGCCGTTGAGGTAGCCGACAAACTCCGAGAAGGACTTCTGCTGGTCGCGCACATCGACGAAATCCGCCGTGGTCATGCGTGAGTTGAAGTTGTTCGGCGTGAAGTTGACCGGGTCGGCCAGCTGCACATCGACGAGGCGCTCGGCGTCACGGAACTTGAAGCCCCGCAGGAGGACGCCATTGACGACGGCGTATTGGGTGGTGACGGCGCCGATGCCAACGGCGAGGACGAAGACGGCGAGGGCGCAGAAGGCCTTTTCCTTGATGAGCACGCGGAGGCCGATGCGGAGGTCCTGGAGGAAGGTTTCGATGAGCATGGGGAGGGGGCTGAAGTGAGGGGGAGTGAGGGAATGAGGGAGTGGGGGCCTTGGGATCGTTCTCTTAATCTTTCTCTTTCTCTTAATCGATTAAGTCGGGAGGATTTTTGAGAGGAGAAAGATTACGAGTAACAGAAAGAGAACGATTATCAGTCCAACGCGGTGCGGAGAATCGTGACGGTGCGGGCGGGGGCGGGTTCGCTGGCCTTCTCGAAGTGGGCCCAGCCGGCGTTGCCGATGAAATCGAAGTGACCGCCCACCACCTGGCCGAGAGCGAGGTCGCTCATGGCGGGGTGGCCGGAGCTGAGAACCTTCACGGCGGTGGCGGCGCCGCTGGCGTCGAGCGAGACCTTGATGACGCGCTGCGGGGCGATGCCATTTTGGACGGCGACGAGGCCGCCCGGCACGGTGTAGATGCCGTCGATGCCGAAGAGCGTGGTGCGGGCGGGCGGGGTGAGCAGGGCCGCCTGTTTGCTGGCGAGAGCGACGCGCCAGAGGCCGTTCGCATAGTCAGCGACGTAAAGGGACTTCCCGTCAGGGCCGAGGGTCACGCCTTGGAGCGAGCTGAACTCATCGGACTCCAGCCATTTTTCCAGCACGGCGGCACCGGGCGCGAGACGCCAGATGACGGGTGCGGTGGAATCACTGGCGAAGATCGTGCCGTCGGCGGCGACGGCGAAATCGCCGAGCACATGTTCGCGGTCGTCGGTGGGGATGGGAAAAGTGGCGCGCAGCTTGCGCGTCTTGAGGTCGTAGGCAGCGAGGAACGCGCGGCCTTTGCCGGATTCGGTGTAGCCCTTCATCTCGGGCAGCGCGGAGGAGCTGGCCCAGAGCGTGTCGCGCGCGGCGTCGATTTTGAGTGCGAACACGCCGAGCAGGTCGTCGTCGTCCGCGGAGAACATTTTCATCACGGCGGTCTCCCCGCTGGTGTCGCGATACCAGATGCAGCGGTGGTGCACGTCGCTGAAGAAGGACTCGAGCGTCGTGGGGTGGATCGCGAGGCCCTCGATGATGCCGTCCATGCCGGTGATGGCCCAGGCAGTCTCGTCGCGGCCGATGGCGGCGCGGTTGGCGGCGAAGGCGGCGGTGAGCGCGGCGAAATCGGCGCGGCTGCGCAGCGCGGCGAAGGCTTCGTCGGCGAGGTTGACCTGCAGGCCCATGGCGGCGAGCTCGCGGAGTTGCGCCAGCGCGTCGTCGGTGCGGCCGGCCTGCGCGTAGTAGCGCGCGAGATTGTTCAGCACGCGCGGGTAGTCGGGGCGCGCGGCGCGGGCGGCCTCGAGCTTGGCGATGACGAGGGCGGTGTCGCCGGCCTTCGCGGCGACGGTGGCTTCGCGCAGCAGCGCGCGGTGCGCGGGCTCGGCGCGGAGCGACACGCAGAGAAAGCAGAAGGCGCCGACGGCGACCGTGAGGAAGCCGGTGCCGGCGAGGCGGGCGCGCGGGTGGCCGTCAGTGGGGCGCGAAATCGTGATGAGCCAGTTGTATTCGGTGCCGAACATCGCGGGTGGGTGTCACCTGTTTGCACGCGCGATGCCAAGCATGATAATAGCTGTAAGTAGATGGCTGTAAGCTCTAAGCAAAGAAGGTCGGATCCTGCGGGAAGTTCGCTAAGCGCGAAGGCGGGATGGCGGCGTCCCGATAGTGGGATGAGGGTGTGGGCGCCGATTTCCAAGTCGGCGACATGCCGTCGGCGGGAAACCCGACGGCTCTAGGAGCCACGTCTCACTTCTCGCGGATGGAGATGCTGCCGTTGATGGTATCGAGCTCGATAGCGGGCCCACCGCTGCCGATCTGGCCGGTGAAGGAGCGGCGGCGGACTTTGCCGAGCTTCACGGGCTGGTCCACGCTGATCCGGCCGTTGACGGTGTCGGCGTCGATGCGCGCGCCGGCGTCCTTGGGCAAAATGACGGAGACGGCACCGTTGACGGAATCCAGTTCCACCTCCCGCACGGCGTCGAGGGAGGCGAATTCGGCCTGCAGGCTGCCGTTGACGGAATCGAGACTGGCGTTGGCGGCGAGGCCGGTGGCGGTGATGCTGCCATTCACGATATCGAGGTCCACGGGGCCGCGCACGCCGGTGACGGTGAGGTCGGAGTTGACGCTGGCGATCTTCTGCAGACTGGCTCCGGCCGGCACCATGAGCTTGAAGCGGACGGAGGCGTTGACGCTGTTGCCGAACCAGCCGCCCTTCGACTTGGCATACTTCGCCTTGAACAAGAGTCTGGACGGCGTGGAATCGACCTCGTAGGTGACCTTGGCGAGATCGGCGTCGGTCTTGCCCTTCTTCTCGGCTTCGATCGCGACCTCGGCCTTGTTCCAGGCGACGATGTCGATGTCGCCGTTGACGTTTTCGAGGTGGATGGTGCCGTTGGCGGTGAGCGGGTAGGTCTGCTTGAAAGTCTCGGTGACGGACGCCACGGCGGCGGCGGCGAGGAGGAGGCAGGAGAGGGCGAGGGCGGGGACGCGGAGTTCCTTGAGGGTCATGGTGGGGAGGGTTCTTGCCGGGATAACCCCGGCGAGCCGGGAAAAGTTACGGGAAACACGTTCTCCACTCCTACGCCACGCACCTGCTGGAGGGCGGCACGAACATCAGCCCGGGCATGAGTTGCTCGGCCACGTCAGCGTGGAGACCACACAGATCCACACCCGTGTCATGCAGCGGCCACGCCTCGGCGGGTGCCGTCCTCCCGGCGCGGGAAATCCTTGGTAGTCTATTAAACTACCAAGGATCCGGGGTGCTTGCCAAATGGCGAGCAGCGGGCTCGGTTCGGGGCGCGTGCGGGAGGTGCGTCGCCACCGGACCGGCTCTGAGTCAATTCTTCTTGGAGCGACGCCCGACCCAGGCGATGGTGGCGGAGTCATCATCCAGGTTGCGCCAGACCAGGGTCAGGAACTCGGCGGGGTGGATGTCGTGCTGCTTGAAGAAACGGCGGTCGCCGCCGCAGGAATACATCAGGGAGGGAGGGAGTTCGCCGCGGAGTTTGGCTTTGGCCTTGGGGATGATGCGCGGCAGCCATTCGATGCCCTGCACCGCGTCGGTCTTGGCGGGCATCCCGGCTTCGTCGAGGACGGTGGCGGACGGTTGGCCGTTCTGGACGTTCAGGAAATAGTCGCGGCGGATGAGCTCGATGGCGAGGGCGCGGTCGTAGCCGGGTTCGCCGTAGTCATGGTGGTCCTCGGCGTAGTCATAGAGATTTTGTGCGGTGAGGCCGTTGGCCGCGAGGAAGGCCGCCTCGTCGGCGGTGAAGTAGGTGCCTGCGCCGGTCCGGCCGGAGGCGTAGAGCTTGACGGCCTTGTCGTAGAGCGCGCGGAATCGGTCGGCGAAGTCGTAGTGTTTCATGGATGGTGCAGGCCAACAGAAGAACAATAGGCTCAAAAGCAATCTCGCGGCAGGCGACCGGCGCTCGCCGGATCACGGCACGGTGAAATCGATGAGGCGCTTCTGGCGGTCCACCTTGTCCACGACGACCGTCACCTTGTGGCCGAGCTCGAACTTGCGTTTGGTCTTGCGGCCGATGAAGGCCGTGCCGGCGCCGTTGAGCACGTAGAAATCGTCCCGGAGGGAGGAGACGGGCACCATGCCGAAGGCACCGGCCTCGGCAACCTCGACAAAAAAGCCGTGGTTGCGGACATCGGTGATGATGGCGGTGAAGACCGTCTTTTTCCTCTTCCCGGACTCGCGTTCAAAGTATTCCAGGAGCTTCAGTTTCTGCGAGTCGCGCTCGGCCTCGGTGCTGTTGATCTCAGTGAGGCTGAGGTGCTCGGCGAGATTGTCGATCTGCGCGATGCGGTAGCTGGCGGCGGGCTGGCCCGCGGCCTTGGCAAGATGAGTGGCGAACACGCGGTGCACCACAAGGTCGGCGTAGCGGCGGATGGGCGAGGTGAAATGGGTGTAGTCGGGCTTGTTGAGGCCGTAGTGGCCGTCGGGGGTGGCGCGGTAGCAGGCCTTGCGCATCGAGCGGAGGAGCTGGGTGCGGAGGATGTAGCCCTGGGGGTGGTCCTTGAGCAGGGCGAGCAGCTTGACGACTTCGGGGCGGTTGGTGAGATCGCCGACCTTGATGCCGAAGGTGCCGAGGAACAGGCGGAACTCGGCGAGCTTCGCCTCGTCGGGGTCGTCGTGCACGCGGTAGAGCGAGGGGAGGTGGCGGCTGCGGGTGAGGCGGGCGACGGCCTCGTTGGCGAGGAGCATGAATTCCTCGATGAGCTGGTGGCTCTCGTCGTTGTGAATGAGCTCGATGCGGTCGGCATAGCCGGCGGCGTCCACGAAGATTTTCGTCTCCGGCATGTCGAGATCGAGGCTGCCGCCGGTCATGCGCTCGCGACGGAGCTTGCTGCCGATGGCCCAGAGCTGGCGGACCCATTTTTGCAGCTGGGCGAGCTCGGGCGTAGGGAGTTCGCTGAGTGCGCGGCCGGTCGAGCCCGTCTGGTGGGCGGCGGGGAGGGGCAGGGCGCGGATTCTGGCAAGGTCGTCCTCGAACATGAGGGCGAAGGCCTGCTTGTAGGTCAGGCGCTTGCGGCTGCGGATGACGGTGTTGGCGAACTCGGTGGTCTTGAGGCGGCCGCTGGCGGCGAAGGTGAACAGCGCGGCCTTGGTCACGCGGTCCTGGGCCTCGACGAGCGAGCAAAGGCCGTTGGAGAGTTTCTCGGGCAGCATGGGCACGACGGTGCCGACGAGGTAGGTGGAGTTGCCGCGGTGCTGGGCCTCACGGTCGAGGCCGGTGCCGGGCTGCACGTAGTGGCTGACATCGGCAATGTGCACGCCGATGCGGATGTCGCCCTGATCGAGGTATTCGATGGAGAGAGCGTCGTCGAAATCCTTGGCGTCGTCCGGGTCGATGGTGAAGGTGGGGATGTTGCGGTAATCGCGGCGGCCGGCGAGGTCGGCGGGGCCGACTGCGGTGGGCAGAGAGGCAGCCTCGCGGACGACGGCCTCGGGGAACGCGGTGACAAGGTTGTATTTGTGGTAGATGGCGGCGAGTTCGGCGCGCGGCTCGAGGGCGCGGCCGAGCTTTTCGATGATGACGCCGTCGGGTTGCTGGTGCCGCTCCTTCCACTCGTTGAGCCGGACGACGACCTTGTCCCCGACGGCGGCGGGCGGCTTCAGCGGGGCCTTGGCCGGATCCTGCACGATGATGTCGTGGCCGATGCGCGGGTCGTCGGAGGCGACATAGAAGTAGTTGCGGCCGCGCTGGAGGGTGCCGGTGAGGGTGGCGCTGCCCCGCTCAATGATCTTGATGACCTTGCCGGCCTGCTCGCCGGGCTTGAGGAAGTGCGGCCAGTCGCGGTCCTTCGGCGAGCGGAGGCGCACGACAACCTTGTCGCCCTGGAGGGCCACGCCGGTATCCTCGGCGGCGATGAAGATGGCAGGCTTGCGCGGTTCGGTGACCTTGACCTCGGGGAAGACCATGGCCGAGCCCTTCTGGCGGAAATTGATCGTGCCGGTGACGAGGTCGGCCTCGCGGGGCACGCAAAGGCGGTCGCCCTTGATCAGGACAACGCGGCCGGACTGGAGGAGTTCGGCGACCTGCTGGTTGAACTTGCGGCGATCCTTGGGGTTGAGGCGCCACTCCTTGGCGATGGCGGCGGCGGCGGCCGGGATATAGCTGCGGCGATTGAGCTGGGCCAATAGGCGGTCGGAATAACTCATGGGAATACAATGGCGGCGCGCCTGCCGGGAGCAGGGTGCCAGATCCGCCCGGCGCCAAGACGATGGACGCACGGCAGGATTTTCTGGTGGAACCGTGCGGGTGGGTCCGTAGTGTTGCAACATGCGAATTGCCCACGCGGCCAGTGAACTGTTCCCCTATCTCAAGACCGGCGGCCTGGCGGACGCGGTGGCGGCCCTGACCGGAGCCCTCGCCGACCGCGGCCACGAACTGGCCGTATTCATGCCCGGCTATCGCTCGGTGCTCGACGGCCCGCATGTGGCCGGCCTCAAGCCCAGCCACAAGCTGAAGGTCGAGATGGGCGACTCGTTCCTGGCGGGCGATGTTTACACGCTCAAGCTGCGCGCCGGCCTGACGCTCCATCTCGTCTGCCGGGAGGAATACTTCGACCGCAAGCTGCCCTACTGGACCGGCGAGCGCGACTACGATGACAACGACGCGCGGTTCATCTTTTTCCAAAAGGCCGTGGTCGAGCTGCTGCGGCTGACCGATTTCAAGGCCGACATCATGCACTGTCATGACTGGCAGACCGGACTGCTGCCCGTCTTCCTGCGCGACGCCGAGCGCCGCTACAACGTGACCCTCGCGTTGAAGACCGTCTTCACGATCCACAACATCGCCTACCAGGGTGTGTTCCCGCGCAAATCCTATGCGCTGACCAACCTGCCCGAGGAACTGCTCACGATCGACGGTTTGGAATACTACGACCAGATGTGCATGCTCAAGGCCGGCATCGTCTATGCCGACAAGGTGACGACCGTGAGCGCGCAATACGCGAAGGAGATCCAGACGCCGGAGTTTGGCAACGGCATGGACGGCGTCATCGGCACGCGGCTCGACGACTTGCACGGCCTGCTCAACGGCATCGACACGGCGGTCTGGAATCCGGCCACGGATCCGAGCCTGCCGGCGCGCTACAGCGCCGGCGACCTGGCCGGCAAGGGGAAGTGCCGCGCCAAGCTGCTCAAGCAATTCGGGTGGAGCGCCACCTTCAAGGGGCCGGTGTTCGGCATGGTGTGCCGGTTCACGCCGGCCAAGGGCCTTGATCTCGTCCTCGGGGCGAAGGAATTTTTCGCCAAGGAAAATTGCCGCCTGATCGTGCTGGGCAGCGGCGAGAAGAAATACGAGGAACTCCTGCAGGGCCTGGCCACCGCCCATCCCGGCAAGGTGGGCCTGTGCATCCGCCTGGACGAGGAGATGAGCCACCTGGTGGAGGCGGGTTCCGACTTCTTCCTGATGCCCTCGCAGTTTGAGCCGTGCGGGCTGAACCAGATGTATAGCCAAGCCTATGGCACGGTGCCGCTGGTGAGCAACGTCGGCGGTCTCGTGGACACCGTGACCGACATCGACGCCAGCCCGGAGGACGGCACCGGCATCGTGGTCGCGCCGAAGCAGGAGGAGTTCGACGCCGGGTTGAAGCGCGCGCTGGCGCTGTTCGCCGACAAGGCGCGCTACGCCGCCGTGCAACAGCGCGCCATGCGGAAAGATTTCTCGTGGACCAAGGCGGTCGCGGGCTACGAGCAGCTCTACACCGAGGCGCTCTGAATTCACGGTATCTGCGTAACTTATTTCAAGTAAGCCAGAAGAGCGAGTTTGAGTCCGAGGAGCACAGCCCTTGCCGGGCGGCAAGATTCCTGAAATCGGGGCTTTTCAAACGAGCCCTGAAAAGTATGGTGGGCCGCTTATATGCAGAGAACATTCGTTATTTTTAAGCCGGACTGCATGGCCCAGCGCCATGTCGGCAACGTGCTGAATCGCTTCGAGGCGGCCGGCTTTACCGTCGTGGGCTGCAAGATGATGCGCCTGACGCCCGCCAAGCTGCGCGAGCACTACGCCCACGTGGCCGACAAGCCCTTTTACCCGGAGATCGAGGCCTTCATGAGCTCGCGCCCGGTCATCGCGATGGCGCTCGAGGGCGAGAACATCGTCCAGAAGGTGCGCGACCTGCTCGGGCCCACGGACTCCCGCAAGGCGGCCAAGGGCACGATCCGCGGCGATTTCGGCACCGAGATGATGAAGAACGTCTGCCATGCCTCGGACACCGTTGAAAACGCCCAGGCCGAGCTGAAGCGATTCTTCGAGCCCGGCGAGCTGTTCAACGTCTGATGTCTTCTGCGCGCTTGACGGCCCGCCGCCGAGCGCTTGTTTGTTCTTTCGGTTTTCCGCCCCTATCGTCTAGCGGCTAGGACAGGAGATTCTCATTCTTCAAACCGGGGTTCGATTCCCCGTGGGGGCACCACTTAAAACGCGCATCGCAAGTGCGCGTTTTTTCTTTGGTCCAGCAGTGCGGGCAGCTTACGTCGGGGATGTAGCGCGGGTCGCGCTGGTCGGCGGCGGTCAGGGGCATCTGGCAGGCGAAGCACATGACTGAGTCGGTCTCGCGCAGGGCCGGGTCGACGCCGACACGCTTGTCGAAGACGAAGCACTCGCCCTCGTAATGGGCTCCGCCGCACTCCTCGAAATATTTCAGGATGCCGCCGTCGAGTTGATGCACGTGCTTGAAGCCGGCCTGCTCCATATAAGGGCCGGCCTTCTCGCAGCGGATGCCGCCGGTGCAGAACATGACGATGGGCTGCTCCTTCAGGATGGGCGGCAATTTCGCGACGGCGGCGGGAAAGTCCCGGAAGTTCTCGATGCCGGCGCGCACGGCGCCGCGGAAGGTGCCGAGGCGGATTTCATAGTCGTTGCGGGTGTCGAGCAGCGTCACCGGCCGGCCTTCATCGAGCCAACTTTTCAGTGTGTGGGCCGACAGTTTTGGGGTCGGTCGGCGGACGGGATCGATGCCGGGCACACCGAAGGCGATGATCTCTTTTTTGATCTTCACCAGCATGCGGTTGAACGGCTGTTCGGCGCTCTCGCTTTCCTTCGGTGTCAGGTCGGCGAGGTCCGGGACGGCGCGGAGGGTGGCCAGCAGGCGGTCGGTGGCTTCGCGGGTGCCGGCGACGAACAGATTGATGCCCTCGGGGCTGAGCAGGATGGTGCCGCGCATCCCGAGCGCCAGGGTCAGGGTCCGCAGCTGGTCCTTCAGTCCGGGCAGATTGTCCAGCGGGGTGAAGCGGTAGGCGGAGAGATTGATGAACGGGGGCTGGGTGGCAGAGACAGCCGCCGTCTCGGTTTCAGTAGAAGACATTCCGGTCGAGGCTGCGGTATTGGATGGCCTCGAGCAGGTGCGGCGAGGCGATGCGTTCGGCGCCAGCGAGGTCGGCGATGGTGCGCGCGACCTTGAGGATGCGGTCGTAGGCGCGGGCGGAGAGTGAGAGATGTTCCATCGCCTGCTGGAGCAGGTCGCCCAGCGTGGAGTCGAGCGGGCAAAATTTCTTGAGCAGCGAGGGAGGCATCCGGGCATTGGCCGTCAAGTGGGAGCCATGGAAGCGCCCCAGTTGGATCTGGCGCGCCTGTTCGACGCGTTCGCGGATGGCGGCGGTGGATTCCCCGGCTTGGTCGTTCCGGAGTTCGGCGAGGGAGAGGGCCGGGGCCTCGATGTGCAGGTCGATGCGATCAAGCAACGGACCGCTGATGCGGGCGCGGTAGCGTTGGATCTGGGCGGGGGCGCAGCGGCACTCGTGCTTGGGGTCACCCAAGTAGCCGCAGGGGCAGGGGTTCATCGCCGCCACCAGCATGAAGTGGCAGGGGAGGGTGATTTTTCCCGCGCTGCGCGAGATGGTCACGTGGCCGTCCTCCAGCGGCTGGCGGAGGACCTCCAGGGCTGAGCGCTTGAATTCGGGGAGTTCGTCGAGGAAGAGCACGCCATGGTGGGCGAGGGAGATCTCGCCCGGGCCGGGGATGGTGCCGCCGCCGAGCAGGCCGACATCCGAGATGGTGTGGTGCGGCGCGCGGGCGGGCCGTTGCAGAAACCGCAGGCCGCCGTCCAGCGTCTGCCCGGCGGCGGAGTGGATGCGCAGGATGTCGAGATACTCCTCGAGCGTGGGTGACGGCATGATGCCGGGAATCCGCTTGGCGATCATGGATTTTCCCGATCCCGGCGGCCCGATCATGATGAGGTTGTGGCCGCCGGCGACGGCGACCTCGACCGCCCGGCGCACCGCCTGCTGGCCCTTGATGTCGGCAAAATCGGGCTCGTGCTCGCGGCTGGTGGTGACGGCGGCGGCGCGTGGCGCAGCGATCGGCGTGAGCTTGAGCTGGCCGCCGAGAAACCGGGTGGCTTGGTCGAGCGAGTTGATTTCGTAGACGAGCAGGCCCTCGACGAGGGCGGCTTCATGGGCAGCCCCGGGAGGCAACAGGATGGCGCGGCGCCGCAGGCCCCGGGCGAGCACGGCCATGGCCAGGCCGCCTTTGATCGGCCGGGTGGCACCGGATAGGCTGAGTTCACCCGCGATCAGGTAGTCGGCGAGGTGGTCGCACACGAGTTGGCCGGTGGCGACAAGGATGCCGAGCGCGATGGGCAGATCGTAGATGGCGCCTTCCTTGCGCAGGTCGCCGGGCGCGAGATTGATGGTGGTGCGGGTGCGCGGCATGCGCAGGCCGGAATTGCTGAGGGCGGAAAACACCCGGTCCTCGGATTCCTTGACGGCGGCGTCGGGCAGGCCGACGAGAATCAGGTTGGGCACACCGGACTCGCCGGTGTTGACCTCGACCTGCACCGGAACGGCATCGATCCCAAGGAGCGCGGCGGAGCCGATGGTGGCTAACATGGGCGGGGGGAGGACGGTGGCGCTCTAGCCGGTGGCTTTACCCAAACGGCGGCCCAATTCCGCCAGATTGGCTTCGACGGCCTGCATGTAGGGGTTGCGCTGGTCGGCGGTGGTCAAATAGCGATAGGCACCGCCTGCTTCGAAATCGAGCATGGGGCGCACATAGTTGCCCCAGAAAGCCGGGCTTTTTTCCAGGAGCTCCTCCAAGCTGTGATAGGGGCGCTTTTCCGGCGGCATCTGCTCGAAGTCGAATGCCTCCTGGAACTCCCGATAGAGCTTGGGCAGTTTCTCCAGGTAATCGGCCGCACTCATTTGCGCCAAATAATCGGCCGTGACCAAAAGGAAGGCCATCTGCCGGGCCTCATCGCGGTGAAAGGTGACCTGGCTGATGCGGCTGCGCGGACCGGTGCTGATGATGGCCGAGCAGACGTCTTCGATTTCCGAGGCGGTCACGCCCATGCGCGGCAGATATTCGCGCGCAAAATCGCAGCTCCGGCGCTCGTGGACAAAGGTGTATTTCGCTCCGGTGCCAGTCAGGTCGCCGGATTTCTTGAGGAAGCCGCTGTCGTGGAGCAGCACGGACATGATGGACAGCTCCCAGTCACGCGTGCGGAGGACCGGCCGGTCAAAGGTGCGACTGCGACCTTGAAGGAGATGCGTCAGACACACCGTGGCCTGAAGGGTGTGCTCGTAGTCGTGATACTGCATGTCGATGGCCTGATAGCCCGGGTAACGGCCCGCGAACATCCCGGTCACATCCGCGAACAACCTTTCAAGCAGCGGAAAGCTCGCCTCGGCCCCGATCCCCGCAAATGCCGCCTTCACGGCCTCCGTCACCGCGGCGGGCTGCTTGGTGTCTACTGCGTGCGGCGGAACCATGCGATGCGGGTAAGAGATAGGGGTTGCCCCCCATATCCAGCAAGCCCATATGTCTGCCCAGCGAGCAATGGCAAACAGCACCAACTTGATAGTCGGCCTGACGGGCGGCATGGGCTGTGGCAAATCGACGGCGGTAGCGCGCTTCGCCGAGCACGGATTCCGTCTGCTGGACGCCGACCGGGTCGTCCGGGACGAACTGCTGCCCAGCCGTGAGGTGGCGCAAGCCATTGGGGCAAAGCTCGGACCAGCCATGCTGGCGGCCGACGGCAGCGTGCGGCGCGACCGGGTGGCGGAGAAGGTGTTCAAGGATCCGGAGGCCCTCGCGTGGCTGGAGCAGTTGCTGCACCCGCTCCTTCTGGAACGCTGGCGGGAGACTTTTCAGGCCAGCCACGGCACGGCCTTCATTGTCGAGGTTCCGCTGTTGTTCGAGAAGGGTTTGGAAAATTGGTTTGATTTCATTGTCTGCGTCACCACAGACTCCGAATCGCAATTGAGGCGGCTGGAAAAGCGAGGCATCCCCCCGGATCAAGCCCGCGCGCGCATCACCCAGCAACTGCCGCTAGCCCGCAAGTGCGAGTTGGCAGACTACGTTCTCCTGAATGACGGCACCCCCGAATTTCTGTGTGAACAGGTCGATGCCTTGGCCGACCGCCTCTTGAAATCCCAACCCGACCGGCCCGCAGGCCGCATTCATGTCAGTCCCGCCTAAATCCGACGAAGACAAAGCTGCCGGCAAAAGCCCGGCCGAAACCAAGAAGCCCGCGCGCTCCCGCCTGACCCGGGGCGGCAAGAAGACCCCGAAGGTCGCGACCAAGGAGATGGATTTTTCCGAGGCTCCGCCGGCACCTCCCCCGGCCCCCGAGCCTGTGCGCGAGGCTGCGCCGCCTCCGCCCCCGCAGGCCGAGGTGCCCGTCCCGCAGGTGCAAGCCAGCGACCAAGGCCAGCCCCCGCAGGAACAAGACGGCGGTCAGGCGGATGGCGGCAACGGCGGCCAATACCAGCAGCACGGCAACGGCGGTGGCGGCGGCAAATGGGGTCGTCGCCAGCGTGGCAAGTTTCGCGGCGGTGGCGGCGGTGGCGGCAAATGGGGCGGCAACCCGAATTTCCAGCCCAGCCCCAAGCATCCGCCCCAATCCGCTCCGCCCAAGGAAGCCGTCCACTACGGCGACCTGCCCGATCCCGCGCGTTTCCAGGACCTCGAGGCCGTCGGGCAGCTCGCCGAGGAGATTGCGAAAGCCAAGACGGAACCCGTCTGGCTGAACGAGCTTTTCGCCCTGAATCTCGCCGAGCTGACGGCGCTCGCGAAGAGGATGGAAGTGAAGTTCGAGGGCGCGCCCAACCGCCGCCAGCTCATCACGCAGATATTCGCCGCCATCACCGATCAAAAAATCCCGCTCTACGACCGGGGTTATCTCGACCAGACCGACCGCGGCCTGTGGTTCGTCGTGCATGACGACGTCAACTACCGCCTCTATCCCGAGGACGCCTACCTGCCCGATATTTTCGTGAGGCATTACGGCCTCAAGCGCGGCCACGCCGTCGAGGTGCAGTTGCAGCCCCCGCAGGGCGCCGATCGTTGCCCGGCGGTGGTCGCCATCCGCTCGGTCATGGGCGGCAAGCCGGAGGATATCTCCAAGGTCCAGCCCTTTGAGGAGCTGGTTCCGTATTACCCGCTCAAGCGCATCCTGCTCGAAATGCCGGGGCAGAAGGATGTTTCCATGCGCATGGTGGACATCATCACGCCGATCGGGTTCGGCCAGCGCGGCCTCATCGTCGCCCCGCCGCGCACCGGCAAGACCGTCCTTATGCAGAACATGGCGAACTCCATCGCGGAGAATTCGCCCGAGGTGAAGCTCATCATCCTGCTCGTGGATGAGCGCCCCGAGGAGGTCACCGACTTCAAGCGCCACTGCAAGGGCGAGGTGGTCAGCTCCACCTTCGACGAGGCGCCGGAGAGTCACGTGCATTGCGCGGAAATGGTCATCGAGAAGGCCCGCCGTCTCGTCGAGCAGGGCGAGCATGTCGTCATCCTGCTCGATTCCATCACCCGCCTGGCCCGCGCCTACAACGCGCTCGCCGGCAACAGCGGCAAGATCATGTCCGGCGGCCTCGAGGCCAACGCCCTGCAGAAGCCCAAGCGTTTCTTCGGCTCGGCCCGCAACATCGAGGGCGGCGGCAGCCTGACGATCATCGGCACGGCGCTCGTCGATACCGGCAGCCGCATGGACGAAATCATCTTCGAGGAGTTCAAGGGCACCGGCAACATGGAGCTCCACCTCGACCGCGATTTGGTGAACAAGCGCATCTTCCCGGCGCTCAACATCGACAAGAGCGGCACCCGCAAGGAGGAACTCATTTACCATCCGGACGAGCTCCTGAAAATCTACTCGCTGCGCCGCGCCATGCAGGGTGTGCCCGCCGCCGACTCGCTGGACATGCTGATCCAACGGCTCAAGAAGACCAAGACCAACACGGAGTTCCTCCTGAGCCTCAACCGCTGAGCCGCCCGGGCCGGTGGCGCGGGAGGGTTTCCGTTCACCATCCCGTGACCACCGCCGACGAATTCGCCGTCCAAATCGCCCTCAAGCGAGGTCTGGTGACGGCCGGGCAATTGGCGGCAGCCCAACAGCGCGCGGCCGGGCTCGCCGACCGGTCAACCCCAGTCCCCGGCGTGCTGGATATCCTGACGGCGGACGCGGCGCTGGATCAGGAGATGCTGGGCCGCGCCATGGCGGACGAGTTTGGCATGCCGTGGATGGTGCTGGCCGGGCGCACGATACCGGCGACGATTCTCGCCGCGCTGCCCCGCTCCTTTGTGGCCGAGCACAATGTCCTGCCCTATGCCCGCGAAGACGGGATATTGCGCGTGGCCGTGGCCGATCCCATCGCGGTCGACGTCATCGACAGCCTGGGTCACTTGAGCGGAACAGCGGTGCAGCCGGTGCTGGCTTCAGCCGCGGACATCCGGCAGGCCATAGCCCGCCATTACAGCCACGACCGGACTGAAGTGGGGCCGGAGCTGGTTGCGGAATCCTTTCCAACCGACAGAGTCGGCGGCGGAGAAGAAGGGCAGGCAAGCGCCCAAGATGCCCCAATCATCAGTCTCGTCCAAAACCTGATCGCGGAGGCCGTCCGCCGCCGCGCGTCGGACATTCATCTTGAGCCGCTGGAGCGACGTTTCCGGGTGCGCTACCGCATTGACGGCATGCTGCTCGAGGTGGAGTCGCCGCCGAAGCGGCTGCAACTGGCCATCATCTCCCGGCTGAAGATAATGGCGAATATCAGCATCGCGGAAAAACGCGTGCCCCAGGACGGCCGGATTCAGGTCAAACTGGGCGGACGTTCGCTCGACCTGCGCGTGTCGTCGCTTCCCACGGCACACGGCGAAAGCATCGTCATGCGCATCCTTGACCAGGAGGGCCTGAAGCTCGGCTTGCCCGAACTCGGCTTCCTGCCGGACGACCAGAAGGAATTCGAGCAACTCATCGCCTCGCCCGACGGCATCATGCTGGTCACCGGTCCGACCGGCTCCGGCAAGACGACCACGCTCTACGCTTCGCTCCACCAGCTCAACCAGCCCGATCGCAAGATCATCACAGTGGAGGAACCGGTGGAATACCAGCTGGCCGGCATCAACCAGGTGCCGGTCAATGCGGCGATCGGCATGACCTTTGCCGCCGCCTTGCGGGCCATGCTCCGGCAGGCGCCGAACATCGTCATGGTCGGCGAAATCCGCGACCGCGAGACGGCCGAGATCGCCATCAACGCCTCGCTGACCGGCCACATGGTCTTCAGCACCCTGCATACCAATGATGCCCCCTCGGCCGTCACGCGCCTGATCGACATCGGGGCCAAGCCGTTTCTCGTGGCGGCGGCGCTTCGCTCCGTCATGGCCCAGCGTCTGGTGCGGCGCATCTGCCCCGCCTGCAAGCGCCCCTATGCGCCGTCGGCGCGCGAGTTGCACGCCCTCGGGTGCCAATCCGGCCAACTGGAGGGCGCAGACTTCGCGCACGGCGCGGGCTGTGCGGCCTGCAATGGCACGGGCTATCAGGGGCGGATGGGAATCTTCGAGATATTCCGTGCCGACGACGGCATCCGCGCGATGATTTACGACAACGTTACCTCCGCCGCCCTGCGCGCCCAGGCCCGGCGGGCGGGCATGCGGACCATGCGCGAAGATGGCATCCGTAAAGTCCTTGCCGGCCTCACTACAATCGAGGAAGTTGTCACCGTCACCGTCGGCGATCCCCTTTAACCCTACCCATCGCATGAGCTACGAAATGAATGACCTCCTGGAGCTGGTCGTGGACCAGAAGAGCTCCGATCTCCACCTGCAGGTTGGCGTGCCGCCGTGCCTCCGCCTGCGCGGCAGCATGACCCCGATCGACGGCCCTGAACTGCGGCCCGAGGACACGGAGCAGCTGATGCTGTCCATCACCCCGGACAACCACATCCAGAATGTGAAGCTCAACGGCGGCACCGACTTCGGCTTCGCCTTCGGGGACAAGGCCCGTTTCCGCGTCTCCGTGCTCAAGGCCAAGGGCAACTACGGCATGGTGCTCCGCCAGATTCCCAACCAGCTCTTCGATCTCCGCACCATCGGCATGCCCGACAAGATCAAGGAATTGCTCTACCGCCAGCGCGGCCTCTTCCTCGTCACCGGCCCGACCGGTTCCGGCAAGTCCACGACCCTTGCCTCGATGATGAACTACATCAACGAGAACCGCGACGGCCACATCATCACCATCGAGGATCCGATCGAGTATTATCACCCGCACAAGAAGTGCGTCGTCACCCAGCGCGAGGTCGGCTCCGATGTGCCGAGCTTCGCCGAGGCCATCAAGCGCGCCCTGCGCCAGGACCCCGACGTCATCCTCGTCGGTGAGTTGCGCGACCTCGAGACGATCGAGGCGGCGATCTCGGCCGCCGAGACGGGCCACTTGGTGTTCGGCACGCTGCACACCAACAGCGCCGCCAAGACCGTGGATCGCATCGTGGACGCCTTCCCGGCCAACATGAAGGAGATGATCCGCATGCAGCTCTCGACCTCGATCATCTGCGTCATCTCCCAGTCGCTCTGCAAGAAGAAGACCGGCGGCCGCATCGCGGCCTATGAGATCATGGTCAACACCTCGTCCATCGCCTCTCTCATCCGCGACAACAAGACGTTCCGCATTCCCTCCGACATCCAGACCGGCGCCAACCTCGGCATGATCACCCTCGACACGCACCTCATGAGCCTGGTGAACCGGGAGCTCATCGAACCCGACGAGGCCCTGGAAAAATCCCAGGAGCCCGTCGTCATGCGCGAAAAGCTCACCACCATGGGCTTCAAGCTGCGCGAGATGTAATTCGCCACCCACCGGCCGCGGGCCCGGCCGGTCTCCTCATGTTCGAGGGACACGACCAGGCGGTATTCGATCTCCTTGCCGAGCGCCGGCTGGTCGAACCGGCGGCGTTGCAGGCGGCCTTCGAGGAGCACCGCGCCTCCGGCAAGTCTCTCGCCCGCACGCTCCTTGAGCTCGGGTTGCTGGAGAAGCCGGTGCTGCTCCACGCCGTGGCCGACCACACCGGTTGCGGCTACACGGAGGAGTTGCCCGCAAACCTGCCGGGTGATGCCCTCGCGCTCGTCGAGGGCCGACTCGCCCGCACCTACGGCTTCGCCCCCATCGCCGCCGACGGCTTTTCCGTCACCGTCGCCGCGATCGATCCGTTCGATCCCCATCTGGTCAACGACCTGGCCTTCGCCCTGGAACGGGACGTGCGGGTCTGCGTAGCCGACCCCGAGCGGGTGCAGTTGCTCATCCGGCAGCATTACGGCGAGGAGGAAATTCCGCTCGATGCCGCCCTCGATGAGTTGCAGGCATCCGCGCATGAGGCGGGGGAAGAGACGCTGACCGAAGCCGACATCGAGCAACTCGCGGGGCAGACGCCCATCATACGCTTTGTCAACCTGGTGCTCGCCCAAGCCATCCGCGACAAGGCGTCGGACATCCACTTCGAGCCGTTTGAACACGACTTCAAGATTCGCTATCGGATCGACGGAGCGCTCTACGAGATGACGCCGCCGCCCAAGCATCTCGCCCTGCCAATCCTTTCGCGCCTCAAGGTGCTCGCCAGCCTCAACATCGCCGAGCGCCGCCTGCCGCAGGACGGGCGCATCAGGCTCAACCTCGGCGGTCGCGCGGTGGACCTGCGCGTTTCCACGCTGCCGACCCAGTTCGGCGAGAGCGTGGTGCTCCGCGTGCTCGACCAATCCGCCATGCAGCTTGAGCTCGGTCAACTCGGCCTGCCGACGGCGATCCGCTCGGGAGTGGATGAGGTCATTCGGCGGCCCAACGGCATCTTCATCGTCACCGGTCCGACCGGCTCGGGCAAGTCCACCACGCTTTACAGCTGCCTGAAGATTCTCAACACCGTCGACGCCAAGCTGCTCACGGTGGAGGATCCGGTGGAATACGAGATCGACGGCATCATGCAGGTGCCGGTGAACCCGGCGGCGGGCCTGACTTTTGCCCGGGCGCTGCGCACCTTTCTCCGACAGGATCCCGATATTGTCATGGTCGGGGAAATTCGCGACCTCGAGACGGCCCAGATCGCCATCCAGGCCTCGCTGACCGGGCACCTCGTGCTCAGCACGCTGCACACCAACGACGCCCCGTCGGCCGTGACCCGTCTGGTGGACATGGGCATAGAGCCCTTTCTGCTCGCCTCGACGCTCGAGGCCGTGCTCGCGCAGCGGCTCGTGCGCCGGTTGTGTCCCGCGTGCCGGCAGCCATATGAGCCCGACGAATCCCTTCTCCGGCAGATCGGCCTCCCGCCGGAGGCTTGGGTGAATCGCAATTTTTTCCGCAGCACCGGCTGTGCGGCTTGTGACCTGTTGGGTTACAAAGGGCGCATCGGACTGTTCGAGTTCCTGCCGCTGACCGATGCGCTGCGCGAACTCGTGGTGCGAGGCGTGTCGCTGGTGGAGCTCCGCGCCAAGGCGGTGGAGCAGGGGATGATTCCGCTGCGCGAGGCCGGCTGGGCGGCCATACTGGCCGGCGAGACGACAGTGGAGGAGGTCGTGAAATATACCTGAGATGCCGGGTTATTCCTACACAGCCATCGACACGTTCGGGACGGAGCAATCCGGCCTGCTCGATGCTCTGGATGCGAAACAAGCAGCCGCCATCCTGCGGGCCCGGGGCTTGTTCCCGACCGGGGTTTCCGTGGCGGGCGCCCCTGTTGACAAGGTGGAGCGCGGCCTCCGGACGCGCTTGGAAAAATCCGTCCAGAGGCCGGGTTCCACCCCAGAAAAGCCCGCCACGCGCGGCCTGAAGATGGAGTTGCGTCTGCCGTTCGTGCGCTTGGTCGGGGCGAAAGCACTCGCGGTGTTCACGCGGCAGCTGGCCACCCTGCTCAAGGCGGGGATGCCATTGTTGCGCGGCTTGCAGGTTCTGGGCCGCCAGGAGCGAAATCAGGGCTTCCAGCGCGTGATCGAGGCGCTGGCCGAGGCCATCAAGTCGGGCGGCACCTTGTCCGAGGCCATGGCCCAGCATCCAAAGGTTTTCGACCGGCTTTTCATCAACATGGTCAAGGCCGGCGAGGCCGGCGGGGTGCTCGACGTGGTGCTCGACCGGCTGGCCCGTTTCCAGGAGAAGAGCCTGCAACTGCGAGGCAAGATCACGGCGGCGATGGTCTATCCACTGATCGTGATGGGCGTGGCGGTGCTGATCCTGACCGGGCTGCTCGTGTTCGTGGTGCCGAAGTTTCAGCAGATATTCGCCGACCTGCTGAAGGGGGCGCCGCTGCCCGCCCTGACGCAAATGGTGCTGGCGGCAAGTGATGTCGTGAAGAACCACTTCCTGGTCACTCTCGGAGTGTTGGTCGTGCTCGGTTTCGCTTTCAAGATGTTCAAGGGGACGCCGGCGGGGGCGAAGCTCATCGACACGCTCATCGTGAAGCTGCCGCTGTTCGGCCCGCTATTTCTGAAGGCCATCATCGCGCGCTTCGGGCGGACGCTTGGAACGCTGTTGTCGAGTGGTGTGCCCATCTTGCCGGCCCTGCTCATCACCCGCGACACCTGCGGCAACAGCCGGGTGGCGGGAGCCCTCACGGAGGTGCACGACCGGGTGAAGGAGGGCGCGCCGGTTGCCCGGCCGCTGGAGGCCACGGCGGTCTTCCCGCCGATGGTCACCAGCATGATTGATGTCGGCGAGCACACCGGCCAGTTGCCCGAGATGCTCGGCAAGGTGGCGGACATCTACGAGGAGGAGGTGGACAACGCCGTCGCCGGACTCAGCTCGCTCATCGAGCCGATCCTCATCCTGTTCCTCGCGCTCGTCGTGGGCACGATCGTGATCGCGCTCTTCCTGCCGATTGTGCGCATCGTGCAATTGCTCACGTAGTCCACTGAGCGAGACGAAGCACCCTTGGGTCAATACGGAAAATTGTCCGCATCGTGCAGCTGCTTACGTAGCTTATTTCTGTGGACGCGTCAGGAGCAGCTGCGCGTTCAGCCCGAGGTGGCGGTCGGAGAATTCGTCATTCTCGCCGGCTTGGCGGAGGAGCTTCTGCACCATGCCCATCTTGGCATCGAGGTCGTCGATCTTCGCGACAAACACGGCTTCGGGCGTCGCGGCAATGACGGCGGCGCCCCACTCAAGTTCCCCCTGATGGCTGAGCACGATGTGCTCAAGGCGCTCGAGCAGGTCGGGGTTGAGCTTGGCCTTCAGGCCCGCTTTGCGAACGAGTTGGTAGCCGAGGACGACATGCCCTTGGAGTATGCCCTTGCGGCTCTTCGCGGCGACGAGGTCGCCTTGGTATTCGATGACCTTGCCGGTGTCGTGCACCAGCACCCCGGCCAGGGCGAGATCGGCGTCCACCTCGGGGTAGAGCGGCAGCAGCGCGCGGGCCGCGCGGGCCATGTGGCAGGTGTGCTCGAGCAGGCCGTGCCGGTAGGCGTGGTGCATCGACACAGCCGCTGGCGCGGTGCGGAACTGCTCACCGATCTCGTCGAACAGTGCCTGCACGGTGGCGCGGAGCTCCGTGTGGCCGATGGCGGCGATGTGCCCTTGGAACTCGGTCCAGAGGGCGTCGGCATCCTCGGGGGCGGTCTCGACGAGATTCGCCATCAGCGGAGAGTTGGCGAGTTGGTCGGGGGGGATTTCCTCAGCACGTTGCAGCCGGGGCGAAAGGCGGTTCTGGTAGTATTCGACCTTGGCTTCGACGCGCACCACCGCGCCCTCGCGGAGCGACTTGAAGAATTCGAAGGCCGGGTTGTCACCGAAAACGTTCAGGTTGAAGCTGCCGGTCTTGTCGCCCAAATCCACGGCGAGGAAATGATTGCCGGTCTTGGTCGGCCTCTCGACGAGGCGGCGTATCAACAGCACACTCGTGAAGGTGTCGCCGCCCTTGGGGTCCAGGGCCTTGATTTCGCGAACAGCGAGCGGAGTGGAGATGTCGGACATGAAGGAAGTGATAAGGGTTGAGCTTTAAGATGTAAGCAAGGCCGGGTTCTGAAATCGGGTGCTTGAAACTTTTCGCTGCCGCTCAGCCGTATTTCTTCACGAGTTTGGTAAAGTCGCGGAAGTAGGGATGTCCGGCCTCGTGGAGCAGCGAGTAGAACACGGTCTCGGCGGGCAGCACGCGGCAGCCGTCGTGCGCGAGCTGGGCCAGCACGGCCTCGGCGTCGCCCGGACGCCGAGCTCCGAGGCAATCCGCGAGCAGGGTGACCTTATAGCCGCCCTTCAGCGCATCCATTGCCGTCTGGTAAACGCAGATCGGCGTCTCGAGGCCGCAGATGAGAATCTGCTTGTGGCCGAGCGCCTTGATGTAAGCGGCCAGCTTTTTCTCGGCAAAGGGTGAAAAAGTGGTCTTGAGCAGCACAACCGGTTCGCGGGCCAGCGCCAGCAAGTCGGCGGCGGTGTGGCCGAGCTTGTCCGGCACCTGTTCGGTGAACACCACGGGCACGCCGAGTCCGGTCGCGGCCTCGAGGGTGAAGGAGCAGCGCCAGTGGAAACGCTGGCTGTCGCTGATCGCCGCCAGGAACACCGGCTGCAGATCCAGACACAGCAGCAGCGGCGCGGCGGGGTAGGCGGTCATGCCCCGAAGTATCGCTCGCGGGCCTTGACCTGCACAATCCGTTTTTCGGGCAAAATATAGGCGGTGAGGGTGCCGCCCATGACGCACGCCGTGTCGATGCCGAGCGTCCATTTGCTGCGGGCCACCTCGGGCCGGGGCGTGTGGCCATACACGACGAACGGCGGACCGGCCCACAGCTCCGACCAGTGCGGCGCGTCGGGCATCTCCGAACGCTTGTGGGGTTCGCCGTCCTTGCCGATGACCTGGATGCGCGTGACAATGCGCGCGGGTTGGCGTTGCCAGGGCCGGTCAGGCAGGAAGCCGGCGTGGACGAACACCACCCCGAGCTCCTCGTCCGCGTAGGTCAGCTTCATCCCTTCGAGATAGTCCCAATCCTTGCCGCGGAGCTGCTTTATCGTGTCGTAGTCGTATTTCTTCAGATGGCTCGGGTCGTCGGTGCGCCGGTAGTTGAGGTGCCGCAGCTCGTGGTTGCCGAGGAGCGAGGCCGTGGCGTGCTCACGGGCCAGCTGAACCACCTTGCCGCTGTCCGGGCCGCGGTTGATGAGGTCGCCGAGGAGGATGAGTCGGTCGTCCTTTGCGAGGTCCAGCCTGTCGAGCAGGTCCTCGAATTCCTTGTGGCAGCCGTGGATGTCGCCGACGGCAATGAGGCGACCTTTCATGCGGAAATTTGCTAGCTTTCGGGTCGTCCGGGGGTAAACAAGAAAACGTCCATGGAGTTAACTCTTCACCCAATCGCCACCAAGTGTTTCGTCAGCGGCCGTGACTTCGCGGAAAACGACCGGGTTGCCAGCTACCTGGTGCGCGAATCCACCGGCGAGGTCGCCCGGCGGGATCTGCTGGAGAGCGAGGACGGGCGCTTCATGCCGCCGGCTTTCATCTATTGCCGGTGGACCGTGGCCTTCAAACAGCGCAAGGCCGAGGAGGACCCGGCCCGCATGCTCAAGCTGACGGCGGAGAACCTGTTTCTCACTCTGGCGGCGCCCGAGGCCGAGCCCAGCCCGACCAACACGCCGCTGCTGCAGTTCCTGGCGCTCATGCTCGAGCGCAAGAAGCTCATCAAGCTGCGCGGCTATTCCGAGGACGGCCAGCGGCAGGTCTACGAGCACCGCGCGACGCACCAGCTTTACGAGGTGCCCGTCGGCGACCTCAACGTGGAGTTTTTCCAGAAGATACAGGAGCACCTCGGCGTGCTCGTCGGCAACCCGAAGCCGAAAGCCGAGGCGGCCCCGGCTGCCGTGCCGGTCGCGGTTCAGTAAACCTCGGGCACGCGCATCTTCGGCGGGATCGGTTCGCGCCGGTAGTCGGGATTGTGCTCGCGCGGCGGCAGCTTGATGGGTTTGTGCGCCACCTCGGTGTATTTCACCTGTGAGAGGAGGTGATGGATGCAGTTGAGCCGGCCCCGCTTCTTGTCCTTGCCCTGCACGATCCACCACGGCGCCTCGAGGATGTGCGAGCGCTTGAACATGACCTCCTTGGCCTTCGTGTATTGCTCCCAGCGTTTGCGGGACTCTAGGTCCATCGGGCTGAGCTTCCATTGCTTCAGCGGGTCGTTGATGCGGCAGCGGAAGCGGAACTCCTGCTCCTCGTCGGGAATCGAGAACCAGTATTTGATCAGCTGGATGCCGGAGCGGACGAGCATCTTCTCGAACTCCGGCACGGAGCGGAAGAACTCCTCGTATTCCTCGTCGGTGCAGAAGCCCATGACCTTCTCGACGCCGGCGCGGTTATACCAGCTGCGGTCGAAGAGCACCATCTCGCCGGCGGCCGGCAGGTGTTCGATGTAGCGCTGGAAATACCACTGCGTCCTCTCGCGGCTGGACGGCGCCGGCAGCGCGGCCACGCGGGCGACGCGCGGGTTGAGACGCTGCGTGATGCGCTTGATCGCCCCGCCCTTGCCGGCGGCGTCGCGCCCCTCGAACAGGATGACGAGGCGGTGGCCGCTGGCGACGATCCAGTCATGCATCTTCACCAGCTCCCCCTGCATGCGGAAGAGTTCCTTGAAGTAATGGTTCCTCGCTTCCCGCGTGCTGTCCTTTTCGACCGGGCGGGCGGGGGAGTCGGGCGTGACATGCTCCCAGTCCTCGCGCTCCATTTCGAGCTCCTCGTCGTAGTCGTCAATGAGGTCCTGATGGACGCGCTTGATCAGCTCGTCCTCCTGCTTGGGGGTCGGCGTGGCGGGTTTAAAGGCGAAGGGGACGGCGGTGGGTTCTTTGGCCATGGGCGAAATGGGATGCGGCTAGGCAAACCCGATATTGCGCGGCTAGCAAGCTGGCGGCGGGCCCGGTCTGCGCAAAGCGCCAGGATTTAACCTGGCCGTCACAATCGTGGAACACACTGAAGCCCGGCGGCGGGCGCAAAAAAGGCGGGGCTTGCGGCCCCGCCTTGCCTGATGGGTTTACGCCCCGGCAACCGTCAGATCCGGATCGAAGCTGACCGCCAGGCGGTAGACCTGGCCGGGGCGCATGATGAGCGGATGATCGCGGACGAACATTTGGACATAGTGCAGCTTGCCGTAGTTGGTCTTGTAGGCGGGGTCGGCGCTGACGACCTCCGTCTCGGCCCAGTTGGCGTGGAAATCGTCCTTGAGGACCGAGCAGCGGTGGCCGTGCGCCCCAAGCGCCGGCGAGGTGGGCAGGCGGTATTTGGAGTGCGGCGCGCCAATGACGAGGGCGAAGCGGAATTTGTCGAGCTGCACCTGATTCTTGACCGTGTAGGCAAACTCCGCGGAAATCTTGCTGCCGGTGAACGTCCACTGGACCTTCACGCTGCCGAGGCCCTTGACGATCTCCTCCCGGGTGTTGATCAGCTCGGGCTGCTCATAGCGGAAATAGAAGGAGTTCTTCAGGCCCAGGCCGGTGACGCACTTCTGGCCATAGAACGCGGGCAAGGTGACATTTCCGCCGAAGGTCAGCTCGGGCACCATCACGGGGAGGTAAACGTTGTTCGGCCAATCGAAGACGCCGGGGCTGTGGGGGAACGGCAGGTTGTCCGCCGTGCAGTCCACGCCGGAGCTGACGAGCGGCAACTGCACCTGCAGGCCGGACTCGGCGTCGCGGTAGAGGAACAGGCCCTGCTCCTTGCGGTTGGACTTGTCGAAGATGACGAAGCGGCCGCTGGTGCGCGCGGGGTCGGGCTTGACGCTGTCCGGCATCTGCACGGTCTTGGCGAGGCGGGACCACTGGCAGAGATAGCGGGCGGCGTCGAAGTTGGCCATGCGCGTCGTGTGCGAGGCGTAGGCCGTGCGCTCGGCGTCGCGGATGTCGAGGAAGCCGTGCTCCTGGTCGAGGTAGGTCTGGAAAAAATAGTAGAACAGGCGCCGCAGGATGTCGAAATACTTGTTCTTCTGGTCGTCGGGGATCCAGCCGTCGCGGAGGCCCTGGAGGATGAGCGTGATGCAGTGCATCTGGCCGTAGGCGCCGGCGGCGCGGCCATAGGCCCAGCCCTGGCCGTCGGGGCGGACCAGGTCCGGCATCATCTTGATGTATTTCTCGGCGTAAGTGCGGAGGGTGGGCAGCTTGCGCTCGCGCAGGGCGGAGTTGGCGTGGAGCTGCAGGGCCGAGCGGGTGAAGACGAGGGTCATCACGCCGTAGAGGTTGAAGTGGCCGCCGATGCCCTTCTCCACGTCGTCGAAGAATCCGGCCGAGCTGGTCTGCTCGATGCGCTCGGCGAGGCGCTCGATCAGGCGGGAGGTCTCGTCCTTCTTGGAAAGGCCGAGGCTGTAACGGCACACCGATTTGGCGATGTTGAAGGCCTGCCAGTAGTTGTCGTAGTCGCTGCGGGTGAGCAGGAGCTTGTCGAGGCGTTCGCGGGTCTCCTCGACGAGACGCTCCCAGACGGGATTGCGCTCCTTGGACGGGCCGAAGGCGAGGAGGCCGAGGGAGGCATAGGCGACGCCGTTCTCGCCGGCAGGCTCGGTAAAGGCCTGGGCGGTGATGGTGCGGGCCGCGAGGTCGATCAGGTCATAGCCCTTGAGCGTGGTCTCGCCGGTGGCGCGGTAATACTCGCCGAGGGCGAAGGCGACGTGGCCCGGCTCATCGGAGCGGGGGCTTTCACCGGGGATGGGCGTGACGGTGCCGTCGGCATTGATGGCGTCGAGGTTGTGGGCCAACATCGAGCGGGCCATATCGAGACATTGCTCAGAGAAGCTGTTCATTAAGTATTCTTTCGTGTCGGGAGGTGAGCGTGGGAGGGAATTTGTCGCGTCGGCGAAAAGCCGGCGCAAGAGCGAAGTTACTTGACGATGAGTTTGATGAACTCGGCGTTGGTCTTGGTCTTGCCGAGGCGGGTGACCATGGTGTCGGTGGCTTCCTCGATTTTCTGCTGCACGAGGGCGCGGCGGAAGAAGTGGATGCCTTCGAGGGTCTTGGGGTCGCTGATGAGCAGCTCCTCCTTGCGGGTGCCGGAGGACTGGATGTTCACGGCCGGCCAGATGCGCATCTCCGCCGCCTTGCGGTCGAGAACGAGCTCCATGTTGCCGGTGCCCTTGAATTCCTGGAAGATGACGTCGTCCATGCGGCTGCCGGTCTCGACGAGGATGGAGGCGATGATGGTGAGCGAGCCGCCGTCCTCGGTGTTGCGCGCGGAGGCGAAAAGCTGGCGGGGCTTCTCGAGGGCGCGGACGTCGAGGCCGCCGGAGCCGGTGCGCCCGGAATTCTTGGCGGTGTTGTGGGCGCGGGCGAGGCGGGTGAGCGAATCAATCAGCAGGACGACATCCTTGCCGGCCTCCACGAGGCGCTTGGCCCGCTCGATGCAGAGGTCGGCCACGCGGATGTGGTTCTCGACCGGGTCGTCGTTGGACGAGGCCCAAACCTCGGCGGGGACGCTGCGCTTGAAGTCGGTGACTTCCTCGGGGCGCTCGTCCACGAGGAGGATCATGACGTGGCACTCGGGGTGGTTCTGGAGGACGCCCAGCGCGATGTCGCGGAGGTAGGTGGTCTTGCCGGTGCGGGGCGGGGCGACGATGAGGCCGCGGGTGCCCTTGCCGATGGGACAGAAAAGATCCATCACGCGCGTGGTCATGCGGCCGTCCTTGAGCTCGAGCTTGATCTGCTCGTCCGGCGTGATGGTCGTGAGGTTCGCGAAGTCCACGGCGCGGCGGCGCGCCTCGAGATCGAGACCGTCAACCTTTTCGATGAAACGGATCTTGGGGTTGGGGAAGCGCTCGTCGGGCGTCGCCATGGCGGTGACCATACTGCCCTGGTTCAGGTGGAAGCGGCGGATGAGCTCGCGCGGCATGAACGGGTCGGTCGGCCGCCGCTTGCCGTGCTTGGCGAGATCGAGCAACGCGCCGTTGCGGCTGTTGTCGATGTCGAGGATGCCTTCGACGCGGATGCTGTTGTCCGGCTGGGCCGGAGCGGGCGCTGGGGAGGGAGTCGGGGAAGCCGTGGAGGCGGCCGACGAGTTGTCTTTATCCATACAAAACGAGTTTAGGCAGATGCCTGAGCTTGACCGAATAATCCGTCAGGGGCATTTCAGAACCAGCTAAGCTTCAACCCCCAGAAAGAGGAGAAACAGTGACGGACCAAACGATTACCTCGGTGTCTCGCGAAAGCCGGATTTTCAAACCATCGGCTGAATTCAAGAACCAAGCAAACCTTGGCAGCTACGCGACTTACCGTAGGCTCTACGCCGAGTCTGTCAACGCTCCAGACCGTTTTTGGGGCAAACAAGCCAAGGAATTTCTCACCTGGCGCAAGCCCTTCAGCAGCGTCTTGAAATGGAAGGCGCCCCACGCTAAGTGGTTCACCGGCGGGCAGTTGAATGTGGCTGAAAATTGCCTCGATCGCCACCTTGCCACCGCCCGGGCCAACAAGGCGGCAATTATTTTTGAAGGCGAGCCGGGCGATGTGCGCACCATCACCTACGCCCAGCTCCAGCGGGAGGTCTGCAAGTTCGCCAATGTCCTCGAGTCACTCGGCCTGAAGAAAGGGGATCGCGCCGCCATCTACATGCCCATGGTGCCCGAGGCGGCCGTGGCCATGCTGGCCTGTGCGCGGGTCGGCGTGATCCACACGGTCATCTTCGGCGGCTTCAGCGCGGAGGCCATCAAGGATCGTGTGAACGATTGCCAGGCCAAGCTCATCATCACGGCGGACGGGGGCTGGCGGCGCGGCAAGGTCGTCGAGCTCAAGCCCAATGTGGACCGCGCCCTCGCGCACACGCCGACCGTGCAGCACGTCGTGGTGCTCAAGCGCACGGGCAATGACATCGCCATGGATGTCGGCCGCGACCGCTGGTGGCACGACCTCATGGCCGATGCCTCCACGACGCACAAGGCCAAGGCCCATGACAGCGAGGCCCCGCTTTTCATCCTCTACACCTCCGGTTCCACCGGCAAGCCGAAGGGGGTGCTGCACACCAGCGCCGGATACCTGCTCGGGACGACGATGACGTCGCACTACGTCTTCGATCTCAAGGAGACCGACGTCTATTGGTGCACGGCCGACATCGGTTGGATCACCGGCCACAGCTACGTCGTTTACGGCCCGCTCAGCTGTGGCGCGACCGTGCTGATGTATGAGGGCGCGCCCAACCAGCCCGAGCCCGACCGCTTCTGGCAGATCATCGACAAGCACGGCGTCACGGTCTTCTACACGGCGCCAACCGCCATCCGCGCCTTCATGCGCTGGGGTGACGACTATGTGAAGCGCCACAGCCTCGCCTCGCTGCGCCTGCTCGGTTCCGTCGGCGAACCCATCAATCCCGAGGCGTGGATGTGGTATCACACGCTCATCGGCAAGAAGCGCTGTCCGATTGTGGACACCTGGTGGCAGACCGAGACCGGGGGCATCATGGTTACGCCGCTGCCCGGCGCCATCCCGACCAAGCCCGGCTCCTGCACGCTGCCGTTCTTCGGCGTCGTGCCCAAGGTGCTGGACGAAAAGGGTGTCGAGGTTCCCGCCAACAGCGGCGGCAAGCTCTTCCTCACCCAGCCCTGGCCCTCCATGCTGCGCACGCTCTGGGGCGACGACGAACGCTTCAAGAAGCAATATTGGAGCGAGATTCCCGGGCTGTATTTCTGTGGCGACGGCGCACGCAAGGACAAGGATGGCTACCTCTGGGTGGTCGGCCGCATCGACGACGTGCTCAACGTCTCCGGCCACCGCATCGGCACCGCCGAGGTTGAGAGCGCGCTGGTGTCGCATCCGTCCGTCGCGGAGGCCGCCGTGGTCGGCCGCCCCGACGACCTCAAGGGGCAGGCGCTCGTCGTGTTCGTCACGCTCAAGTCCGGCATCGCCGCCAGCGCCGACCTCAAGGAGCAGCTCCGCACGCACGTCGGCAAGGAGATCGGCTCGCTTGCCAAGCCCGACGATGTCCGCTTCGCCGCCGGCCTGCCCAAGACGCGCTCCGGCAAAATCATGCGCCGCCTCCTCAAGGAGCTGGCCACCACCGGCGGCATCAAGGGCGACACGACTACGCTCGAGGATTTCTCCGTTATCACCGCTCTGCAAAGCGAGGAATAAGGCCGGTTGATCGCGGCAACGCGAAAGAGCGGAAACCCGGAGCCCGTTCATGAAGCCGGTCAATTCCGCCTCTCCGTCCTGCTGCGTTTCCGCGATTTCGGGTTTCACCCTCCTGGAGTTGCTCGCCGTCATCGCGATTATCGCGGTTCTCTCCGGCATCGTCATCGGGGCGGGGCGCCGCGCCTCCGAAAGTGGCAAGGTTGCCCGGGCCAAGGCGGAACTCGCCGCTCTCGGCGCCGCCCTGGAGACCTACAAACTGAACTACGGCGACTACCCGCGCACGGATGATGAGGCGCAGCTGCTTCGAGCCCTGCTGGGCCGGCGCGGTCCGGCATCCGATGCGGCCATCAGCGGTCGCGCCGTGGTGGAGACCGCGCGGTTCACGATCACGGGCGGCCGGTTGCTCGATCCCTGGGAGCGCCCTTACGTTTACGCCTACAAGGTGCCGGCAGGCGGTTGGACCAATCCCGGGTTCGTGCTCTATTCCGCCGGGCCCGACGGCGGCGACAATGCCGCCTTGTTGCCGGGCGGTTTTCCGGAGGTTGCCTCACCCGCCAACGTTGACAACATCCACGCCAACCGGAACTGAACATGAGTCCACCAGCGTTCAGCCAGCAGCGATCAGCGAGCGGGGACTTGCCTTGCCGCAGCCTTGGCGCAGGAGGGTTCACGCTCCTTGAGTTGCTCTCGGTCATTGCCGTCATCGGCATCCTCGCGGCCCTGATTTTTCCCGGCGTGCGCGCGGCGCGGGTCTCGGCCCACAAGGCGCGAACGAAGGTGCAGTTCAGCCAGTGGTCGGCGGCCATCGAGGGCTTCAGGAGCGAATACGGCTATTACCCGGCCTTTGATCCATCCGCGCTCGTCAACGGCGGCTCCTCCCCGGCCATGACGGGCGATCACCCCTTTCACGATATCCTCGCCGGCCGGAAGCGCGACGGCACACCGCTTCCGGCTTCCGGGGCGGCGGCCGCGCAAAACCGCAAGCGCATCGGCTTCCACTCGTTCAGCGAGGCCGACCTCACCAACGCCAATTCGCCCGCGCCCAACCTGCTGCGCGACGCTTTTGACAACACCGCCATCGCCGTGCTGGTGGACAAGGATCTCGACGGCGTCATCCGCATCGGCAGCGACTATTCCGCGCTCCCGGCGGTGAACGGTCTGACGCCCACCGCGACGGACTTCCCGGCGACGGGGGTTCGGGCCGGGGTGATTTTCTATGCCCCGGCACCCGGCGCCGACGCCGCGAACCCGGACTTCATCTTCAGTTGGAAATGAAAGCACAGCGGACACGGGCCTTTACCTTGTTGGAACTGCTCGTGGTCATCGGGCTGATCGGGGTGATGTCGTTTTTCCTCGTGAGCGGTCTGACCGGCGGCGGCGCGGCGGCCGCGCTGCAAGCCGGGCAGGCGACGATGGCGAACCTCATCAGCGTCGCGCGCACGAAGGCTCCCGCCGCCGGCCGCAAGACCCGCCTGCTGATCAACACGGACGCGGCGTCACCCGAACGCTACCTCCGCTACATCGCGCTCCAGCTGGCCCGTCAGGCCGGCTCGAGCCCCGCGGATTGGGACACGATCACCACCGTCACTCTGCCCGAGGGCGTCTACATCGTGCCTTCGTCCCTGACGCAGACCCCGGGACTGACTGCCAGTCCAACGGATTGGAAGCGCACCTCGGATGCCACGGCGGACTTGGTTTCAGACCTTTTTGCCGGCCAGTCCCTAAGATTGATTTTGGAGGGCGATATGTCGGCGCAAACCTGGACCGGCGTGGCCTTCGCGGCCAATGGCACGCTCGCGTCGGTGAGTGGCGGCACGCCGCCCCGGGGATTTCTGGTCATTGCGCTCGGCACCCGGAAAGCGCCGGGCGGCTATCTGAGCGGGGAAGCGCCGGTGCAGTTGGTCAATCCCCAGGCGGTGCGGGGCCTGGTGTTGAGTGCCTACGGTGTGCCGGCGTTGTTGAACGACCGCAGCGCGTTCTGATGAGGCCAGCCGCCAGAATCCGTGCCTTCTCGCTGATCGAGGTTGTCATCGCGGTTGGCCTGTTTGCGGGATCCATCGTGGTCATCATCGGCTTGTTGGGCACCCTGTCGCGCCAGGCGGCGGACTCGGCTGATGTCCTCACCGCCCAGCGCCTGCCCGCGGCGGTCCGGGTGGAACTCGCGCGCCTCGCCGGGAATGGCTTCGACGGACTGGCCGCGCAAATTCCCGTGATGGCGGCCCCGTTGGACCATGGTTTCGCCCTGGTCGCCGACCGGGAAGCCGCCGAGGTGCAATCGCCCAATGTGACGCCGCCGGCCGCGCTGATTCCCGCCGATGCACAGTATTTTCTGGTGGAGTGCTGGCGGTTCCCGGCGGAGCCCCTGGCGTTCACCGGAGCGAAAGCTTTTCTCGCGTTGCACGTTCGCGTGTCCTGGCCCTACCGGGTGCCGGGGGCCTTGGCACCGGTTCCGCTCGCGGAGCGCAGCCAGACAACCTTCGCGGTTTCTCTCAACCGATGAAACCCGCATCATCCCGGGCTTTCACCCTGTTGGAGCTGCTGGTGGCTGTGACCGTCACCTTGGTTGTGGCCGGGCTCATGCTGAGCGTGACGTCCGGCGTGCTGAACCTCTGGCGTCGCACGCAGGCAGGGCATACGCAGGCATCCACCGCCAAGCAGGTGCTCGATCTGCTTGAGCAGGACCTTCAGGCGGCCGTTTATCGGCGCGATGCACGGCGCTGGCTCGCGGCCGATATCATTGATTCGTCCGCCGGGCTGGCGAACCACGGCTGGTTGGCCACCGCCATCGGTCCGATGAGACCAGCCGACGGCGGCAGCCTGCTGCCTTTGCCTCCGGCCGGCGCGAACAACGATAGGCTGCTGATGTCGGCGCGCTTCGGGTTGTCGGGTTTGTGGCTGCGCTTCGTCACCACCAATGTCGAGAGCGGTGGCAGCCTGCCGGTCCTGGTCGCCTACCAGATGGTCCGCCGCCCGGTAACCGGGGATCCGCTCGCCTCCAATGCGTCCCCGGTGCGCTACTCGCTCTATCGTTCGGCCATCAGCAACACCGATACCTTCACCGTCGGCTACGACGTCACCTCCAGCGGCTACGCCAGCACCACCAACAATCCCACCAGCGCCAGCTCGACGGCCTATCGCGCCGCGCGGAATGTGATGAATCCCAGCCACGCCAATGTGCTGGCCTCAAACGTGGTGGATTTTGGCTGCTGGCTGTATGTGCGGAATCCCGACGGCACTCTGCTCCGCATCTATCCGGCTGGTCTGGGTGACACGTCACATCAGGCCATCGGAAACAGCCTGGCGCCCGACTCCCGCTACCCGGAAGTGGCGGACGTGATGGTCCGCGTGCTGACGGATGCGGGGGCGACGCAACTGGAGGCCATCGAGCTGGGCCGCATCCCGAGCCGCCCGCCCGCCTATGCCTCGGACGCTGACTGGTGGTGGGCCGTGGTGGAGGCGAACTCCCGGGTTTTTGTGCGGAGAGTCGAGATCAAGGGAACGGCACCATGAGGGCGCGGAAGACAGCAGGCTTCGCCTTGGTCATCACCCTCGTGCTGCTTGCGCTGCTGGTGCTGGCCGTTTTTGCGCTCAGCGCGCTGACCAGGGTTGGGAGCGGAACGTCCACCGCCAGCGTCTATCAGACCCAGGCCCGCCAGAACGCCACGCTCGCCCTCAGCGTCGCCTTGGGTGAGTTGCAGCGTCACGCGGGCGACGACGATCGCGTCACCGGCATGGCCGGCATCACCGGGGTGGCGGGCAATCCGAACGCGACGACGCGCTACTGGTGTGGCGTGTGGCGCGTGGACGGCAGCTTCGTGGCGTGGCTGACCTCGGGCGCGATCAATGCGACCAGCGCCGGCCCCGATACGGTCGAGTTGATCGGCCCGGGCAGTGTCGGAGCCGCCAGCTCCACCTCGCCCAATGTGGAAAAGGAACACGTCATCGCCGGGAAGATCCCGGTTACGGTGTCGGATTCGCCCGGTTCGCCCGGACTGCCCGCGAGGGTTGGCAGCTACGCGTATCTGGTCACCGACGAGGGCATCAAGCTCGGGGCCTACGCGCCGCCGGCCGAGCGCGCGGTGCCCGCGGCGGTTCCGGCGATTGGCTCATCCATGCTCACCAACCAGCTGCGGCTTAGGACGGCGCTCGAGACCAACGCCGCCGTCCTGCCCTCGCTGCTATCCTACGAGCAGATGGGGCTGCTGGCGCCCGTGACACCCTCCGTCCTGCAGGACTGCTTTCACTACGTGACGCTGACGCCGCGATTCGTGGCCGGAGCGCAATACCGCTCCGGGATGATCAACATCAACACCGCGTCCACGCTGGTGTGGCGCAACCTGCTCGACACCTACAACACCATGCCGGCGGTGACTCCGGTGCTGAATGTGGCCAATCGCGGGAATCTCATCGGCAACAACATCGCGGGCACAACCGCCGGCAAGGCCGCCAATGCCCCTTTTACCTCGGTCGTGGGTTTTGCCACCTACCTGGCCACGGTCTTCCCCATCACCAGCTCCCCGAACTTCACGCAGATATTGGCGGCCCTGGGCCCGATGCTGACGGTTCGCTCGGACACGTTCCGCATCCGAGCGTATGGCGAGGCGCTCAACCCGGCTGATCCAGCCCGAATCGAGTCCACGGCCTACGTTGAAGCCATCGTGCAGCGCACTCCGGAGCCGCTGCCGGGCTTTGGCCGGCGCTTTGTCATCACTTACTTCCGCTGGCTGGGGCCGGATGACATCTAGAAAAATCTTGTGGATTTCAGGGGAAAAATGTGACTTCTTCCGCGTCCCTTTCGCCAGGGTAGCTCAGTGGTAGAGCAGAGGACTCATAAGCCTTTGGTCGCGAGTTCAATCCTCGCCCCTGGCACCAATCACGCCGTCACCCTCCGGGTGGCGGCTTTTTGTTTTACGGGAAGTGGTTCCGCGTGTTCCGTGTCTGTCATGGCCAAGAATTCCCACGATCTCGTCATCCTCGCCGCGGGCATGGGCAGCCGCTTTGGCGGCCTCAAGCAGGTGCAGCCGGTCGGACCGGCGGGCGAACTGATCATCGAGTATTCGGCCTACGACGCGCTGCGGGCGGGCTTCGGCCGGCTGGTGCTCGTCATCCGCAAGGACATCGAGGCGGACTTCCGGGCGACGATCGGCAAGCGGCTCGAGTCGCGAATGGATGTGGCCTATGTGTTTCAGGAAACCGGCACCGGACGCACCAAGCCCTGGGGCACGGGGCACGCCGTGCTCGCGGCGCGCGACGCCGTGCGCGGGCCGTTTGCGGTCATCAACGCCGATGATTTCTACGGCGCCGCGGGCTACCAGACACTCGCCGCTCATTTCGCGGCGTCGGCGGACTGCGCGATGGTGGGCTATCCGCTGCGGCAGACGCTGTCGGAATTCGGCACCGTCAGCCGCGGTCTGTGCGCCACCGATGCGTCCGGCCGTCTGCTGGGCATCACCGAGATCACGAAGATTGAGAAGACAGCCACCGGGGCGCGCTATACCGGCGCGGACGGCACGCCCCAGGCACTGACCGGCGACGAAATCGTCTCGATGAATTTCTGGGGTTTCACGCCGCTGATTTTCCCGCAGTTGGAGATGCTTTTCGCCGATTTTCAGGTGAAGCAGGCCGGTGACCCGAAAGCGGAGTTCTACCTGCCCACGGCACTGAGCACCTTGAATGAGCGCGGCGAGACGAAGGTGGCCTTGCTCAAGAGCGCCGATGCCTGGTTCGGCATCACCTATCGCGAGGATTTGGCGGCGTCGCAGGCGGCAATCGGCGCGTTGATCAAGGACGGACGGTATCCGGCGCCATTGTGGGGCTAGCCGCGGCTAGAGTTCGGAGAGCAGCGTCCTCAGTTCCCGCTCAGGATCCTCGTGGCTCTGCGCGGTGGCGAGTTGCAGCGCCTGTTCCAACCAGGGTCTGGCCTCGGCGCGGCGCCCAAGGCCGACGAGTGCCTTGCCGAGCAGGATGCGCGGCATCATCCAGTCGGCCTTCTTGCCGGCGCAGAACTCCAGGTGTTCGATCACCTCGGCTGGACGGTCTTCCGCGAGCAGGGCTTGCGCGAGACTGAAGCGGAAAAGCTCGTTATCGGGCTGCCGGGCGACGAGGGCCTTAAACTGGGTGGAACGGGAAGGGGTCGTCACGAAATCGTGGATTCTCAGTGGAGGGCCGGCCTCCCGGCCGGCCGCGGTCGGTCAGGAGACCGACCCTCCAAGATGCTCAGTCGCAAAAGAGCACAACGGCGGTGGAGTTGTCCAGGCCGCCGAGTTCGTTGGCGCGCGCGATCAGCCGCCGGGCGGCCGCCTCGGGTTCCTCCGCCGCGCCCAGGATATCCGCAATCTCGGCGGGGCTGAGGAAGCGGCTGATGCCATCGCTGCACAGCAGGTAGCGGTCGTGCGGCAGCAGGGTGTGGCTGGTGCATTCGGCCTCCAGCGGCGGGGGCTGCCCGATGCAGCGGGTGAGGGCGTTGCGGTTCTCCATCAGCATGGCCATCGGCTCGCCGCGGGCGGCCCGGTCCTTCATCTCGTTCTCGATGGTGTGGTCGCGGGTGAGTTGCTCGAGGTGCTTGGAGCGCAGGCGCAGAGCGGAGGAGTCGCCGACGTGGCCGATGTTCAGCTTCACGCCGGTGATGTGGGCAAAGGTGAGGGTGGAGCCGATGCCAAACTGGGGACTGAGGATGCGCCCGAGCCGGAAGACCTGGTCGTTTACCTCGGCCAGGATGCGCGGGTAGTTGAGTTTGTGACCGGCCGCGTGGCTCGTGAAAATCTTCTCCAGGGTCGCCACCGCCAGCTGGCTGGCCTGGCCTCCGGCGGGCAGGCCGCCGATACCGTCCGCGACCGCATAGAGCTGGTGGATGTCGTTGCGCAGGAAACTGTCCTCATTCTCCGGTCGGACGTTCCCGACGTCGGTGTGGGCATAGGAGCGCAAAGACATCATTTCGGGAAGCCTAGTGGGAGGTTTGGTTCAAGGGAAAGGTCTAAAAACACGGTCGCGGTCGGTAAGGCTCATCCGCTCGTAGGCTTCCGTGGGCAAGGAGGCCAAAAACTCGCGCCCGTAGGCCTTGGCCAGCACCCGCGAGTCGAGGATCGTCACCGTCCCGCGGTCGGTTTTGTTGCGGATGAGACGGCCGACACCCTGCCGGAATTTGATGAGGGCGTCGGGCAGGGTGAGTTCGTTGAAGGGTTTGCCACCGGCCGCCTGGATCTGTTCGCACTTGGCCTCGGTGATGGGATGGGTGGGCGGGTCAAAGGGCAGGCGGGTGATGATGACCTGCGACAGCGCCGCGCCGGGGACGTCCACTCCGGTCCAGAAGCTGTCGGTGCCAAAGAGGACTGCGTTGCCGAGCTGGCGCATCTGCTGGGCGAGCTCGGTGCGGGACAGGTCGGCCCCTTGCATCAGAAAGGGCCGGCCCGCCGCGCGCCAGCCGGGCTCGAGCGCGGCCGCCACGGTGCGCATGTCGGTGTAGCTGGTGAACAGCACAAGCGAGCCGCCGCGCACCTTGCCGGTGCAAAAGCGGATGTAGTCCGTGAGGGTCTCTATCGCCAGTTTGGCGTCCTTGGGTGAGGGCAGGGGCACGTCGGCCGCGACAAACACCCGCATGTGGCGGTCAAAATCAAAAGGCGACTTCACGGCCACGGTTTCGGCCGCGTCCGCCCCAATGCGTTTCGCAAACGGCTCGATGCTGCCGCCCATGGCGAGCGTGGCGCTGGTGCAGACGACGCTCGTGCGGCAGCCGAAGAGATGTTGCCGCAGCTCGGGCGCCACGTCAATCGGCGCGCTGCGGAGGGTGACGATGGTCTGCTTCCGGCCGCTGCGCTCGAGCCAGTAAACATGGCCCGGGTCGCCGAGAGTCAGCCACTCATTGAGGCCAGCCTGCAGGCCCTTGAGGCGCATGTGCTGCTCCAGCAATTCGTCGCGCTCGCGGCCGTCTTCCAGTTTGTCGGCGAGCTTGCCGAGCAGGCGGTGCAGCGCCCCAAGCGGGCCGTCGAGCATCGGTTCGGCCACGCCTTGCTCGCGGACACGAACGATGGCGCGCTGGTCGAGGATGCGGGTGGCGAGGAAATCGAAGAATTGCTGCGAGGCATCGAGCGCGTCGAGCACCAGTTGCTGGCCTTGCGGGCCACCGTGCTTCCTGAACAGCCCGCGCTTGGTGCGGGGGTTGAACAGGTGTTTCAGCGCGCGGTCCACGCCGTAGCTGCTGAGCGACAGACCGAAGTTGTCCGTGGCCACTTCGGGCACGGTGTGGGCCTCGTCGAGCACGAGGAAGTCGTCGGGAAACAGCACGCCCTGGCCCTCGGGCCCCGAGCCGTGGGCGCGGGCGCCGCCGGCGTTGATCAGCGCGAAGAGCAGCGCGTGGTTGACGATGATGACCTGCGCCGTGCGGAGCCGGGCCCGGGCGCGCTGGTAGTGGCATTTGGCGTCGTCGCAGTGCTTGCGGGAGCAGGCGGAGGAGTCGGCGTTGACGGCGTCCCATATCTCGGGACGGGGCGGCGGCTTCAGCTCGTGGCGCAGGCCGGTGGTGGTGGTTTCCGCCCAGGTGGCGATGCGCTGCAGCTCCTCGTAGTCGGCGTCGGCAAAGAGGCTGGCGCGGTCGGCGAGGGCATGCCCCAGCCGGGTGGGGCAGAGGTAGTTCGACTTGCCGACGAGCACGGTCGAGCGGAAGTCGGCATACTTGGCCAGATCGGGTGAGGCCTTGAACACGCGACGGCAGATGGGCAGGTCCTTCTGCTCGATCTGCTCCTGCAGCGAGATCGTGTGGGTGGACACGATGAGTTGCCGGCCCTGTTCGACAGCGTGGATGATGCCCGGGATGAGATAGGCAAGGGATTTGCCGACGCCCGTGCCGGCCTCGAAGAGCAGGGGCTCGTCGCGATACAAGGCCCCAGCGGTCACGCAGGCCATTTGCTCCTGCTCCGGCCTGTGCTCCAGGCCGAGGGCGTCGCACAGCACGCCGTTCTCGCCGAACAATTCCTCCGCCAGCTCGCGGACGCGCGAGGGCTTGGGGCCGTGGCCTGCACCCGGGCCGGAGTCATCATTCAAACCGATCATGGGCGCCCACTGAGCGTATTTAGCATCCGGGGCGCAATTGATATTTGCGAAAGCGGGACACGCAAAACATCCTGCCGCATGGGCAATCCGAGCGGCAGGGACGGGAACTGGACCGACGAACTGGTGCGCTTCCTGTGCGAGCAGCCGGGCGTGGGCGCGGTGCGGCTCGACCCGGCCGCCCGGCAGGTCGCGGTGGCGACCATCGGGCAAGTCAATCTGGCCGATCTCGAGCAGCACCTCGCGGCGACCATTGCCGCCGTGGAGGCACGTTTTGCCAACCAGCCGGCTCGCCTCGCGGCACTCGGTTTCTCGCTGAGGCGCGACGGTGATGCCATTGAGATTGGTCGCAACATGGGCCAGACGGCCGAGAAACTATGGCTCTGGCGGGAGATGGAGTGGCCGGAGATCAAGGCCGAGCCGACCGCTGCGGACCAGGAGTGGCGCCTGCTGGCCGTGCTGGCCGCATTCTGCGGCGGCGCGGGCATCGCCGGCCTGCTGGCGGAGCATTTCCTGCCCAGCCTGCCGTGGCTGGCGAAAAGCCTCTATCTCGCCGGCATCGCCGCCGGCGGCTGGGATGCGGCCGTCGATTCGTGGGAGAACCTGAAGAAGCGCGAGGTTGACATCCATTTCCTGATGCTGGCGGTGGCGCTCGGCGCGATGTTCATCGGCGCGTGGGGCGAGGCCGTCCTTCTCCTGTTCCTGTTTTCCGCCTCCGGCGCCATGGAGGAATACGCGCTCGACCGCACCCAGCGCGAGGTGAGCTCGCTGCTGAAGTCCGCCCCGAAGCGGGCCACCGTGATCGAGACGAACGGCCAGGAGCGGGAGATTGCGGTCGAGGATTTGCGGGTCGGCTCGCGGGTGCGGGTGCGGCCGGGCGGGGCGTTCCCCGCCGACGGCCTCGTGACTGACGGCAAGAGCGCCGCCGACGAGGCCAACCTCACCGGCGAGGCCACCCCGGTCGAGAAGGGCAGGGGCGACCAGGTGTTCAGCGGCACGATCAACCTGTGGGGTGCGCTCGACTATGAGGTCGTGCGGCTGCCGGCGGAGAGCACGCTGCAGAAGATCATCCGGCTCATCCAGACGGCGCAGAAGCTCAAGGCGCCGAGCGAGCGGTTCACCGACAAGTTCGGCACGGGCTACACCTACGCCGTCATTGGCGGATCCTTCGCGATGTTCCTGGTCTGGTGGCTGGCCTTCGACCTGCCGGCGTTCGCCAACACGCCGGAGCAGCGCTCGGCGTTCTACCGGGCGATGACGCTGATGGTCGTGGCCAGCCCCTGCGCACTCGTGTTGTCCATTCCTTCGGCCATCCTCGCGGCTATCGCCTGGGGGGCTCGGCATGGCGTGCTGTTCCGCGGCGGGGCGGCGATCGAGAAGCTGGCCGACATCAACGTGGTGGCCCTGGACAAGACCGGCACGCTCACGACGGGCGAGCTGGCGGTCGTGGGCTACGAGAGTTTTCCGCCGGGGCGCGAGACCGAGATCATGGAGCTGGCCTATGCACTGGAGGCGAAGTCGGAGCACCCGCTGGCGCGCGCCATCGTGCGCGACGCGAAGGCGCGCGGCGTGCGGGAGCTGCCGCTCGCGGACTTCCAGAACATCGTCGGGCAGGGTGTCCGCGGGAGCTACAGCGGCGGGCAAGCCCTGCTGGGACGACGCGAGCTGTTGGAATCAGGCCCGCTGGCCGGCTGGGCCAGCAAGCTGCCGCCGGCTTCGGCGGAACTCTCCGAGGTGTGGATTGTGGGCCGTGACTTGATCGGCCGGGTCCTGCTTCGCGACCAGATCCGGCTCGAGTCCAAGGCCGTGCTCGCCGAGCTGAAGGCAATGGGCATCCGCACCGTCATGCTTACCGGAGACCGTCGCCAGGCGGCGGAGTCGGTTGCCCGCGAACTGGGCCTCGACGAGGTCCGCGCCCATCTGACACCCGAGATGAAGGTGGCGGCAATCCAGGAACTGCGCGCCGACCCCCGGAGCCGAAAGGTGGCCATGGTGGGTGACGGCGTGAACGACGCACCCAGTCTGGCCGCGGCCGACGTGAGCGTGGCCATGGGCGCGCGGGGGAGTGACGCCGCGCTGGAGCAGGCCGAGGTCATCCTGATGCACGACCGCATCGAGAACTTTCTCGCCGCCGAGCGCCTGAGCCGGCGCGCCAAGGCCATCATCCGGCAGAACCTCACGATTTCGCTCGGTGTGGTCGTCATCATGGTGGTGGCCACGGCGATCGGGGCTGTGCCGCTGGCGGTCGGCGTCGCCGCCCACGAGGGCAGCACGCTGGTGGTGTGCCTCAATTCGCTCCGGCTGCTGTTCGGGCGGAACGGGTAGGTTGCGCTTGGTCTTCTTGTAGGGGCGTCGCTTGACGACGCCCGAGCTCGTTGGTGGAGCGCGGCGTCCGGCCGCGCTTTCGGGATGCCGAGTGGCATCAACCCGGCCGGAGGCCGGGTTCCACCTCAATCGATCGAAACCAAATCCCCCACGCGCAACTCCTCGAAGAGCGCGACGATCTCGAGGTTGTTCATCTCGATGCAGCCGCCGCTGAAGGGCGCGCCGAGGCGCTCCTCGTGGTTGGTGCCGTGGATATAGACATAGCGCTCGTAGGTGTCCACGACCTCGCCGGCGGCGTTGCGGCCGGCGTTGACGCCCGGCTCAAGGCCGCGCAGCCAGAGGATGCGCGAGGTGATCAGGTTTCGCGCCTGCGCGGCGGGGTCGAACTCGGAAAAATGCCGGCCGGTGCTGACGCGGGTGTTGAACACGATGCCCGGGGGCGAGCCGGCGCCGTGCTTCTCGGCGATGACGTGGAGGCCGCGCGGTGTGCCGAGCGAATCCTTCACGTTGGAGGGCGGGCGCAACGAGGTGGATATGACATGGCTGCGGCGCAAGGCGCGGTCCTGGAAAAACATCAGCGTTTGCCGCGCGATGCTGACAGCTATGACACGCGCTGAGGGCTTGATTCCCAGCGTGGCACACCTTTCTTCTAGCCGTTCCAACATTTCATTCACAGTGAGCAATAATTCCTATCGGGTCGGCATCGTCGGTGCCACGGGAGCAGTCGGTCAAGAGCTGATTGCCCTGTTGCAGGCGCACGCGTTTCCGCTCGCGGAGCTGCGGCCCCTGGCCTCGGCGCGTTCCGCGGGCAAGAGCATCGAATTCGGCGGGAAGAAAATCACCGTGCAGGAGGCGAGGCCCGACGCTTTCGCCGGCCTCAACGTCTGTTTCTTCGCGGCCGGCGGCTCCGTCACCAAGGCGCTGGCTCCCGAGGCCGTGAAGCGCGGCTGCCTCGTCATCGACAAGAGCTCGGCGTTCCGGATGGACCCCGATGTCCCGCTGGTCGTGCCCGAGATCAATCCGGATGCCCTGCGCCGGCACAAGGGCATCATCGCCAGCCCGAACTGCTCGACGGCGGTGGCGCTGATGGCGCTGTTCCCTCTGCATCAGGCCTTCGGACTCAAGCGCGTCGTCTTCTCGACCTACCAATCCGTGTCCGGCACCGGTGCCGACGCCATCCTGGAACTCGAGCAGCAGACGCAGGCCCATGCCGCCGGGCATCCGCTCACCCGCGAGGTCTATCCGCATCAGATTTTCCAGAATCTCATTCCCCACATCGATTCGTTCGGCGCGGACGGCTACACCGGCGAGGAGACGAAGATGTGCATCGAGAGCCGCAAGATTCTTGGCCTGATGGATCTCAAGGTGTCGGCCACCTGCATCCGCGTGCCGGTCGTGCGCGCCCACTCCGTGTCCATCAACGCCGAGTTTGCGCGCCCCGTCACGGTCGAGGCCGCGCGCCAGGCCATCGCCGCCTTCCCGGGGGCCGAGCTCATCGACGAGCCGGCGAGGAACGCCTATCCCACGCCGCTCGCCTACAGCCGCCAGGAGAAGTGCGGCGTCGGCCGCATCCGCCTCGACACCGCCCTCGACAACGGCCTGGCGCTGTGGGTCAGCGGCGACAACCTCTGGAAGGGCGCCGCCCTCAACGCCATCCAGACGGCCGAGAAGATCATCGCTATGGGGCTGCCGCTGAAGGCTTGAGGACATTTTGGAGGGTCGGTCTCCTGGCCGACCGCGGCCGGCCGGGAGGCCGGCCCTCCACCGGAGGCGACCACCCAATTCACCCTTGCGAGCCCCGGAGCCTTGGCCTTTCGTGCCGCTTTCGGACGCTTAGCTCAGTTGGTTAGAGCACCTCGCTTACACCGAGGGTGTCGGGGGTTCGAGTCCCTCAGCGTCCATATCTTCTAACTGTAGGGGCGTCGCTTGCCGACGCCCGCGGGTGCCGTCAAGCGGCACCCCTACAGACCAATCCCTTGAAAAAAATCATTCTCGCCACGCGCAAAAGTCCGCTCGCCCTTGTCCAGGCCGAGATGGCCGCGGCGCATTTGCGCGCGGTCTTCCCCGGGGTCGAGTGCGAGCTGCTGAAGCTCGTCACAACCGGCGACAAGCAGGCCGAGTGGTCGCTCAGCAAGCAGGGCGGCAAGGGCCTGTTCACCGCCGAGCTCGAGCAGGCCCTGCTGCGGGGCGAGGCGGATGTGGCGGTGCACAGCTGCAAGGACCTGCCGGGCGAGATGGTCGCGGGCCTGGTCGTCGCGGGCTACCTGCCGCGCGAGGACGTGCGCGATGTGCTGGTGTTGCGCGAGGGCGTCACGACGCCCGCCACCATCGCCACGAGCAGCCCGCGCCGACAGATGCAGGTAAGGAAGCTTTACCCGGCTGCCACCTTCACCGAGATCCGCGGCAACGTGGACACGCGCCTCAAGAAAATCGCGGCCGGGGCCGCGGACGCGACCATCCTGGCCCGCGCCGGCCTGAACCGCCTCGGCATCCCCAGTTGGCCGGGGGTTGTCTTCCGCCCGCTCAACCTCGATGAAAGCGTGCCCGCCGTGGGGCAGGGCGCCATCGCCATCCAAAGCCGGTCCGGGGATGCGGCGCGCTTTGCCGCGGCCTTCGATGCTGCCACCGCTCGAAACGTGACCGTGGAGCGGGCCCTGCAAGCCGCCTTGGGCGGTGGCTGCCAGATGGCCTTCGGCGCGCATGTCGCCGGCAACATACTGCATTTCTTCCACGAAAAGACCGGCATCCGCACCCTGCCGCTGGCCGAGGCGGACTATGCCGGCCCGACGGCCACGGCGGACCGCGTGCTCAAGGAACTCGGACTCCCATGACCAAAGCCCTGCTCACCGGCCGCCGCATCGCCCTCACTCGTCCCGCCGCCACGTCCGCCGACTGGCGCACCCGTCTTGAAGCGCTCGGCGCCGAGGTCGTCGAGCTGCCACTCATCAAGGTCAGCAAGGACGTCAACCTGCACACGCTGGCCGAGGTGCTTCAGGAGCTGACCCAATATGAGTGGCTCGTTTTCACGAGCGTCAACGGCGTGAAGTATTTCTTCGAGGAGTTCCACCGGGTGTTCGACGACATCCGCGCGCTCGGCATGGTCCGCATCGCGGTCGTCGGCGAGGCCACGGCCGCCGCCGTCCGCGAGCAGCGCCTGCGGGTGGATCTGCAGCCAAAGAAGGCCACCGCCGAGGAGCTGGCGAAGGAACTGACCAGCCGTGAATCGATGGACAGCGCCAAGGTGCTCGTAGTGACCGGCAATCAAAACCGCGAGGTTCTCATCGAGAAACTCAATGAGGCCCGCGCCATCGTGGACCAGCTGCCGGTTTACAAGACCGAGGAGACCGACCTGGCGGCCGATCCTCTGGCCGGTGATTTTCGCGCGAAGGGCGCGGACGCCATCCTGTTTGCCAGCCCGTCGGCGGCCCAATCGTTCTTCGACCAGGCCGCGACGCTCAAGCTCTCCGCCAAGGCGAAGCGCCCGCTCGCGGGCAGCATCGGGCCGACGACGACGGCCACGATGAAACAGCTCGGCCTGCCGGTGGATTTCGAGGCGACGGAGGCCTCGCTTGAGTCCTTGATCGAAGGCCTGACGAAGAAGCTTCCCCGCGGATGACGCGGATTGATACGAATGGATTTCTCGCCATCTGTCATCCTGAGCGAAGCGAAGGATCCAGTGGCATGCTCGCATCCTGATGGATTCTTGTATGTCTGCACCGATGCGAGAAGGCGAGGAAAACAGCCCGGACCGGGTTCCGAGAATGGGCGTCACAGCTCGTCGGAGGAACCCGGTTCGGGCGGGATTGCGTCGGCCCGGCCGAGTGGTTGGACTGGGGC